>JANWYJ010000018.1 GCA_025055115.1 Gemmata sp.
ATCGATAGTTGCGCAACTGTTGGTGAGAGAATCCTTGAGGGCACGGTGATGGTCCCAGCCACCCAGGGTCACTTCGACGAAGCGGACACCGGCTTCGAGGAACCGCCGGGCCAGGAGCAATTGTTGTCCGAAGGCCCCACCGCGGGCCGGGCCAAAGCCGCCGCCTCCGAAACCGCCCCCGCCACCGCGGCCGCTGTCGATGCCGTAGAGTCGCTGTGTGGCCGCGGTTTCCTTCGACAGATCCATCAGTTTGGGCATTTCCGCCTGCATCCGGAAGGCCAGTTCATAGGAGCCAATCAATCCCTCAATGCTCGGATTGTCGCCGCCGTCGTCGAGGGCATTCTGATTGAGCGATTGCAAGAAATCGAGTTCGATTCGCTGTTGTTGGGCGGTTTGTTTGGGGTTCCTCAAATTCGCCACCGGTTGCCCGGCGCCCATTCCGCCGCCGAAGCCGCCGCGGCCGATCCGCGTGCCTTGGTACACCGCCGGAAGGAATGCACTGCCGTAATTCACCGGGCCGCCATTGCCCCCCGAGGGAGAAATGGTGATGAAACCAGGCAGATTCTGATTCTCCGTGCCCAACCCGTAGACGATCCACGCCCCCATGCTCGGGCGCGGAAACTGGAAGATACCACAGTGCATCTGGATAAACGCCTGCGGGTGGTTGGGCAGATCACAGTACATGCCGTTGAGCAGGCACAAGTCGTCGGCATGGCGAGCCAGTTCGGGGAAAAGTTCGGAGATGTAGAGGCCACTTTGGCCATACTGAGCGAATTTGAAAGGCGAGGCCAGCAGTCGGCCCCCGAAGCGACCCGGGCCGCGTGGCGCGGCTTTGCCATCGTCGGCCTGGAGTTTGGGTTTGTAGTCAAACGTATCCACATGGCTGGGTCCGCCGTCCATGCACAAAAACAGCACTCGCTTGGCCTTGGCCGGGAAATGCGATTTCTTGGGCGCTAGCGGATTGTTCGCCCCCAATTCCCCCGCAGCGCGGGCGGCCTGTTCATGAGCTAACGCGGCAAAGGCGACATAACCGAACCCTGCGGACGTTGTTCTCAGGAGCTGGCGACGTGTCAGCATAGTAGGAGTTCCCCCAGCAATGGGACAATTTCGCGAACCATCAGAATGGGCAAACATTTCCACGCTCCCTGTCGACTGTTTTAGCCCCATCGTTTTGGCACCATCCGAGAAGGGGCCGTTGGCACGATCCCGTCGAACACACGGGGGCGATTTCTCAACGCCTCTACTTGCGATATTGGAACTCCGCGCTGGCGAATAACGCTTGTGTGAAGGCGGACCATGTTTCCCGTTCGCGCCGCGGAGCCGGAACGCGATCCCGCACCAACTGCTCCTGATAGGCCTTCAGGAACTTTTCGGCATTGTGCAGTTCCTTCTCGCGGGGCGGGCGGCCATAGAAGGCCAGATACGCCTGGCGGATGCGCTCGGTGTCGGTGGTGGTGGTTTTCAGCAACTGATCGGCCGCGGCTTCGGCAGCACGGATGACAAAGGGATTGTTCAAGAGGAACAATCCCTGTGCCGGTACGGTGGTCGTGGGTCGATCGGCGGCAATCAGGCTGGGGTCCGGAGCATCGAAGAGTGCCAGAGCTTCTGGGAGATTATCGCGGATGATCGGCAGATAGACGGAACGATGAACGTTCCGCGGGTCGTTGATCGCTTGGATGATGTTGGCGCCCCCTGGGCGGCCGAAGGCATTGACTGGCCCTTCACCAGCCCGCGCAACCACCGAACCGACCGGTGGTTGGGGGTTCAACTGCCCGCTGACGGCGAGCATGGAATCGCGTAGGGCCTCGGCATCCAGCCGCCGCGGCGACATGCGCCACACATAGACATTGTCCGGGTCGATCTCATAGTTGCGCGGATCGTTTTTGGAATCGAGCTGATAAGCCTCGGTCAGGACAATGGATTTGATCAATTTTTTCACACTCCAGCCATGGTCCATGAATTGAACCGCCAGATAGTCGAGCAATTGCGGGTGCGACGGTGGCTGGCCCGCCGCCCCGAAGTTGTCGGGGGTGGGCACCAAGCCACGACCAAACAGATGCAGCCAGACGCGGTTGACCATCACCCGAGCGGTCAGCGGGTTCTCGCGAGAAGCAATCCAGCGGGCCAAGTCGAGCCGACCACTTTGGCCCGGGGTGATCTTCAGGGGCGTTTTCGTGAGGACTTGCAGCGTGCCGCGGGGAACGCGGGTAGCCGAGGGTTTGTCAGGTTCTCCCCGTTCGTAGATGGGGCTATCGGCAATGGTGAAGGTGCCGGCCCGGCCGCCGAAGCCGCCCCCAAAACCGCCAGGGCCTTTCGGAGGTACCCCAAAGCCGCCGGTTTTGGGAGCCGGTTTATCACGCACTCCCATGGCCAATAACTTCGGGTTGCCGTCGGCATCGAAAGCCTCGAGCCGTGCTCGCAACAGCGACACTTGACCGCGTGGGAAGATGGTGCGGATGAAGTCGGTTTGTTCCGCGATTTGCTTATTGAGATCGTCGATTTGTTTCTCAATGCGGGCGCGTTCCTCGGCGGTCAGTTTCTCGGGAGTCCCGGGGGGCAGACCGCAATCTTTGGGCAGTGTCAAGGTCGGCGACGGGCGATTACTTTGGATGAAGCGGATGGTTCCGTAACAGGTTTCCGTGCTGCGGAAAATGCCGGCTAGCGCGTAGTAATCTCGTTGGGGAATCGGGTCGAACTTATGATCGTGGCAGCGGGCACAGGCCGCGGTCAGACCCAGGAAGGCTTGGAACGTCACGTCGATCTGTTCATCGGCCAGGTCCAATTCAAATTGCAGACCGTTTTGTTCGTTGAGCGTTTTGGCCCCCAAGGCAAGGAAGCCGGTGGCGATCATCCGTTCGGCTTTGACTTTCGGATCGCTTGCCCCCATCAGATCGCCGGCCAGTTGTTCGATGATGAACTGATCGTAGGGTTTGTCGTTATTGAAGGCGTTGATAACGTAGTCGCGATAGCGCCAGGCATGGGGGTAATTCATGTTGACGGTTTTGCCGGAGCTTTCGGCGTAGCGAGCGACATCGAGCCAGTGCCGGCCCCAGCGTTCGCCGAAGTGCGGGCTGTTCAAAAGTTGGTCAACCACTTTCGCAAATGCGTTCGGGTCGCGGTCGGCCAAAAAGGCTTCGACAGCTTCTGGCGCAGGTGGCAAACCGATCAGGTCCAGGTACACCCGGCGGATGAGGGTGCGTTTGTCGGCCCGGGGGGCCTGGGTTAGCCCGTGTTTGTCTAATTCGTGGATCAGAAACGCATCGATGGGATGATTCACCGGCCGAGCGGTAGTGGGAACCGGCGGGCGGACCGGTGGTTGAAAGGCCCAGAATTGCCGGCCTTTGACGAGATCGATTTCGTACTTGTGGGGTACTTCTGCGGCTTTACCGGCTCGGGGGTCGGGTGCGCCCATCTTCACCCAGGTTTCAAAATCCGCAATGATCGAGTCGGGCAGCTTACCTTTGGGAGGCATCGCCGTGTCGGGATTTTTCGAGCGCAGCGAAAGAATGAGTTTACTCCGCTCGGGGTTGCCTGGCTGAATGATCGGCCCGCTGTCCCCCCCACGGCGGATACCTTCCCGGGTGTCGAGAACCAACCCGCCTTTGATTTTGTCCGCTTCCGCGGAGTGACATTTGTAGCAGTGTTCGATCAAGACGGGGCGAATCTTCTTCTCGAAGAAGGCGATTTGGTCCTGGGTGGGCTGTTCAACAAATGTACTGACCCGCGGCTGAGCCTGCACAGCCGCATTCGCGGTTAAAACGATCACACTCGTTGCTGCCACCAAGACCAACCGGGTCATACGTCGGACTCCCACTAGAGTTGATCGAGAGAGTATCCGTGATCCGCGCACTCTATTGAACACCAAAAACACTCCGAAGACCGTTCTCTCATCATTTTTTCCCCAATAATGAGAATCTGCGACAGCCAACAGGTATTCTCTCATAGAATCCCTTTTCCATTACCGGCTACTACCATCGGCTGTCGGGAATTGTTACCATCTGTGAGAAACTGTTTGTTGACCTTCGCGGAATGTCCTATGCGATGCCTGTTGTTTTCGCTGGTGGGTTTGTTGGTTTGGAGCGGCCTGGGGTTGGGCCAGGAGCGGAAACCGGTGCGGCTGTTCGCCGAGGCCGAAGATTTCACCGTCACATCGCCCGGATGGAAAGTCCTACCCTACCGCGACAACTACTTCGCCGGCACGTTTGCCATCACGTTTTTGTCCCGGATGGGCTGCTTGAGTGCTGGGGAATTGGACGACGGCCAGAAAGCGGTTGCTGAGCAAACTATCACCATTCCCTATGCGGACACGTATGAACTGCTTGTTCGCTACGAACAGCCCTTTCAATTCAGCGTGGAATTCACGGTGGAAGTGGAACAAAACGGCAAAGTGGTGGCGAGCTTCCCCTGCGGCCGACTCGATCAGCCGAAGATTTGGGCGTTCAATAATCATCAGCGCGTGGCGATGGAACGCTATGCATGGAGCGGTACCGACAACATCGTGTGGCAACAGCCGGGCAACATGCAACTAGCTGCCGGAGCGGCCAAACTCCGGCTGATCGCGACGGCCCAGAAAGACGGCCAGCGACCCCGTATCAACGCCGCCAACCGGAATGTCGATGTCATTTGCCTGACCAACGATAAGGCGGGGATGGAAGCCCAAAAGAAGGCCAATTATCTCGAATTCGACGGCTGGCTTGTGCAAGATGGGGATTTATTTGTCCGCTTCACCAATCCCAAAGATGGCTTGGGTCCATGCGTACCGGTGGTGGCCCCGTTCGAGCAGGGGCAACACTCGCCGTACTACGTTCATATCCGCGACTGGCCGACTCAACAGGTCGTGAAAAGTGGCCGCACGATCAGTGCGACAAAATTCCTCAACGCCGGTCCACGTTCCGAGCAAGTCAAACCCGAAGTACTGGCCAAGATCGTCGAACTGCCCCCGGGGGCCATCCCTGCGAGCGAATATCTGCAACCCGGCGACACCAGCGGCTGGATTCCCTTGGGCTTGGCGGTCGATGCCCTGCACCACTGTCAATGGTTCCCTCAAGCCATTTACCAAGCGAAAGTCAACAATAACATCGACTTACGGCTGGAGTTCGGCATTCCGGACGGCCGGGGCGGCATCCGCGTGGTGAAGGATATTCGCGTGCGCGGGCCAGCGCAGAACCTCTCGCCGGTGTGCTTCGACATTCCCGGTTGTGTTCATCCCAATCCCGAACTGCAGGCGGCGCTGAAGAAACGCTACTGGCTGCCAGAAATTCGGACGCAAAAAGAAGTTCTCGATTGGCTCAACGCCCAGGTCGCCCAGTTTCCCAAAATTGGTAGCGTGCCCAAACGCCTGCTCATCTACAACATCATGGGCTTCAGCGGCGTGCTGAATGTGCTGCCAGAAGCCAAGCAATTGGCTTTGGCTTTGGGCGACAATACCGCGGTCAATAGGATCGGCCAGAAGCGGGAATTGGTCGCTCATTGGGGCGATCCATCGTTGGAGTGGATCAAAAAGCAGGAAGCGAGCCGCAAAAATGGTTTCGACGATCTGTTCATCGTCAGTTACGGGGATGAAATCCATCTTCCGGCGGTCCCGTTGAAAGACGACGAATTCGCACGCTGGCTGAAAGATCGCGGTATCACGGTCGAAGGTGAAGTCAAGTACACAACTGATAAGAAACACCCTCTGTACTACTATTCACAGATCGCTGCCAAGGAGAAGGGCGCTGCCCAGTATGCCGCCGGCACGGCGTATTACCTTTCCAAAGGTGTCCGCACGGGGGCGAACTACTCTCCGCACGCCAACTATCTGGTCACGGAGATCGACTACATCCGCCCCTTCAAGCTCAAAGCGATGTCGATGCCGTGGACGGAAGACTACGCGTGGCAGATTGCCGAATTCAGCCCGCAGGTCGTGGGCTATCTGGTCAGCGGATTGCGTGCAGGGGCGAAATACGACAACCTGCCCATTCACATGTACGTGATGCCCCACTCACCCGGTCAGATTCCCAGCGAATTCCGCCAAAGTTTCTACACCAGCATTGCCCATGGGGCCAAGATCATCAACTACTTCTGCGCCACCCCTTCCGCGGTGGGCTACACCGAAAATTATGTGGATAGCTACGACCTGCCGATGTGGAAGGAAATCTACACTTGCACCCACGAAGCCGGTATTTTCGAGGATTACATCGTCGATGGCCAGGTTCGGCCCGCGCGGGTGGGTCTGCTGTTATCGAGTACCGACGAAATCATCACCGGGGTCAACAATTTCAATCTGGCGTTGCACAACAACGAACGCAAAGCCCTCTACTACGCCCTGCGGCATGCGCAAACGCCTGTTGATTTCCTCAGCGAAGACGATGTGATCGACGGCCGAGCCAAAGACTACAAGCTGATCTACGTGACCCAGCAGTATCTCCACTCGAAGTGCCTGGACGCTTTGCAAAAATGGTGCGAAGCGGGCGGCACCGTGGTGGCGATGGCCGGCGGTGGCTTCTGGAATGAATTCCAGAAGGAAAACCCAGCGGCCGAGAAGTTCTACGGTGCCAAAGGGCTGAAAATCGACACCGACCCGAATTTGGTCCCCAAATACCTGACCAAGGAGAACGTCCCGTTTCTCGCCAAGCACGACCTACCACGCTACGAACCGATCGACATGGTCCAATGGTGTATCCGCGGCTTGCCCAAAGTCGAACCGGCTCCCAATCCCATGCCCGAGCATATTTTCAATGTCCCGGTGATCGTTTGGAAACAACCGCTGACCCCCACCGATGGCACCGTGATCGGTAAGTTCAAAGACGGCACACCGGCCGTCGTGATGAAGCGGCACGGGGCCGGCCGGGCGGTGTTGTTTGGTTTCTTACCCGGGCAAGCCTACCTACAAAGCGGACTGCCAGTCCGACCCGTCGATCGTGGTGCCAACGCCAACAGCTTCGCCCACTATCTACCCCAAACGATGCGGCTACCCCTGTTAGCCCGGCTGACAGACGATTTCCTAGCCCTCAACGCCCACGAGGCCAAACCGGTAATCACGACCGATGGCCTGGTCGAAACCACCTGCATCGACACACCCGCCAAAGATGGCCAACCGGCCAAACTCGCCGTCCCGCTGATCAACTGGTCGGGGACAGCAATTGCCAACCTGACGGTCACGATCCGAACCCACGCCCCGGTGACCCGAGTCCGCAGTGTCGAACGCGGTGAGCTGAAATTCACCCCACGGCCAGGAGCCATTCAACTGCAAATGCCCCTGAACGTGGCCGATATGCTCCTGATTGATTTCTGATGCCAACATGTTGATTTCTGATGCCAACATGGCCACCGAGGCGATTCGGCTAACAACGATTTGGTTAACCAAGAAGAGGTCCCTCTATCATTCCTATACAAATGAATAAAATCATGATTCTCCGCCACGTCCTCGCTCTGGGGTTCCTTCCCTTAGTGCCCACCGTCACCTGGGCGCAAGCGAAGGAACCGGCCAAGGCGCCGTTTCCGTATGTCTGGGCTACCGCGTACCACGTTTTGCCTGGGACGCACACGGATGAATCCGGTTACTTTTCGCTCTGTGAAGGGCATAACGGCAAAATCTACATCGGCACCGCGGCCTATGGCTTCAATGCTTATTTAGTCGAATTCGATCCCACCACCGGCCAACAGCGGATCGCTGTCGATGTCAACAAGGCCTGTGGATTAGCCACTCCGGCCAAGCCGACCTACGCTGCGCAAGCGAAGATTCACACCCGCAATTTTGTCGCCCCCAGCGGCAAAATCTACATCGGCAGCAAACAAGGCTATCGCCGCGATAAGGACGACACCGCCGATTATCCGGGCGGCTATGTGATGGTTTACGATCCGGCCACCGACAAAACCGAGAACTTGGGGATGCCCTACCAGGGCGAAGGGGTGAACGATGTCACGGCGGACGAGAAAGCCGGCTTGGTGTACGTCGTCACCTGCGAGGATCACCATTGGATGATTCTCGACCTGAAAACGAAGCGGTATCGCGAACCGGACCCGAAATTACGCCTGACCCCCTACGCACAAACGCTCCTCGACCATCGCGGCCGCGCGGTCGTGGTGACGCGCGACTTCCGGCTAGCCCGTTTTGACCCCAAAACCAACCAGCTCGAAGTCCTCGAATTCGCCTCCAACGGCCAACCCGTCGGCCGGGCCGATGACAAACTCGGCCCCGCCTGCTGGGCCATCACTGCGGATGGGAAAACGGCTTATCTGGTGCGCATGTCGGATGCCACACTCTTCCGCATCGACTTGGCCGCGGATGGCCCGAAAATCCCGGTGGCGGATTTGGGGCGGATGATCGACGGCAAAGGCTTTGACTCGCGCGGTTCATTGATCGTCGGGCACGATGGCAAGGTCTACGCTCTCTACCGCGTCGATAACGAAACCGGCTTCGGGAAGGGCTATCTGCATCATCTGGTCAGCTACGATCCCGCCTCGCGCAGGATGCGCGATCATGGGGTTTTGGGCGTGAAGAATCCCGATTGGTTTGACTTTTCGCCCGGTCCTGACGGCCGGCCCAAACCGTGGACCCACGGTTTCCACCGACTGCCCGACGGCACCTACACCCCCCTGCATGCTCATATGGCCCTCATCCAGGCCAAGGACGGAACCTTATACGCCACCGTTATTTACCCCTTCACTCTGTTGCGGATTGCGGCCAAGGCGGTGAAATAGACGCCAAGCGCCGCGGAACAAACGAGCAAGCGAACGACGCGCCAGCGCGGTTGTCCTTCGGGGGAAACGACCTCATACCGGTGTTTCCCCCCAGCGCCGCTGGGGTCGGTGGTCTGGGCGGCTCAACGGTTATTGCGTCTTATCTTCTTTTGCAGTCGGTGTTTCCGGTAGATCGTCCTTGATTTATTTGGCCGCCAGACAATGACGGCGAACGGAAAGGCTGTGCCGGGCCAGTTCGGGAGGAAATGACTCCGATCGGCGCACAATTTGATGGTCCGGTGTGACTCGAAGATCGGTGCCGGGCCAGTTCGGGAGGAAACGACTCCGATCGGCTCCCGAATTGATCAGACTGACAGCGAACGAAGGGAGGTTAAGGGCCGGCTTTCACTCCGGCCCTGCGCAAGGATTGGCCTCGATGGTGGAAAAACCAGAGGGTTGGGCTATTTCGCATCATGGGTTGCAGTGAACAAGCGGTACGTTTTGTAGCCGCCGCTGAGGTTCGCCGCTTGGAAGCCCGATTGCAGTAGGATGCGTGTTGCGATGTAGCCGCGTTGGCCGACCTGGCAATAGGGCAGAATGAGCCGGTCTTTGGGGAGTTCGCCAAGGCGGGCACGCAGTTCATCGACCGGGATATTCACTGCACCCGGAACATGTCCCGAAGCGAACTCTTCGCGCGTTCGCACATCGAGCAGGAACGCATCGGTTTGTTCGCGGAGCGTTTCCCAATCGGTTTGTGGGTGGTCGCCCCGCAATAGCCCCCCGGCGACAAAGCCAGCCATATTGATGGGGTCTTTGGCCGAGCCGAATTGGGGGGCGTAACACAATTCCATCTCTTCGAGATCAAAAACAGTTTGCCGGGCTTGGATCGCCACCGCCAACACATCGATGCGTTTATCGACGCCAGCTCCACCAATGCCTTGGGCGCCCAACAATTGACCGGTATGCGGATCGAAGATCACCTTGAGCGTCATCGCTTCCGCGCCGGGGTAGTAACTGGCATGATGTGTTGGGTGAACGTAAACCTTGCGGTAGGGTTTGCCGAGGCGTTTGAGGGTCTTTTCCGAAAGCCCGGTCATTGCGGCGGTGGTGTTGAAAAAGCCCAAAATGGCGGTTCCTTGCGTGCCACGATACTTCGTTTTCCGGCCCAGAGCATTCTCGGCAGCAATCCGACCTTGCCGGTTGGCGGGGCCAGCTAAGGGAATTTGGGTCGGCTCGCCCAAGACAAAGTCGGTGGTTTCGATGGCATCGCCCACAGCGTAGATGTCCGGGTCGCTGGTTTGCAGATATTCGTTAACGCGAATGCCACCCCGGGGGCCGATTTCGAGCTGAGCTTCCACGGCCAACTTATTGTCCGGCCGGACACCGACGCCGAAGATGACGATCTGCGCGATCCGTCGGGTTCCGGAGGTGAGGGTCACTTCCATACCCTCGGGATGAGGGGCAATCGCTTCGGCGCTTTGGCCCAAAAGAACTTCCACCCCCTTGGCTCTCATGGCTGCCACCAAGGGGGTTGTCATTTCCGCGTCGAAGGGGGCCAGTACCTGCTCGTTGCGATCGAGAATCGTGGTGGCGATGCCTCGATGCACAAAGTTTTCGGCCAATTCGATGCCAATGAAACCGGCCCCGACAATCACCGCTTGCCGAACGCCGGCATCCACGGCTTGCTTGATGCGGTCGGTGTCCGCCAGGCTGCGCAAGGTAAAGACATGGGGCAAATCGGCACCGGGAATCGCAGGCCGGATGGGAGCGGCCCCCGGAGCTAGCAGCAGCTTGTCGTAGCTTTCCTCATAGACACGTCCACTGGCCAAATCCCGAACACGCACGGTTTTTGTGGCTCGGTGAATGGCCTCTACTTCGCTGCGCGTCCGCACAATCAGGCGAAAGCGTTCCCGCAGCCGATCCGGAGAAGTTACCAGCAATTTGTCGCGATGGGGGATAACGCCGCCAATGTGATACGGTAGCCCGCAATTGGCAAACGAGACATCAGGCCCACGTTCAAAGAGAACAATCTCAGCTTGTTCCGATAACCGCCGAGCGCGGGCGGCCGCCGAGGCTCCGCCCGCAACACCGCCAACAATCACCAATTTCATCAGTTACCTCCGGCTTGAGGTTGAACTGTGCATACCGTCGCCGTGGTGGCCACCGGCGGCGACACAGCGCCAGCAGGACTTTTCGCCCCAGAACCAGCAACGGCACAGGTAGCTCCGACCTGATTCCACGGCATTCGAGCCAAGAGCAACCCCATGCCGCAGGTGTCCGTAATCCCGGCGAACACCAAACCGGCTCCCACAAACGCTGCGATCACCAAGAAACCCGGATGCACCCACCACCCCAACGCCACACCTAACAACACCAACGAACCGGCCGCGATACGAACCTGCCGCTCCAGCGAAATCGCTTTCTTGCCCCGATTCACGGGCAAGCCTGCCGCCTCCCAAGCGCTGGTGCCGCCTTCGACATTGATAACATTCGCAAAGCCGGCGGCGAGGAATTTTTCACACGCTTGTCGGCCGCGCGAACCGGATTTGCAAATGATATACAAAGGTTGATCGGCCGAACCGCTCCGCGAAGCGATAACCGCCGAAGGATCAAGCTCGGTCAGAGGGATATTGCGTGCCAGCGGGCAATGGACTTCGCGAAATTCGACCGGCGTTCGCACATCGATCACTTCAACCGGCTCGCCGCGTTGATGGCGGGCATACAATTCGGCTGGCGTAATCGTACGTACACTCATCGTCTTCCTCCTGAAAGGTTGATAGGTCGAGATTTCTCGATATTTTGAACCTACAACAAGGCTTCTCTCGCACCGAATGTGGTCAGCATTTCTCACACCGAATGTGGTTAGGTTGACCCGAAGCGCTGTCGGATGCACTGCAGAAACGATGCCAAGCACGGTTCGGTGATGCTGTAATACACCCTGCGACCATCGCGCTGTGGGGCCAAAAAGCCACAGCGCTGCATCAGCCGCAGGTGCTCGGAGGCGACATTGCTCGGAATGCCACACGCTTCGGCCAGTTCCCCGACGGTGTAGCGATCATTCAAAAGCATCTCCACCATCCGTAGGCGGTGCGGATGGGCCAACGTCTTCAAGCACTCCGCGGCTTGGGTCAGATGGTCCAGGGGAATGAGCGTGGAGGTCGGCTCGGCTTTCATGTCTCTGCCTCTCCGCTACATTATATCGAGATATCACGACATATCAAGAGAAAAATCGGTCGGCTAAGGATTCGGCTGGCCACGGAAATGGGTGTGTTACTCGACTGGCATCACATGAGGGGATTCCGGTGATTAATGGAGATGGTGATCAACGGAGATGGAATAATGCTTATTGTGATAATGCTTATTGTAGGATTTGGCCAAAGGTTCCGCGGTTTGGCGGAACCCGGTTGACCGACTTCCCAACGGTTTTGCGTGGTGCGTGTTTTGCGTGGTGCGCGCTTTGCGTGGTGCGTGATGCCAGGTTCATCACCCAGCTTGAGTTCATCACCCATCCACGGATGGATGGTGTTTGTCCCGGCACTAGGCTAATTGCCGAGTTCTTATTTTACTGTGGCCATCACTTTTTACTGTAGCCATCACTCATCCACGGCTTGTGCTTGTCTCTGCAACGGCTTGTGCTTGTCTCTGCACCGGCATGTGCTTGTCTCTGCACCGGCATGTGGAGGGGGGGCAGTGTCGGGTGCCCCCCGCTGATTCGGTCCTTCGGGTGAGCCGCGGCTGTGTTACACCAAGCCGGTGAGAACGCCGTCGCGGCAGAAGCTGGGGTTGCCAAAGGTCTTGATTTCGTGGCCGAAAGCGTGGGCGAAGGCCATGAGCAACCGGTTGTGCGGCACCTTGCCGTATTTCAGCGATCGGCCCATCTTGAAATCCAAGCCGCCGCCTACCAACACAAACGGGATGTTGTCGAGCGTATGCGAATTGCCTTTGCCCAATTCGTTGGTCCACACGATGAGGGTATTATCGAGCAGGCTGCCCGGACCGCCGGGTTCAGGCGTCTCGGCTAGCCGTTGGGCCAGGTATGCGACTTGCTCGCAGTACCATTTGTTGATTTTCACCAGTTTATCTTGCGCTGGTTGGTTGCTGTCGGGTTCGTGGGAGAGCGTGTGGTGGCCTTCGTCGATGCCCAGCCAGCGCATGCGGGCTTCGCCGACGGAGTTGGTGATCTGGTAAGTGGCGACGCGGGCAAAGTCGGCCACGAAGCTTTGCACCAAGAGGTCGAGTTGCGTCTTGGAAATCTTGGGCATGTTGTCGTTGTCGCGGCGGATGCCGGGTTCCAGTTGAGGAATCGGGTGGTTTTGGGCCGCGGTTTGTTGTTCCTTCAGCTCGCGTTCCATGTCGCGAACGAACGTGGCGTGTTCGTCGAGCAGACGTTTGTCGGCGGCATCGACTTTTTCACTCACCTTCTTGAGGTCATCTTGGATGGCATCCAGAACGCTGGCGAGGACTTGGTTATCTTTGGCCCGGCCGTAGAGTTTGTTGAACAATTGGTAGGGGTTGTCGATAGGCGTGAGGGGTTTGTTGGGTCCTGCATAGCTCCACCGGGTCCAGGTGTCGGCCCGTTCTGGCACCATCACGCCCAATTCGAGTGAGCCGAAGCGAGTCCGCGTCGCCGGGTTTTTCTGCAGGAAGTTTTTGATCTCTTGGTCGATGGAGATGCCCTTGGACCATCCGGCCGGGGTATCGGAGCCACCCTGGATGTTGCCGGGAAACAGCTCGATCCCCGTCAGTAAGCAGCCAATGCCGCGCATGTGGCCATCGCCATCGCCGCGGATGCGGTCGCAAACGCCGTGCAGCACCAGCAATTGTTTTTTGAATGGTTCCAGGGGGCTGAGGATCGGTTTGAGTTGGAAGTTTTCGCCCACTTCATCGGGCCAGAAGTCCTTGGGGACAATACCGTTGGGGCTGAAGACGAAGACAATGCGTTTTTTCCGCTGCGTTTGATTGGCAAAGCCGAGGCTGGGCAAATTCATCAGAAACGGCAGGGCGGCAGCGCTGAGGCCCAGGTCGCGGATGAATTCACGGCGGCTACGGGTCAACGGCATGGACAAGCTCCGAAAGAAAAGGTGGGACGAACACGGTAGGACCAACGATCAGTCGTAGGCAACCTTCACCCGCACTTTCAACGGGGCGGGTTCGCCCGCGGCGGGGGTGGAGAGTCGGGAGCCGTCAGAGCAGCCATGACGGCTATTTCCATTATCAATTTTCGCATATTGAAGTTGTTTTCGGCAAATATTTTTCGCAGTTCCTCTGGTTTTGTTAATCCATAGGCCCGGACGGGCTGTTTCACGAAGAAATGGAAGGCTTGTTGGGCGAAGGCGTAGTGAGTTTCTTCGCTTTCGGCCAGGAATTTCGCCAGTTGTTTGGCCCCGGTGAAGGTCGCTAGGGTGCCCGCTCGGGTTTCATAGCGCCCTGAGGCGTCGATGGGTTTGCCGCGGTCTTTGGCCCGGAAGCGGCCTACGGCGTCGAAGTGCTCCAGCGCAAAGCCCAGCGGATTCATGATGCCATGACAACTGGCGCAGGCCATGGGTTGGGTCTGCAGGGCCACCCGTTCACGCGTGGTCAGGCTCGGGTGCAAATCCGGTGCCAATGGCGTGAACGCATCCATCGGCGGACGAATCGTGATTCCGAGCAACCCGCGGCCAATGTAGACCCCGCGATGAATCGGCGAACTTTCACTCTCATACGCTAGCGCGGCTAACATATACGGATGCGTCAGAATCCCGCTGCGATCTTGGGATTCAAACGTCACCTTCTTGAAGCCCTTCTCGGGTGCCACACTGTAGCCGTAGAACTTCGCCAAGCGCTCGTTGAGGTACATTTCATCGGCCAGCAGCAATTGGCGGAAGTCGGCGTTGGGGCTCCACATCACGTCGTCGAGAAACAGCTCCAACGACGTTCGCAAGTCGTTGACCAAAGTGGCGTCGAAATCCGGGAAGTGTTTTTTGTCTTTGACTAACTCTTTGACCTGATCGAGTTTCAACCATGTCAGGAGAAATTCATGCACTTTGGCGCGACCGCGGGGGTCCTGGAGCAGCCGCTCGGCGTGAGGGAGCAGTTCAGCGCGGCTGCTCAGTTTGTTGGCAGCGGCCGCGGCCAATAGTTCTTTGTCGGGGGGGCCGTCGCAGAGGGTATAGGCCAGCCGTGTGGCGATGGCGTACGGATCAGCCGCCCGGCCAGCGTTTGGGTACAGGAAGCGCGGCGACTTGAGCACCAGCAGCACGACGCGTTTGACGGCCAGTTCCGGATCATTTCCGGCCGCTTCGAATTGCCGATCGATGTAGAAGGCTTTTTCGGCATCGCTCAGTGGTTGGCGGAAGGCGCGTTCGGCGAAGGTGCGGCAGAAGGCTTGGAGTTTGGCGATGCGGTCGCGGTCCCGCGGCTGGAGAGCGGCCAATTCGTTGAGATGGGCGACGATGTACGCCGCGGCTTCCAAGGCCCCTTCGGTGGTGGCCGCATCCCATTCTTTGGAGACTGTTGTCCCGCGCTCCCAACCGAGGCTACGATCGTCGGGGGGGAAGGGGGCACTGACCACTGCCACTTCGGGAAACCGCTGCGGTGTCAGAAACCGGTTCGGGATCACTTCAATAGCCCGATGGGGCCGCTTCCAATGCAATCCGATGAACGCCGGTTTGGCGGGCGGATTGGGGTTTTTCTTGGAGTCGTCCACACCTTGTTTGGCTTTCAGAAATTCCAAGCGAATCGGGTAAGCTCGACCGCCCAGCAGGAAAATCGGCTCGGCAAATTCAGTGTCGGACCCCGATTTCACAAAGCGATCGATCAACGGCGTGCGCAGATCGTTGACCCACAAGCGTGTGGCGTGATCGGTGCGAACGACAAATTCGTACAGGCCGGTTTCCGGGACCCATACCGACCCCTCCCAGCGGATGCAGAATTGGTGCACGTCGAATTGGTCGTTGGGGCCAGATTTGCCGAAATCGAAGTTCACTTCGGGATCGATCCGGTCCAACAGTCGGGCTTTCGGTTGAAAGTTGCGGGCGTTGTAGTACTCCCCGCGCAAGCCGGTGCGGCCATCGGGCTTGGGAGCCGGACGGAAGCTGCCGATAAGATCGGCGATACTATTGCGATATTGTTTGACCGTCAGGCGGGCCAATTCGATCCGAGGCGGATGGAGGCGGGCCTGCGCGGTGGGCGAGTAAAACGCATCGTAGATGTACTCGGCAACACGTTTGGCACCTTCGGCATCGAGGGCGTCAGGGTCGCCTTCGGGCATGGTGCGGTCGATGAGATGGGCCAGTTGCGCCACACTGCGATCGCCGACCAGGGGAAGTTCATACTTTTTGGTTCCTTCCCCTTTGGCCCCGTGGCAACGGGCGCACATTTGCTTGTAAATCTGCTCCCCGGTACGGTTCTCCGCCCCTACAGCGGGGGTGAAAACCACCAGTGCCACCACTCCGGCAAGCGTTTTCGTCAGTGGGTGAATCATGGACCTATCGCGACAGAACGGGCGAGGCAGGAAGGATACATTCAGTCTGCAGACCAAGGACCATGAAGTCAAGGATCGTCTATCCCCGCTGTATCTTCAGAGGCGTTGTTGGTTCTGGAGGTACGCTGGAGGCGTTGTTGGTTCTGAAAGTACGACAACTCCGATTATGAAGTCAAAGATGGTCTCTGTCGGCTGTATCTTCATTGTCCGGTTGATACATCAATCCCCAGCCTACCCCAGGATTCCTCCCTTTCCCCAATTTCTCAAAATGGAGGCCACGCATGCGCTGGTTCCTGACACTTCTGCCCCTTTGGGCTGGTCTGGTGGCGATCCCCACTCCGCTCTATGCCGACAATCCCCCTAAGAAACTCCGCATAATCGTATTCGGTGCCCATCCCGACGACGCCGAACTGAAAGCCGGCGGGACGGCCGCCAAATGGGCCAAACTGGGGCACGAGGTGAAGATGGTTTCCGTCACCAATGGCGATATTGGCCATTGGCGAGAAGCGGGTGGCCCCTTGGCCCAACGCCGCCGGGCTGAAGTGCAACGCGCCGACAAAATTCTTGGTGTAACGTGTGAAGTCCTGGATATTCACGATGGCGAACTCGAACCGAATCTGGAAAACCGTAAGAAAATCACGCGGCTGATTCGCGACTGGAAAGCCGATATTGTGATCGCCCACCGCCCGTGGGATTATCACCCCGACCATCGCTATGTGGGCGTTTTGGTCCAAGATGCCGCCTTCATGGTCCAAGTGCCCCACTTCTGCCCCGATACACCCGCTCTCAAGGAGAATCCCCTCTTTCTCTACTCGAGCGATAATTTCCAGAAACCGTACCGTTTCAAGCCGGATATTGTGGTGGCCATCGACGATGTTATCGAAACGAAATTCAATGCTCTCCACGAACTGGAATCCCAACTGTACGAAGGCGGGGCACTCGGGAGCGAGGAACAATTCCGTTTAGTGCCGCCGGCCAAAGATGTCGCGGCGCGCAAACAGTGGTTCCGAGAGAAACACCCCTGGGCACGCCGCGATGCCGACGTGGCCAACAAATACCGCGAAGAACTCCGCCAGTATTACGGACCCGAAAAAGGCCAACAGGTGAAGTACGCGGAAGCCTTCGAGATTTGTGAGTATGGCCGCCGCGTCAACGATGCCCAAATTCGCCAACTCTTTCCGTTCTATCCATAATGATACTAAGTTTATGTACATAATGATCTTTTGTTCCATACATAACAGCCTGAAAAATCTCACTTTATGGTGCTGATTGAGGTAGAACCATGCGGCCAAAGGTATTGGCAGACTTGCCGGTATCGCCCGTGGTGGTGGAATTGCTCGGCGGGAAGGTCGAATTGGTCCCGTGGGAATATCGCGGCCCGGTCGATGCCATTTACACGTATGGCCATCCGATCGTCGATGCCGCGCTGATGGATCGCTCCCCCGGCCTGAAAGTCATCAGCAACTTCGGTGTCGGGGTCGATCACATTGATCTGAACGCGGCCAACGCCCGGGGAATTCCCGTCGGCAACACGCCCGGCCTGCTCGACGGGGCCACAGCCGATATGGCCTTCGCCCTGCTGCTGGCTGCCGGACGACGACTGGTGGAAGGCGACCGCTACGCCCGCAGCCCGCACTTCACCCGTTACGATCCCTCGTTTATGCTCGGCCGCGAGGTGCACTCAAGCACGCTCGGCATCTTCGGCATGGGCCGCATCGGGCGGCAAGTCGCGTTGCGAGCGGCCGGTTTCGGGATGAAAGTCCTGTACCACAACCGCAATCGCAATGATGAAGCCGAAGTGGCACTCAAAGCCACCTACGTCACCAAAGACGAGTTGCTAGCCACCGCCGATTACATCGTGCTGACAATGCCCCTGACCCCCGAAACCCGCGGCTACATCGGCCGTGCCGAACTGGCGAAGATGAAGCCCACCGCGATTCTGATCAACGTAGCCCGCGGGGCGGTCGTCGACACCGACGCCCTCACGGAAGCCCTCCAAACCCGCCGTATCTTGGCTGCAGCCCTCGATGTCACCGATCCCGAACCACTGCCTCGGGATCATCCGCTTTTGCAATTGGAAAATGTCATCATCACGCCACACCTGGGCAGTGCCACCGAGGAAACCCGTCGTCGTATGGCCGTAGTCTCCGTGCAGAATCTCTTGGCGGGGTTGGAAGGCGGTGAATTGCTCCACCGTGTGGTCTGAGGCAACGACACGATCGCTCTTGTGTGCAGAGCGTGTCGCATCGAATACGGCCCCCCGAGCCGGCTGATGGATGACACGACCGCGGCGGGGTCTCGATGTGCCGCAGGGCCTCGATGCGCCGCAGGGCCCCGATGTGCCGCATTTTCTTCGCGAACACGGTGTTTACAGTTACAAACGGTGTTTACAGTTACAAGCAGAGCCTCTACAAGCAGAGCCTCGATGCGCTGCAGCAAACGCTTGTGCAGCAGCTTCAGATGCAAACAGGCGCAGAGCCTCTACAAGCAGAGCCTCGATGCGCTGCAGGGCCTCGATGATGGCGGACACGACCGCGGCAGGGCCACTTTGTAACGAGAACACTTTGTAACGAAAATGTAACAAGCCGCCACAAGTTTCTGGACAAAATAGCAATTGTACATCAGTATATATACAGATGCGCCCAGGTCCACAGTCGGGGTGGACCTTATGGGGCGTGAAAGCGGCGGTCGAGGCGTGTGAGGTTCCCCTGCTTGTCTTTGATGCTGACGCTGAGATGGCCGCGTTTGAGCGTTAGGGGTGAGTCGAGCTTCAGTTCATAAACACCATCACCGCGGGATTGGAACTTCGGGGCCAGGTTCTCGCCCGCGGGCACACCATTGACCGCGAAATCGGCGATGACCGTGAAAGTTGCCATGTCCAGGCCACTGCCGTAATCGTGCATGCCGATGAGAAAGCGGTCGAGTGGCGCGTTGGTGCCGGCTTGGGGGAAGGTGACGGTGAGGGTGGGGCGCTGATCGTCAAGGAACCAGCCGTACTTCGTCGCCTCGGGCTGGGCTGGGTTGTAGTGGAGGTCGATGGGGCAGCCCAGGTCGATCCAGCGGACAAGCGTGAGCCGATCTTCGTCAGAGAGTGGTTGAACTTGGCCGCTCGCAACGGCTTCTGGGGGTGGCATGATGCTGCCAGTGAAGTCGAGATCAGCGCGATTGCGGTTCGCGGGGGTGTTGGGTACTGGTTGGCCTTTGAGGGCGAGCGTGCGCGGATCGCCGGGGGTAGTTTCGGTGGGGAAGTCGTCGTTGCTCCAACCGTCGAGCCGTTGGCCATAAATCTTCCAAATGAGCAGGCTGCGGCGGGATTGGAACATGCGGATGTAGCGGCTGGCATTGGCTCCGCGCCACGATCCGATGATCGGCTTGTAACCGAAGCGCCCGGCCGCGTCCATCGCGAGCCGATAGTAGGTGCCTGGTACATCGTTGTTATCGGGCAAGTTGACGATGGTATCGTCGTCGAGAACCAGATGGGCCGCGGGTTTCGCGCCGTTTTTCTGTGTGTGGCAGGCGGCGCAACTGCGTTCGAGAATCGGCTTGACATCACGCCAATATTCGACGTTGTGGACGCGGGGTTCGTAGCGTAAACCGGTGGTGTCGTCGCGATCCCACTTCGTGCGGCTTTGGTCGTGGGCTTTGGTGGTCAGAAGGGGAGTTTGGGTGGTGAGGTCGAAGAGGGCGTAGTCGGCTTTGGCGGCCGCGGTGCGTTCAAATTCGGTCGGTTTTTGGCTGTGGGCATGGCAGCCGCCACAGTCGGTGCGGATTTCCCCCGGGCGCAATTGGTGCCACGTTTGCGACATGTTCAGCACCATGCCGCGTTTGTCGAGGGTTTGGAAGGTGAAAGCCACATCCGCCGGAATCTTCGCCAGGAAGCTCGTATCCGGGTTGCCATCGGGATCGAGAGGTTGTTGATCGCCACTGAATTTGCGTAAGGGGATTTCGCCCAGGATGCGCAACCGTTCGTTGGCATGGCTCCGGAAGGTACGACCAGAGTTTGGCCCCTTGTTGCGATCGGTCGTCGGTTCCATGACCAGAATGCGGACCGCGTGAATGTCGTCGTTGGAGTAGCGGCCGGCATCGGCCCCTTGGTTGAACCAATTGAAAGAAACGCCGTCTTGCGTGGTATTGAAAGGATCGAGGTCTTCGTAGCCGCCGGTGGCATCGGTTGCCCCCGCGAAGGTCGCGGTGACGGAGCCTTTCTTCACTAAACCGTTGGGATAGCTTTCGCGTTTATAGAAGCTGGAGGTACCGATCAAGCCAAAAGGAGTGCCGGCGGGCAGGTGTTTGGAACGGCGGCCATCGTTGACGAGGGAAGCAATCCGTTTCGGTTCCTCGATTCCGTAGATGCGTTTGTAGGGCACTAATGCCCGCGGAAATTGCATATTGAATTGCGGGTCGTGCTTGATCTTCAGCAATTGCCCTGGTTCATTCACGGGTTGGCCGTTTTTGAGCAAGTACAGCCCACCACTGACTGCCGGCTGGTGTACGGTGTAACCGCCGTTGACCGGCCCTGGTGACCATACCAACAGCAAGTGATTATCCGGCGCAGCCGACGGATGGGTCACTTTGCCGACGCGGGGGGCGTTGTCGGGTCCGCGGAGGGGCGGCCGTGTGTTCGGGTTGGCATAATCCGCCGGCCCTTCGTCTGCGCGGGCAAAGGGCGTGAGCGATTCAATCCCATAGGGGCTGAAAGGATAGCGTCGGATCCGGGCTTGGCCATCGCTGAGGCGGCCGTGCCGCAGCGGCGGGTTACGCGCATCCAGAGTGTAGGCCGGACCAAAGGCGACACCATAGGGGGCGTTCGGTGGGAATTTCACCAAACTCCCAAACCCGCTGCTGGTTTGGTTGTAGTATTCCTCCGCGACAATCGAACCGTCGGACAGTTGCGTTTGGAAGTGCCAGGCGCTGGGGCTAGCTCCGGTGTTGAAGGCGCTGACCAGCGGTCCCCAATTGGTGCCATCGGGGTGAATCTGCCATAAACCCCACAGCGTACTGGAACGCAACCCCTGCGATTCCAGAGAACTGAACATCACCCGGCCATCGGTGAGCACCACCGGATGCAGCGCCATGCCGAGGTTGAGGTGGCCAATGCACTCGACATTGCTGCCGTCGTCGTCCATGACAAAAAGCTGCAGGGTATGCGGGAGCCGTTTGGGCGGTCGGAAGCCGTTGCGGTTGCTTGTGAAGATGATCTTGCCTCCCGGCAACGGGCACGGCCCCATGTTGAAGACACCGTAAGCGAAGTAGTTTTTTCCCGCTTGGGGTGTGCGGAAATCCTGACTCCAGTTGCCCGCTCCGGTGTTGGGGGTGAACTGTTGATGGGTGAGGCGGACAATCGTCCGAGTTTTGACGTGAATTTTGTAGATATCGGCTCCGGCCGGTGGCCCTTGGGAAACACTGGCCCCATGGAGATCGTGAAAGAGCGTGTAGTACACCCACTGGCCGTCGAACGACACCATCGGATCGGTCACGGAACCGGCGCCACCGCGGACTAGCACTTCTTCGGTGCCGTCGGGATGTAATAGCATCAGGTCGGCCCCGGGGTCCATGAACACCGGGTTGGAGATTTCTGGCCAATTGGTGCCAACGGCGTCGCCGCGGCGCGGCGCTCGGACATAGACAATGTCGTAGTCAATCTTCACGTCGGGATCGTTGGCCACCGCGGGAGGGTTGATGTTGATCGGCTTGCGAAGGTCTGGCGGTTGGGCGGTGGTGACAGCAAGAGCGACTAGCCCGAAGCTCGGCAATACCCAAAGCCAACGGCAGGCCATAGCGATCTCCAAATACCGTGCGATCCGACCGGGGGGTGCTCCGTGTCTGCGCGCCCCCCGGATGGGAAGCGGCTACTTCAGAGCTTCAGAGGTTGCTTCAGCGATTTCTTTAGCTTTTTGCAATGCGCTGGAAGTGTCTTTGAAGGCGAAGTTCTTATGAACGGTTCCGCCTTTTTTGTAGATCACCACGGTGACCGCCGCTTCCTTATTGAGGGAGTATTTGGGAGGTCCGTCTGCGTCTTCTGCGATTGTCAGCGGCGTTGTTAACTTGTGCGTGTCTTGGAGTTTTTCGAAGTCGGCCGGAGCGACTCCACTGACCCCAACAACCACGGTACCGAGTTTGGCGTTGTTCTTTTGGACTTCATCAACTGCCTTGACCAGACTGGCCAAGTTTTCGTCGGCCTTTTGGGTGAAGATGAGCACCACGGCCGCACGACCTTCGCCGTTGTACTTTCAGACATAGCAGAGGGTTTTGCCCTTCTGCTCACCGGTGATGGCCTTCACTTGGAAGGCACCGCCGATTTTCTTCTCCGGGCCAGACTTGATGTCTTGCCCCGCTGCCAGAGGCCCTGCGAGCGCTATGGCGAGCGCCGCTAGGCCACACATCGACATCGTTCGCATAACGAACTCCTCACGAGAAATCCCCGCTTGGACCACCCAAGCGGGGTTGTACGGCTACTCAGGGGATGGTTCGACCATCCCCGGTTGTTCCCACTACGTTCGCCTTACTTCAGGGCCGCACTGGCCGCCTCCGCGATGTCCTTCGCTTTGTCCGCGGCATCTTTGGTGGTTTTGAAAGCGAAGTTCTTGGTGATCACGCCACCTTTCTTGTACACCAAAACCGTGACGGCGGCCTCTTTATTCAGTTCATATCGGCTCGGTCCGTCTTTGTCGACCGCGACAGTCAGCGGCGTTGTCAGTTTATGGGTCGCTTGCAGTTTCTCGAAATCCACCGCCTCAACACCACTGATGCCGACCACAACCGTCCCAAGGTCCTTGTTATTCTTCTGGACTTCGTCCACGGCTTTGACCAAGGTTACGAGGTGATCATCGGCTTTCTGGGTGAAAATCAGAACCACTGCCGGGCGTTGCTCACCATTGTACTTGCAGACATAGCACAATTCCTGACCCGCCTTTTCTCCCGTGATCGCTTTGACATTGAACGCGCCGCCGATCTTGTCTTTCGGACCCGACTTCAATTCGTCGGCCATCGCGATCGACAGTGACAGACCAACCACGGTTGTGCATGCTAGGATCCGCAACATCAGAAGCACTCCTTCGTCGAATGTGAGACGCCCCGCAGTGCGCAGGCTATCGGACACACCGGATGGACGATAGCCCGTCCGTCACAGGCGTGTGGAGTAATGATCGGGCGAAGTTCCTGCGAACCGTCGGCAATGCAACAGACGTTACCAATGGGAGAGATATTCACGCGACCAGACGAAAAAATCCCACGTATCGGCATTTTTTTCCGGGTCTAAAAATCCCACGTATCGGCATTTTTTTTCCGAGGTCGCGGTGGTGGTGATGCTGTCGAGTTGCGCACAATCGCCAGACCTTCGTCGGGGGTGTCAGGAGGTTCCTGGGTGGTTTCGACCGTTTTGCTCTCCCCTTTGGCGCGCAAAATCAGACGAAGGGCGACTTCGGAAAACGGAAAGGCATCGCGGAGCGATTTGGTGAGGTAGCGCAGGTAGGAGTCGTCGAAGAGTTCCGGGCCATTGGTGAAGAGCACAATCGTGGGTGGATGCACGCCGATTTGTGTGGCGTAGAACACCTTCGGTTGGCGGTTGCCACAAAGCGGCGGCGGGTTGGCCTCGATCGCAGCGCGAATGGCCCGGTTGAGGTCGCCCGTGCTGACACGCACCCCGGCTTGCTTGTGCAATTGCACGGCCAGTTGCAGTAAGCGCAGCGTGTTTTTGCCTTTTTTGGCAGTGATGAAGGCGATGGGAACATGTTCGAGCATCGGAAACATCGCCCGCAGATAATGGGCCATCCGCTCGGTATCGACCCGGTCTTTGACCAAATCCCATTTGTTGACGACGAAAATCGCCGGTTTATGTTCTTCAACAATGTATTCGGCCAATTGTTTATCCACACGGCTGATGCGGTAGCGGGCATCGAAGAAATGCAACACCACGTCGGCCCGACGGATAGACCGCTGCGCCCGATGCAGGCTGTAGTATTCGATATCGTTGGCTAATGAGGTTTTCTTGCGGACCCCAGCGGTGTCGATGGCAATGTAGGTTTTGCCATCGCGTTCAAAGCGAACATCGACGCTGTCACGGGTCGTGCCAGGAACTTCCGAAACAATGACACGCTCGGCCCCAGCCAGGCTGTTGATGAAGGTGCTTTTGCCGGCGTTACGCCGTCCGACAATGGCCATCTTCAGGGCGGGTTCCGGAGGAGGGGAGGTACCAGTATCCGGTGGTAACCGGGCGACGATCGCCGCCAACAGTTCGTCCTTGCCGATTTTTTGTTCCGCACTGACGCACAAAGGCTCGCCGTAACCCAACCGGAAGAACTCTGCGGCCTGTTGGGCCAGCTTTTCGGTATCGGCCTTATTGGCCACCAGAAGAATCGGTTTCCGCACGCCGCGGAGCCGCTGGGCGACTTCCTCATCCAGCGGCATGATGCCTTCGCGCACATCGACCACAAAGAGAATCACCGCAGCCTGGTCGATGGCCATGTGAATCTGCCGTTCGACATCGGCGGTCAGATTATCAGCATCCACAATGCCCACGCCGCCGGTATCCATCCATTCCCAAACGCGGCCATCATGTTCGACGAGTGTCGAAACACGATCGCGCGTTACCCCGGCCGTCGGATCAACAATGCTGATCCGCCGACCGGCCAGCCAATTGAAAAGCGATGATTTGCCGACGTTGGGTCGCCCCACGATGGCAACAATCGGTACCGTCACGATATCACCTCTATCCCGACTCCAACCGGTTGCCTTTTACGCGATCCAATGCCTTTTACGCGATCAAATCGAGTGTCGCCTGCAAGGTGGCGTTTTCAACCTGAATGGCCCGGGTATTGAAAGCAAAGGCCCTCTGGGCCAGGATGAGATTGACCAATTCGGTTGTCAATTCGACGTTGGATTGTTCGAGAAAACCTTGGTTGAGGGTGCCCAAACCGTTGGTTCCCGGCACACCGGTGATGGCCGGGCCACTATTGGGTCCAGGAGCGAACACCGTATCGCCAATCCGTACCAATCCCGCGGGGTTTTGGAAGGCCGTCAGTTGGATTTGACCCACGGTCACAATTCCATTGGGTGTGACCGCCGTTACGGTACCATTGGCCGCAATGGAAACCGAACTGGCATCCAAAGGAATGGTGATCGCATCGGCCAGCACATACCCATCAGCGCTGACCAACTGGCGATTGGCATTCAGATCGAAGTTGCCAGCCCGGGTATAGCCAAGGGTGCCGTTGGGCAGCCGTACGGCCAGAAAGCCGCGTCCGGTGATCGCCAAATCGAACGGCTCGCCAGTGGGTTGCAAGCGCCCCTGCGTGAACAAACCCACCACGTCATCCACCAGTGTACCAAAACCGAGTTGATTGGCCGACGGTGGAGTGAACCCCGTTGTCGCAGCCCCCGCTGCAAAGGCGGAATAAAGCGCATCTTGGAACGTAATTTGCGCCGTCTTATAGCCGATAGTGTTGGAGTTGGCCACATTATTGCTCACGACTTCCAGAAACCGCGACGCGGCCTGAAGCCCGGTGTTACTCACAGCTAACGCAGTGATCGCCATGACATCGCTTCAAAGGAGTTACTCTCGCGGCTGTCATCTCTTCGGTCGCGCCGCCCACGAAACCCTCTTGCTCATCATACCATGGTACCGCCGCCTTCAAGACAACGCGCCGGGCTTCCGTCGCCACCGTTACCTTGGCAATAACACCTCTGTTCGATGGCTGCAGGAAACTTCCACCGACCGTTACCGTCTTTCCCGAGAAACTCCACCGAACCTCGTAATAAGTCTCCCAGCCTCGTAACAGGTCTCCCAGGCGGGAAACTTCCACCGACCGTTGCCGTCTTTCCCGTCACCTCATTCCGGAGCGTTGTGAGATAGCCGTGGAATGAGGCACAGGCCACAATTCCACAATCGAATCCCCAGCCAAAAACCAGACGATTTTCTCTTGACGTCCCCCTACCGAGCGTTCAGCATGATGCCGATAGCGTTGCCAGGCTTCAGTCCGTCCACTTCGGCAATACGGCTTCTCCTCTGTAGGACGAGGCTTCCCATGTCAGCATTGAAAGTCCGCTGCCCGGAATGTCAGGCCACGCTCCGACTTCAGCTCGAAGGAACCGGTGAACACGACGTGGAGTGCCCCCGCTGCGGGCACGAGTTCACGGCAGTTTTCCAAGTCGATAGGCCCGATCTTCGCCGGCGACCGCCCGACTACCCCACCGATCGGAAAACAGCTGCGTCAGCCGGCCGATTCCACACTCGGCACCAGAATGATAACTACGACGATGAAGATAGTGAAGATTCCACCGGAAACCCCACCACGAAATGGATCATCGCGGGGGTGGCGGCCGCGGTGCTGGTGGTGGGCGGGATCGTTGGTGTGATCGTCGCATTCCGTGGTTCAGATACAGACACCACAGCCCAAACCGACACCACAGCCAAAACCGACGACCCCCCGAACCCCACTGCGGCAACGAACGTCCCAGCTCCCCCCCAACCGAATCCCTCGCCTGCCCCCAACCCTTCACCGCCTCAGCCGAAGATCAATCCCCCCAGCCCCCCGCCGTCACCGCCGCCCCCGATTAACCCGAATCCCCCACCCACGCCGAAGCCCCAACCACCCACAAAGAACACCCTACCCGGACTCCCACCACCGCCGAAAATCCGCATCAGCGGTTCTCTGGTTCCCGAGACCAAGCCGATTGTGAAAGCCCCCGCGATTCCGCCCCTAGCGGACGATGAAGACCCCTTTGTACGGGCGCGAAACTTCGTTGCCGAGGGTCCGTTACCGAAGCTGCCCCCGCTACCCGAACGCCAGCGCCGTCCGCTGCTGATTCTCGATGCGGGGGGGCATACCGATTTGATCGGCAAAGTGTTCTTTACCCCCCAAGGCGACCGGGTCATCACCGTCGGTCAAGACAAAGCGGTCCGTATTTGGGACCCGGTCACCAACGAAACGCTCAAGACTATTCGTTTCCCTGCAGGTCCAGGTCGGGAAGGTTCGTTGCTGGCGGCGGCGATGTCGCGTTCGGGCAAGCGTTTGGCCGTCGCGGGCGAACCGGTTGGCAAATTGATCCCCGGGAAAGTGCCGATCTACATCATCGACCCCGAAACCGGCGCGATGGCTGGTGCCCCCCTCGAAGTCGGCATGAGTACGATCCTTACGCTCCACTACTCCAATGATGGCAAGTGGTTAGGAGTCGGTTGCGACAATGGCTACATCCAATTGGTGAACGTGGCCAACCGCACCTCGCTCAAAGAACGGCCCAGTCCAGCGCCAGTCCTTGAAGTGAAGTTCAATCCCAACCCGAAAGCCCAGATTCTGGCCTGCCTGGGAGCGGATAATTTTGTGCAGATTTTCCACTTCGATCGTAAAACGCCTCACCGGGAATTCCCCTTGCGCGGATTACAGGCCACGACCTTGGCCTGGAGCAACGACGGCCAAACGTTGGCGATTGGCACCAAGTCGGGGGAAATTCTGCTGGGCAACGTCGCCGGTGTTTTCACCAACAAACTGCCGCCCATCGAATATGCGGGGCGACCGGTGGCCATTCACCAGATGCAGTTTTTGCCCGGAGATCGGGAAATCGCGGTCGTCGGTGTCGGTGGAGCCGGCTGGGCTGGGATTGTCAACCTCACCAGCGGCCAACCCCGACTCTCGTTCACGCAGCACACCAATACCGTTTTTGCGGTCGATGTTTCGCCCGCGGGCGACAAAATCGCCACCAGCGGCGGCAGCCAACACGAAACATTCGTCTGGAAAAGTAACACCGGTGACGTGGTCAATCGCTTCGTGGGTTCCGGGCAGGCCATTTGGGCGTTAGCCTGGTCGAAAGATGGCAAATCCCTCGCATGGGGCACCAGTAACGTCCGCGATGCGAACCGCGAAGGCCGATTGGAACACACCTTCCGCCTCGATTCATTCGGCATCGGTGACCCACCCGACCCCGCCAAATATACGCAAACGGTCACATCCGATGATCATGTGAAAATCATCACCGGTTCGCGGGGTTTTGAAGTGCAAACCACGGGCCGCCCCCCCCAAGTGATGCTGCTCAACGGCGGTGAGAAGATTTATTCCGCCACGGTCTTGCCCAAAGGGAATGCCGTGGTGGTCGCGGGGGCGGAAACGCTGGCGCTGATCAACCCCGCCACGGCCCGCGAAACCCATCGCTTCATCGGTCATACCGGCAACATCCTGTGTGTGACCCCTTCCCCCGATGGCCAACTGTTCGCCACTGGATCGTCGGATCAAACCATTCGCATCTGGCAACGCGACCAGGAAGACCCACTACTCTCCATCTTCATCTCGGGTCGGGATTGGATCGCCTGGACCCCGCAAGGCTACTACGCCTGCTCCGGACAGGGCGAACGGCTCATCGCCTGGCAAGTGACAGGCAGTAACAAGGCGCAAATCGTTCATCCCGCCGAACGTTTCCGGGCGTCGATGTATCAACCGGCGCTATTGAAGTACATTGTGCCCGCGGGCGATATCCCCCGTGCCCTAGCCATGGCTCAGAAGTACGACAAAGCCCTCATCCAGACGACCAACGTCGCCGATGTGATCCCACCTGAAGTGACCCTCGAAGGCTTTGACGACACCGAACTGAAAGTCAATTCCGACACATTGATCATCAAAGCCAAAGCGACCAGTGCCAAGCACCCGATTGAGTCGATGCGGCTATTGGTGGATGGCCGACCGTATCTGGGAACAGCCGGGGTGAAGCGTTTCACCGGTGGGTTAACTACGGTCGAAGCGAGTTGGGAAGTGGCGCTGACGCCGGGGTTGCATACCTTCGCCGTCATCGCCGATTCCGGCGTCAGTAAAGGGATGTCGAAGGTGGGTTTGGCCGTCAAATCCGGACCGATTCCCAAACCCAATTTGTATGTCCTGGCTGTGGGTGTCTCGGACTATCCGGGGGATTTGAAGCTCCGTTACTGTGCCAGCGACGCCCAGCAACTGGCCACCGCCTTCCAGACCCGCTCCCAAGCGGTCTTCAACCGGATTGAAGTGAAGATTCTCACGGACAAACAGGCCACCAAAAAAGGCATTCTCGACGGCCTTGATTGGCTGCAGGCGAAGATGACCCCGCACGATGTCGGCATTGTCAGTTTCTCGGGGCACGGAACGACCGACGCCTATGGGCATTTCTATCTGTGCCCCCACGATCTCAACCTGGCCGATCGCGATGGCAGCTCGCTGCTTTCGGGGAAGTTATTCAAGGATCGGCTGGATGCCATGCCAGGGCGTCTGGTGGCCATCCTCGATGCCTGCCACTCGGGGCGGGTGGCCGAGAAAGGTCCCCCGGTGACCGATACTCTCGTCCGCGACCTGACGGCCGCAGATTCTGGCGTCATCGTGATGTGTGCCTCGGCCGGTCGTGAATTCTCGCTGGAAAATCCCCTCACCAAAGCCGGGTTTTATACCTTCGGCCTGGTCGAAGGCTTGTCCGGCCATGCCGATATTGACGGCGACGGATTGATCTACATTCACGAACTTGATTTGTACGCCCGCGCCCGCGTCCGGCAGCTCAGCGGCGGAACGCAAAACCCCACCTTGGGCCGCCCACAAACCGTGCGACCATTTCCCATCGCCAAAGTGGAGCAACCAGCCGGTCGGTAAGGCAGTTGGGACGAAAGCGGCCACAATTCTCGTTGCCATCCACGCGGCAGGTTTTTAAATTCAGCGTCATTCCGATGGCTGAATGACCAAAACCCCACCCGGAGACACCATGTCGGCTGAATTGGTTCCCTCCACCCGAGAACGCTCCTTGCGCTTCCAACTCTCGGTGATGATGTTTCTCCAGTTTTTCATCTGGGGAGCCTGGTTTGAACTGGGCTTCGATTATATCCCCAAATTGGGCTTCAACGGCGATTGGCAACAGCCCCTGATCTTTGGTGCATTCAACGTCGGCGCGCTGGTGGCGTTGTTCTTCAGCACCCAATTCGCCGACCGGAAGTTCGCCGCGGAGAAGTTTCTCGCGTTCAGCCACCTGGTGGGTGGAACCTCGATACTGGGCCTGTTTTTCATTCGCCCCAACCCGGCCAATGCCGACGAAGTGAACGCCGCGTTCTGGCCGTTTTTCGGCCTGATGCTGATCCACTCCATCTTTTACGTTCCTACCATCTCGATTACCAACTCGATTGCCTTCGCCAATCTGCGCAATCCAGCCCGTGATTTCGGCCCGGTGCGCGTCTGGGGTACCATCGGCTGGATCGCGGCCAGCTGGCCATTCATCTTCTTGCTGGTGGATTGGGATGCGGTCGCCAAAACCCAGACCAGTGGGGCTGTGAACTGGCTGGAGACAGTCCTGGGAACCTCATTGGTCGGCGAACCGGCGATGGCCATGAAGCGGTACATCTTCCTACTGGCCGCGGTGGCGTCGTTTCTGCTGGCGGCCTACAGCCTCCGCCTCCCGCACACGCCGCCCAAACCCGCCACCGGGCAAGATGCGATTGCGTGGTTGAAGGCGCTGCGTTACTTGAAAAAGCCGTTTATCGCGGTCCTGTTTATCGTGACCTTCATCGATGCCGCCGTGCATCAAAGCTTCTTTTTCTGGACATTCACGTTCTTGGGGCCGAAGGCCGACGGCGGGGCGGTAGATATCAACGCCAACTGGGTGGCCCCGGTGATGAAAATTGGGCAGATCGCCGAGATTTTGACGATGCTCGTCCTCGGCTACGTCCTTAAATCGCTCGGTTGGCGCTTCACGATGATCGTGGGTGTTTTGGGGCACGCAGCCCGCTTCGCCGTGTTTGCGTACTACCCAGAACCGTGGGCGGCGATTACCGTCAACGCTCTGCATGGCATCTGCTATGCATTCTTCTTCGCAACGGTCTACATTTTCGTGGATGAATACTTCCCCAAGGATGTGCGGGCCAGCGCCCAAGGTTTGTTCAACGTCTTGATCTTGGGCGTGGGGCCGTTTGTTGCCAACTTCCTGTGCGGCCGACTCAAGGAAGCCTACGCGGTGGGACAAAGCGTCGATTACCAGGCCGTTTTCCAATTCTCGATGGGCGCTGCTCTGGTCGCCGCACTGCTGCTATTACTCTTGTTCCATCCGCCCAAGAGTGTATCCCAACAACCAGAAATCGATCAACCCGAAGAACAAGCCCCGCCTGTGGCGTAAGCCTCCCGAGAAGGCACGCATCGCCCTACGGCCCCAACCCCACAGGCCGTAGGCTTCCCAGAGAAGGCGGGCCGTAGGCTTCCCAAGGAAGCACGTCGGCCCTCCGAGTTGCTATCTTCCCCACATCGGAAGTTCACCCGGTGGGTTGGTCGTTGACCTGATAAATCGAAACGCCTCCTTTCTGTGATGTTGCTGTCAAAGGAAGGAGGTGGGAGCTATGGTGAGGCGAGTACGACTCTCACCACAGCGATCCGGCGACGATTAGCCACTTTTGCCGCTGACGATGCCAAACAAGGCCGTTGTCCGTGTCTTGGTATCTTTCTGCCACCCCATCAGGATGACGTTGAAGAGAGTCTGCCTCCGCCTGGACAGCACCCTCCGCCCCGACAGTGCCCCCCGCTCTAGGAGGCTTTCAGCCAACGGCGGACGGAACGCACCCATCGATAGGGGAGACAGGACAAGGCCGATTCGAGGGTTTGCAGCAGGCTCTGGCACTGCTGCTGCAAATCACGAATGTGTCGACGGAACATCTCCCGTTCGGAGGTACGGCTCAGGACATTCCACACCAACGGCGCGGTGCCGCCCGTAACAGCCACACACAGCTTCGTGGCTTGAAAAATATCCGTGATGGCGAACGATGTCGTGTCCAGCCACAATTTCTCGCCATCATACCCCCAGAAGGGATGCCGGAGCCGCGGTTCCCCATCGCTGGGCAGCTCGCCAATGGCGTTGTCGTCAAACCAGGCGAGTAGCTTAGGATCATCGCGGAGATGATCCCGAACAATCGCAATCAGCCGCCGACGATCGTCGGGATTGGGCATCCACAACGTCCGTACCAGTAACTCGGTCCACACGCGCCGATCCAGCACCAAATCCGCGCGGTCCGGGAAAAACCGCATTTTCGCTTGCAGAAACGCATCCGGAACGACGGTCGGCACAATGCCGAAGTCGGGAAACCACGGATGTGTGGTCAATCCGTCGCGGCGATTGAGTTCGAGAAACTCGCGGCCGACGGGGTTTTGCGACTGATACAGCCGCGCCGCCATGTTGTTACTGCACGCCGACAGCCCATAGATTGACAACGGAGCTGAACTATAGACAAACTCACCCGCCACCCAGGCGAAAGCCACACAACTGTAAGTATCTGGATAGGCCGAACAGTACACCTGCCCCGTTTGTTGCCGAACCTTCTCCAAAATGTCGCGATGGACAGCCCCATGATAGTTGCCCGGCAGTACGTTGATGTCGATGGCGTTACACCCCAGTTGACGGATACTGTCGATGCCATTGAGTCGGCGCAATTCCCGCGCCAGAGGGATACTGAGTAAATTCGCATCGCGACGATCGGCCAGGTCGGGCCAGGTGTAGGTGGCCGTGGCCCATTTCACAGCTCGAACCGGATGGCGAGCTACAATCGCGTCGATTTCACGCAAGGCATGGGGAAGCACGGCGTCATCGTTGCCGATGACCAGCACCCACTCGCCACGGGCCGCGGCCACCGCGGTATTCCAGCTCTCCGTCATGGCCAAAAGTTGCTCGCAGCGCACATAACGAAGCCGGGGATGGGCTTGGGCGTCAACGGCTGCGCGAACTTCTGGACCGCTGGCGTTATCAAACACGACCACTTCGTAGCTGTCGTGTTCCACCGCCAGGCAACTTTGCAACGTCGCCTGGAGGGTCGCGGCTCGTTCCCGCGCTGGGATAACAATACTGAAACGCGGATGATTCATCGCATGTCCTCGCCGATGATCTGTCAGACCGGCATCATCCCGAAGGGTGGAGGAAGAACAACCGCAAATTCCCTAATGAACAATCCAATTATCAATCGATGCTTCACATCTTGATCCTCAACTTGATTCCCAGATAGATTCGCAGGGGAAGCCTCAGCACACTACCGTCACCGCCAAACCATCCCGCCGACGGTGCCCAACAGCCGTAGCGCGACCTATCGCCAGAGGGGGCAATCTGGCCTAGCGCTGGTCGCCACGGCCCCATCGCGATGAACCAACACGGCAGAGTGCGCGATGGTCGCGTACCGTATACCATGAAGCCTTGCTGTGTCTCCAGATCAGATTGTGCCCCATCAATTTCTCCAGATCAGATTGTGACCCCCATCAATTCACGATGGCTCTCTCCTCATGATGGCTCTGTCCCGACGCCAAGACCGCATCGGTGGGGTTCGGTGATATTCTCCTGATCGGTTGGGGCACTGGCCTCATCATTGCAAGCCCGGCCCGCGTGCCAACAGTGGCCGACGGGGGCTTCCATCCCAATAAGGGGAAGAGGCAGGGAAGACCCAATAAGGGGAAGAGGTAGGGAAGAGGTTGCGGCACGGAAGAATCCGGGGATCGAGCCGAACGGGCCGTGGAAACCATCATGGGCGATGGGGCCTGGGGAAAATCTCCCAAAAGCCCCTTGCTTATCGCGGAGGCAACGGCCAGAATACAGCAGACAACCACACCAACGATGCACCGGCTTTTGGCCGCACGCGTCGGGGTGTCGGGCTGCGAATCTAACAGTTGTGCTACTGTTGGATTGGCCCCGGCAACCGCGGCGTGGGAGCGCCCCAAGCCGGTGTCGGTGTTTGTGAGCTATGCACCGTCGCGAATGAGGCCGATTATGGTGGTCAAAAAAGAGAAGAATCCCGGAGAAGCGATCCTCAAGCTGGTCGAAATGCTCCATGAGGAACGCAAAATTTCCAAAGAAACGATTTTCAAAGGGATTGCCACCGCTATTCAAGTTGCGGCCGAACGCCATTTTGGTGTCGAAGAAGGCGTCTTTGTGCATATTGACGAAGCCACCGGCAACATCATTGCCCGCTATGGCGAGCAGGAGCTGGACCCCGAGACGTTGGGTCGCATCGCCGCCCAATCCGCAAAACAAATGATCATTCAGAAGATACGCGAAGCCGAATCCGACACCGTTTACAATGAATTCACCGGAAAGAAGTATGAATTGGTCGTTGGCACCGTGACGCGTGTCGATGCGGGCACGGCGATTGTTGCGTTGGGCAAAACCGAGGCCTTATTACCGCGGAGTGAGCAAATTCCCGGCGAAACCCATCATGTCGGGGAGCGGGTGAAAGCCATCATCATGGAGGTCCGCAAGCAGGGGCATCGCGTCAAAGTGGTGCTGTCACGCTGTCATCCGGAGTTTGTCAAAGCCTTGTTTGAAGAAGAAATCCCCGAGATCGAAGAGCGGATTATCGACATCCGCGCCGTAGCTCGGGAAGCGGGTTACCGTTCGAAAGTCGCCGTGTCAAGTATCGACTCCAAAGTGGACGCTGTCGGGGCCTGTGTCGGCGTTCGCGGCAGCCGCATCAAAAACGTCATCGAAGAACTCAACGGGGAACGCATTGACATTGTGCGTTGGAACGACTCGCTGCAAGTCTTGATTCCCAATGCCTTGCAGCCGGCGCAGATTTCCGATGTTTTCCCATACCCACGTTTGGGCCGGGCGATTGTTCTGGTCACCGACGATCAATTGTCCTTGGCCATCGGCCGCCGCGGCCAGAACGTGCGTCTAGCTTCCAAACTGGTGGGTTGGGATATCGAAATCATGACCCACGACGAACTGGCCGAAGCCCTCGAACGGGCCGAGCGGTGGTTCGGACAACTCCCGCACGCCTCCCCCGAACTGACCAACGCCCTCATTGAAGAAGGGTTCCTCTCTTACAACGACATCACCTGCATTGATGCCGCCGCCCTTGCGGAATTCACCGGCTTGCCGGAAGATCAAGCCGATGAAGTGATTATGTATGCCGAAGAATATGCCGACGTGATGGAACGCAGCGTCGAGGAAGAACGCCGTCAGGCCGAAGAAGCCGCGGAACAAGCCCGCTTGGAAGCGGAAGCCCACTCGACCACAACCGCCGGGGCCGACGCCGCCTCCGCCGAACCCGCCCTAGCCTCCGCGGTGGCATCGGATGAGGAACAGCCCACTGCCCCAGCGGCGCCCACCGAACAGGAGAATGTCACGCCGCTAGCGGCAACCCATGAGGAAGTTCGTCAGGAATCCTGACCGCCATCACCGTTTGCGCTGAACGGGGTGCCCGGCCCACATGGCCCGGCGCTTCCGACGAGGTGCCCTTTTCAGGAAACTCAGCGCGATTAGAATAGTACACAGAGGGGGTCAACGGGGTTGACCGGACTCACTGGCCGAGGTGAGGACGTTTTCCGGGGGTAGCTCGCAGCCCACCAGAGGAGTACCGCTTGTCGAATCCGCAGACGAAAGACACCAAAGAAAAGAAGGTCCGGGTTTTCAACCTGGCAAAGGAACTGAATGTCGAGAGTAAACTTCTGCTCGACTACTGCAAGGAATTGGGATTCACCGGAATCACCAATCAATTGAGTGGTTTGGAACCCGGCCAAGCGGAGGCGCTCAAGGAACGCGTCAAGAAAGGCCCTAAACCGGGCAGTGCCCCCCTTCCGCCGCCGGGTACTCCCCCGAAGTCGATTATCCCGCCGGCGGCCAAACTCGAAAAAACGATCCAAACGTTGCCCAAAGCCGCCCCCAAACCGGCTCCCAAACCCGCGGACACGGCGGTGATTTCGCCCACGGCGGTGATTTCGCCGCCGCCGACACCATCCGCCGTACCCGCTCCCGAAACACTCCCGGCAGCAGCCGCGGCTCCTGCGGCGAGCATGACGCCAGTTCCTCCTCCGGCGGAACGCCTCCCCGCTTCCCCGCCGACGGCCCCAACCGCACCATCCCTCAACGCTGACAACCCAGCCCCCACGTTGACAACAGCCACGACCCCAGCCACGCCAGCGGCTCCAGCAACCACGGCCACCACAACCCCGACGCCTCCACCGGCTCCGACGCCCCCCCCGCCGGTGCCGCGCAATGTTATCCCCACCCTGCCCGGCAGTGGCATTCGCAATCTGAATACGTCGGGTCGTTCAGGCTCTGTCAGCGCTCCAGGTCGTTCAGGCCCTGTCGGTGTTCCGCGCCCCACACCGGGTGCTGCCAGCCCCGCGGCATCGAGTTCAGCTCCTACGCCGGCTGCGTCTATGCCCCCCACGCCTCCCCCACCGCCCGTGGCCCCATCCCCCTCGGGTCTGACTTCTGCTGCCGCTGCCCCCTCACCGCCCAAGGCACCGCCAGCGGCCCCGACGGCCCCCCCCACGCCACCCCCCGCGGCGAAAAGCCCGCCGCCACCGACACCCCCTGGCCCTCCCAAGAACATCATTCCGCCGACCGCCGCGCCATCCACGCGGCCAGCCGTATTGAACCGGCCCCCCCAAGTTCCGCCACCCAAACATCTGGCACCGGCGCGAACGTCGGCGAATCAAGCCCCGCCCCCAGGCAGCCAGCGCTCAACCGCACCCGGCGGCACGGCAGGTTCTCGGCCTGGTGGCGGACCCGGACCCAGCGGTGCCAGCCCGCCCAGCGGCGGTCCGTCAGGACCACGACCGCCCGCACCACCGGCCAAGCCCACCGCACCGGCCAAAAGTGGCTCCAGCCAATCGGTGAAGCTGACGCCCGAGATGATTGAACGCCTGCGGGCGGCCAGCGCCCGGGGCCAGCGGGTGTCCATGACCGAAATCGTGCGTACCCCCCCCGGTGGCGGAGGGAAAACCAACGAAGCGCCCCCGCGACCTAGCGGACCGCAACGAGGGGCTGGTGGACGCGGAGCCAACTTCGATAGCGACGATGAGGACGAAAAGAAAAAAGGCGTCATCGGTCGCGAGTCGCGCCATAAAGGCCGCACTGATAAAGGCCGGCAGTCCGGCCCGCGGGTCGATCGCAGCTCGATTGTCATTGGTGATAGCGGTGTCGAGACCATCGAAGAACAGTTTGGCTCGCGGCGTGGCCCGCGCGCGGCTTTGTTGCGCAAGGCCAAGCGCGAAAAAGTCGAAGTGAAGAAGGAAGGGAAGGTGGAAATCACCCTTCCCATTACCGTGCGCAGCCTCTCCGAAACCATCGGGATGAAGGTGGGCGAATTGATTCTGCGCCTCAAGAAAGAAACCAATGCCCTTTATTCCATCAATGCCCCGGTGGACTTTGATACAGCCGCTCTCATCGCCATCGAGAAGAACATCGAGCTGGTCGCCAAGAAACAAAAGACCGCCGAAGAACAGCTCATCGAAGACTTTGAACGCCTGGCCCGTGAAGTCGACCCGGCCAAACTGCGTCCCCGACCGCCCATCGTCACCATCATGGGCCACGTCGACCACGGCAAAACAACCTTGCTCGATAAAATTCGCCAGTCGAATATCGCCGCCAGTGAAGTGGGCGGCATCACCCAGTCGATCCGAGCTTGGTCGGTGACGCACCGGGTGGTTGACCCCGATCATCCCGACCAGAACCTGATCGACAAACGCATCACCTTCCTCGATACCCCCGGTCACGAAGCCTTCACCAAGATGCGGGCACGCGGCGCCAACGTCACGGACATTGCCGTCATCGTCGTTGCCGCCACCGACGGGGTCATGCCGCAAACGGAGGAAGCCATTGCCCACGCCCGGGCCGCCGGCGTGCGGATGATCGTCGCCATCAACAAAATCGACGCCCCCAACGCCAACATCGAACGCACCCGCCGCCAACTCTACCAACTCGAACTGCTCCCCGACAACATGGGCGGCGATACGCAATTCGTCGAATGTTCTGCCCTCACGGGCCAAGGGATCGACGATCTGTTGACGGCGATTTCGATTGAAGCGGAACTCAATTTGGCCGATAAGCTGCAAGCCGACCCGGATCGTCCGGCCACCGGAACCTGCCTTGAAGCGTACATGAGTTCCGATGAAGGCGTTATGGCCACGCTGCTGGTGCAACAGGGCACGCTCCGGGTGGGCGACATCGTGCTGTGTGGCTCCACATACGGCCGTGTCCGCGCGATGTACAACGACTTGGGTCAGCCCATAGAAGAAGCTGGCCCCAGCACACCCGTTCGTATTACCGGCTTGGATCGGGTCCCCAATGCCGACGATCCGTTCTATGTCGTCGAAGAATTGGCCACCGCCAAGGAAATTGCGGAAGCCCGCGAGAAGAAAGAACGCGAGGAGAAACTGCTCAAAGCGGCTCCGGTGGTCGATATGGCGGCCCTGACCGCGGCGCGCAGTAAGCAAAAGATCACCGAGCTGAAGGTAATTCTCAAAGCCGACGCCCGCGGCTCACTGGAAGCGATTCGCAAAGAACTCGAAAAGCTCACTCACGAAGAGGTCACCACGCGGGTGCTCCACGCGGGCATCGGGGCGATTACTGAATCCGATGTCCAACTGGCCCTCACCAGCCCCAGCGATACGCTGATCGTTGGCTTCAACGTCACCGCCGACGATGCCGCACTGCAACTGGCCGAAGAACGCGGCATCAGCCTCCGCGAATACCAGATCATCTACAACCTCGTTGATGATGTGAAAGCGGCGTTGGAAGGGCGGCTCAAGCCGGTTGAGGAAGTCATTCACCTGGGCCGGGCGGTGGTGCGGCAAATCTTCAAGGTGGGCAAGGTGGGCACCATTGCCGGCTGTTATGTGACCAGCGGCGTGATCGAACGAACCGCTCGCGTGCGGGTGATTCGTGGCGGTGTTGTGGTCTATCCACCGGCCGATAAAGTGGTTGGCCTCGATAGCCTCAAGCGGTTTAAGGACGATGTCCGCGAAGTCCGTGAGGGCTTTGAGTGCGGTCTGAAAATCTCGGGTTTCGACGATGTCAAAGTCGACGATGTCATCGAAGCCTTCAAAGTTGAAGTGCGACAACGAACCCTCTAGAGTGCTGTTCCGCGGTCCGTGAGTGGATGCTGAGGCTACGCGGAGCCAATGGGGCTTTCTTCGTGTGACAAACTCATGGTTGTCGGCACCCTCTCTGCCCGACTGTTGGTTCGCGATTCTCGAACCCTCAAGGACAAACGCCAAGTGGTGCGGAGCATCCTCGATCGTATGCGCGGCCGCTTCAACGTGGCGGCCGCCGAAGTGGACACCCACGACGACGTAAAATTGGTCACACTGGGTTTCGCCGCCGTTGGTTTTGAAACAGCCGCGGTGCAGAGCGTGCTCCACAACATCGCTCATGCCCTGCGTACCCACCCGGTGGCCGAATATCTCGGCGGTGATGTCGTCGTGGGCACCGACGTGGTCTAAAATCCCCCCCAACCGCGGTCCTTGCCGCCGCCGGCGCGAGTAGACACTATGAAATCGCATCGACTAGCGCGGGTATCCGAAGTCATCCGCGAAACGGCCGCCCATGCCATTTTGTTCGAACTCAAAGACCCGCGCGTCAAAGGCGTGACCGTCACGCGCACCGAGGTTTCACCCGATTTGCAGCATGCGAAAATCTACGTCTCCATCATGGGAACGGAGAAAGAACAACAACTCACGATGCACGGGTTGAAAAGTGCCGCCGGCTTCATCCAAACCAAAATCGCGGATCGGCTCACCTCCCGCTATGTTCCGCATGTCACGTTTGTCATCGACGAAGGTGTCAAGAAAAGCATCGCCATCTCCCGGATCATTCGTGAGGAGAATGAACGCCGCGCCACGCACAACAGCCCGGTGCCCGCCGACCATGCGACCGCTGCCGACACCGACGCATCCGACGACCCCGAACAACCCCCCGAACGCACAAGCAATAACCCCCACTAACTCATACTCCCGCGGCTCACTGAGGAGCGCAGGTTCTTCTTGGGAAATGGAGCCCACGGCATGCCGGCGATTACCAATAAGCAACAGTTGTTAGCGCAGGTCCAAACCGCCCTCAAAAAACGTTTCCCCCTCCCAGTCATGGAAGGGGAAACACCCCGGCCGCTATTGGAAGAATTGATCTACGCCATTTGTCGGGAGGGCAGCATCAGCAGCGAGGCCGATGCTGCCTTCGAACGACTCAAAAAATCATTTGTTGACTGGAACGAAATCCGCGTCTCCACGGTCCAGGAAGTGGCCGAGGTTTTACGCCCTTTGCCACAAGCCGGCCTCCGCGCCGGCTGGATTATTGGCGTTCTGCAAGCCGTTTTTGAGCTCAACTACTCCTTCGAAATCGGCGATATGGAGAAGAAAGGACTGAAACACGCAGCCAAACAAATTTCTCGCTACTTCAACACCAAAGACCTGGAAACCAAAGGACTCAAACAGGCGGCCAAGCAGATTGGCCGCTTCAAGCAGGTGAACGATTTTGCCGTTGCCTGGGTGGTGCAGCGGTCGTTAGGCGGTCATGCCATACCGCTGGATGGCCCCACCATTCGCGTCCTGCAGCGTTTGGGGGTGGTCGAAGCGGATATCGATTTGGAAGATTTGGAGGCCGTCCGCAGCGGCATCGAACACGTTATTCCCAAAGCGCGCGGCTTGGAATTCACCGAATTGATGAGCCTGCAGGCCAAAGAAATCTGTACCGAAAAAGACCCTCTGTGCAGCAAATGCCCTGTGCTGACGGAATGCCCCACCGGTCAAGAACTCACGGCCAAAAAGAGCGACAAAAACGACGGCAAACCCAAAAAATCACGCTAATCTGGAAAAATCACGCTTATGTGCGACACGAACCCGCACTGGCCCGATCCCAGAGCCGCCTTGCCTCTCGGCCTGACCTACTTGCGGGTAGTGACCATGGTCTCGGTCGCTTGGAGGATCTCACGGACCTTGTCGTCGTTGAGATCGTCGGGGGCTAACTCCCAGCGTTGTTGAATTCGGAAACGGTTGTAAATAATGACCGTCAGCGGCACACGTTCGGGAATACCGAAGGTCCGTATCGCCGGTGACGTCACCGGCACCAAGCCCCACGGCACATTGTCGGCCGGGACTTTCTCGGCAAACCCCCGAATCTCCGCCGCGTACAGGTCGCGGTTCTCGTCATCGGGATATTCTTTCGGCACTTCGATCCGTTCTTCACTGCCATCGGCTCGCTTGACAGCCACAATTTTCGAGCCGCCCTCGAGGCGGAGATACATCGCAAAGGCCGACAATTTATCGGTGGTGTATTTGGCAACAAGCTTATCCACGCCTTGAATAAGTTTGGCCAAACCGCTCTGCTCGTCGAAATTCTTCAAGTCACTCCGAAGAAAGATCGCCACCACGGGGGCCAGCCCGTACTCACACACCAGGCAGTGCATCTTGCCCGTACGATTGCGTGGATCCGGAGATTCACGGCCATCCGGACTGGTGATCGGCTTTTTGAAGCGATTATCCACAACAACTTGCGCACGGAATGTGCCGGGCACGACATTGGCCTGGCTCGCCCCGGCGACCAGCGCCGCGGCGGCATCGTAAGCCAAGTTTCGTGCCGATGGCGGCGACGGTGGTTGCGCTGGAACCGACAACACGATCCCGGTGAACATTCCGGCTGAAAGAATTGTGTATCGCAACCCAATCATGTCATCTCCCCCGCAGCCGGCCGGCTCATATTGTTACATTGACGGCGCGGACTAGCCGCGTCAAGCTGAGTAGCGAGTATCTCCTTGTATCGGTCGCAAAGTTCTCGGTAGGATCGATACAGAAGCCTTGTCGTCATTTCCGGAATCGCCAGCGGTTGTGGTATTAACGTTATGGCTATCGAACTACGCTGCCCGGATTGCCGGGCCAAACTCCGCCTCAAAGCGGCCCCCGCACCGGGCACCGACATCGAATGCCCCAAGTGTGAGTCGGTCTTCACCGCACCTGAACTCGAGGATGAAGACGATGCCGACAGCCCGCCGCCCCCGAAGAAAAAAACGACCCATGCGTCCGCCGCGACGAAAACCGCTGACCAGAAATTGGACAAACCCAAGCCTCCCCCCCCGCGTGGACCGCGCAAACGCCGTGCCAAGAAGAAAGAAACGAGCAAGTTATCGCTCTTTCTGATGATCGGGGCCGCGGTGTTGATGGTCAGCGTCATGAGTGGCACGCTGATTTGGTTCTACACGCGCACCCCGAAAGCGGTCGAAATGTTCTACTATGTGCCCGAAGACGCCCAATTTGCCATCGGCATCAACTTGGGGCACGCGCAAAAATACCCCAAGTTCTATGAACAAGTGAAATCCTCCCAAGAAGGCACCGACTTCAAAATCGCCGGGCAAGCGATTGCCAAAGCCGCCGACACCGACTTCGACACTCTCATCGACTACATGGTGCGTGCCGATTCCCTCGGCCATAGCTCAACCATCGTCTTTCGCACCAAAGAAGAGTTTAACGGGGAAGCCTTGGCCAAACTCCCCAACGCCACCAAGAAAATCGCCGCGGGAGTCACTTATTATGTCGCCCCCAACATCCTGCCCAGCAATCAAACCGGTATCGTCTTTGCACCCACCAATCGGCTGATTGTCGTATGCTATCGGCACCTCGAAGGTAAGCCAGTGTTTGAAAAAATGCTCACGGGGCATGCCAACAATCGCGAAAATACGCTCGGTATCCGCATGGGTCCCTTGGGCGAAAAGATCACCCGCGGGACTTTCTGGCAGATGACGATCTACGACAACAGCGTTCGCCCCCCCAGCCCACCACCGCCACGCACCGATCCGATGCCGGGGGGAGGAGGACCAGGCGGGGTTCCCCAACAACTCGGCGATGACACCGAAGAACAATTCAAACGGGTCCAGGCCGAAGCCCTCAATGGAGCCAAAGGAATGGGCGTGAAAGCCAGCCTCGGCAGCCGTGAGGTGCGTTTTGAAATAGTCGTTTGGCACAAAGACAGCGACAAAGCGTCCGAATATGCCAAAAAGATGCGGGAAAGTGAACTTGGCAAAGGCGATGAAGGCGAACCGCCGCGGTGGTTCAAGAACAAAACGCAGGGCTTGGGCGACCGCAAAGTCGCTGCCCAGTTACTTTCGAACATCAGCTTCGGTTCTTCGGGAGAGTTGTTTTACGCCAAAAGCGCTGTGGAAACGGTCGATATGCAACAACAGGCCGGAACCATCATTCTGAAAGTCACCGGACAGTCGAAGGAGCAAGCCGGTGGCCCCCCCGGCATGATGCCCGGGACACGTCGCCGCCGCTGGATTCGCCCCGAGCTGGCCCGTCGCTCGGCCGCGACGATGGCCTCGCGGCCCACCCGCCCTCGCCGCCGCGCTCTGCCCACCGCCTATAGTCGGAAAGCGTTGGACCGGACGTTTGGCTTCCCACCCCCGCCCGCCGCCGCATTCAGTCCACCGCCAGCACCGAGGAAGTCCTGTGAGTAGTTGGCCGCCGCACCATGCGAATCGCCCGCTGGCTGTCCTTGTCAGCGGCGGACTCGATAGCGCCATTCTGTTGGCGGAAGCGGTTCGCGCTTACCCGCGCGTGTATCCACTTTATGTTCGCACCGGCTTGCACTGGGAAACCGTGGAACGCGAATATCTCCAGCGTTTTCTGCACTCGATCCGGTGCCCCGTTTTGCAGCCCCTGGTCGTCCTCGATCAGCCCATCGGCGATGTCTACGGCCGGCACTGGAGCATTTCGGGTGAAGGCGTACCCAATGCCGACACACCCGATGAGGCGGTTTTTCTCCCCGGCCGCAACGTGCTGCTATTGGCCAAGCCGCTGTTGTGGTGCCATCTCAACAGCGTGCCGGAAATCGCCACGGCCCCCTTGGGAACCAACCCCTTCCCCGATGCCACACCCGCGTTCTACGACAACTTCGCCGCCATCGTCAGCTCCGCCCTTGGCGGCCAGGTCCGCGTGCTACGACCTTATGCCGAACTTCATAAAGTTGATGTGTTGCGACGTGGTCGCGGCTTGCGGTTAGAATTCACCTTCTCGTGCCTTCGCCCGCACCGGGGTCGGCACTGCGGAACCTGCAACAAATGTGCGGAACGACAAGCCGGCTTCCGAGAAGCTCAGATGATCGATCCGACCGAATATGACGAATCCTGACATGGGAACGTTCCCATGCCCCTGACCGACGTAGCGACTGGCAACGGCTCGCAAAAGTCCCTGGCGGAGAAGCGATGTTTCGTGTAACCAAAGAAATTCACTTCTGCTACGGCCACCGACTCTTGAATTATGCCGGCAAGTGCCGCCATCTGCATGGCCACAATGGCCGCGCCGTCATCACCCTGGAAGCCGAAGCCCTCGACACCCTCGGTATGGTTGTGGATTTTTCAGAAATCAAGCGGATCGTTGGCCGCTGGATCGATGAACAACTCGACCATCGCATGCTTCTCCATGAAGCCGACCCGATCATCTCCGAGCTATTACGCCAAGGCGAACCGTTCGTAACACTCGATGCCAACCCCACCGCCGAGAATATCGCGCGGCTCATCTTTGAACGCACGACCACGCACGGGTTACCGGTCGTCGAAGTGACGTTGTGGGAAACCGAAACGTCATTCGCCACCTACCGCCCTCCGTCTGGCGAAAGCCCCCCCCCACTGCGGATGCGTTCAGTCGCAGCCCGGCCACCAGGCGAACGCTGACTCCCAAACCGATCGTATCGGGACCGCGGCCGCTTCAGTTCCCCTTGCGGCCAACGCCGAAATTCGTTCCAATCCAACCAAGAATCGGACTTTGTGTACGGATGCGCCCCGGGAATGCTCCCGGCTCACGGAATTGTTGCCATGATGGCCCCGCTGCCGAACCCCCACTCGTTGGGTCACCGGCCTGAGCTGCCGCCAGTCCGTCTGGAAGTGCGCACCGACACCGGACGAATCAGCCACTGCGACATCGAACGCGACGAATTCCTCATCGGCAGCGCCTCCGGTTGCGATCTCCGCCTGACCTCGTCCGCCTTGCCCCCGGTGACCCTCCAACTCACCCGCCATCCCGACGGTTTGCGCCTCCGCCGCCTCGTTCCCGCCATTCCGGTCGTCATCAACGACAGCAGCCTGACGACCAACAACCCGCAGCTGTTGCACCCGGGCGATACCATTCGCGTCGCGGGCTATACCATCACGGTACAATTCCCCACCACAGCCGCCGGCCCCTACCTGTCACCACAATTCATCCCCCTCGACGAGACGCCACTGGCCGAACCCGGTCGGCCGCCCCCCCCCCCCCCCCCCCCCCCCCGCCGCGCCCGCACACACCCCGGGCCCCCCCCCCCCCCCCCCCCACCGCGCGGC
>JANWYJ010000020.1 GCA_025055115.1 Gemmata sp.
CAGGGTTTGCGCGCCGAGCCGTCGGTGATCTTCGTCGGTGATGGCCTGAGCGATGAGGCTCGGGATAGTCCCTACCCGGTGATCGCGGGGTTGAACCCTGCGGCCCGCAGCCCCCTGGGGCCGTTTCTGCCCCCTGGAGTCGATACCCTAGGCGACGACGACATCGTTCTGCTCGAATGGGACGGCTCCGACCTCAACGGCCTGCCACCGGGAACACCGATTCGCCTGCGCTACTTCGACCCTGAAGTGGAAGGCGCCGGCGTCGTGAAGGAAGCGACCTTCACACTGCGCGGCTACATCCGCTTCCCCGGCCCGGCGCAAGACCGGCACCTGGTTCCTGAAATCGCTGGTGTCACCGATGCCCGCGCCGATCTGTACAACTGGGACCGCCCCCCGGTGCTACCTAAAGAAACCATCCGCCAGCGTGTGCCCGACAAACACCCCCGCAGCCAGTTCTTCAACGTTCACAAGGCCACGCCGATGGCGTACCTCACGTTGGCCACCGCGCGGCGCCTCTTCAGCAGCCGCTATGGCGCTGATACCTCCCTGCGCATTGCCCCCGCCGAAGGGAAAAGCCTCGAACAAACCGCCGACGAACTCCGCGGCACGCTTGTACAACACCTCGACCCCGCCGCCAACGGTTTCGCCTTCGACCCGATTCGCGAGCGGCTCTTGGCCGCCAGCCGCGGCGGCAACGACTTTGGCCTGCTCTTTCTGGGTTTCAGTTGCTTCCTCATTGTCGCCGCGTTGATGCTGGTCGGGCTACTCTTTCGGCTGTCGTTGGAACGGCGTGCCAAGGAAGTCGGGCTGCTGTTAGCCACCGGTTTCGCAGTGGGTTCCGTGCGACGCTTGCTCCTGGCCGAAGGGCTGATGGTCGCCGTTGTCGGCGCGGCTGTCGGGCTGGTAGCCGCCGTGGCGTATAACCGGTTGCTGCTGGAGCTTCTCATCCACCTGTGGCCCGATGCGGAAGTGCGCTCGTACCTGCAGCCGCACGTCTCGGCAGAGAGTTTCGCCATCGGATTCATCGCCACGGTTGTGATGGCCGGTACGGCCCTGTGGTGGAGTCTGCGGGGGTTGGTGAAGGTTCCGCCACCGGCCTTGTTGCGAGGTGAAACCACCGTCGTTACCCCGAGCGGGCACAGACCGCGCCGCGGCATGATGGTGTTGGCTGTGGTCGCCTTGGCCAGCGGCCTGGGCCTGATCGCCGCCGGAGGAACGATCGACAACCCGGACCTGCAAGCTCTCACATTCTTCAGCGGTGGCGGCATGCTGTTGGCCGTCGCCCTGATGGCGCTTTGGCTGTGGATGAACCGCACGCGCCATGCAGTCGTCAACGGCCGAGGGCTGGCGGCCTTGGCCACTCTCGGTCGCCGCAACGCGGCGCGCAACCCGGGCCGCAGCCTCTTGACCGCATTGATGCTGGGCGCCGCAGCGTTCTTGCTGGTGGCCGTCGAGAGTTTCCGCCGGCAACCCGATCGCGAATTCCTCAACAAAACGGGCGGCAGCGGCGGCTACAACCTCGTCGCAGAGTGCGATGTCCCGCTGTTTCAAGCGTTCGATTCTGGCCCGGGTCGCGCCGATCTCGAACGGCAACTGCAGCGAGCATTCGCACCACCCGAGGCCGACCCGGCCGCACCGCCCCCCACGGCCGCGTTTCACGCCGCCCAAGAGCAACTGGCAGCCATCGAAGAGGTGCTGCCCCTGCGGGTCCGCAGCGGCGACGACGCTAGCTGCGCCAACTTATTCCAAGCGACCCGGCCACGCATTCTAGGCATTCCCGATGCGTTTCTGCACGGTGAAAAACGCTTCAAGTTCTACGCCGCCCGCGCCACAAGCGACGACGAGAAAGCCAACCCCTGGCGGCTTCTGCTGGCCCATCCGGCCCCAGACGAAATCCCCGTCATCTGCGAACAAAACACCGCGCAATGGATGCTGAAAAAAGCCGTCGGCGATACCTTTGTGATGCCCGGCGACGATGGCCGCGACCTCACTTTCCGCATCGTGGCGACATTGGTCGATAGTCCATTTCAAAGTGAACTGATTATCAGCGACTCGCACTTTGCCCGCGTCTTCCCCCAGCCAACGGGCTATCGCGCATTCCTTATCCGCACACGTGCGGGAAGTGAAGACGCCGTCGCCCGCCTGTTGCAGATCGGTTTGCGTGCCAACGGGTTGACTGTCACCTCGACGCGCGAGCGGGTCGCGAACTATCAAGCCGTGATCGGCGCATACCTCTCAACGTTCCAACTCCTAGGAGGTCTGGGGTTACTTCTGGGTGTCCTGGGGTTGGCTGTGGTCATCCTGCGTGGCGTGTGGGAACGGGTGGGCGAATTGGCGCTGTTGCGGGCGGTGGGCTATCGGCCCGGCACGTTGCAGTTTCTCGTTCTCGTGGAGCATGTGTTCTTGTTAGTATGGGGGTTACTTGCGGGGGTTGCGGCGGCGGCAGCGTCGGTCGCCCCGCATGTGGCCGGCGGAGCGCGTGTGCCGTGGACCAATCTCGCGACGCTCTTGGGGTTGGCCCTCGGCTTGGGCTTGGTCGTGGCGGCCTGCGCCACAGCGGGTATCCTGCGCGTGCCGCTGATTCCGGCCCTGCGGCGGGAATAGCGCAACCACAGCCGCTCCCCAAGCTCCTTGTGAATCCCTCCTTCCACGGAAACAGGCCATGATCAAACTGGGTATGCTCGATTTCGACACTTCGCATTGTGTCGCGTTCACGACGCGTCTGAATCACATCGGCAACGATAAGGAGCAGTTTGTTGAGGGGGCGAAAGTTGTCATCGCTTGCCCGGGGGAATCGAAGTTGTCGCCGGAACGGATTCCGGGTTTCACCGAGCAGATGAAAAAATTCGGCGTCCCCCTGGTCGAAAAGCCACAAGAGATGATCGGCCGGGTGGACGGCATGTTGATCATGTCGCTCGATGGCACGGTGCATTACGAGCGAGCCAAGCCGTTTTTGGAAGCGGGTATTCCTTGCTTTATCGACAAACCCTATGCCTGCTCGGTGGACGACGCCAAGAAGATGGCCGAGTTGGCCGCGAAAAAGAAGGTGCCGATCTTCTCGTCGTCGTCGTTGCGGTATGCTCCGGAGGTGGTCGCCTCTGCGGCTGATCCCAAGCCGGGGAAATTGCAGGGCTGCACGGTGTACGGTCCGGCGTCGCTGTCGCCGATTCCCGAGCGTAATCCGGGGTTGTTTCACTATGGGATTCACGCGGTCGAAATTCTTTATGCGCTGATGGGTCCGGGTTGCCAGCGCGTCACCTGTACGCACCAGAAAGACGTCGATGTGGTGACGGGAACGTGGAAGGATGGTCGCGTAGCCACGGTGCGTGGTAACCGCCGCGGGCCGGGGGCGTATGGTTTCACCGCATTTGCCGAAAAAAGCATCACGGCGGTGGAAGTCGGCACCAAGTTCATCTACCGTGAACTGCTCAAGAAGGTGGTCGCGATGTTCCAGACCGGCCAAGCGCCGCTGGACATCGCCGAAACGATTGAGATGGTCGCCTTTATGCAAGCTGCCAACAAAAGCGGTGCCAATCACGGTGTTGGGGAGACTCTGCAGCGATGATACGTCCAGCATGGTGGTTTGCCCTCATCAGTATTGTCACCGGGTCGTTGCCGCCAGCGGCCTGGGGGGAAGATTGGCCGCGGTGGCGGGGGGTGCGTGGCGACGGCACATGGAACGCGCCGCCCCTGCCGGATCGATGGCCGGCCGATGGGCTGAAAGTCGTCTGGCGGCAACCGATCGGCGGTGGTTACGCCGGCATCACCGCCGCCTATGGCCGCGTGTACACCATGGACCTCGAAGAACCACGGCAGAAAGTGGCTGGCGACAAGCCCGATGCCACCGAGCGTGTCCTGTGCTTCGATGCCCGCACCGGGAAGCTATTGTGGTCGCACAAATACCCCGTACGCTATGGCCCCCTCGGTGGCTACGCCAACGGTCCCCGGTGTTCGCCTACCATCCATGATGGCAAAGTGTACACTCTTGGCGCGGTCGGCCATCTCTTCTGCTTCGACGCCCAAACGGGTCGAATTCTCTGGCAGCACGACACGGTGGCACAGTGGGGTGCCCAGGTCCCGCAGTGGGGTTTCGCCGGTTCACCAGTGATCGATGGGGAGAAACTCCTGGTGCACCTGGGGGCCAAAGATGGCGGCTGTCTGGTGGCTTTTCATCGCGAAACCGGCAAAGAAATCTGGCGTGCCCTCGATGACCCCGCGGGGTATTGCACCCCGGTGGTGATCGCCCCCAAAAGCGGCAAGCAAGTCGTGATCTGGACGCCGGAAAACGTTCATGGCGTGGCCGCGGAAACGGGTCGGCCACTGTGGAAGGTACCGTACAAGGTCACCTATGGCGTCTCGATCGCGCCGCCGGTGTTTTACGATGGCATCGTGTTCGTCACCGGGTATTGGGAAGGTGCGAAGGCCATTCGGCTGGGCGAAAAACCCACCGATGCGGAAGTCATCTGGACCAACGACAAAACCCTCCGCGGACTGATGGCCCAACCGCTTTACCGCGACAAGCACATCTACACCATCGACCGCGGCTATGGCCTGAGCTGCTTTGAATTGGCCACCGGCCAGAAGCGCTGGGACGACGACAACACGCTGACACCCGCCGGCCGCAATCCGCATGCCAGCATCGTATGGTTAGGAAATTCCAACCGTATTTTGGCTCTCAACGCTATAGGCGAGTTGGTACTGGCCCAGCTCACCCCCGACGGCTACCAGGAGCAGTCGCGCACCAAGGTGTTGAAGGGCGCGGTATGGGGGCATCCGGCCTTCGCCGACCGGTTTGTGTTCGCGAAAACAGACGGTGCTGAGGCGTGGCAGAAGGGCGGCCCCCACGAGATTGTGTGCATCGAATTGGTCGCCCCATAGCATCTAATCTTGTGTCCACTATAATGATTCTGCGCGATTTTTTCGGTTTGTCAAATGGTGCGCATCAAAATTTGCGGCGTGACCACCGCGGACGACGCTCGCTTTGCCGCCGAAGCGGGTGCTGATGCCGTTGGTCTGAACTTCTATTCATCATCGCCCCGGTATGTGCCGCCAGCCCAAGCGGCGGCGATCATCCGGGAGTTACCGCCGTTCACAGCGACCGTGGGAGTCTTCGTCCGCACGCCGGTTCGCCAGGTGTGTGCACTCGCCTATCAACTCGGCTTGCGGGCGGTGCAAACCTACGACAGTCTCCCGGCGGAGGATACCTTCCCCTTTGCCCACATCCCGGCCTTTCGTGTTCGAGACAGCGCCGACCTGGAAGCGATCCGGCACTTTGTCGCCCACGCTGCTGAAGCCAACCGTCGACCGGCGGCCATTCTGGTGGATTCACGGGTTGAGGGGCAGTATGGCGGCACCGGGCACAAAGCCCCGTGGGAATTGCTACGGGGCTTCGCGGTCGGCGTGCCACTCATTCTGGCTGGTGGTCTGACCCCCGAGAATGTGGCTGAAGCGATTGCCATAGTGCGACCGTGGGGCGTGGATGTGGCTAGCGGCGTTGAGCAAGCCCCAGGGATCAAAGACCGCGCGCTGGTCACCCGCTTCATCGCCAACGTCCGCAGCACCCGATGAAATGTCCGCTCAATGGGGCCATAGGGCGTTGTGCCTTCTCTTTGCCGTGGTGCTGTTCTTTGCTGTGGTTCTGAAGTCACCTCTTTGCTGTGGTTCTGAAGTCACCGCGGTGTTTGTGACGCCGATTGCCGTCGGCGTCGCTTTATCTTGTTCTGTTCTTTACTGTGGTTCTGAAGTCACCGCGGTGGCCCCATTGAAACTCCATAACACGACAGCCCGTTGTGCCTTCTCAGCAGTGATTCTGCAGGTCAGCAGTGATTTTGAAGGGTTTTTGAGCGGCGGTACCGCAGAAGGTACCGAATAATATGGATGTGTCTGGATGTGTATATGTCTGGATGTGTATGTGTCGAGACATGGTGAGTACACCCACCAGGAGTCGAACCTGGAACCTTCGGTTCCGTAGACCGATGCTCTATCCAGTTGAGCTATGGGTGCAAGCTACTATCATCGTATCCACCTGCGGAGGCAGCGTCAACTTCGGCACAGCATTTGGCGGTGATCGCACCATCGCATCGCGGTGATCGCACCATCGCATCGCGGTGATCGCACCATCGCATCGCGGTGATCGCACCATCGGTGATCGCACCATCGGTGATCGCACCATCGCATCGCGGTGATCGCACCATCGCAGCCCGCGGAGTGTTCACAACACTGCGAACGTCTTGGATGGCATCCGGCCTGCTGCGCTTGCTGCTTTGGAGTTTTCATACAACTCCAAACTTCTCTGATTGCATCCTCTGGGCCTGTTCGCATAAATTGATGAGGGAGAGTGAAGTGTTCCTACGCGGGGATGGCCGGCCATGACACGCAGCGCTGTGCTTGTGACCGTACTGGTGAGTGGCATGTTCATGATCCCACCAGTCGATGGCCAAGAACGGTACACCGAACCGGAACTGAAGCCCGCTGATCGCAACCACTGGGCTTATGTGCCGCCCCAACGTCCGAGGGTGCCCCCCGGCTCCCGCAACCCCATCGATGCGTTTGTGCACAGCCGGTTGGCCGAAAAAGGCCTCAAACCATCACCCCCGGCCGACAAACTCACGCTGCTGCGCCGCGTCAGCTTGGACCTGACGGGTTTGCCGCCGACACCGGCCGAAGTGGAGGCATTTTTACAAGACGAATCGCCCCAGGCTTATACGAAAGTGGTCGAACGGTTGCTCGCCAGCCCCCATTTTGGCGAGCGCTGGGCCAGCCATTGGCTGGATGTCGTGCGCTTCGCCGAAAGTAACGGTTATGAACTCGACAAAGAACGCCCCCATGCCTGGCGTTATCGCGATTATGTCATTCAGAGTTTCAACGACGATAAACCGTACGATCGCTTTGTCCAAGAACAGATCGCGGGCGACTTGATATGGCAGGCGCAGTGGCGCCCCGGCCGTGGTTGGCGCGGACTTTTTGACCATATTCAAACCCCGCCGGCTGCCGAGCCATTGATCGCCACGGGTCTGCATCGGTGTGGTCCTGTCCATATGGTCAGTGGCAATCTCGATGCCGAAGTGTTGCGTCAAGAGGTGCTGACGGAAATGGTCAACGGTGTGGGCGCGGCCTTCCTCGGCCTCACCTTCGCCTGTTGCCGCTGTCATGATCACAAATTCGATGCTCTCAGTATGGGCGATTACTACCGGTTACAGGCCTTCTTTGGCGGGACTACCTATGTCGATGTGGATATTGCCACAGCGCGCGAACGGGCCGACTACCAACGCAAAGCCGAGGCCATCCAGGCCCAGATCGCGCCGCTGAAAAAACAGATCCAAGCACTCGATGAACCGGTGCGTGCCCGAGTGGCCCAGGAGAAACGCAATAAGCTCGAACCGAAATACCGCGCGGCCCTTGACACGCCCCCCGACCAACGGACGCCCGAACAGAAAATGCTCGCGGCCCATGCCAAAACCCTCATCCAAGTGCGCTGGGATGAAATTCTGGCGGCCATGCCCCCCGCGGATTTAGCCCGACGCACCCAATTGCGGCAACAACTCCACCAGTTGGAAGCAACGCTGCCGCCGCCACCCGCGACCGCTTGGGCCATCGCCGAAACCCAACCCCACGCTCAAACCTTCGTTTTGAAGCGCGGCGATCCGCACCGGAAAGCCACCGAAGTTCGCCCGGGCTATCCGCGCGTCATTGCGGGCCAGGCACCGCCGCCGCGCTCGCGCCTTGATCTGGCCGCCTGGCTCACGCAGCCCGACCATCCACTGACCGCCCGTGTCATCGTCAACCGGCTCTGGCACTATCACTTCGGCCGCGGTCTGGTCGCCACGCCCAACGACTTCGGCGTTCGTGGCGAGCCGCCCACCCATCCCGAATTGCTCGATTGGCTCGCCTGCGAGTTGGTCCAACCCACGATCTCTGGTGGAGTACCGACCCCCAAGTGGTCCCTGAAGCACATTCACCGCTTGATTGTCACGAGCGAAACCTACCAACAATCCGCGACAACGACCCACGGAGCCGCGGTCGATCCCGACAACAAACTCCTGTGGCGCATGAACCGCCAGCGTCTGGAGGCCGAAGCGATTCGCGATGCGATTCTTGCCGTCGCTGGTACGCTCACCCGTGACCTGGGCGGGCCATCGGTCAAAGTTCCCTTGGAACCCGAAGTGTACGATCTCATTTTCACCGAAGGCGAACCCGATGGCCTGTGGCCCGTAACACCCGATCCACGACAACACACGCGGCGATCGATTTATCTTTTCAACAAACGCAATGTGCGGCTTCCACTGCTGGAAGCCTTCGACCAACCCGATACCCTCAACTCCTGCGCGGTACGTCCCGTCAGCACCTTCGCCCCCCAAGCGCTCATCCTGATGAATAATCCCTTCGTTCTCGCCCAAGGCAAGGCGCTGGCGATCGCCTTGGTACGGGATGTCGGCAATGATGTTGACCAACAACTCGACGAACTGTACCGCCGCGCGGTGGGGCGCCGGCCCACGGCCACCGAACGCGAACTGGGCCTGCAATTCCTCCGCGAACAAACCGCCACCATCCGCCAACGTCTCCGCGCCGATCAACCCATCGGTCTGGATGCCAACGATCTTCCCGCCAACGCCGATCGCGCGGCCGTACGGGCTTTGGCCGATCTGTGCGTGGTCCTTTTCAACACCCACGAGTTTGTCTATCGGCCCTGATCCTGCGGACGACAACGGCGGCGAAATACGCCATCGGAAGTGTCACTCGATGACGAACGTGGCCACCCGATCCAGGTTCACCTGATCCGGTGGGTAATCCTTGCGCGCCGGCATCCGCGGATAAACCTCGGGGAATACATAGCGACCAGTGGGCCATTCGGCCGGCCAATCGTCGGGTAACTCCGCGGTGGTGAATCGTTGCTCCGGTCCAGGCGGGATTTTCCGACCACTGGCATCACGCAGCGGCACACCCACCAGCACCCGCGGACCATTGGGCGCAGCGGGCAATGCCTTCGTGGACACCACCGACGAGACATTGAAGAAATCGTACTTCAAACCATCCCGATCCGCGGCCAACCGTTCGACCATCCGCCGCATCAACAGGTTCATCCGATCACGATCCTGGGGATGAACCAAATCCAACTTGGGGGCACAAAACGCCACACGGGTGATCCACCGCGGCCGGAACTGATGAGGCAGAAATACCTTACTCAAGCCGCGCGCCATAGGACCCAATAGCGGATGTTCCCCTGGTGCGAGAACCTCGAACAGATCGCGGATGATCTGGCGGTTGTCGTCGTACATGCCCACGCCACCCGCCAGAAGCATGGTGACATCCACCAACACCACCAACGCTGTGCACGAACGAAAGGCGGCGATGGTAGGCTCGACAATCGATTGGACATAACGATTATAACGCTCGGAGAATGATTGGGCTAAGTCGGGATAGCGGTGGCGCAGCGATTCCGACAGGGGGCAAAATTGCTGCTGCTCATCCAGGCCGCAGTAACGCACTGCGGCCAGTTCCTCCGCCGACGCGGGCCGGGCCGGCTGACCTTTCAAGTCCAGTAAGAACGTGGAGGGCGACACCAGCGGCTTGTAGTTCAAAATCAGTTGAGCCAGAGCCAGTCGATACGTGGCCAATAGCTCGGTTTCTGTAACCTGTGCTTGCTGCAGCGTGTCTAAAAACGCGGCACAGCAGGTGCGGTAGGCCGTATCGTTGACGAACTGATGCAACATCCGTTCCGACCAAGCCGTGAAGTCCCGCCCCAGCATCGCGGCATCGGCAATGCGCTCGCCGGGCAGATCGTAGAGTTTCAGAAGGCAGTCGCTGAAAGTCCAATCCGAACGTTCAAATTGGCAGACGAATTGGGACCGATCTTTGGTCTTCTCCGGCCAACGGCCGTAGTTGACCAACGAATCGCGATAACCGGTGTAGTTGAAGGCCGCCCAGCCGGCATCGGGTTCGCGGATCGTGAAGCGGCGGAGGGTGGTGCCGGGTGAGCCGATCGGGAACCGATCGGGGTCGTGGTCTTGGAGGTGGTTGATGAGCGAAGTCAGTAGGACAGTCTTGCCAGCATTGTAAAGACCCACCACTCCCACCCGAACTTCGGTCGTTTTCCAGCGCAGCAAATTGTTCATCGTTGCTGGTTCTCCCCCACAACCCACCCTGCGGCGTTTTGAGCAGTAGCAACCCACAGGCCGGCCTGATGGCAGCTACGCTCAGGCCATCCAACCCGGGAATTCTGCGATCCTTTACAATAAGCACAGGCCCCAAGTTCCTCGTGGGTGAGTTTTATGTGTGCCCTGCGGTTGAGTCGGCTCGATCACTGTTCGGTCATCATAACCGATGTCGGGAAAGCTCGCAGCTTCTACCGCGACGTGTTGGGTTTGACGGAGATTGCCAAACCCCGAACGTTCGATTTTGTGGCGCTGTGGTTTCAACTCGAAGATGGCCAGACGATCCATCTGTTGCAAAAGCCGCACGCGGATAGCCGCAGTCCGCGTCACTTCGCGCTGCGCGTGGCCGATGCCCAAGCGGCCCGCGAACATTTCCGTGCCCACGGTATCGACATTCAAGAAACCGGCCCGATCCCCGGCTGCGATCGCTTTTTCGTTGTTGACCCCGACGGCAACCGCATCGAAATCATCCAATGGTTGCAACCGTACGACCCGCTGACCAGCGGGGCCAACACCCTTGACGGAAACACGCGGTAACCGTTAGCAGGGCTTCGGAGGGCCACCCGCTGACCAGCGGGGCCAGCACCCTTGACAGAAACCAGTGCTGGCCGCTACAATCAACTGTACGGAGGAACACCATGCCGGAAGACCCACAACCCGCCATCCGTCCCCCAACGCCCGACCCCTCGGAGCCGGCGGCCAAAGCTCGCGCCTTTCCCACCACGGCCGGTGTTTATCTGATGAAAGACGCCAGCGGTAACGTCATTTACGTGGGCAAAGCCAAGAATCTCCGCAGCCGCGCTACATCCTACTTCAGTCCCGAGGCCATCCACGACCCGCGCATCCGCGATTGGATCGGCCAGGTCCGCGATGTGGACTATATCGAAACGGCCGATCCCATTGCGGCGATCTTTCTGGAAGCGCGCATGATTAAAGACTTGCGGCCCAAGTTCAACAAGGAACTGAAGGACGACAAAACCTTCCCGTATCTGCAAATTCGCATCCGGGAGGAATTTCCCCGCGTGGAGATCACCCGAAAACCACGCCGCCGGGGTGTGCGGCTCTATGGGCCTTTCACCAGCGCCAAGAGTTTGCGCCAGGCGGTGGACGTATTGCAGCGGCTATTCCAATTTCGCACGTGCACCCTCGACATCCGCTCCCACGAGAAACGGTGGAAGTGGTTCCGCCCCTGTTTGCTGCACAGCATTCGTCGCTGTACGGCACCGTGCAATCTGCGGGTGAGCCGGGAGGATTACCGCGCTCAGATCAAGAAGCTCATCTTGGTTCTGGAAGGCCAGAAGGACAAACTCATTGGCCGGATGAAGCGGGAGATGCTTGCGGCCAGTGAAGCTTTCAACTTCGAGAAGGCCCAACGTCTCCGCGACGAAATGACCGCTCTGGAGAAACTCGACTGCCGCGGCGATGTGAACACCGACGCTCAACCCGAAGTCTTTCCCATCGACCCCAAGAAAGGCCTGCGGGGATTGCAAAAAGTGCTGGGCCTGGCCAAGCCGCCGCGAACCATTGAAGGCATCGACATTGCTCACCTTGCCGGGCAGGATACGGTCGCGTCGGTGGTGGCGTTTCTCGATGGCTTGCCGTTCAAACCGGGTTATCGGCGATTCAAGATTCAGTCGGTGCCAGGCATCGACGATTTTGCCAGCCTGCGTGAGGTCGTCACGCGGCGGTTTCGCCGGCTGCGCGAGGACGACGAGGTTTTCCCCGATATTTTGCTCATCGACGGTGGCAAAGGGCAACTTCACGCCGCGTGCGACGCCTTTGCGGCACTGGGTATCGAGCCGCCGTGCGTGATTTCCTTGGCCAAACAACAGGAGGAGATTTTTCGCCCCGGTCGGGCCGAGCCGATCCGGCTGAGTCGGCATTCCGCGGCTTTGCGGCTGTTGCAATATGTTCGTGATGAAGCCCACCGATTCGCCCAGCACTACCACCACATGCTGCGGCGCAAGCGCATCACCGACGAATAATGCCCGGCTCCGAAGATAGCGAAGTTCATCACCGCGGTGCCCCCCCAACCACGATGCGGAGCTTCCCTTGGGGATGACGCCGACACGCCGGTGTGGTACATCGGCTACGACGCCGATCGACAAAGACGCCGAGCTTTCCTCGGGGGTGACATCTCTTTGTCACTGTCGGGCCGCGCCGCGAACACGCATCGGTATGGCGTACAATCCGGAGCTGGCCGTGATAAAGAGGGTTTTCTTGTCTTTGCCGCCGAAGCAGACGTTCGCGGTCCAGCGTTCGGGAACGTCGATGTGGGCGATTTTCTCACCGGTTTTGGCGAAGATCGTCACACCTTGACCGGTCAGATAGACATTCCCGTGTTCGTCGATGGTCATGCCGTCGGAGCCTTGCTCGCAGAAGAGCTTGCGGTTTTTGAGCGTGCCATCCGGGTCGATGTCGTATTGATACGTCTTGTGGGCGCCGATGTCGGCCACATAGAGTGTTTTGCCATCGGGGGTGCCAATGAGGCCGTTGGGTTGTTTCAACTCGCCGGCCTTTGCACGGCTCAGCCGACCCTCGGGGCGGAGCAAGTAGACCGCGTTTTGGTCTTGTTCCGGTCCGCCGCGTTTCCAATACGAGCGTTTGTAATACGGATCGGTGAAAAAGGCGCTGCCATCGTCGCGAACCCAAACATCGTTGGGGCCGTTGAGCCGCTTACCATCGTAATCTTTGACGAGCACCGTGATTTTCTTGGTTGTCACGTCAATCTTCCACAACTCATTCTTTTCATCGGCACAGGCCCACAAATAACCGTCTTTGTCGAAGGCCAGACCATTGGAGCGGCCCGACGGTTCCAGGAAAAGGCTCAGTTTGCCGTCGGTGCTCCACTTCCAGATGCGATCGTTCGGTTGATCGGTGAAGTACACATTTCCGTCGGCATCGGGGGCTGGGCCTTCGGTGAAGCGAAAATCGCCAGCGAGTTTTTTCACTTTGGCCCCCGGTTCGACGGGGGATCGATCGTCGGCGACGATCGGGGTTGTCGTGGCGACAGTGAATGTGGCAAGCAGGAAGATCGTGCGCATCATCGGTGTGGCTTCCCGTTGTGGAATCAAGAATCGATCGATCCGTTCCATCCTGGAGAGAATCGATCCGTTCCATCCTGGAGGGAATAGTAATGCGGGCTTTTTTCATTCACTGCCATGGGCCGGCGCGCCGGCTTCAATGTAGGTTTGCAAGAGCATCTGCGCGGCGACACGATCCACCCGGGCTTTCCGTTGCCTTTGGGTGAGGTGGGTATCGAGCAAAACCGATTCCGCGGCCGCCGACGTATAGCGTTCATCCCACATCACCACGGGTAGATGCACCTCCGCGGCCAGCCAGGTCGCAAAGCGGCGGGCTTCGGCCGACATTTCGCTTTCTTCACCGTGGGCATGCAGGGGCAGGCCCACCACGATGCCCACCACGGCATTTTCGGTGACCAGCTGGCGGAAGCGCGTGATCATTGCGGGATTGTTGGGGATGGTGGCCACGGGTGATGCGATCCGCCGCTGTGGATCGCAGATCGCCAAACCGATGCGGCGACGGCCATAATCCACGCCCAACAAACGCCCCTGGCGGGGGATCGGTCCCCGGACCGGCCCCACGGTAGTTGGATCGGCGGCAGCCGCGGCTGCCGCTGCAGCTGCCATCGTCTGTTCGTGGCCCGGTTCGCTCATGTGTACTGCCCACGGCCGGTTGCTTTCAGCTTCTCCACGATCTCTTTCACTTTATCCTCATATTGGCGGGCGGCGACCAGCAGTGCGTTGCCGTCTTGGATGATGAGTAGATCGTTCACGCCATAGGTTGCGATCAGCCGGTCGGGATCGCCGACAATGACGCAGCGGTGCGTGTGAATGCCGCAGTGGTTGGCCAGAACGGTGTTGTGATCGGCATCTTGGGGGTTGCGTCGCTCTAGCGCCAGCCAACTGCCGACATCATCCCAGGTGAACGGAGCCGTCAGAACCAACACCTTGCCATCGCGGGCCGCGTCCTGCATCACGGCATAGTCGATGCTGATTTTCTCGGCGGTGGGATAGTGGCTGCGAAAAACCCGTTCAAAGTGGGGTCCATCCCAGGCCTCGGCGATGTGCAGTACCAATTCATGCAGAGCGGGTTTGCGGGCATGCAATTCAGCCAGAATGGTTCGTGGCTTCCACACGAAAATACCGCTATTCCAATCATACTGCCCGCTGGCGACATAGCGCTCCGCCGTCTCCGCGGGAGGTTTTTCGGCAAATTCCACAACCTGGTAGGCAGCGACATTCTGTCGGGCACCGATCGAGGCCCCGCGTTGGATGTAACCGTAGCCGGTGGCCGGAAACGTCGGCCGGATACCGAAGGTGATGAGTTTTTCGGGATGATCGTGAGCGAATTGTTCGGCGGCATGCAGGGCGCGGCGAAACTCTTGCACCGGTTCGATGACGTGATCGGCGGGCATCACGGCGATCGTGGCGTCGGGATCGACTTTGCCGATGATGGCGGCCCCCAAGCCGACACAGGGCGCGGTGTCACGTCCTTGGGGTTCGCCGATGATCTGGGATGCTGGCAGTTCCGGCAGCTGGCGGCGGGTTTCCGCGACGTGGGCTTCTCCCGTGATCACCCACGTGCGCTCCGGGGGAATGGGGGCGGCGATGCGGTCGACCGTTGCTTGGAGCAGTGTGCGATCACCGCTGAAGGTGAGAAACTGTTTGGGCCGGCTGGAGCGGCTACGGGGCCAAAAGCGGGTTCCCCCTCCGCCCGCCATGATCATCGCATGCAGCATCCGTCGGTTACCTCAGTACGTGCGGGCCGTGCAGGACCTTCTCCTGCAGAAGAACGGTTTGGGCATGAATTTTTTCCGCCAATTCCTCGGCATCCAGAGCCAATAGCGGCGAAATTTCCACCGGATGCCCGCGGGTGTCAATACCGGCTTGCGCCAGCCATTGGGTATGCAGCGCGATCATGGCGGCTCGGGCCGTTTCGGGCGAATCCGGCCCGTGGGCATTCTTGATGGGTGCAAATTCTTCGGCCCGCGCGGTGGGGACGACCAACCACCGTTCCGCATGCGGCAATGCATCGAAGATGAAGCGCTCGAATTTGACCGCGTTGGCCTGACCTGCAGGTTTCACGACGTCCCCGCGCTGCGGGTCGAAATGTTCCACCTCTTTGAAAGCCGGACGATAGGGCAAACTGTCGGCGGCCATTTCGGTCACGCGCTGCAGGTAGGTCATGCGGAAAACATGAATCGCCGGGCTGCCTGCCCGAAAACGCAATTCTCCGCCAGCCTCCCGCGCCGCGGCCAACTCGGGGGGAAGCAACGAATACTCGATGATGGCACAACGACCGCGGGAGGCGACCAGGACCCCCACCTTTTCGGCCGGATCGGTTTTGATAACCACTTTCGATGAAGCCTCCGCGGCCGTGGCAATGTGGCGGCCGAGAAAGCCGGGATCGCACACTTTCACCAAGGGATTATCGACTTGGAAGTAGAAAAGATGTTCCACGCCGCGATCCATCAATTCACTGAGCAAGCCAGAATCGGCCAGGGCCGTGAAAGCGCCACCATGACCGTTGGGGCTGAGTAAGAGCTTGCCGGGAGCGGCGAGCAATAATTGGCCAGTGTCGGCCCCCACCGCGGGCATGGTGCCTTGTTGGAAGAACCGCACTTGTGTGCGTGCCAGGCCAAAGTAGTTGTTCTCCTCGAAGTAGGCCCGGGTCGGGGCGTCGGTCGCGGGGCTGGTCATGATGAGAAACAATAGCGGCCGACGGTAGCGGCGGCTGAGGGCCAGAACTTTTTCCGCATGAATTTGATAGAGCGTCGCCCCGGAAACCGCCCCTACGGGAAACATCCCCTTGGGTTCGGAGGTTTTCAGCCGGGTTGCTTGCCCCCCGGCGACCAATAGCACCGCGACTTGCCCCTGCCGCAGAGCGTCTTCCCCCCGGGCTTTTTCCTCCGCGGTGAACGTCGGAGCGGTCAGTGGTACTGGCTCGAGGCTGTCAGGAAGCGTGTTTTTCGTCGTAAGTACTTGTCGATAAAGATTTTCCAGCTCCGCCAGATCAATTGCCGCCAACTGCTCCACGAGCTGAGCGCGTTGGGTATGATCCAATTGGTCCCACCCATACAGAACGTGGTCCTGATGATGGCGGCGGAGGCGTTCGCGAAGTTCCGCGGGTGGGGTGGACATGGTTCACTCGCCTTTCCGAGCTTTCCCGCTGCGCTAGCCTTGGCGGCTGTGACGCCTTGGCGGCTGTGACGTTGGGCTAGAACGGAAACTTCAAGCCATCGTAGGCTGGTTCAACGCCGGGCGGCAGCGTGGTCATCAACTCGTCGTAGTCCATCGTATGGGCCATGTGGGTTAAGTAGGCGCGGTGTGGCCGCAAGCGAGCGATTGTTTCCAACGCTTGTTCGAGGCTGAAATGGGCCGGGTGCGGTTTGCCCGGACGCAGAGCGTCGATGATCAAGACTTCCAAATCTTCCAACAAAGGCCAACTGCGCTCGGGAATGGCGCTGACATCCGTACAATACGCCACATTACCCACGCGAAAGCCCAAGACGTTGAACTTCCCATGATGCAACGGAATCGGGGTGAACAGTTCCCCCAACACTTCAAAGGGGCGTTCATCGATGCGTCGTGGTTCCAATCGTGGCACCATGCCCATCGGCAAACCGTCGTTCACGGGGTCAAAGGCATAGCCGAAGGCTTGCCGGATGACCGCCTCCACTTCGTCGGTACAAAAGATGGGCAAGGGGCCGTGGAGCTTGACGGGAAAAATCCGCAAATCATCCAGTCCGTACAGATGATCAACATGATAATGCGTATAAACGACGGCGTGAACGATCTTGACGTTCTCGCGGAGCAACTGCAATCGTAACTCCGGCGTGGTGTCGATGAGGATATTGCCGCGGGGAGTACGAATCAGCACCGAACAGCGATAGCGGTGATTTTTCGGATTGGCGGAAGTGCAAACGCGGCAATCGCAGCCCAGCATCGGCACACCCATCGACGTGCCGGTGCCCAAGAAGGTGAAAGTTCGTTGACCGGTATGCGGATCGTGCATTCTCACGGGGCTATTTCATCGCCGGTCGGGGATGCTGACAAGGTGAATTTGCGGATGGCTGAACCGAAAAACTCCGTGGGCAGGCTCCAGGCCAAGGCCCACGGAGGGCGTGCACCAACGGCAAGGTCTTACCGGCCCCAATCCTCGGCCGGGGCACCGCCGATGGGTCGGGATTGCGGCCGCGCTTTGTCCAAGTGAACCTGTTGATACCCCCCGCTGGCTAGGAAGTAAAGAATCAACAGCAAGAAGCCGACCGCCAAGATCGCCGGAACGGTCGCCGTGTACAAGAGAGCTTGTTTGGCCCCATAAAGGCGTGCTGCGTTGAGCGGTTGTTGATCGTTCCGATAGTTCGGCTCTCCTTCTTCATCCCACCACTTTTTGAGCTTCAGGAGATTCTCTTTGAGTTTAGCCTCCACCGGCTTGCCCTCTTTTTCCAAACGGGCAATCGTTTCGAGATCGAGTTCCAACGTCGTTTTCTGCTGAGCTAGACGATACCCATGCTCGTCAACAATGCCGCTCCAATCGTCGAAGACTTTCAGTTTGGCATTGTCCAAACCGGCCACTTTCGGAGCGTACTCGGGCGCGTACTGCGACACGACCGGGAAGCCACGCAGGCTGGGTTGGCCGTCGTCGTCGCGGGCCATGTAGCGATTGTAGGTGTTGGGTGCCGTTTGTTGCAGCTTCGCCACAGCGAAGTAGTCTTGCTTGTAGCCGATCCCAGGACCGCCGAACAAGCCGGCGGCCATCATGCCGATGCCACCGCTGAGGCCCAACGCCAAGGCCCCCCCTTTGGGGAAGCGTTCCGAAATCACCCCCAGCAATGTCGGCCAATAAAACGTCTTCCCGAGAGCATACACGGTGACACCGACCATCCACGGCCACATGGCATTGGTGAAGTCTTGGCCAAGCATCCACAAGCCAATGGTGCCCAGAACAGCGGTCGCAAAGAGTAAGCCAACCGGGTTGATCTTGTGGACGATCGGGCCAGCGAAAAACCGCAGCGTGAACATTAAGGCATTAGTCCACAAGAAAGCATACAGGGCCAGGGTTTCGTTCCCCAAGACGCGGTCGGTGATGTTGCCGATCCAGCTATCGGTGCCCAGTTCGACATAACCCACCAAGGCGTGCATGAGGTACAAAAACGCGATAATGAAGCTGCCCAACGCGAAGCGGGTGATGAGGCCGTAGCCGAACCAGATGGCCCCCGCAATGGCCCAACCGATCCAATCGAGTCTCGGCATGTCGGCTTTGGCCAGCAGCGGTGGCAATTCGTTGTTGAGAAGAACACCCACAAGGCCCACAGCCACCGCCACACCGACCATGCCGACGGTGCGCATCATTTCCGGCAGCGTTACACCGGCGGTTTTGGCTTCCGAGTGCGGGAATGGCCGATTGAACATCATCAGGCCGTACAGCACCACCGGAATGAGAAAGACCCCCAATTTGATTTCCCACCGCGTTTCCGGGGCCAGTTCCTTGAAGCCCAGAACGATCAACGCCCCAAGAATCAGGCCCAACGGCCAGCCCGCATGGAGGATGTTGAGCCAATGGGTTTTGTTTCGCGGGAACAAGGTAGCGGTCAGGGGATTGATAACTGCTTCACAGGTGCCATTGCCCAGAGCAAATAACCACATCCCGATGTAGAGGCACCAGTAAGCTCCTTCCTTGCCCATCGAGTTATAAAGCGGGGTGGCCGCAAACGTCACCCCGGCACTGGCGGCGTGCAATAAGAACGCCACCAGCATCAGCTTCCCATAGCCGAACTGATCGGCACAGAAACTGAAAAAAATGATGGCGATACCAAAGCCGATCAGCCCGCCTCCGGTGATCGTGCCCAATTCGCTCTGGGTAAAGCCGAACTGATTGCCCCAATCCTTCAGAATGAACGCGCGGACCGAAAATCCAATGCCCGCGGCAATCAGGGTGAAAAAACTGGCCCAAAAGAGGATTTTGTCGTTGAGTGAAGGTGAACTGGACTGAGAACTCACGGAGGAACTCCCGGCAAAGGTGGACAGGGGATCCAACACTGGCTGCGGGGGGGAGTTTAGCAATCCCCGCACGCTGATTCCAGCGAAAAGCCGCCAAGCATCGCCGCCACGCCCAGGCTGTCGGCCGTCGACAAGCGACCGCGGCGGGCTGATCCGAGCACCACAACGCCCGTTCTCATACCTTCGGGCGTGACAATCCCGCCACGATGGGGTTTAATGATACCACAAGTTTGGATTCGCCCGTAACCTTGTCCCCCTTCCTGGCCGGAGAGCGACTCATGCTTCCCACCACCAACATCCCTTCGTGTCCCGAATGTGAATCAGGCACGCCCCTCGACCGTCGCGATTTTATCCGCGTCGTTGGTACCACAGCCACCGTTGCCGCGGTGGGCCTGACACCCCTCCAAAAAGCTCGTGCCGCCCGGGCCGAAAAACAAGCCCAAGCCGAGGCTTTGGTCTTTGAACTGTATCAAACCCTCAGTCCCGAACAAAAGAAGAAATTGACCCGCCCGTGGGACCACAAACCCTCCGCCACCGACAAAGTCACCAGCCGCCTGGCCACCGGCAACGCCGCGGTCGATAAGCTGATGATTGGGCTGGAATACAACAAAAAGCAAATCGAATTGCTCGATAAGATTTTCCGCGCCATCGCCAATGGCGATGAAGGCTACAAGCGCCTCAGCCGCAACGGCAAGTTCGATAATAGTGGCGATTTTGAAAGCATCAGCGCCATCCTCTACGGCGAAGCGGTCGAGGGCAAGAAATTCTCCCTGGTGTTCACCGGTCACCACCTCACGGTCCGCTGCGACGGCAATTCCGAAGAGGCTACCGCCTTCGGCGGCCCGCTCTATTATGGCCACAGCCCCAGCGGGTTTGCGACGACCAACGTCTTCTACCATCAAACCAAAGCCGCCATGGAGCTATTTCACGCCCTCGATAAATCGGCCAAAGAAGTCGCGCTCATCACCGATGAGAAAAAGAAATGGCGCGATGAACACGGCGGTATGAAGCTGCCCAAGAAAGGCGAACGTGTTCCCGGCTTGTACTTCCAAGATATGTCGCCCACCCAAAAGGAACTGACCGAAAAGCTCATGAAAGAGCTGATTGCACCCTACCGGAAAGAAGACGGCGACGAGGTGATGGAACTGATCAAAGCCACCGGAGGCATGGAGAAAATCGCCATGGCCTTCTACACCGAAGGCCGTGTCAGCGACAAAGAACCCTGGACCTACTGGCGGCTGGAAGGCCCCGGCTTTGTGTGGAGCTTCCGCGCCCTGCCGCACATTCACACCTTCGTCTATGTGAATAGCAAACTGGCCTAAGTGATTCACACGCCAACTGTTAGGCAAAAATGTGATTCACACGCCAACTGTTAGGCAACAATCCCCGCCCCGTGACGCCCGAACCGGCCGCCACCAGGCGGGGACCCCCGCTCCACCTAGAAATTCAACCCAGCTTGGATGAACGACTTCCATTCGCGACAAATCACCCAAACCTCTGAACCCGCTCCACCTAGAAATTCAACCCGGCTTGGATGAACAGCCCTTCGAGTGTCAGGTTGGACGGACGCGTCTGCACTTTCCCCGGCGCGACATCGTCCACCACGCGCGGACGCTCGAACATCCCTTGCCAATGGGTCACTTCAAACCCGGCCCGCAGCGACAGCGTCCGGTATTGCCAGCCGCCGCCGATGGCCAAACTGCCCATCGGCACCACTTTCTGCACATCGTAACGTGTGTTGACGTAAGTCGTTGCGCCATTGTCATTGGTTTCAATGACGGCATTGGAATTCCGCCCACTGATCAACCCAGCAATCGCTCGGGAGTACAGGTGAAAGCCGTGCCAGGCCACCATCACCCCTTCGACACCGATAAGCGGGCCAAAACCTTGGAACCGCGAACGGGTATTGACGCGGGCCAATCGGGCATCGGCCCCATCGTAGAAGGCATTGAGAATCTGTTTGGTATCGTTGAACCGAAAGCCGCCCAGAAACCGTAGTCCGAAGTGGTCGTCGAATTGCACACGCCGGGCCGCGAGCATGTCGAAATTGTTGTAATCCAAGTCGGCGTCTGCCGTGGCGCTCAAGGCGCGGTCGATCAGCCCCGGCCGGGTGAGCGTGGGGTATAGGATGCCCCCGCCGGCCAACACGGTGCTGTTATCGCCGCTGGTGAAGTAGGTATAGGCAAACGCCGCATCCCAGTTTCCATCACCGAAGTGATAGCCGGTCTCGATGCGGAAACCTGTACCCACGCCATATTTGAGCGATTCGATGGGGCCACGGATCGCCAAACCCGTGTCCAAATTCCGAACAACGTAATCAAAATCGGAATTCCGAGGCCGCATCAACAGGAACTCCCCTTGGACGTACCACCCCGTGTGGTGCGGGAGGAAGGGCGTCAGATACGGAGGAATCCCATCAGGACCGGTGGGGCTGTCATGGCCCGAATGACGGGCGAAGCCGTGCTTGCCAGGACCGTTGATCGGAATGAGATCATCCAGCCCTGGTAGTTCGCGGAGCGGCGGGTGGTCGTTGGACATGCCCCCGCCGGCTGGATAAGCCGGTGGCTGGGCGCATGCCGCCGTCGCCCCAGCCACTACGACGATGACGACTCCTAACAGGTCAAACTCCCACCGCTTCTGCGCCATAGCCGATCCCCCCCAGCCTTGCCAATCCCCCCCAGCCTTGAGCGATCCAGACTCGGGGGCCAGCCATAGCGATTGTTGTCGAACCGTGCAACGGTATTTGGGAAGGAATCGTGCCGCCGCGGCGCCTGAAGCCGTGTTCGAGCGAACCGGACCTGATCGCTTAGCGGATGATCAGTTCATCGATGAGTGAACTGATGTTTATTGCGGCTCCTGCACTAACGGTTATTCTGGCTCCTGCACCAACGGGCCGGCATCGGCGTATGTCTTTCGCTTGCGATCAGCAGCGAAAATACCAGCATCCGACGGTGCCTGTACCAACATGCCGGCATCGGCGTATGTCTTTCGCAGTACGCAACGAACTTGCGCCAGCGGTTATTCTGGCTCCTGGACCAGCGGTTATTCTGACTCCTGCACCAACGGTTATTCTGACTCCTGCAACAACGATCGGGCGCTGGTGTCGCGGTGATCCTCCAGCCAGGCGACCGGACCGCTTTCCGCAAAGCGTTTGATGCCGACTTGCTTGATCGCCGAATCAGGAACAACCGCAAGCGGCGTGTAGCGGGGATGATGGCTTTCCTTGTAGGGGTCATTCGCTTTGGCGTTGTAGCAGCAAATCATAGCCCAGCGCGGTTGGTCGCTGGTGTTCTGATCGCTGCGGTGCAGCAAATTGGAGTGGAAAAAGAGGGCATCGCCTGGGTTCATGAGCACATAGACTAGCGGGAATTGCTCCGGCCGTTTGAGAAGCTCTTGGACCCGTTCACGATCGGCTCCGGCTTGATCGCCGGTCAGAACATGATTGATCCGCCCGCAATGGTGGGAATTCTCGATCACTTGCAAACAGCCATTCTCCTTTGTGCACGGATCGACAGCGATGAACACGCTGGTCAGATTGGGGGTGAGAACGCCATTTTGATACCAATAGCCATAATCTTGATGCCACGCCCACGCGCCGCCGACTTTGGCATCTTTCAGAATCATCTTTGAATGATAGTGGTAGACTTCCCCTCCCAGCAGTTTTTCGGCACTGCGAACCATCCGCTCACAGCGGGCGAACATGCCATAGATGCCCTCGCCGGGATGATTCCACAGCGATAACCGGACAACGCCGCCTTCGCCATCGGCCCGGCCAAACGAGCGGCGATCCAGCTCATTGTCTTCCTTGGCGGCCCGGCGGAGTAAGTCCATTTCTTCGGAGTCGAAGAACGCTCGGGCTAGGTAGTAGCCCCGGTTGTGGTATTCGCGAACGGCGTCATCCGAGAGAGGTGATGGCATGGCTCAAGCTCCCGAAAACAGGATCGCATTGCAGCTGGTTTCCGATTACCATATCCCAAACGTTGCATTTTCCCAACCCATCCGTAGCTGTTATGAGACGAACTGTGCTGGTCGCGGTGTTGTGTGCGAGTCTTGGCCCCGTGGCAGCTGTGGCCGCCGACCGGCCGATCCCCCCCGACCAAGCCGCGGCCAAAATGACAGTTCCGGCTGGTTTCAAGGTCACCCTTTTCGCCGGCGAGCCGGACATTGTGCAGCCAATCGCCTTCACCTTCGACGATCGTGGTCGGATGTGGGTGGTGGAATGTCTCAGTTATCCGAAGTGGAGCCGCGACGGCCGAGGCCACGACCGCGTCGTGATTCTGGAAGATACCAACGGCGACGGGGTTCACGACAAGAAGACGGTTTTCCTCGATAACGGCGCGAATCTGTCGGGAATTGAAATCGGTTTCGGCGGTGTTTGGCTGTGTTCCCTGCCGCACCTGCTGTTTGTCCCGCTGCGCGATGGCGATCAACCAGGACCGCCCCAAGTGATCCTCGACGGTTGGAACCTCGTGGAAACCAAGCATAACGTCTTCAACTCCCTCACCTGGGGGCCGGACGGTTGGCTGTATGGTTGTAACGGCATCCAGTCCAAATCGTGGATTGGTCCGCCCGGGACGCCCCGCGAGAAACGAACCTACATGGATTGCGGCGTGTGGCGCTACCATCCGACGCGGCGGGTCTTTGAAGTGGTCGCCCACGGCACGACCAACCCCTTCGGCCTCGATTTCGACGACCACGGCGAGTTATTCATCACCAACTGTGTGATCGACCATCTTTTCCATTTCGTCCCGGGGGGGCACTACGAACGCATGTACGGTCAGGATGCCAACCCCTACGCCTATCAACTGATGAAAAGCTGTGTCGATTACAAACATTGGGCCGGCGGCGATTGGACCAGCTCGCGCAGCACGGGCGTTGGTGGTAAACCGGAACACTCCGATTATGGCGGTGGCCACGCCCACAGTGGCTGTGCCATCTACTTGAGCGATCAATTCCCCCCTGAGTACCGCAATACGCTTTTCACCTGCAATATCCACGGCAATCGCATCAATAACGACGGTTTACAACGCACTGCGCAGGGGATGAAAGGTATCCGCCGGCCCGATTTTCTGTTCGCCAACGATTCCTGGTTCCGCGGTGTGTGTGTGAAGGTCGGTCCGGAGGGCGCGTTGTACGTCAGCGATTGGTGCGATACCGGCGAGTGTCACAATTACGACAAAGCCGATACCAGCAATGGCCGCATCTACCGTATTGTTTACCAAACGGCTAAGCCTTTCACCGGGAATGTGGCCACCAGGACCAACGCCGAACTGGTGGAGCTGCATCGTTCGCCCAACGAATGGCTGGTGCGGAAAGCCCGGCGGGTGCTTCAGGAGCGGGCCGCCGCAGGCCAACTGGCCCCCGAAACACTCCAGGCCCTGCGGAAAATCCAAGACAGCGCCGCCGCGGTCGGGCAACGCCTGCGGGCCAGCTGGACACTGCTGGCCACCGGGCAATTCACCCTCGCGGATGCCCGCAGCCTTGTGGCCGCCGACGATATTTCTCTGCGGGCCTGGGGCGTGCGCGGAATGCTCAGTTGTAATGAGAAACCCGAGATCGTGGAGCGGATGCTGGCCGACGTGCTGAAAACGGAGAATTCGGAGTTTGTCCTCATGCACGTCGCCTCGGCGTTGTCGCGCTGCCCCGCCCACCAGGCCCTGATTCGGCAACTGGCCCAGCGTCTCGACGGGACCGAACCGCCTCACCTGACATCCCTGACGTGGTACCGGATCGCCGCGTGGCTGGCGAGCGAGCCGCATCAGGCCCTGGGAATTCTCACCGAGCTTCGTAGCCCCCGCTTGCGGCAAAACATCGTCCGTTTCCTCCTGAGCGGCCCTCCCGATCAGACCCAGCAAGAGCTGGCCCGACTGCTCCGTTGGCTCCCGAAAGCCGCACCGGCCGAAGCGTATCGGGTACTTCAAGCGATGCGCGAAAGCCTCGTAGGTCGCCAGAACCTCCGGGTGCTGCCCGAGTGGGCGGAAGTCCAGAAGCATTTTCGCGGCACGAATCGCGCCCTGGAGCGGGAAATCGAGGCGTTGTCGGTGATTTTCGGCGATACCGCGGTCATGGCGGAACTGCACAAACGGATCACCGATACGAACTTGCCCGTGGAAGAACGGCAATTCGCCATCGAACTATTAACCCCCAAGAAACTGCCCGATTTGGCCAAAACCCTCCACGGCCTTCTCGACGATCCGGCTCTGCGCCGCACGGCGTTGCGGGCCTTGGCCGCCGTGCCCGACGCCGGCACCCCAGCTGCGATTCTGAAGGCCTACCCGCACTTCCGGGCCGAGGAAAAACGCACGGCTGTTGAAACTCTGGCCAGTCGTCCCAGCTTTGCCCTTGAACTTCTCAACGCCATCGAGCGCGGAACTGTTCCGCGAACGGACCTCCCCGTGGCCACCGCACGGCAACTGTTGGCGTTCAACGATCAGCAACTCGCGGCCCGTCTGGACAAAGTGTGGGGGCAGATCAACCCCGTCGCTCCCGAGCGGCTTGCCCGCATCCAGAAATGGAAACAACTTCTCACCGACGAAGCGCTTCAGCGGGCCGATGTGGTCAATGGGCGACGGCTTTTCCGCCAACATTGTGCATCCTGTCACAAGATGTTTGGCGACGGCGAAGCGGTCGGACCAGAGCTGACCGGCTCGCAGCGGGCCAACCTCGACTATATCCTCGAAAACCTCATCGATCCCAGCGCGGTCGTTCCCCGCGATTTTCGCGTCATCCATTTCCTCACCACGGATGATCGCGTCGTCGCTGGTATTATCGTGCGTGAAACCCCCGATGCGGTCACGATTCGGACCACCACCGACCAGGTGATCTTGTCCACCGCCGATATTGTTCGTCGGAAACCGACCAATCTTTCCCTGATGCCCGAGGGCCTTCTCGATAGTCTTCAACCCGATGAAGTGCGCGACCTGATCGCGTATCTGCGTGTGCCAGACCAAGTGCCGGACAACAAGCCGGCCAACAAGGGACTACCTATGCCCAAAAACTGAACAGGCCCTTGGGAGTCGAAGCGGTGAACTCTCTTCGTTCACTCTCCCACGGCATCGGTTCTTCCCCCTCTTGGCGCAAGAAGGTTTTGGTGAACTGAGGAAACGTCATGGTACGCGGGTGGATAGTCGGCATGGTCTTCTGCATATTCACACCGGTGGTCGATGCGGCCGAACGTCCGGTTGCTGAAGCCGGCAAGGCGGGGCGATCGGTGGTCGTGGCCAATAACGGCATGGTGGCCACGAGTCATCCGCTGGCTGCGCAAATCGGTTTGGACATTCTCCAAAAAGGCGGCAATGCTGTGGACGCAGCGATTGCGACCAGCGCCGCCATTGGCCTGATGGAACCGATGTCGTGTGGCATCGGTGGCGACTTGTTCGCGATCGTTTACGAGGCCAAGACGAAACGGCTCTATGGCCTCAACGCCAGCGGCGCCGCCCCGCAACGTATGACGCGGCAACTATTTGCCAAGAAAGGACTTAAAGAAATCCCCGAGCGCGGACCACTGACGTGGTCGGTTCCGGGCTGCGTCGATGGCTGGGACGAACTCCGCCGCAAATTCGGTACGATGAGCTTCCAAGAATTACTCGCTCCGAGTATCGCATACGCCGAAAAGGGTGTGCCGGTGCCCGAAGTGATCGCCCGCTACTGGCGCAGCGCGGAAAACAACACTGACGACGACTTCCGCCGTGTGTATCTGGTCCACGGCCGATCACCCCGCGAAGGTGAACTGTTCAAAAACCCCGCCTTGGCTAACACCTATCGGCTGATTGCTCAAGACGGCCGGGATGCCTTCTATCGGGGAACCATCGCCCAAAAGTTGGTGGCCTTCAGTGAGAAAAAAGGTGGCCTGTTCACCCGCGACGACCTGGCTGGCCACCGTTCGGAGTGGGTCGAACCGGTGAAGACCACCTATCGCGGCTACGAGGTTTGGGAACTGCCGCCGCCGGGGCAAGGGATTGCGGTCTTGCAGATGCTCAACCTGTTGGAACCGCACAATATTGCGACAATGGGGCCGCGGTCTGCGGATTACTGGCATTTGTTCATCGAAGCGAAAAAACTCGCCTACGCCGACCGGGCAAAATTCTATGCGGACCCGAAGTTCGCCCAAGTCCCGGTGGCGGAATTGATCTCCAAAAACTATGCCGCGCAGCGGGCCAAGCTGATCAATCCCCGGCAAGCCCTCGTGAACGTTCCGGCGGGTGATCCCAAATTGGGTCAAGCCGACACGATCTATTTGTGCGTGGTCGATAAAGATCGTAATTGCGTTTCGTTGATTCAGAGCAATTACTTCGGGTTCGGCTCGGGTCTGGCTTCGGCCGAGCTGGGCTTCGTCCTGCAGAATCGGGCCAATCTCTTCGCCCTCGACGAACAGCATGCCAACCGCCTGGAACCGGGCAAACGGCCTTTCCATACCATCATTCCCGCGATGGTCACCCAGAACGGCCGGCCGTTTTTCACCTTCGGTGTCATGGGTGGCGACATGCAACCGCAAGGGCAGGTTCAAGTTCTGGTCAATCTGATCGACTTTGGGATGAATGTTCAAGCCGCCGGGGAAGCGCCGCGAATCGAGCATGTGGGCAGTGCCACGCCCCGTGGCGAAGCGGAAAAAGCCCACGGTGGGACTGTCCGCGCCGAACCGGGTATACCCGACGAGGTGGTGGCCGAATTGCAACGTCGGGGCCACGTTGTGGAGCGGGTGAAGGTCAATGGCGGGGGTTTTCAGGGTATCCTCATCGACCCCAAAACCGGGGTTTTGCACGGCGGCAGTGAAGCCCGCAAAGATGGGGCGGCTGTCGGTTATTGAGGCCGTGGCCGTCGGTTGCCAGCGGGGTTGGCCAGCGTCGATCGTCGCTGGGCGGTGTCGTCGCAACGGCGGTGGGTCGCCGGTGGAGCCGGCGCGGAGGCTATCGTTGCGCCATCATCTTGGCGATGATCGCATCGACAAATGCTGTGGTCGTCGCGGTGCCGCCGATGTCGCGGGTGCGGACGAGTCCTTCGGTCAGTACCGCTTCCACGGCGTTGCGAATCCGCTCCGCCGCCGCGACCTCGCCCCGATCGCGCAGAAGCTCGGTGGCCGGCAGGATCAAAGGCAAAGGATTGGCGGTATCGGGGGGGACCTGCTCATGGCTGGCTCCATAGACCGCTTCATACACTGTGATACCATCGCCCACGTTGATGGCCGCCGAAGTACTCACCCCGCCGACTAACCCCGTGCCTAAATCCGACAACAAATCGCCGTACAGATTCCCCGCGGCGATCACTTCGAACTGCTGCGGCCGGCTGACCAGTTGATTGCAGGCGTTATCGACAATCAAATCTTTCGGGGTGATGTCGGGAAACTCGCGGGCCACCCGGTAGAAGCAATCGAGGAATAATCCATCGGCCATCTTCAGGATGTTGGCCTTGTGGATGCAGTGAACCGTCTTGCGTCCGGTCTTGCGGGCCAGTTCAAAGGCCAGCCGGAAGAAGCGCAGGCAGGCTTTTTCCGTGACAATTTTGAAGCTTTGGACCACCCCGGGCACGATTTCATGTTCGCTGGCGGTGTACAAATCTTCGGTGATTTCGCGCACCAGAAGAAAATCGACGCCGGTGAAGCGGCTGCGAATCCCCGGTAGGTTGTGAACCGGACGGATCGACGCATAAAGCCCCAGCGCCCGCCGAAAGGCCACGTTATAGTTCGTGGGCACTTGAGGTCCGTGTGCGGTGGGCATGCCCACGCCTTTGGGCTGCAAAAGCTTCGTCTTCAGAGCCACCCCGCACTTGCGGATCGCCGCGAAGGTGGATTCCGGGAGGGCCTCGTGGCCCAGCTCCAGCGCCGCTCGACCCGCGGTGTGTACGTCGAATGCCACCGGCACCTGGGCGGCTTCGAACAATCGCCGCACCGCGAGTTCTTGATCGCGCCCCAAACCACCACCTTGAACAAACACCACCGGATGCATGAATCCCTATCTCCCCAAGGATGATTCTGAGGGATGATTCTGAGCCAGCCAGGGTCTGTCGAAACACTCGCCGCTGTGGGCGTTCGCCGGCCAGGTCCGGCGGTTGCGGCTCTTGTTGCGTACTTATCTGGCTACGGGGGCAATGCTTATCATAAGGTTGCGAAGACCTCTTTGAGCGATGGGAAGTTGAACGCCAGCACCTGCCATCCGCTTGGGGCGTCGTAAACAACAATCACCCAGGCCACACACCCCCGCTGATATTTCTCCAGATAGGTCAGACGGACCAAAGCCGGGCTGATACTCGTCTCGCGGCAAAATTCCAGTTCCCCCGCCGCGCCATAACTGGTGACAAACTGCTGCCGTGTGGCCAGCACTCCGTCGCGGAGTTTCTGGAATTCATCGTCGGGTAACTCGCTAAAGCCGGGCCGGAGAATGGTAAAGAATTCATCGTACCGGCCGGTTTTGAGCAGTTGGACGACTTCATCGGCAAACACGCGGGCACCACTGGGCGGCGGCGGCGCGGGGCTTGCTGCCGGCGCTGGGAAGACCCGCGCCAGCACCAAACTGAACAACGCTCCCACCACTCCACCGAGCAACCCAGCCAACCATACCGTGCGCGACACCCTATTCCCCCCGAAAACCAGTGACAATTCTAACCAGTGACAAATCTGCGGACGCCGACCCCCGGCCCGACCCATTCACCCCACCGCGGCCGCCACGGCCGCCGTTCACCACGGCGGTTCCCGCAGCGGTTCCATCGCGGGGCAGCTCGTCAGGCTCGTGGGTGCCACAAACACACATCCCGCATTGGGGCACTGGGCCCGCATCGTTGGCGGCATGCCTTCAACCGCCGTTGTGAGTATGAGCTTGACCCCATCCGGACGCGGCACCAAAAGCGGGCACGTCACGCGTGGAGAACCCGGCGTGGTCCATTCCTCTTGGGCTTCACCGGTCGCCAAATCATAGCGCACCGCCCGGCCATGGGCGGCGAAGTGGGGATTATAAAACGCAATAATGACGCTACCATCCCCAGCATCACACATCCCATCAGGAAACCCCGGCTCTTGCGCCAAATCCAGGGAAATGGCTGGCGGCGTCACAGTCCGCGCGGCGATATCCAGATGATAGCGTTGCACACGTCGCGTGGGGGTATCAATATCCCACAGCAGGAATCGGCCATTGTGGCGTTGGATCACTTTACCGTTGGAGCAGGTCTGATCTGCGGCCAGGATGGACACGCGATTGTCCTCGACGGTGTACAAATACAGATGGCCGAGGGGTTCGCGGAAAGCAACGTCTTTGGTCCCGAATACGACCGCTGTGCCACCGGGAACCACCGCGGCATCGTTGATGATCGTTCGCGGGTTGTCGTCGGGGATGGCCACGAGCGGATCGGACCAGGTTCCTTCCCACACATCGACCAGGCGCAGGACTTTGTCCATCCCGACAAGGGCGTGGTGCGGCGTGGCGGTGGGGATGAGAAAGCCGGGCCGGCCCGGGCAGGCGATCGCGAAATCATCGCTCCCATCACTGTCGGGAAAATGGACATGGATTTCCCCCTCCGTGGCTTGAGGATCGAGTTGGATGTTGACCCACACCAGGGCTGCGCGACCATCGAGAATCATCCACCGTGGACCTTCGGGCAAAAAGCGGTCGCTTTCATTGGCGAAGTCGATATAAACTTGGGCCGGAGTGGAGCGCATGGTCGTTCTCCGTTACTTCTTCGCCTAACTTAGTGGAAGAGCCAGACCCACACCAGACCCCCGGGGTCCCAACTCGATCCCCGACTCGACCAGGGTTGCGTATGTTGCACGGGAAAACGGCATTGATCACAGGAAGCAGTCAAGGCATCGGCTTGGGGGTGGCCCAAGCCTATGCGGCCAGCCGGGCCAAGGTGGTGGTGACGTCCGAAAAGCCACTGGCCCAATGCCCCGAAGTCCAACGGCTGCTGAGCGACTACGAACAGACGCGCTATATCCAAGCCGATCTACTGACCGACGGCGAACCCGAACGCCTGGTGGCCGAGGCCTGGGCGGCTTTCGGTGGCATCGACATCCTCGTGAACAATCTGGGAACCTACAAAGAACCACCCCTGACGGAAATCACCCGCGACCATTTCGATTTCATCTTTCGCTTGAACGTCTGGGTGCCGATTGCCATCACACGCGAAGTGGTGCGGCGGGCGCGGGCGGCTCATCGCGGCGGACGGATTCTCTTCAGTTCCTCCTTGAATGCCGTGCGCTCCGAACCTCAGCACACACTCTACGACGCCAGCAAAGGGGCGATCAACGCCCTCACACGGCAACTGGCTATCGAATTGGCGCCCTATGGATTCACCACGGCGGCGGTCGCCCCCGGGCTGGTCGAAACCCCACTGACCGACTTCGGATTGAAATCCAGCCCCGCGGAACGGGCCGCGATCATCGAACAAATCCCCCTGCGCCGCATCGCCACGGTCGACGATGTCGCGTGGTGGTATGTGTTCTTAGCCAGCGACCGGGCCTCGTACAGCACCGGCAGCATCTTCACCGTCGACGGCGGGCTGGACGCCCAGCAAATGGCCGTCCGCCCCATCACAGCCGCGGAACAACATTGAACGATGCCGTCTGTGTGCCACTGCGATGTCGTATTGTGGGCGCGGGCATGCTCGCAGCAGAGGCCTACTTTCCCCCAAGCCGGTTCACCCGTGTGCCACAGTCACACGCCGTGGTGACCTCGACCACACGCCGTGGTGACCTCGACCTCGGCGGTTGCAAGGCCCGTGCCACCACCCGGTAGCAGTTTCGGGCGGTGGGGCTTGGCCTGTTCCATTCGCGGGGTCGTGCCAGTGCGTTCGGGTCACTTTCGTTGGTAAACGACTTTTCCGCCAACGATGGTCAGCAGCACGTGGGTATCGGCGATGTGGTCGCGTTGGGCGGGGTCGAAGATGTCACGCGATAGCAAGACGAAGTCCGCCAGTTTACCGACTTCAATTGTGCCGCGGTCCGCTTCCTGGAAGGCTGCATAGGCACTGCCCCAGGTATAGGCGCGCACGGCTTCGGCCACGCTGATGCGTTGTTCGGGGAACCAACCCTGGGGGTGTTTGCCGTCGAGGGTGCGGCGGTTGACCGCAGCATCAATGCCGGCCAGGACATTCAGGGGTGCAACCGGCCAATCGGAACCGAACGCCAGTATCGCCCCATGATCCAACAGGGAGCGGAACGCGTAGGAACTGGCACAGCGCTTGGCGCCAATGCGGGCTTCGGCCCACCGGCCATCGTCGATGGCATGATACGGTTGCATCGAGGCGATGACTTGCAACTCCCGGAAACGCTTGTAGTCTTCTGGGCGCAAATGTTGCACGTGTTCGATGCGGAACCGACGATCGCGGGCGCCATTTTGCCGCGCGACCTCGGCGTACAGGTCGAGCAACACGCTGTTGGCTTGATCGCCAATGGCGTGGATACACACATTCAGCCCGGCGGCGTCGGCGGCGCGAATATAGCTGCGCAGGGTATCGGGCGCGGTGACATACACGCCGGTGTTCTTCGGGTCGTTCTCATAGGGTGCGAACATCTTAGCCGTACTGCTACCCAGTGAGCCATCCACGAAGCCTTTGACGCCGCCGATGCGGAGATAATCGTGGCCGAAATCGGCCATCACCCCCGCGGTGCTGAGGTCGCGGTACAGGGCGATGGGCCAACGCAGGTCGATGCGACAGGTGAGTTTGCCGTCGCGGGCCAGCCGTTGGTAGATGCGGAAGAGCTTGCGGCGCGTTTCGGGGTCGCTGCCATCGAGGTCTTGCACACTGGTAACACCATGTTCCGCACAGGCTTTTTGGGCGGCAAGAACGGCTTCGAGAATCTCTTCATCGCTCGGCTCGGGAATGAGCCGATCGACCAGGGCCATAGCGTTGTCTTTGAGAATTCCCGACGGAGTTTTGCCATCGGCCAAGCGTTCGATGACCCCACCGGGCGGGTCTGGGGTGGCCGCGGTAATCCCCGCCAGCTTCAAGGCTGCGGAATTGGCCAACCCCATATGACCGTCGTAGCGACGGATGAACACGGGGCGATCCTTGACGTATTGGTCGATGGTGGCGGCGGTGGGCAATCGGCCACCGAAGGTGCGGTCGTGGTCCCACAACCCGCCGACGATCCACCGTTCCCGGGGTGTTTTCTGGTCGAACTCCCGCAGCCGCCGACCGAATTCGGCTTCATCTTTGGCATCTTTCAAGTCGATCCGCGATAGCGATAGCCCGCCACTGAGGAAGTGCAGGTGACTATCGTAGAACCCCGGTACCAGTCGGCGGCCGCCCAGGTCGATGACGCGGGTATTGGCCCCAGCGCAGGCCTTCACCTCGGCATCGGTCCCCACGCGCACAATCCGGCCGCGCCACACGGCGACCGCCTGCACCTCGGGCTGTTGCGCGTTCCCCGTCCAGATGCGGCCGTTAAAGACGATCAGATCCGCCACCCCCGCACCGTCCGCGGGGGTTGTGAGCAGTGTCAGCCACAGCAATGTCGTCATCGTTATGAACCCACTGTCGTACTGAGGAAGTCGTACCGAGCAACCATCGTGAGCACAGCCTCTGGCGGTTCAGAAATGGCTACCCCTGTGGCCAATGGAACGGCCTGCGCCATGCTATGGTTGGCCGGCTCATCACCGGTTGGCCAATACTCGGGCCAGCACCCGGCGCGTGTTGGCCTTCGGAGCCTTCGGCCAACAGGCGCCAGCGCGTTATGGGTTACACCTTCTCGGGCACGACAAACGGCGGGCGATAGTCGCGTGTCAGCAGTGCGTCGGCCTCTTTGTCGTTGATAAACCGCTCGGTCTTGCCGTCGAAGGTCAGTTTGCGACCGGCGATGAAGTTCTTGCCATTGAACTGGATGCCGCTGTCTTTGAGGTGGGCGGCCATGCGTTCGAGAGCCTCGGTGGCGTAATCATCGCCCAGAACCTTCCCCAACTTCGGATCGTAGCTGGCTGGCGTCCCCAAGCGGTAGCTGATGTTGCCGAGGTGGCACAATCCGCTGGAATAGTGGCCCACTTCGATATCCGCGTGCAGTTTGGCGCTATCGCGACTGCGGACACATTGGATGAAATTGGTGAAGTGATCGCCGCCGCGCTTGTCACCACTGACTTTGGGAATCGGTTCGCCGTCGCCTTGCCCTTTGGGGTAGAACTTGTTGCCGGCCACAATACCTTCCTCGAAATGGAGAATGTTACCGATGGACAACCCGCGAAACGCAGGCGATTTCAGCCCCCGCGTCTCGAAGATGAGCCAGGTGTCGCCAAAGTCAAAGATGCTGACCAAGGCATTGGGGGTTTGGCCTTGGTCGTTGTTGGCATAGCGGCCCCCGAAGCTGACCACACTCCGGGGCCAGGTAGCGTTGGGGATCACCCAGCGCGCTTTATCCATTTCGTGAACACCTTGGTTGCCGATATCACCATTGCCGAAATCCCAGAACCAGTGCCAGCGGTAGTGAACCAGGTTCTCGTGGTATTTTTGTTGCCGGGCTGGCCCCAGCCAGAGGTTCCAGTCGAGGTCGGCTGGTGGGTCTTTTTCCGGTTTGTGGCCAATGTCGCCACGGGTCGTCCCCCCGGTGCCGCCATCCTTGTAACACAGCCCGCGCGACACGAGCAATTTCCCCAGCTTCCCACTTTTCACCAGCGCGGCCAAATCGGCCCATTGTTGGCTGCTGCGGCTTTGTGTGCCATGCTGAACAATCCGCTTGTGCTGTCGAGCGATTTCCACCGCGATGCGGCCTTCGTGGATGTTGTGCGAACACGGTTTCTCGACGTACACATCTTTGCCCGCCTGGCAGGCCCAAATGGTCATCAAGGCGTGCCAATGGTTCGGTGTGGCGATCGAAACAACGTTCAGTTCCTTATCTTCGAGAGCTTGCCGGATGTCGGCCAAGGTCTTGGGAGCCGGCGCATTTTTGCTGGCGATCGTATCGAGATGTTTCTTGAAGGTTTTTTGGTGAGGGTCCACCAGGTAGGCAATTTCAACGTTGGGCATGTTGAGATAGGCGCTCACATGAGCACCGCCGCGGCCATTCAACCCCGCCACCGCGACGCGAATGCGATCGTTGGCCCCACGCACCCGGGCCGATGACTTGGTTCCACCAATGGCGATAGTCGCTGCGGCCGCTAACGAACCCTGGAGAAACTGACGACGATTCACACGGGCCATGCCATCCACTCCAAAGCAAAGGGGAGAGAAAGAGAAACACCATTTCTGCACGATACCGACCGCGACCTGCCGGTTCAAACGCTTTCTTTCTGACAAAACCCGTGGCGTCAGCCGCGAACTATCTGGATATTCGCCACGAGCCACAAAGGTTCAAACGCTTTCTGGCAACCCCCGTGGCGCCAACCGGCGCCGCCGTCACTGTTCCTAGGCGGTCGGCAGGTCAGGGTGGGGAGCAGACACACGACATTCGGACATCGTCCCGCGCGCAAATCGCTGTTCGCTCGCACGGTGTTCTCTGTTACATTGAACCTTCGTTCCCTGAGGGTTCCCGATGAGCCATTCCCCCAGCCGCTCGGATTTGGCGTCGCAATACATCGACCAACTGCCCTACCCACCGTATCCGGTGCAAGAAGAGGCTTTACTGGCCTGGTTCGACTCCGAACAGGGGGTGATGGTCTGTGCACCGACAGGCACGGGCAAAACCCTCATCGCTCAGGCGGCTCTGTTTGAAGCCCTCCATACCAACACTATCGCCTACTACACAACGCCGCTCATCGCTCTGACGGAGCAAAAGTTCGCGGAAATGCAAGCGGCCGCCGTCCGCTGGGGTTTCCGTGCCGACGATGTCGGCCTGGTGACCGGCAACCGCCGGGTCAATCCCAACGCGCGCATTCTGATTGTGGTTGCAGAAATTCTCCTCAACCGTCTGCTCCACCCAGAGGGGTTCGATTTTTCCCCTGTCTCCGCAGTGGTCATGGACGAATTCCATAGTTTCGCCGATCCAGAACGGGGCATCGTCTGGGAACTGACCCTCAACATGCTGCCGCGGCATGTCCGGTTGTTGCTCTTATCGGCGACCGTGGGCAACGCTTTGGAATTTGTCACCTGGCTCGATCGTGTCCACGGCCGGACGTTGCAACTGGTCGAAAGCCACGAACGCAAGGTCCCCCTGACCTACCGCTGGGTGCCCGACACCTTCTTACACGAACTGATCCTCGCGATGGCCCAAGGCAGCGACGCCGAACGAAAAACCCCGGCCCTGGTCTTCGCATTCAACCGCGACGAATGCTGGAGTATCGGCGAGCAACTCAAAGGCCTAGACCTGATGAACGCCGAGCAGAAAGCGGCTTTGAATCGCTACTGCGACAAACTCGATTGGCCGCACGGCGCCGGCCCCAAACTCAAACAGATGCTCCGCCGTGGCGTCGGTGTGCACCACGCCGGGTTATTGCCCAAATACCGCCGCGTCGTCGAAGACTTATTCGAGAAGAAACTCCTTTCTGTAGCGTTGTGCACAGAAACTCTCGCCGCCGGGATCAACTTACCGGCTCGCTCCGTCGTCTTAACGAAATTGGTCAAAGGACCGTTTGGGAAGGAAAAACTCATCGACCCCAGCACCGCGCATCAGATTTTCGGCCGCGCCGGTCGCCCCCAGTACGACAAAGAAGGCTTCGTCTTCGCCTTTCCCGATGAAGACGATGTTCGCCTGTTGCGGTGGAAACAACAGTACGATCAGATTCCCGAAAAAACCAAAGACCCCGTATTGCTCAAGAAAAAGAAAGACCTCGAACGCAAAAAACCGACCCGCAACAGTCAAAAGAAGTACTGGACGGAAGCCGACTTCGAGCGGCTCAAAAATGCCGCACCCGCACGCTTGTACAGCAAAGGCCCCCTGCCCTGGCGGCTGCTGGCGTATTTGCTCAAAGTTTCACCCGACGTCGAGAAGATTCGCAGCGTGGTGCGCAAACGCTTACTCGACGCACCGCGTGTCGAAGCCGGAATGAAGCAGCTGACGCGCATGCTCATCACGCTCCACACCCACGGCTATGTGCGCCTCGAACCCGAACCCCCCGCGGAACATAATCGCGCCTCGTCGGCCACAACTGCCGCCGAGGCCAACCGTCCACGTAAACCGACGCTGTTGGAAGAAGCCCTAGCGTTGCAAGCCGGTACGCTCGACACGTCGCCCCCGCCCCCCCGCAGCAGCGAACCCAGCGCCGCGGCTCTGTATCAACCTCAGTTGGCCCGGCCCACCCCACAACTCGATCAACTGCTGGTCTTTCGCGCCTGTCAACCACTTTATGGCGCGTTTCTCATCAACTGTCTGGGGATCGCCAATCGCGCCGAACGAATTCAACTCCTGGAAAGCGTCCTGGAGCTACCGCGACCGATGCTCAAATCGGTACGGGTCCCCTGGGACATGCCCGCCGGACCACTCCAAACCGAAAAAATCGACCCGGCCCTCGTCGCCAAAGGATTGATCGCTGCCCAACCTCCCCAAAGCGAGGATGACGACGACGAATGGGTTCCGTGGGACGAACGCCCCCCCGCCTTGGCCGAGAAGGTCCGCATGCTGTTCGACGCAGAATATCCCGATGTGGGCGACTTCGTGACCCAGAGCGTGTGGGCCGCCGGCGAAGTCCTCCAGTATGGCAACTTCAACACCTATGTCACGAGCAAAGACCTCATCAAGCAAGAAGGTTTGATCTTCCGCCACCTGCTCCGGCTCATTCTCCTGACACAAGAATTTGAACAGCTCACGCCGCCGGAACTCACCGCCGAACAATGGAAGACCGAGTTACGCGAAATTTCCGAAAAACTCACGGCCATCTGCCGCGCGGTCGACCCGACCAGCACGGAGCAAGCCATCCAGCGCGCCCACGCGGCCGACGTGGTCGAAGGCGAAGAGCATGCCACCGTTGCCACCGCCAGCGAGCCGATTCAACCTACCCCACCCAGCGAACCCGAAGAAGATGCCGACGCCTTCGCGGCTGGCATTCTCGACTAGCGGGTTGATGTTTGGAAGTTGAGCCAGCCCTCGCGCCGCCGATGCCGTGCTGCGGCCAGGTTCGGCTCAGCAACCATCACGTCAAAGGTTGAGCCAGCCCTCGCGCCGCTGGCGCAGTGCTGCGGCCAACCTGCTTTTTTGCTATCATTTCCCATCATGCAACCGTCACAATCGTCGTCATTACCCCGGGTGTTGGGGCCGTGGATCGCCACGGCCATCGTCGTGGGCACTGTCATTGGCTCGGGCGTTTTCAAAAAAGGCCGCAACGTCGCCGACGATGTTCCGGAAATCGGCCTGGCCATGGCGGTCTGGGCTTTGGGGGGCGTGCTGACACTGCTGGGCGCCTTGGCCTTGGCCGAAGTGGCTGTGTTGTTTCCCCGGGCGGGCGGCAATTACGTTTTCTTGCGCGAAGGCTACGGCCGGATGGCGGGGTTCTTGTGGGGTTGGGTGGAATTCTGGATCATTCGCTCGGCCTCCATCGGCGCCCTGGCCACGATGTTCACCGATTCCTTCCACGACATTCTCAAACAGACGTATTATCCGAATGAGAACGTGGAGGTGTTGCCATTTTCGGCCCGGGCGGCGTTCACGGTGGGGGTGATCGTCGTTTTGGCCGCAGTCAATGCCCGTGGTACACGACTGGGCGGCGGTGTACAACTGGCTCTGACACTGCTGAAGGTATTCTCATTGCTATTCATTATTTCACTACCTTTCGCCGTCTATGCCTATCACGCCGAACCTACGCTACCGCCGCGGCGCGACAATCTGTCGCCCTTTTGGCCCGACCATTGGGGCGGTGTGAATTGGAGTGGCTTGGGGGTGGCCTTGGTGGGTGTGTTGTGGGCCTATCATGGGTGGATGAATATTGCCCCGGTCGCGGGGGAAATTCGCGAACCCCAGCGCAACATCCCCCTTTCTCTGTTCGCCGGGGTGTTCATTCTCATTGTTCTGTACTGTGGAGCGAACCTCGCTTACTACTATGTTGTCCCGCACGAACTGGTGGTGGCGAAGGTCGATAACAAACTCTCGGATACACCGTTGGCGACGGAGTTTTGCCGCGGACTGTTAGGCCCCTTCGGAGCCATCATCGCTTCGGCGATCATCATGACGTCGGTCTTTGGCTCGCTCAATGGGAATTTGCTGGTAGGTCCGCGGCTGCTGTATGCCATGGCCCACGACCGTTTGGCCCCCCAGGTGTTGGGGCGCGTGCATGTGAAGTTCCAAACCCCGCTGCCGGCCACCGTGGCTCTGGCGGGGCTATCGTGCCTGCAGGTGGTGGTGTTGGGCGTTTTACTGCAAAGCGATCTACCGCTATTCGACACCGGCGAATTCACAGCCGACGGCCAACCCATTAAGAACTCCCCCTTCGACGTACTGACCAACTTCGCCATCTTCGGTTCGGTCACATTTGAAACCCTGGCCGTGGCGAGCATTTTCATGTTCCGCTGGCGCATCCCAGCGACTGTCGCCAACCGCCCGTACCGCTGCTGGGGATACCCCGTGGTGCCACTACTGTATATCGCCATCATGGCCGCGGTGTTGGTGAACTTCTTCGTCAACCCCAAGCAGCGATGGGAAGCGATGGTCGGTCTGGGATTCATCGCCATCGGCGCGGTCTTGTATCGGACCTGCTTGCGTGAGAAAAAAGCATGAGTTGGCAGGAACAGCTCGAAGCCGATTGGCAGGAACAACTCGAAGCCGATGGCTTCTGCCTGTTGCCGCAGGCGGTTTCGGCCTCAACTGTCGCCGCGGCCATCGCCCACTGGCAAGCTCTTCTGCAATCGCCGCGAGTGCATGCTTCCCTGGTGATGAGTGCGGCGGGATCGGTCTCCGGAGCGCGGAACATCCTCGACCTGTGGCCGGAGGTTGTCGAACTGCTTCGCGTGCCGGCGGTGGGCCGCGCCATCAGTCTGGTTCTTGGGCCAACGGCTTGCGTCGTGCGCGGATTGTATTTCGACAAGCCGCCGGGGCACTCCTGGGCCTTGCCCTGGCACAAGGATTACACCCTCGCCGTCCAAGCGCATCGACCGTCCGCGATCGTCACGAAACCGACAACCAAGGCCGGTGTGCCGCACGTCGTGGCTCCCGCGGATATTCTCGAACGGATGCTGACGGTGCGCATTCACCTCGACCCGATGACGGCCGAGAATGGCCCTCTGCGGGTCATTCCCGGTTCGCATCGCAACTACCATCTGGCGGACGATCCTCCGCGGCAGCCGCAAACGATCCTCTGCCAAGCCGGCGATGTGCTGCTGATGCGCCCGCTTGTGACTCACGCCAGCGGGCATACCGTCAATGGAACCATCCTGCACCGCCGCATCGTGCATTTCGAGTGTGCCGCGGCATTCCCTCTGCCGGATGGCATAACTTGGAAGTGGGCGATTCCCCTCACCCCACAGCCGGTGAGGGAGTGGGGCGGCGAGCACTCAATCGTAGGAGCTTCCCAGTTAGCCGTGGGAGCTTCTCAGCTCGATGGGGGCGCGAGTTGCCATCCTGTGGCCGCGGCCCCGATGTCGCATGACAGTAGGGAGGAATAGAAGATTAGAAAGTAAGCGCCTAATCTTTGATTTCTTCCTTAACCAAATTGATGTAGTAGGTACCTTTCTTCTCCTCCAGTTTCTTGGCTAGATAGGCCTGCGCTTCGGCCTTTTGGTTGAAGGGGAATTTTTCGACCACTTTGCTGGCGTTGTCGAACACCACCCAGACGGCCCGGGTGCGCACTTCTTTGGGTACGCGTGTACGTTTGGCGGCCAGTTTTTTTCCCGCGGCTTTCTTCGATCCTTTTTTCTTTTTGCGTCGGGGTTCGCCCTCTTCGTCTTCGTAGTCGTGGTCGCTATCCGCTTCGAGATCGATGTCGTCCTCAATGTCGAGGTCTAAATCGTCGCTCAATTCCTCCTCATCTTCGCTTTCTTCGTCGTCGATCTCTTCCACTTCTTCTTCTTGTTCTTGTTCTTGTTTGCGGGCTTCCAGAGCTTCCGCTTCACGGCGTAAATCCATGCGGCTGCGTCGTCCTTTCGCCATGCCAGAACCCCTCCGAACGAATACCTTGCGTAGCAGATACTCTAGGTGACGGCAGAACCTCTGACAAGATAGCAACGCCCGCGCCCATTCTCATAACGCGGGGTGATGGACCGAGGGTTTCCATGCCCCCATTCTTTGTAAATTGACTGGAGGACGTGTGCAAACACCGGGATAGTTGCCGAATACGGTTTATCGTTCGGCTTTTGTCGGGTTTTGCAACAGTCTCTACAAAAAAAGCAGGCCCTTATGCTGAGTCGATGAGGATTTTCCCGTGCTCAACGCCGATCAGTTGTTGGCCAGACTCTATGCCCTCCGGAAGGACTATGCCGACGACCCGGAGGATGAAACGTACCAAGCCCTCCATCATGCATTTATGTTCATTAGTTATAATATGGCTGATTTCCGGGAGTATGTCAAATCGGAAGCGGAAAAAAAACAGGACAAAAATGACTAAGGGGTTTGTAAGGCCGTGCCGTTAGGATGGTATGGTTAGTGCTGGCCTGCCAAGCCACTTGCCACCAACCCTCCACAGTTAAGCTTTCAACCCTCAACAATTAAGCTTTTGTGTAAGCTTGTGTGGGATTCGCTAGGGCATCCATGAACCCTGCCAGCGCAGTAGCGAGTGAGGCGACGACGACGCCTCTGGAGCGTCTGCGATCCCTATTGGCAGAAGTTTTGCCGACGAATCGGTTTTATGCTCAGAAATTCGGCACGTCCACCCCTCCGCCCCTGCGTTCGTGGGCCGACTTGCAGCAATTGCCGTTCACCACGAAAGCAGAACTGCTCGCCGACCAGCAGCAACATCCCCCTTACGGAAGTAATCTCACCTACCCTGTGTCGTGTTATTCACGGCTACACCAAACCTCGGGGACCAGCACCGGGCAACCCCTGCGTTGGCTGGATACGCCTACATCGTGGGAGTGGATTCTGGACTGTTGGCGGCAGCATTATCAACGTATCGGTTTGACGGCACAGGACCGGGTGTTCTTCCCCTTCTCGTTTGGGCCGTTTTTAGGTTTTTGGAGTGCGTTTGAATCGGCGGCGCGACTGGGGGCCTTCGTTGCACCCGGCGGCGGGATGAGTAGCCTGGCCCGCCTACGATTCATCCTGGACCACGGCATCACGGTGGTTTTTGCCACCCCCACGTATGCTCTGCATCTGGCGGACCTGGCAGCGCGGGAAAAGATCGACCTGGCCAACAGCCTGGTGCGGGCCTTGGTCGTCGCCGGGGAACCGGGGGGGAGTATCCCCGCGACGCGGCAACGGATCGCCTCGGCGTGGGGAGCGCGGGTGTACGATCATTTCGGGCTGACGGAAGTCGGGCCTGTGGCTATTGAAGCCACCGATCGCCCCGGCAGTTTAGAGATTCTCGAAAAGGAGTATCTGGCAGAAGTGGTCGATACTGCCACCGGCGAACCGGTCGGGGCCGGGGAGGTGGGCGAATTGGTACTGACGAACCTTGGGCGGCTCGGAAGCCCGCTGATCCGCTATCGCACCGGGGATTGGGTTCGTCTGGCGGAAGGATCGGGCGCCACGGGTGACCGGCACCAGCGTTTGGAAGGTGGAATCCTGGGCCGGGTGGATGATATGATTCATATCCGGGGGAATAACGTCTATCCCAGTGCGATTGAAGGGATTGTCCGTCGCTTTGCGGAGGTTGTGGAGTTTCGCCTGCATGTGGATCAAAGCCATCCCTTGGCCGACTTGCGCTTGGAGATCGAACCAACCCCCGGAGCCGAAGCTACGATTGCCGATGCCATCAGCCGGGCGATTCGCGACGAACTGTTGTTTCGGGTGGACGTCACCCTGGTGCCCCCCGGGTCCTTGCCGCGATTTGAAATGAAAGCTCGTCGCGTGGTCCGCATCCCCCCCCGCGCGACACCGGAGAGGATTTCTCCCCACCAATAGCTCTTGATGATGGAGAAAACTATGAGAGACGGCCGCTGGGTGATAGGACTGGTCGCATTCGTGGTGCTGAGTGTGCCGGCGTCGGCGGGCGACTGGATTCACTGGCGTGGGCCGGAGCAAAACGGCTTCTCGCGGGAGAAAAACCTGCCCGGCGAATTCGATCCGAAACTCCGTGAAAAGGGCAACGTCCTGTGGACGCAACCGTATGGGGGGCGGTCCTCCCCCCTGGTGATGGCGGGCCGGATTTACATCAACCGCGGCACCGGTGAAGGGATTCATGAGGGGGAAGAGATCGTTTGCCTGGATGAAAAAACGGGCCAGAAACTGTGGGATTACAAACTCAGCGTCTACCACACCGACATTGTCTCCAGCCGCCTGGGCTGGACGTCAATGACCGCGGACCCAGAAACCGGCTACGTCTACTGCCAAAGCACCGCCGGAGAGCTGATCTGCCTGGACAAAAACGGCCAAATGGTCTGGAACCGACAACTGACGGAGGAATTCGGCCGGGTGACAGGCTATGGCGGACGGATCGTTTCGCCGTGTTTCGATAGCGGCCTGGTGATCGTAGGGATGCCGAACGCCACCTGGGGCGACCAGGCCCGAGGGCAGATCCGCTTTGTCGCCTTCGATGGCAAAACCGGGCACGTGGTGTGGTGGCAAACCGTGGGCACTGAATTGTATGGAACGTACTATTCCAACCCGGTCATTGCCGTTATCAACGGGCAGCGGCTGTTGATCAGCGGCGGGGGCGACGGTGGTTTGCATGCCCTCAAAGTCCGCACCGGCGAGCATGTCTGGAGCAAAACCTTCGCCAAAGGGGTGATCAATGGCTCGCCGATTGTCAGCGGCCATCTGGTCTTCTGCACCCACGGCGAAGAAAATCCCGAGGGGCCGCCGATCGGGCGGGTCTTCTGCGTCGACGGCTCACAAGTCGACCCGAAAACGAAAGAACCCAAGGTGGTCTGGGATAGCTTCCGCCGTCCGTATAAAGCCAACCGCAATCAACCGCTGGCCGAGCGCTTCGGACTGGCGTCAGCGGCGCTAGCCGATGGGCTGCTCTACTGTCCCAGCGATACGGGCGAACTGTACTGCTTCCGCGCCCAAGATGGCGAAATGCTCTGGAAGTACCGCTACGCCACCGAAGTGCGCGGCTCACCGCTGGTGGCTGACGGCAAACTTTACATCTTCGATGTCAAAGCGCGTCTTTTGATCCTGACCCTCAACGGCGAGAAAGCTCCAGACCCCGACGAAACGTTCATCTATCGCTTCCCCGGGGAGGGAGGGCTTCTCAATGAAACCAATGGCACTCCCATCGCCGTCAATGGCCGTGTTTACTTCACGACGCGTACCGATCTGTATTGTCTGGGAAATGCCAAGGCGAAAGTCGAGCCGGTCACCTACACGCCCTTGCCGCCCGAAACACCTTACAAGCCCGACGCCATCGCCGGGATTCGCTTGTTCCCTGCCGATGTGACCCTCACCCCCGGCAGCAAGCAGCAATTCCAAGTGATTTACCATGATGCCAATGGCCGCGAGGTGAAAGCCCCCGCCGGCCCCACCACCGGGAAATGGAGCCTGCCCCTGCCCCCCAAAACCCCCACCGGAGCGCAACCGCCGGCCCTCCAAGGCACGATCAGCGAGGGTCTCCTTACGGTGGCCGCAGCGCCGGCCAGCCAACAGGGCTATGTGGAAGTGGAAAGCCAAGGCCTGAAAGCCCGCGCCCGTGTTCGCGTCGTTTCCTACCCGCCCTACAGCCAAAACTTCGACAAAATTCCCGAAGGCAGTGTGCCGGGTGGCTGGGTCAACTGTGCTGGCAAGTTCTTCGTTACCAAACATGCCGATGGCAACATTGTTCTCAGCAAAGTGAATACCGACTCCCGACCGCCGATCTCCCGCGCCAATGCCTATTTCACCCCCCCCGATGCCAGCAACTACACCATCCAAGCCGACCTGTGGGGCGAGCTGATGCGCGACAAGACCCCCGACATGGGGCTTGTCAACAGCCGCTATACGCTCATACTGGATGGCAAAGTGGACCCGGAAACCGGCAAACGCTCGGTCCGTATTGCGTCGTGGGAAGCCCGCCCACGGATCAATCACACGGTGGTGTTCGACTGGAAACCGAACACCTGGTACACGGTCAAATTCACCGTCGAACCCAAGGCCAAAACCGCCTTACTCCGCGGGAAAGTCTGGGAACGCGGAACACCCGAACCTGAACAATGGACCATCGAGTTTGAAGACCCCATGCCGACCCGCAACGGCGCCGCGGCTCTCTATGGCTATGTCCCGAATATCGCCCCCCGCGACGACGGCACCGTTTTACCCGGCAGCGCCATTTACTACGACAATGTCATCCTCACTCCCAACAAATAGCCGTGAACGTCCAATAGCTGTGAACGGCTCAGGGCGGCGGCAGAAGCATTGCCCCGCCCCAACGAATGAATCGCACCGGACTTTCACTCTTTCTCCGACAGAGGGCCTCGACGAATGCCTCGCACTCTGACCAAACAGCTCATCTTGGGCAGCGCCGCGGTGGTGGCCTTCGGCCTGGCCGCGGTTTTCTCGATCGGCTCGCCCACAAGCGCTGAATCGCAAGCCGCGCCGACAGCCGCCGGCCCCAGCGACCACGTCATGATGGGCGGCACGATCTTCCGCAACATGATCAACACCATCGACAAAGGCATCGCGGACAAATTCGCCCCCGAAGGCGACCAACTGCTGTGGAAAGCCAGCCTCGGCAGCCGCGCCTACGGCGGCCCTGTCATCGCCGGCGGCAAAATCTTCGTCGGCACCAACAACGAGCAACCCCGCAACAAACGGGATGTTGACAAAAACGGCCAACCCATCGATCGCGGCATCCTCATGTGCTTTGAGGAAAAAACCGGCCGCTTCCTCTGGCAAGCCGTGCACGACAAATTGCCCAGCGGCCTGGTCCACGATTGGCCCAAAGAAGGTATCTGCTCTACGCCTTTGGTGGAAAACGACCGCGTCTACTACGTCTCCAATCGCTGCACGGTCGTTTGTGCCGATGTCGAAGGGTTCGCCAACGGCAATCAGGGTATCGAAACCGAGAAATACAAAGACCCCACCGATGCCGACATCATTTGGGAATACGATATGATGAAGGAACTCAACGTATTCCCCCACAACATGTCGGCCTGCTCGCCGTTGATTGTCGGCGATATTCTTTACATCGTGACCGCCAACGGCGTCGATGAGGGGCACATCAATATTCCCTCGCCGGAAGCGCCAAGCTTCATCGCCCTCGACAAAAAGACCGGCAAACTGCTGTGGAAAAGCGCCGCCCCCGGCAAGAATATCATGCATGGGCAATGGTCCAACCCCGTGTATGCGGAGATTGATGGCGTCCGCCAGGTGATTTTCCCCGGGGGTGATGGATGGCTGCGATCGTATGTCCCCGAAACGGGGGAAGAATTGTGGCGTTTCGACTGCAACCCCAAAGATGCGGTCTATGAACTGGGTGGCACCGGAACCCGCAACGACTTCATCGGCACCCCGGTGGTTGCCAATGGCAAAATCTACATCGGCGTCGGCCAAGACCCCGAACACAGCACCGGGATTGCCAACTTCTTCTGCATTGCGCCGAAAAAAGACAAACGCGGCGACATTTCGAAATACCTCGAAACCCGCGAAAAAGGGCCTGACGGCAAAGACAAGATCGGAGAGAAGCCCAACCCCAATTCGTGTGAATTGTGGCGCTACGGCGGTGTCGAAGACCGCAACCACGCCCCCCGCGACTTCAAGTTCGGCCGGACCATGTCGACCGCCTGCGTCATCGACGGTCTCGTGTACATCTCCGAGTTGCAGGGCTTTTTGCACTGCCTCGATGCCGAAACCGGCAAACACTACTGGTATTACGACACAAAAGCGTCGATCTGGGGTTCGCCCTATTATGTCGATGGCAAAGTCTTTCTCGCCACCGACTCCGGCGACCTGTTTATCTTCAAACACGACAAGGACAAAATGGTTTACGACCCCATCGAAGCTGGGAAAAACGCTGCCACCCAGAAAGAGGCCCGCGCCCGGCAACGGGAGGTCCAAAAGAAAGTCGAGGAGCGCTTCTTGCTGTCGAAAGTCGAGTTCGACGCCCCGATCCGCTCCACCCCAGTGGTCGCGAACGGGGTCTTGTATGTCATGACGGAGAAAACGCTCTACGCCCTGAAGACCAAGTAACGCCGCAGGCGGACGGCGTGGGGGACCGACCCAGTTACACCCACGCTGAGCCTGCGGTTATCCACCATGGAAATTCCGTCTGCTTCGAGAATTCGTTGCCTTACCACGCCTTACACGGGAGAGAAGGTCGTGAAAGACACGCCCGGCAAGCCGGCCCCTGTCACCGGCGCGACATTGGAAGAAAAGATTAAAAACGCCAAAGCCCAACTCGACGCCCACATCCGGGAGGTCGTGCGCTGGCACTTCAGCCCGGAAACCGGCACCCCCTTCTGGCTCGAAAAAGCCAAAGAATTCGACTTCGACCCCCTCAAAGATATTAACGGCTGGGAAGACATTAAGAAATTCCCCATTTTCCAAGACGATTGGCTCCGCGGTGGCCCCGTGCGCCGGTGGGTCCCCAAAGGCTATGCCGACCGGCCCATTTATGTCTTTGAAACCGGGGGCACCACCGGTCTGCCCAAAACCCGGGTTGTCATCGACGACTTCCGCATCGACTACGAAATGATGTCCGACACCCTGCCGGACGAATACTTCCCCCGTGGCTCCAACTGGCTCATGCTGGGGCCGAGTGGTCCCCGCCGCTTGCGCCTGGCTATTGAACATTTGGCCCAATATCGCGGCGGTATTTGCTTCTGCGTCGATCTCGACCCCCGCTATGTGGTCCGTTGCCTCAAAGATCGCAAAATTGCGGAAGCCCAATACTACAAAGACCATGTGATCGACCAAGCCCTGACCATCCTCGCCGGTGGGCACGACATCAAATGCATGTTCACCACACCCAAGCTGTTGGCCGGTTTGGATGAGGCGCTGCGGGCCGGCAAGCTCGAAGAGAAGTACCGGTCTCTGGGTAAACCGATCCCACCAGGCGGATTACGTTCCATCCGCAGCACAGGCATCACCGGTATCTTCTCCGGAGGCACCGAGTTCACCCCCCAATTCACCCGCGAAGCCTACGAAGAAATGCTCGACAACGGGGCCGTCTACATGACCCCCACCTACGGCAACACCCTCATGGGCCTGGCCTGCTCCAAGCCCATCGGCCCACACGACAACTTCAAAATCACCTACTACGCCCCCCAACCACGCGCAGTGATCGAAGTGGTCAATCCGAAAAACTACAACGAACTGGTGCCCTACGGCTGCACCGGACGAGTGCTGCTGAGCACTTTCACCAAAGAATTCTTTGTGCCGCGCTTCCCCGAACGCGACGAAGGCGAACGTGAACCGCCCTACGAAAAGTACCCCTGGGATGGTGTCAGCGGTGTGCGACCCTTCAGTGAATTGGCAGCCACTACGGTGGTTGGTGTCTATTGATCCCACAAGGCCCCGCTTCTCCGGGGTCTTCTCTCTAACTCCCTGAAAACAAATAACTTATGATTCAGATACCAGCCCTCCGCTTCGGCAAAACCTACACCAGCCTCGACAAAGCCCAACTGATTCACCACGTCACCGGCGAGCCGATCGCGGAAGTCAGCCAGGTGACAGGTTCGATGATTGCCCGTGATTTGGCCAACATGGCCCGGGCGCACCGCGAACTGCGTTCCATCCCCATTCGCGACATTCTGGCGATGTATGCCAAAGCCGCGGACTACTTTCTGAACTCTGCTCTGCCCTGTGGCGACGCCGAGCTGACCTACGATCAATACATCCGCCATCTGTCCGCGACTACCGGCAGCCCCATCGTTTTCTGCGATCGCAACGCGCGGAAGGTGCATTATGTTCTTTCCCACATTGAGGAGGTGATCGGCGGTTTAACCCGCGGATTGCCGCTCGAAGCCTTCGACAAAGGCTACACCACCGCCGGGGGACGGATGCAGGCCTTTTTCCCCACGACCGATGTGTTGGGGGCCGTCTTGCCGTCGAACTCACCGGGCGTTCACTCGCTATGGGTACCGACGATTGCCTTCAAAATCCCCCTGCTGTTGAAGCCTGGCCGCGAAGAGCCGTGGACGCCCTACCGGGTCATTCAAGCCTTCATCAAAGCTGGCATTCCGGCCACCGTGATGGGTTTCCTCCCGACCGACCATGCCGGAAGTGCTGATATATTAAGGCTTTGTGGCCGCAGCATGGCCTTCGGCGACGATCGCAGCATGGCCCCGTACAAAAACGATCCGCGCGTTGAAATCCACGGCACCGGGTACTCGAAAATTCTCATCGGGGCCGACCAGGCCGACCGTTGGGAAGAGCACCTCGACGTTCTGGTTGAAGCGGTCGCGGCCAACGGGGGCCGAGCGTGCGTCAACACCAGCGCGATTTGGACGCCCAAAAACGCCGACGCCATCGCCTGGGGTATGGCCAAGCGCTTGGCCACGGTCAAACCGCGTCCGTGGGACGATCCGCAGTGCGAAATCAGCGCCTTCGCCAAGCCGGAAGTGGCCGAAGCGATCAACAACATGGTGGACGAGGGATTGAAAACGCCCGGTGCCCGCGACGTGACCCAGGAGGTCCGCGGCACCCCCCGGTTGGTGAAAGAGGGCCGCTGCGCCTGGCTGTTACCCACGGTGATCCGCTGCGATTCCCCCGACCATCCGTTGGCGAATAAGGAGTTTTTGTTCCCCTACACGAGTGTCATAGAATATCCTCACGCCGACTTGCTCCAGCGGATCGGCTATACCCTTGCGGCCACAGCACTAACCGAAGACCCCGCATTCATTGCGGAGTGTATGGGGTGCGCGAATATTGAACGACTCAACATCGGGCCGCTCCCCACCAACCGGTTGACTTGGGACCAGCCGCATGAAGGGAATTTGTTCACCCACCTCTATAAGCAACGAGCCCTCCAGTTTGCGCACGCCGTCACCGCGGCTTAACCTGCCGCCGTTCGACTTCCAACCGCTGGGGCGCGTGATTTTTGCCCCGGGGGCGATCGAACGATTGGGCGAAGCTGTGCGCTCGGTTGGTGGTACGCGGGTGTTGCTGGTCACCGACCCCGGCTTGGAGCAAGCGGGCCACCCCCAGCGGGCCATGGCCGTGATGCGCGCCGCGGGGGTTGAAGTCTTTCTCTTCGATGGTGTTAAAGAGAACCCCACCGAACGGGAAGTCGCCGCCGGCGTGACAGTCGCACGGTCGCACCACGTCGATTGCCTGGTCGCCGTCGGCGGTGGCAGCTCCATGGATTGTGCCAAAGGGATCAACTTCATCCTGACCAATGGCGGTCGCATGGCCGATTACAAGGGCCACGGCAAAGCCACGCAACCCATGCTGCCCTCGATTGGCGTTCCCACCACCGCCGGCACCGGCAGCGAAGCCCAAAGCTATGCTCTGATCACCGACGAGCGAACCCACCTCAAAATGGCCTGCGGGGATAAGAAAGCCGCCTTCCGGGTCGCCATTCTCGATCCGGAACTGACCCATTCGCAACCGCGCCATGTCACCGCCGTCACGGGCATCGATGCGATTGCCCACGCCATCGAGTCCTACGTCTGCACCAAGCGTAATGCCGTATCCTCGATGTGTGCCCGCGCGGCCTTTGCGTACCTGGAAGCCAACTTCGAGCGTGTCCTCAAGTCGCCCCAGGATGCCGCCGCCCGCGCCGCGATGCAGATTGGCGCGCATCTGGCCGGCATGGCCATCGAAAACGCCATGCTCGGTGTCTGCCACAGTTGCGCCAACCCCCTTACCGCCCACTATGGCCTCACCCACGGGGTCGCTATTGGGTTGATGCTGCCCCACGTCATTCGTTTCAACGCGGCGGTCGTGGATGACCTATACGCCGATTTGATCCACGCCCCGGGTTTCAGTCGACCCGCCGGAGAAGTCCTCGCCAACCGGATTACCGAACTGACCCGGGCCGCAGGGCTGCCGCAATCGCTTCGCGAATGTGGCGTCAGTGATACGATACTCGCGGTACTCGCCGAAGAAGCGAATCAGCAGTGGACAGCCCGATTCAACCCCCGCCCGGTGAGCGAAACCGACATTCTCCAACTCTATCAAGCCGCCTGGTAGCCCCGTGGTTCGTGGGTCGCAACTATACTCAAGGGGTGGGTGCGGGCTAGCGTCGTGAGGAACCGCCATGACCCGTGTTGTGATCGCCGTCCTCCTTGCCGCCATCGTGCCGGCCATCAGTTGGGCCGATTGGCCACTCTTCCGTGGCGACCCCCTGATGAGCGGCACCAGCACAACGGCCAAACTCCCAGAGCAGCTGGACATCCGCTGGGAGTTTCAGACTGGAGATAGTGTCGAGGGTGCCCCGGCGATTGTCGCCGGCGTTGTCTACATTGCCTCGCTGGATAAACACCTTTACGCCCTCGATCTGGCCACGGGCCAACAAAAGTGGAAGGTGAAGTTGGGGGCCATGAAAGCCCCCCCGAGCGTTCGTGGCGACCGCGTCTATGTCGGCAATCTCGATGGCATTTTTTACTGCCTCAAAACCAGCGATGGTTCGAAAGTGTGGGAATTTGAGACGATGGGGGAAATCATCGCCGGATGCAATTTCCACGGCGATCACGTTCTCATCGGTTCTCACGATTCCACCTTCTATTGCCTCAATCGCGACGGCAAGAAGGTGTGGGAAGTGAAGACGGATGGGCCGATCAATGGTGCCCCCGCGGTCCTGGGCGATACCACCTTCGTGGCCGGCTGTGATAGCCTTCTGCACATTCTGGATGCGAAAACAGGCCGTGAACTGGGAACCATCGAACTCGATGGCCAGGCGGCGGCCACCGCGGCCGTGGCCAACGACCACGCCTACATCGGGACGATGGCCAATACCGTGGTCGCGGTCGATCTGAAAACCAAAAAGAAAGTGTGGTCATTTGAAGCTCCGGTGCGGCAACAGCCGTTTTATGCCTCGGCGGCCGCCGCGGAGCTGATTGTCGCCGCCAGTCGCGACAAAAAGGTGTATGGTTTGGACCCCAAGACCGGTAAAGCCATCTGGAGCTTCACCACGGCGGGGCAAGTCGATGCCTCACCGGTGGTCGTGGGTGGACGGGTCTACGTCGGTTGTCTCAATGACGATGGCAATTTCTACGTTCTGGATCTCAAAACCGGTCAGAAGCTCCAAGAATTGGAATTGGATGCCGCGGTTACCGGTTCGGCGGCCGTTGGCCCGGATTGCCTGGTGGTCGGCACCGATCGCGGCAAGGTTTACTGTCTGGGCAAGAAATGAACAAGCACGGCGATGGGCTGGCTTCGGCCCGCGCCCAGCGGATTCTTGTGAGTCCTACGCATCAGGCCACCATGATGACCCTCAGCGCTGCCGAACAAGAAAAAACCGGGTTGGGTAACTACTTCATCGCCAATTACCCCCCGTTTTCCTTTTGGAAGAGCGACTTTCTTCCGGAGGCCATCGCGGCGCTCCAGCGCCCCCCCCGCCCTGGGGTACCGCTGGGGCTGTATCTGCACATCCCTTTTTGCCGCAAACGCTGCAAATTCTGCTACTTCCGCGTGTACACGGATAAAAACGCCAACGACATCGCCACGTATCTGGATGCGCTTGTACACGAAGTTCAACTGTTGGCGCAGACGCCCTGCGTCGGCGGACGGCCGCTCGATTACGTCTACTTCGGCGGGGGAACGCCCTCGTATCTGAGCGCCGCCCAACTCGACGATCTCATGACCCGACTGCGGGCCATCCTGCCGTGGGATTGTGCCCGGGAAGTGACCTTTGAATGCGAACCGGGCACCCTGCAAAAGCATAAATTGGAAACCCTCCGGCGGCACGGCATCACTCGCCTGAGCCTGGGGGTGGAGAATTTCAAGCCCGAAATCCTGCAATACAACGGCCGCGCCCACCTCGAAGAAGAAATCTACCGAGCCTTCGCCTGGGCCCGCGAACTGGGTTTCCCACAAATCAACATCGACCTCATCGCCGGCATGGTGGGTGAAGATTGGGATAACTGGAAACGCTGTGTCGACAAAACCCTCGCCTTGGCTCCCGATTGCGTCACGATCTATCAGATGGAATTGCCTTACAACACCGTCTTTTCCAAAGAAATCCAACAGCTCCAAACCCTCACCGACAGCCGCTCGCGAACGGCCCTCGAACTGGCAACACCATCGGCCACCCCGGGGCTAGCCCTCAGTATCGCCGATTGGCCCACCAAACGCGCCTGGGTGCACTACGCGTTCGACGAATTTGTGAAAAACGGTTACGAAATCTCCAGTGCCACCACCGTGGTGAAGAACAAAGCCACCACACGCTTCATCTATCGGGAAGCTCTGTGGCGCGGGGCCGACATGTTCGGCACCGGCGTGGCCTCGTTCGGCCATATCAATGGTGTGCACATCCAAAATGTGGATACCTGGGAAGCCTACATCGAGAAACTGCAACATGGTCAGCTGCCCTTCGGCCGTGCCTTCCCCACCAGCGAGCGCGACCGCCTCATCCGCGAAGTGGTGTTGCTATTGAAAACGGGCCATCTCGACATCGCGTACTTCCGGGACAAATATGGCGTTGATATTCGTACCGAATTTGCCGACGTTCTCCACCGTCTGAGCCAGGAAGGTTGGCTGACCATTGGCGATGAGAGTATCGACTGCACACTCCCGGGCCTCATTCAGATCGACCGCCACCTTCCCGCATTCTTCGATCGCCGCTACATCAGTTCTCGCTATACCTAACTGGGGCCGTTGTTGCCCCCAGCGCAGGTGATCAAACGTATGCTCGCGTCGCGGACATTTCTGATGGGCCAATACCCGGCCGAACTGCCGGGGGAGCTGCGTTATTGCAAAAATCATATGTGGTGCCGTGTGGGTAGCGACAATATCCACACCTTGGGTTTCACCGCGTATGCCGTGCGGCTGATGCAAGATGTCTACTTTCTGGAGTGGCGCATCGAACCCGGATGGGTCACCGCAAAACAAGAAATCGGCTTCATCGAAACCCAGAAAGCCACGTCGGGGCTGTATGCTCCCCTCAGCGGTCGCATCGTGCAGTTCAACGCCGATCTGCTCAACGATCCTGGCATAATCAACGTCGATAACTACGGCCGCGGCTGGTTGTTTCAATTCCAAGGCGACCTGCGCGATAGCCTCGACGTCAACGAATACTACAACCACCTGGAAAGCGGCTGGGAGAATACCCAACGGCTCCTCAAAGGGCAAATCAACGCCTCCGAGAAGGACTAACTGGTTGTTCCCCGGTAGCGCGTCGGATACGATCAACTCCACAATGGTCCGCCCTCACCCGGAGTTCCTATGGCTCGTTCGCGTGTCACGGTTGTTCTTTCGCAAGCGCCCGGCAAACACCCCGGCAAGCGGGCTTTGGAAGAAAGCATTGTGGCCGCTTTATTGATGGAACCGGAACTGGAAGTTTCGGTCGTTCCTCATCTGTACGACCTGCATCCCGATCATACCGGGATGCTGTTCCTCGAATCCGTCAGCGGCGATATGGTGGTTCTGTCGTGGTTATATCCCCGCGCGGCCTTCTGGCTATTGGACCGCAACGGGATTAAAGGCCATTGGGGGGCCTCCCAACTCCAACCTCCCGCCGACGAGGAGGACGAAGCCGACGCCGAGACCGATACGCCCGTCGATAAACCCGAACCCATCGGCGCCAGCGGCCCCATCCCCGAGCGCTACATCTACACCCTCGATTTGCGGGATTCCAACAAGTATGAAGATTACGTTGCCGAAGTGAAGCGCATTGCTGCGGAGTGCCGCCAGCGCCGGGCCACCCAAGCCCACGCCCACGCTGCGGAGAATCCCCCATTATTGCAACTTGGCCGAGCGCTCAGGCCGTCGTCAGCGCTGACTTCCACTGCCCCCCCAGCACCACCGCCGGACGAACCCTCCTCCGCGGCTCTGCCGGCGTTCACACCGGAGGCGCTTTTGGCCCCCACCGGGCGGCGATGGTATCCGGTTATCGACTATAACCGCTGTACGAACTGTCTGGAATGCCTGGATTTCTGCCTCTTTGGCGTCTACGGCGTCGATGCGTTCGAGCGGATTATTGTTGAAAACCAAGACCAATGCAAAAAGGGCTGCCCCGCGTGCAGTCGCGTCTGCCCCCAGCAGGCGATTATGTTCCCCGAATACAAGTCGCCCGCCATCGCCGGGGCCAACACCGGTACGGTCGGTGGACTGAAAATCGACCTCAGCCGCCTCTTCGGCGGCGAGGCCGGCGACGCCTTGGCCCTGGCGGTGCAAGAACGCGACCGCGAACTGGTCAACGACGGCCGCGCAGCCGTCGGCATGACCGTCGGCATCCCCAAACGCCAAACTCATAAACCCCAAGCCCCCAAAGACGAACTCGATAAACTGGTCGATGACCTCGATAACCTCGGCTTGTGACAACCAACGCCATCACACCAATGACCCCCACGCGCCACCCCAACGGCCAGGCGCTCCTTCCTTCCCAGCCAACGACTGCCGCCTTCAACCCCACGATCACAAGGAACCATCGCGACCCCCTCCCGGTCGGAATGCCCCGGAAACCCTCCTAGCAAGGATTGCCCCCATCCCTCACCGACCCGGCGATTCTTCGTGCCAACTCGCCGTAACGGCGGTACACCCACCGCGCGCCGCGGAGAAGCCGGTGATCGCAGACTGTCCTTGCCCAGGGACGACCCCGATTTTCGGCTGTTTTTTTGATTTTCGGCTGAGTTTTCCTCCTGAGGATTCCGACGATGGATGCCCAACGGCTGGCCGCCGCTTACCAAACAGCACGCGCCACTCTGCTTGCCCAACGGGTCGCGGCGGGACATTGGGTGGGCCAGTTATCAACCTCCGCCCTCTCCACGGCCACCGCGATCATGGCGTTGCATCGGGTCGATCCTTCCGCCCATCGTGACCGCATTGCCGCCGGTCTGCGTTGGCTGGTGCGTCATCAAAACGCCGACGGCGGTTGGGGCGATACTCCTCAGAGTCTTTCCAATATCTCCACGTCGATGTTGTGCCGGGCGGCCTTGGCCCTATGCGGGGACCACGACTACGCGCAGGCCACCGCCCGGCTCGAAAACTACCTGACCGCCCACGCCGGGGCCACGGCCACCGCCCGCGCTGCGGCGATTCGCGCCCGCTACGGGGCCGACCGCACCTTCTCCGTGCCGATTCTGATGGCCTGTGCCTTGGCGGGGTTGGTGCCCTGGAGGGAAGTCCCACGGCTGCCGTTTGAACTGGCTTGCTTGCCCCAAAGTTGGTATCGCTTCGCCCGCCTGCCGGTTGTCAGTTATGCCCTGCCTGCCCTTATCGCTATTGGCCAGTGCATTCATCATCATCGCCCGTCGTGGAATCCGCTGCGCAATGTCGTTCGCCGCCTGGCGATGGCCCCCACGCTGAAGGTCTTGCGCCGGATCCAACCTTCGACCGGCGGCTATTTGGAAGCCACACCGCTGACCAGTTTCGTCCTCATGGCGTTGGCCTCGATCCCGCGGCCGCGTACGGCCTCGGAACAGCAGGTTCTGGATCAGGGCATTCACTTCCTCATCCACTCCGTTCGGGCCGATGGCAGTTGGCCGATTGATACGAACCTCGCGACCTGGGTCACCACGGGCAGTGTCAATGCCTTAGCGGCTGCGGGTGATCTGGAGACCCTCGATTCCCAAGAGGCTATCCGCACTTGGCTCATCCAGCAGCAATACCACAACCGCCACCCCTACACCGGAGCCGATCCGGGGGGGTGGGCCTGGACCGACCTTCCCGGCGGGGTTCCCGATGCCGACGACACCCCCGGAGCTTTACTGGCTCTTCACGCGTTGCGCGTGGCCGATACCACCATCATTCACCGTGGTCTGAAGTGGCTTCTTTCTCTCCAAAATCGCGATGGCGGATGGCCCACCTTCTGCCGCGGTTGGGGCACCTTGCCGTTTGATCGAAGCGGCACCGATTTGACCGCCCATGCCCTGCGCGCCCTTCATGCCTGGCGAGGCAGTTGCCCCCCCTGTTGGCCGATTCCCCAGGCCATCGCTCGCGGACTGGATTATCTGAAGCGGCAGCAGCGGCCGGATGGTTCCTGGTTGCCCTTGTGGTTTGGCAATCAGCATGCCCCCGACGACATCAACCCCGTCTATGGGACCGCACGCGTCCTTGCCGCCTACCGCGATTTAGGACTGGCCCATTCCCCCGAATGCCAGCGGGGCGTCGCCTATCTGCGAGCTGTTCAGAATCGGGATGGCGGTTGGGGGGGCGCTGCCCAGTGCCCTTCGAGCGTTGAAGAAACGGCTTTAGCCCTCGAAGTCCTGATCGATCTGGGGAATGCGGCGGAGAACCAACCGGCTCAGCCCGCAGCCCCGCAGGGCCCGACGCCCGCGGCAGGACACTTTGCCGCTGCCATCACCTCGGGCGTAGAATGGCTGGTCGATGCGGTCGAGCGTGGGCGTTTGAGCGAACCTAGCCCGATTGGCTTCTACTTCGCCAAGTTGTGGTACTCCGAACAATTGTACCCGATCATCTTCACCGTTGCGGCATTGGGGCGAGCCTGGCAGACGCTGCGCGGCTCTTATGCCCTGAGGCTTGTTGATCACCAAACTCCGTGATGCCTGCGGATCACGAAATTTGATGATGCCTGCCCATCAAAAAAAAGGCACAAATGGCTAGTTAGCAACCCTTGCACTAGGCATTTTTGTCTATTTTTGTCCAATTTTGTTGAAAAGTGTTCCACGTGGAACGTCGGCGAAGATCAGAATATTAACCATCAGAATATTAACCATCCGAATGTCATCGGTATGCCCTATCTGATTGCTTATGACATTGCTCATCCACGCCGGTTGCGCCGCGTGGCACGCCGATTGGAGCGGCACGCCCTGCGCTGTCAGAAGTCCGTGTTTTGGTACACCGGCACTCTCCAGTCGTTGCACGCTTTGCTCGATGAGTTGGCCGCTCTCATTGATCCCGACGCGGATGTGGTGCAAGCGTGGCCGGTGGGGGCTACTGTGCCGGTTGAAGGTTTCTTCTGTGGTCAGCCACGTTTGGCTGTTGGTCCGGCTTTGGTTGTTGCGGGTAGCTTCCGTCGCGTTGTTACACCGCCGCCGGCATCGGCTTGGCCTACTGATTGCTGATGTCCTTACGCTTTCCCTTTTGAACGTTGATCCTGGCAAGATGGTTTGCTCTATCGGCTCTCACGCGCAAGACCCCTTGGGACCTGTTTCTCGGACCTGCTGAGGAGAACCTCGGGATGCCACCGATGACTGCTTGGCGTGCTCCTGTGGCCCATCTCGTGGGGCCGGGTGTTCTGAACATCCGCAACGGCCGCTTGGTTTTTCAGCCGCCTGAACAGGCGCCGCTGCAAATCGATGCTTCCGCTCTGACCAACCTGTATTGCTATGGTGATGTTTCGATTTCTGGGCCTGCTTTCGAAGTTCTTTTCCGCCATGGTGTCGCTGTTGCTTGGCTATCCCCTGCCGGCCATCGTTGCCGCGGACGGCTCGTCCATCCTCAGGCCACCACTACCCTTACGCGCCTTCGTCAGCACCGCGCCATCGCCCGGCCGGCGGTTCGTCTCCAATGGGCCCAGCAGCTGGTCACGGCCAAAATCACTGCCATGATCCATGCGGCCCGTCATTACCAGCGTCATTCCCATACTGCGGCGGGTGATCTTCTCGTTGAACTCCACGCCGCTTTGCCACGAGTTGCTACAGCTACGGCCTTGCCCCAGTTGTTGGGTTTCGAAGGGGCGACGACCGCGGCCTGGTTCCGCTTCTATGCCACCTTGTTCCGCACCCCGTGGACCTTTCACCAACGCACACGACGCCCCCCCACCGATCCTGTCAATGCCTTGCTCAGCCTGGGCTACACCTTGCTTCTCCAACGAGCGCAAGCCCAAGCGGAAGCCCGCGGCTTCGAAATCTACCTGGGCGGACTGCATCACTTCCGACCAGGGCGGCCTTCCCTCGCCTGCGATCTGATCGAACCGCTACGCGTTCCCGCGGTCGATCGTTGGGTGGTGGCCATCTGTAACCAACACGAACTCAACCCCAGTCACTTCCAGTCCGACGAAGAAACCGGCGGTTTTCGCTTGCAACCCCAGTACTTTGGGCGTATCATCTACAGCTGGGAAACCCATTGGGCGAAAACCAGTTGCGATACGGTCCTTGCTCATTGGCTGGATCAATTCGAACAACTCATTCAACAGTCGGGGCAACTCCCGGCCAGTGACGATAACGAATCGGATGATCTTTGACAAACGATTTCGCTTCCAGCCGATTTCGGTTCCAGCCGGCCGCGAACCGAAAGAGACAACAGCTTGGCCCACCTCGAAAATCTTCGTGTTGGCCGCCGGGGGGTGGGCAGCAACGTATCTTGCTGTAATTCAGCGACTTAGGAAACACTATCCCTGCATAGACCATCCGCAGGTACGTCTGATGCCCCGACTTCTCCCCCCCGTTGGGCTAAGACACTGGACAAATCCTGAATGTTCCATAAGATAGAACTACGGCCGTCTCAGACGTGCCCGGCCCTTCGGGGCCATTGAAACAAAATAATCGTGTATACGTACTACCCAAATGACCAAGTCTCAGACGTGCCCGGCCCTTCGGGGCCATTGAAACTGGCGGGAATGGCGGGGCAGTGGCCGGCGGGGGTCTC
>JANWYJ010000033.1 GCA_025055115.1 Gemmata sp.
CACATCGCCAAGCCAGTGGCCCCCGAGGATGTGTCGGATTTTCCGACAGTCTCAGCCCGCTAACAGTTGCCGCAGCACATACGGCAGAATTCCACCGTGTTTGTAATACTGCACTTCCTGCGGTGTGTCGATGCGGCTGAGGGCTTTGAAGGTGACCACCGCGCCATCGGGTTTGGTCGCGGTGATCGTCAGTTCGCGACTGGAACCGTCGAAGTTCTTCTCCAAACCGGCGACCAGCCCGGCGATGTCGAAAACTTCTTCTCCCGTCAGGCCCAGTGTCGTTGCCCCTTCTCCTGGGAGGAATTGCAGCGGTAGAACTCCCATGCCCACCAGATTCGAACGGTGAATCCGCTCGAAACTTTCCGCAAGCACCGCTTTGACGCCCAGAAGATTGGTACCTTTCGCGGCCCAATCGCGGCTGGAACCAGAACCGTATTCCTTGCCGCCAATGACCAACAACGGCACGCCGGCTTTCTGATAAGCCATCGCGGCATCGTAGATGCTCATCAGTTCGCCGCTGGGGAAGAACCGGGTCAGGCCGCCCTCTACGCGGGAACCATCGTCACGCGGCGGAATGAGGAGGTTTTTCAACCGCACGTTGGCGAAGGTGCCCCGCATCATGACCTCGTGATGCCCACGACGGGCACCGTATTGGTTGAAATCTTTCGGATCAACCCCGCGTTCGAGCAAGTACTTCCCCGCGGGTGAATCTTTCTTGATGTTCCCCGCCGGCGAAATGTGATCGGTGGTGATGCTATCGCCCAACAGGGCCAAGACCCGCGCTCCGGTGATCTCGTGAATGGCCGGCAGCTCTTTGCTCATGCCCGCGAAATAGGGCGGCTTGGCGATATATGTGGAACTGGCATTCCAGGCATACAAATTACCGCTGGGCACCTGAAGGGCCTTCCATTGGGCGTCGCCCTCATAAACCGAACTGTAAATCCGCTTGAACGATTCTTGCTTGATCGTACGGTGGATCACCTCTTGCACTTCGTCATGGCTGGGCCAAATGTCGCGGAGAAAGACCGGTTGGCCGTTTTTGCCCTCCCCGATCGGTTCACTGTCCCAATCGATGTCGATCCGACCAGCGAGCGCGTAGGCCACAACCAACGGCGGCGAGGCGAGATAATTGGCCCGAACTTCCGGGTGAACCCGCCCCTCGAAGTTCCGGTTGCCCGACAAGACCGCCGCGACAACCAAGCCGTGATCGGCAATGGCCTTCGACACCGCCTCCGGCAACGGCCCCGAGTTGCCAATACATGTCGTACAGCCGTAGCCGACCAGATGGAAGCGGAGTTGGTTGAGGGCTTCCATCAGCCCGCTTTCGGTGAGGTAATCCGTCACAACCTGGGAGCCCGGAGCTAGGCTGGTTTTCACCCACGGTTTGCTGCTAAGTCCTTTCGCCACGGCTTTTTGCGCCAGCAAACCCGCAGCGACCATCACCGACGGATTGGAGGTATTCGTACAACTGGTGATGGCGGCAATCACCACCGAACCATCGTGCAGTTCACTGGCGGCGATCGCCGGGGCCGGTTTTTCGGGAACCGCAGCGCTGCCCGAAGGGCCGACGGCCACCGGGAGGGAGACGCTCACCGTTTTCTTGGCCCCCGCTTTGAGCTTGGGCAAGGCTTCAGCAAACGCCGCCTTCATTTGATTGAGCGGCACGCGGTCTTGGGGCCGGCTGGGGCCTGCCAGACTGGGAACAACATCGGCGAGGTTCAACTCCAGTGTGTCGGTGTAGTTGGCTTCGGGCGTGTGAGCATCGTGGAACATCCCCTGTTCCCGGTAATAGGCTTCCACCAAGGCGACCTGTTCGGGGGAACGACCGGTTTGCGTCAGGTAGCGGAGCGTTTCGGCATCAACAGGGAAGATACCACAGGTCGCTCCGTATTCGGGAGCCATGTTGGCGATGGTGGCACGATCGGCCAGCGGCAATTCGGCCAGCCCGGGGCCGAAAAATTCCACAAACCGCCCCACCACCCCTTTTTTGCGCAGCATTTGCGTGACGGTCAGGACGAGGTCGGTCGCGGTGGCCCCGGGGGCGAGTTTGCCCGAGAGTTTGAAGCCAATCACCTGCGGAATGAGCATCGACACCGGCTGGCCAAGCATGGCGGCTTCGGCCTCGATGCCCCCCACCCCCCAGCCAAGAACACCCAGGCCGTTGATCATCGTGGTGTGGCTATCCGTGCCCACCAGCGTATCCGGATAAGCGGTGCCGCTGGCATCCACGAATACACCCCGCGCCAGGAATTCGAGATTGACCTGATGGCAAATGCCCGTACCGGGGGGTACCACTTTGAAGTTGTTGAATGCTTTCTGACCCCAACGAAGGAACTGGTAACGCTCTTCGTTGCGCTGATATTCGAGTTTGACGTTGTCAGCAAACGCCGTGGGCGTGCCAAATTCATCCACCTGCACCGAGTGATCAATCACCAGCTCGACCGGCACCAAGGGGTTGATTTTCGCCGGATCGCCGCCGAGGGCTTTCATAGCATCGCGCATGGCCGCTAAGTCGACCACACACGGCACCCCGGTGAAGTCTTGCATCAGCACCCGCGCCGGTGTGAAGGCGATTTCCACATTCGGCTCGGCTTTGGGTTCCCACAACGCCAAGGCGACAATATCCGCCTTGCGTACCGCCAGGCTGACCCCTTCATTGCGCAACAAATTTTCCAACAACACCTTCAATGAGAAGGGAAGCTTCTTGGCCTGCGGATGAACCGCTTCGACCGCGGCTAGCCGATGAATGGTGTAGGGTTTTCCACCGACCGAAAGGGTTGAGAGGCTGCCAAAGCTATTGCCGGTTGGCATGATGATACCCGCGTGCAGGAGGGAAAAGAACCGGATACCGGTATTGTTGGTGCCAAACCCGCAGCGGCCAGTAGCCGAACCGGAGTTGAGGAGTCAGGAATCCGTCAGACCACCCGACCTTGAAGCCAGACCACCCGACCTTGAAGCCTTGTCCGTCAGACCACCCGGCCTTGGAGCCTTGTCCGTCACCTCATCCTGCGTTTGGGCCTCGTCCGTCATCCCACCCAGCGTTCAGGCCTTGTCCGTCACCCCCTGGCTGGGTTGATGCTTGATGGCCCTGGCAAGCTTGCACCCCACCCTGCGTTCGAGCCTTGTCCGTCACTGGCCCCGACCCCCACCAAGAACCGAAGACCGCGGAGATGAACACGAGGGCCTGTTCAATTTTTGATCAGCCCTTGGCCGCCCCCTAGATCAACCCTTGGCCACCCCGCATGGGTTGCCTTAACCGCGGAGAAGCTTTATGTACGCGCGCATCCAGGCTGGGTTATCGTGCCAAGTCCGACTGGTCACGAGGTTCCCGCTGACGACCACTTCCCGATCCACATAGATACCGCCGGAGAAGGTGCAATCGAATGCACATTTGGCCACCGTGGTCACTTCCCGGCCTCGAATGACATCGGCGGCCGCCAGAATTTCAATACCGTGGCACACGCACGCCACAGGTTTGTTGGCAGCAAAAATGGCTTTGGTGATCCGCATCAAGTCGGGATCATAGCGGAGATACTCGGGAGCACGCCCCCCGGTCACCACCATGCCATCGAGACTCTGAGGGTCGATGTCGCGGAAGGCGTAGTCGGCGGTCAGAGTGTAACCCGGCCGCTCTTGGGTGATGTCCCAGCCGGCGGGCCGCTCATGGAGAACGAGATGGTACGGCCGTTTTTCCGGACCTGCCAAAAAAACTTGAAAACCCTCTTCCCGTAATCGGAATAAGGGATAGTATGTGTCCAATACTTCTGCTGCGTCACCGATAGGCATCAAAATCGTTTTCATCATTCCCTCGGGGTGTAGCGGATAACGATATTATTGGTTCAAGCGAAATTCCTATCAGGCCATCATTGTGGAACGATTGGTAATCTGGTCAAGAAGAATGATCATCCATTTGGCCTGAAAGATTGCCGTGATTACGACCGTAGAACTGTTAACGGTGGAGTATTATTTCTGGGGACGACCGTCCGTCTCGCACGAATCAAACGGGAATCCCACACATTTTTTACTTGCAATCCGCCGTGCCATGGGTTTATTTGGCTATCTCCATTAAGTAAGATCAACTACCGAAAATCACTCCACGAGGGAGTTTTCCCCTGTTAAACTAAACGGAGGCCACTCCATCCATCGTGGATGATTGGTGTTGTTCTTCTTGTCCCTTTTTCCGCTCCAAGGAGTCTCGCATGTCGAAGGTTCGCACGGGTCGGCGTGGCTTTACGCTGATCGAACTGCTGGTGGTGATCGCCATCATCGCCATCCTCATTGGTTTGCTGTTGCCCGCGGTGCAAAAAGTCCGCGAAGCTGCAGCCCGGATGCAATCGGGCAACAACCTCAGCCAAATGGGCAAAGCTCTGCACAACTTCGCCATCACGGCCAACGACCGCTTCCCCCCGGGCTACGGTGGCGCCGCCACCGGCCAAGCCCTAGCTTTGCCGTGGACGGTTCACATCCTGCCATTCATGGAACAAGACAACATCTACCGTTTGGTGGTTCCCAACCCCACCACGTTCAACCCCGCCGCTGGCACGTTCATTAAGACCTACCAAGGCCCGGCCGACCCCACCTTCACCGGCCAAAGTGGCTTCACCAGCTATGCTGGGAATGGTCACACCAGCGTGTTCAACATCGGCACCCCGGGCCGGATCAACCTCAATGGCGTTCCCGATGGTACCTCCAACACCGTCGCCATTGCTGAACGCTATTGCAAAGGCACTGACCTCTACGCCAACACCAATACGAACTTCTTCCTGTTCCAAGTGGGTGCCAACGTCGCCGGTGCGTTGAACCCCTCGTTCCTGATCAAACCATCGGTGCAACAAGCCACGGCCAGCCCCTTGATTCCACACGGTCTCTCCTCGGGTAGCCTGCAAGTCTTGATGTGTGATGGAAGCGTCCGTGGCGTGACCACCGCCGTGACGCCGGCCACCTGGACCGCCGCTTGCACCGCCGACCAAGGCGAAGTTCTGCCCAGCAACTGGTAAGCCTCTACCTCCCGGCTCACCAACGCAACCGCCCCGCGGCCTACCACGCGCCGCAGGGCGGTTGTTTGTTTCTGGATCGAATCCTTCACGGGCCTGATGGTCCCCAAGGATGTGGTCAGTAATACATCTTAAAGGCCCTCCCCTCCCAATTCTTCATCCCTCAGTGGTGGTCAATACCACAACCCTTTATCCCTCATCACCCTTTATCCCTCATCAGTGGTCAATACCACACCGCGGAGGCCGTGCCCTCACGATTCTTCCTCCCTCGCGGGTTTCTTCCCAGGCAAGAGTTCCCGAGCGACCAGTCACCGAAAAAAACAGGCACTCTGGAGCTTCCACGGGCATAATGGATGACGACCAATGCGGCAGCGGGACCTCAGAAGGCCCCAGAGGCTCGTCGTCTTCCACGAGAAGGCTTGAGAACGGCGATCAACCGGGACAACTCGACTGCATCCATACGTCGACAACTCGACTGCATCCATACGTCCTAAAAGGTTTCGGAGAACTGTCTTCACGATGTTGGCGTGATGCGGAGCATGGCTCGGGTTTCGCGGAGAGCGCCCACCACCGTGGTCGGAATCGCCTCCGCAAGAGCTTGGCAGGCATCCGTACCCACGCGCTGGGCGAGGACCCCAACACCTCGCAGTTGCTCGACCCGCAGGTTGGTCACTTTGTGATCGCGTTGCACATGATTGGCCAACGCATCCGCCATCGCTACCAACGCCACCAACACCGGATACCGCTTCTCCGATTCCGGTTCGTGATGGTGCAAAATGACACTGGTCACCGAATCTGGTAACCGGTTGGCCTTCGCAAACTCGGCCCCCACATAACAATGATCGATCCGCAGCCACTTCCGTTCCCGGGCCAATGTTTCGGCATCTTCATGAAACGATAATACCTCCAACTGACTGAACCAATGAGGAACGCGCGTACCAATGATGATCCGACCAACATCATGGAGCAACCCGGCGGTGAATTCTTCGCCCTGAAAGCCCAGTTGCGCAGCTTTGTTCAACCGTGACGCTAAAATCGCCGTGAATAGCGCATGCCGCAAAAGCACCTCGCATGCTTCTTCCACATGCGGCCAGCGATGCTTGAAGACACTACTGACCCCCACCGCGGCTATCACCTGCCGGCAACCGTTCAGGCCCAGGCGCAAGATGGCCTTACCCACGTCCTCGGTCGGGTACTTTCCTCGGTAAGCCAGGGAATTGGCGAGTTTCAGTATCCCCGCGGTGAGAATCCCATCGCGGCGAACCACTTCCGTGACATCGGCCAAGGTGGTGTGCGGATTGTGTATCAGCTGCAAGGCCCGCAAGCTGGTATCAGACAAGGTGGGCAGCGATTCAACCTTGGTCAGATCGCGTAACAGTTCGGTGGTTGGGATCACCACAGCCGCCGGTTGGCGGCGGAACAAGCGTGTGAAGGCTTTGAAAAACATGTTGGGCCACGTCTCACTATAACAACTCCACTATTTTCCTATAGGTCGGGAAAAATCCCCAGGCCGCCGAATCAGCATTTTCGCTGAGCGTGATGAAAATTTCGCTGACGGTGAAGAAAATCGCTGCGGCCATAACGATCGCAGCAGAGCCGAGGGGGCAGTCCCATCATCACTCGGCAGAAAGTCCACGGCGCAGGCGATGGCAACAGTTGGCGGGGTTGTTCTGTGTGGCGGGCGCTCGTCGCGCATGGGGACACCCAAAGCGTGGCTTCCCATCGCTGGAGAAACGCTCTTGGCCCGGGTCGTGCGGGTGGTGGGAAGCGTTGTTGCACCGGTGGTTGTCGTCGCCGCGCCGCGGCAAGCCATTCCGCCACTGCCAGCCCACGTCACGCTTGTTCGCGACGAAACCGAAGGCTGCGGACCTTTAGCCGGTTTGGTCGCGGGGCTGGCGGCTTTGGAAGGAGTATGTGAGACGGTCTACGTGTCGGCCTGCGATGTGCCGTTTGTGAAGCCAGACTGGATCCGCCGCGTGCTATCGCTGCTGGGCGAGGCGGCCGCCTGTGTGCCTTCTGTGAATCAACGGCTTCACCCTCTGGCGGCGGCCTACCGTGTGCAGGTGTTGCCAATCGCACGGCAGCATCTGGCCTGCCAGCGCTTCCGCCTGCATGATTGGGTAGCCGCACTGCCCACACGCATCATTTCACCCCACGAGTGGGCTGATGTCGATCCCCAGATGCGGTCGTTATGGAACATCAACACCCCGGAAGACTACCAGGCTGCCCTAAGAGAACTGGAACGTGAGCCAGAAGAACTAACCAACTTTTCCTGACCTATTCGGAAATGATAGGCGCACAGGCTGCCTTCAGCGAACTGGAACGTGAGCCAGAGGAACCTCCCAGCCGGCCAGACCATCCTGGCCAAGCATTCGAAACCTCACGCCAACCCAACCATCGTTGCCCGACACCCGAAAACTCACCGGCAAAGATCATTCTGGGCCGCAGGTGGAGAACCCCAACAATCTCTACAATGGTCTATCCGGGACAGTCTTGGTAACGGTGGAACTCACGAGAACCCCTGCTATGCATCCCCATAAACCCCATTACCATCGCCACGCGGGCACCCCAGAGAACAAACAATTCCTCCAACGGATCAGCCGCGAACGGATCGATCCCCGACCCGTAGCGGCCGGGATCGCCGCCGCCGACCTCATCGACACGACATTTCTTTCCTACAACGGCGGCCGACTTCGCGAAGGCTGCCAGTTGTTCGTCCAAAAGATGCTCGCCAACAACGGCACCGTGGGGTTGGCCCTCTCCGGCGCCCTGACACCCGCCGGTTTAGGTATCTCCTGTCTAGTACCATTGGTCGAAGCGGGATTCATTGATTGGATCGTCTCGACCGGCGCCAACCTGTACCACGACACGCACTACGCGCTGGGCATGGACCTCTATCAAGCTGGCCCCCATCTGCCGGACCATGAACTGCGCGAAAACCAAGTCATCCGCATCTATGACATTGTGTTCGACTATGAAAATCTCCTCGGCACCGATCAATTTTTCCGCAAACTCTGCCGAGGCAAGGATTTCCAGCAAACGATGGGCACAGCCGAATTCCACCATCAGGTCGGCAAATACCTGCATGAGCGCGAACAGCAAACTGGTTGGGGAGGGAAAAACCTGCTGGCCGCTTGCTACCGCCAGGGTGTTCCGGTGTTCACCAGCTCTCCGGGGGATAGTAGCATCGGGATGAACCTCGCGGCCCTGATGCTCGAAGGCTGTCAGCTCCGCATCGACCCACTGCGCGATGTCAACCAAAGCGCCGCGATCGTTTGGGACGCAAAAGTCCACGGCGGCACCAGCTCCGTTGTGATTCTCGGCGGCGGTAGCCCTAAGAATTTCATGCTGCAGACTGAACCACAAATTCAAGAGGTTCTAGGACTTACGGAAGCCGGTCACGACTATTTCCTCCAATTCACCGATGCCCGCCCCGACACCGGCGGCCTCTCCGGCGCCACCCCCAGCGAAGCGATGACCTGGGGCAAAGTCGACCCCGATAAACTCCCCGATTCAGTCACCTGTTACGTCGATACCACCATCGCTCTACCACTTCTGACCGCCTATGCCCTCACGCGCGCCGCCCAACGCCCTCCCAAGCGGCTCTTCGACCGCCTACCGGAGTTGACGCGCCGACTCGAAGACGGTTACGCTCAAACGCGGGCGCAGCGTGCTGAATAAAAAACCGTCGAGGACTTCCCTTATGCACAGGACTTTGGCTGTCACGGGAACTCTCATCATCGCATACGTTCTGGCGGCCCCCGCGGCCCCCCCAGCCCCCGCAGAACCCCGATTCCTCGACGATGATGCGATTTATGAGAAATTCTTCGATGAACTCGAAGTGCTGGCCAAAGCCCAAAAGCCGTTGTCGGAGGCCCAATTGGTCGCCAAACGGCGATCAGGCGTTGCGAAAGTCGCCCCGCTGGCGCCCCGCGACAAAGCCCTATCCCCCGAAGACGTGTACACAACTGCTCTCAAAAGCGTCTTCATCATCGGCAGTTTGTACCCAGAAGATGATGGCTTCTGGGAAGTGGGGACGTATGCCACGGCGTGGGTTGTCGCGGCGGAGGGAGTGCTTGTCACAAATTGGCATGTGTTTGAAGACCTCAACAAGGGCGAGGTCTTTGGAGCCGCCGACATCGACGGCAAGGTCTACCCGCTGATCGACTTTCTGGGCGGCGACAAAACTGCCGATGTGGCGATCTTCCGCATTGCCGCCAAGGGACTAACGCCGCTGCCAGTGTCCCCCACGTTTGCCGAAGTTGGCTCGTGGGTCGCGGCCCTCAGCCACCCCGGCGATCTGTTCTACGTCTTCACCCAAGGAACGGTGAGCCGTTACAGCACCAACAAAACCGACGATGGCCAACGCGAACGATGGATGAATGTGACCGCAGAATTCGCCAGTGGCTCGAGCGGTGCCCCGATTCTTAACAAATATGGTGCTGTTGTCGGAATGGCGTCCAGCACTCTGAGCCTTGAGGCCGTTGACGACGCCGGCCGACCGGTGAAGAAGTCCCTCCAAACCCTCCGCGGGCACAAATCGCGCCGACAACCGCCCAAGAAAGACAACCCCCCGGAGAAACCGAAGGACATGCAGCCCCACCCGCACGGCTCACCCCAACAGATGGTGGTGAAAATCGCGGTCCCCGGCCCGGTCTTGCTGCAATGGCTCGGGAAATAACGGCTCAGCCAAAGCGGATGGCGTTTCACGCCATCGTCTCCCAACTCTCGCTCGCACGCGGCGATGGGCGAGTTGATCCGCGAAAAACACGTCCACCGGTTGAATGGCCTCGATCGGGACCCCTTCGGAGTCGCAATGGGCGAGTTGATCGGCGAAAAACATGTCCGCCGGTGTCGAATTCCACCCGCGCGCATCCAGGGCTGGCAGGGGTGATCAGGCAAGCGGGAGCTTGGGCGGAAATGGCGGACCTGAGCACTCCTGGGGTGGAACACCAACACACGCGAGCGGTTGCCCCCGAATCCGCGAGACGGTTTGAAAACCCGACAAAAGCCGAACGATAAGCCGTATTCGGTAACTATCCCGGTGTTTGCAAACGGCCTCGAGCAGAGAAACATCCTCGAGCAGATAAGGCCAACTCCGCAGCGCAGCCGTTTTTTGCCAGAACCTCTGTTTCGATGCAAGAACTTCCGATGCGAGAACCTCTGATGCTCACGAGACTCCGCGGGACAACCCCGCTGGGGTATCGAGCCGGGGGGGTGTAGCCTGTTGCCGTTAGGCCTTCACAGGTTTGGCCCGTTCTTTGTTCTCCTTGAGGAATTCTATCGCTTTGTCGGGATCAGCCAGTTCCGGTGGTAGCCAGGCTCGGCCGGTGCGGGTGGGCACTGGGAGTTCTTCCGGATGGCCCTTGGTCAGGTCACGCATTTTGCGCACTTTGTCCTGAACGCGCATCAAACCTTCGAGCAAGGCTTCCGGTCGGGGGGGGCAACCGGGTACATAAACATCAACCGGGACAATCAGATCGACACCCTTGGCAACGTTGTAGCCGTACTTGTAGTACGGCCCGCCACCACATGTACAGGCACCCATCGCGATGACGAACTTCGGATCGGGCATCTGATTGTACAGCCGCCGGACACGTTCGGCCATTTTCAAGTTGACCGTACCGGCGACAATCATCAGGTCGGCTTGCCGCGGGGTGGCGCGAAAGGCCCCCGCCCCAAAGCGGTCGATATCGTACCGGGACGCTCCGGTGGCCATCATCTCAATGGCACAGCAGGCCAAGCCGAATGTCATCGGCCACAAACTCGATTGCCGCGCCCAATTGATCGCGTGTTCGAGGTTGGTCACCAGGAAACTATCTTCCATCCGGCCTTCCAGAAGTCCCATCATGCCCTCCCACGGGAATCAACATCTGCTGCAGTTCGTTCAACTTGGGCGGCGGTGGAACGCACCCATTCCAAATCCCCGCGACGCCACAAGTAGGCAAAACCTACCAACAGCACGCCGAAGAAGACCATAATGTCGGCGAAGGCGATCCACGCCAGTTGCTGCGCTGCGGCGGGTACCGGGGGGGTCTGATCAGCCGCCGACGCCGCCAGTGGCTGCGGTTGCAGGTTCTTGGCGGCTTCAAGACGAACTTCCGCCGGTTGGCTGGCATCACCCGCTTGAATGGCACTGCCGAAGATGACCGCCCAAGGGAAGAAAAAGGCTAATTCGACATCAAAAATCACAAACAGCAAAGCGACGACGTAGAAGCGTAAGTCGAATTGTACCCACGCACTGCCGACAGGTTGTTCGCCGCACTCGTACACTTCCGCTTTCTCGGGGTGCGGCCGCTCAGGACGCACCAACCACCCCAACACCAGGTTCGCAGCCAACAGCGTCAGGCCCGCTGCAATGAAGATCAACAGGAAAAGAACCAGTGTGATCATGTGGCGGGTTTCTCAGCGGTTGCAGGGGTGGTTGCTGTCGCAGCAGCGGAATGATCCGCTGGTTTTGCGACCTCGGCGGTTTTCGTCCACACCGGTAAACTGATTCGCTTCGACTCGTGAATCGCCGTCGGGTTGAGCGTGGCTTGGCCCCAGGCCACAGCCAGGGGCAGTTTGGCGTAATCAACGATGCAGCCGTCGCGCGTGTAGGTGCTGATGTCGTAATTCGACCCCATAAAGAGACAATCGACCGGGCAGGGATCGACACACAACGCACAGAACATGCACTTCGTGTAGTCGATTTTGAAGCCGGTGACGACGAAGCCCTTCGCGGGGGGTGGGGCTTTCTCTTTCTCAATGTAGATGCAATCGACCGGACAAGCGCGGGCGCACTTATCGCAGCCGATGCAAGTCGTCAGATCGAAACGGTGGAAGCCGCGGTAACGGGGACGGATCGGCACGGGCCGCTCGGGATAGGCGAAGTGAGCTGTGAATGGCCGGCGGCGGAAGGTCTGCACCAGATACCACAGCGTCACATACATGCCCGCAGCGATGGTGGCCGTGGCCCGATAGATGTTGCCAAGCCATGTGCGCATGATGGCTCACCGTAGGAACGAAATCCACTGCTGTGATTGTACGGGAATTACCCGTGCATTCGCAAGCGGGCCCAAGCACCAGGAAAAACGACCCACGATGCGATGAGCCAACAAGTGTCCAGAAAGTGAACAGATCGACAGATAGACCATTCCCACCAACTGGTGTCCACAAAGTGAACAAGATGTCCACAAAGTGAACAGGCGATCAGAAATTATCGTCAGAAACACTCCATGCAGAAACACGGCATGGATGGAAAGTGAACGGAGGATTCGATAGCGCCGGTCGCTGCTCACCGTGCCAAAAACGGTGGGGCCTGAGCATACGCTGCTGCCCACGCCGCCACCGGTTCGACACGATCGCGGAACTTCACCATCGCTGCCACCGCATCGGCCGCGGTGTAAGGTTCGGCAATACCCCGTTGTCGCCGCAAGTACGACTCCAGCCCCGCCAGCGCCACCACCGCCGCCCCCAGCGCCGGCCCTTCGTCCGAAACCAGCCGTTCCAACGGGCGCTGAAGCACGCTAGCCAGAATTTCGCACATCAAATGGCTGCGTGCCATGCCTCCGGAAACGGTAATCCGCGTGATCGTCTGCCCCGCGGCTTCATGCTCCTGGACCGCATAAGCCAACAAGAACGCCAACGCCTCCAAGCAGGCCCGCACTCGCACCGGCCGATCCGCGGGTTCGTGGGGTGTCCAGCGCACCTGGGGTTGGTCCACCCCCAGCGAGGGTTCCGACAGTAAAAACGGCTGAACACGGACACCCTGACACAACGGTGGAACGCGCGCCGCTTCAGCTTCGAGCTTATACCAGTCTTTGCCGGCGACGGTATCGACGAACAAAGCTCCGTTCGAGTAACAACGCATCCATAAGTATGGTCCCCAATTGAGTTTCATCGCATCGAGTGTACCGGCTTGGGGTAATTGCGCTGACGACGAATTCACCACCGCGGAATTGCCCAAAATGATCGCCACCTGCCCCGCATCGACAGCACCACCGCCGATCAGGCCGGCCGCTTGATCGTCGAGGGTGGGGAAAACCAATGGCTGGGCGTTGCCAAGCATGGCATCGAGGCGAACGTGGTCGGCGATTGGGCCGATCGGTTGGTTCATGTCCGTCAGGATGGTCGGCAAGGATCGCCATGCCCAAGCGCGGTACTGCGGGTGGGCCAGAGCGTCGAGCATTTCCTGGCGCCACTGATTGGTGCGCAGGTCCATGATGCCGGTGGAGGCTGCGGAGGAAATGCTGATGGCATCGAAACGGCCGGTTAGATAGCCGGCGGCCAGCGAACCGTGCGTCAGGATGGCTTTGGTGCGCTGCCAATCGGCGGCGCTGAGGGTGTGTTCGTCTTTGACCAAATGGGATAAGGAATAGCGCACGGCCCACGGTCCGCCGGTGAGTTCTTTGGCCCGCTGTTGCCCGCCCAGCCGTTGCAGGCCTTCCGCGTGATAGGGGGCGAGGGTTTGATCGTTCCAGCAGATGGCGCGGCGGATGGGATTGCCGCGCCAGCCGATGCGGCCGGCAGTGTGATGGGTGGCCGAAATGCCACAGGCCAGCCAACAGGGGTGCGCACCTTCCGCCAAGGCTTCGGAAATCGCCCGCGTGGCCGCACGCACCTGGCCTTCGAGCTGCATGAGATTCAGTTCCGATACCCCACCCTCGGTCCACAAATCGGTGGGTAAGCGAACTTGCACAACCGTGTTGCCATCGCGATCAAACGCCAGTGCTTTCACCCCCCCGGTGCTGAAATCGTAACCGACAATCAAAGCATCGACAGGGACGCAGCGTAACGGTTCCGACATAAAGCCCTTCCCCTCTTCATAACCCAGTGCTGGCGGATGATGCCGGGCGTTCACTGCCCGTGGTTGGAACGGCCCAACGCCATCTGCTATGGGTTCACTTTCAGTTGTTTGAACTGGCGGACACACTGGGTAATTGCCACTTCGGTGGGCAGCCGTTCGATACTGGAAGCGCCGAAGAAGCCGACAATGCCACGTGTGTGTTCGAGAATGTATCGCACGTCGTCGGGTTCGGAAATTGGCCCACCGTGGCAGAGAACGAGAATGTCGGGGTTGATGGCTTTTGCGGCGTCGGCCAATTCTTGAACACGGCGGGCACTCTCTTCGAGCGAGGGGGCGGTCTTGGCGCCGATGCTTCCTTTGGTGGTCAGTCCCATATGGGGAATGAGGATGTCGGCACCAGCACGGGCCATCGCCGCGGCTTCCTCCGGTGTGAAGACATACGGGCAGGTCAGCAGATCGTATTCGCGGGCTTGGGCGATCATGTCCACTTCCAACTGAAAGCCCATCCCGGTTTCTTCGAGACCCACGCGGAAAGTACCATCGAACAGCCCGACCGTCGGGAAATTTTGCACCCCTGCAAAGCCAGTGTCTTTCACGTCCAACAAGAAGCGTTTCATGATGCGGAAGGGATCAGTCCCGCAGATGCCTGCCAACACCGGGGTCCGTTGCACCACCGGCAATACTTCACGGGCCATCTCCATCACGATCTGATTGGCATCGCCATAAGGCAGAAGCCCGGCCAGCGATCCTCGCCCCGCCATGCGAAAGCGCCCGGAGTTGTAAATGATGATCAGATCAATCCCACCCATTTCCGCACATTTGGCGGAAATCCCGGTGCCTGCGCCGCCACCAATGATCGGAATTCCAGCGGCTACCTGCTGACGCAAGCGCGTCACGATTTCTCGTCGTGATGACATGACAACGTTCACCACAAATGTTCCTGATACGACAACTTCCCCAGCATACACCGAAAAACCGCTCGCCGCGAGTCACCCCACGATTCACAACCCCTCAACAACGAAAAAACCGACACCGACTCGACCGCGCCTCCCAATGGTCCGGAACAACGCTCGACGCCCAACCGACACGATCCGGACGGCACCACACCGTGGGCTGTGGCCATGGTCTGCCGCATCGCGGAGGTTCACGACCGGCGTCAGTGGAACCGGCCCGATGATGGTAGCCGAACAACCCACATTCTGGTCACATCGCGGAGGTTCACGACCAGCGTTAGTGGAACCGGTTCCGTGGCGAGGGAGAGCTGTTATTCGGCTCTGGGTTGGCGCGCTGCGGTGTGTGGAACGTGAGCCGGAGGATTCTCGGCCATGCGGGCTTCCGCCTGAGCTAACAACTCGTTGAGCAACTTCTCGGCATCGTCGGCGGGAGGAGATGAGAGAGCCGGCTTGACCGGTTTGTAACGGCCTAATGCGTAAAGTGACAATTCGGCCAGCACAATAAACGCGAACCCCGCGACTGCTAGCCGCAAAGGCATTGTGGAACGTAACTCGTCGGCCATCGGGAAGTGAAGATCGGCGGAACCGGGACGGTCGGTCGCAACCGTCATCCACCATTGTGCCATTTCCGCAAAAACGAGTCCCAAGAGGGCTAGAATCAGCGCGGTGATTGTCCCATGAAGCGCAATCCGTTTCAGAAGCCGATGCATAGCGATTCTCGCGGAGTGGCGGTGCTCTGGTGTAACATAACATGCAAAACCCACTCGCGGAGAAGCGACAATGGCCGTCTTACTCATTGGCACGCTCGACACGAAGGGAACCGAAGTGGCTTACATCCGCGATCAATTGCTGGCCGCGGGCGTGCCGGTGCTGGTCGCCGATGTCGGGGTGATTGGTCCGCCGGCTTTTGCGCCGGATATTTCGCGTGAGAGCATCTTTTCCGCTGCCGGCGCAAATTATGAACAAGTGAAAGCCGCTGGGGATCGCGGACACGCGATTGCAAGGGCCGCTGCGGGTATCGCCCAAGTCGCATTGCGGCTTTATGGCGAAGGGAAAATCACCGGTATTCTGAGCCTGGGCGGTTCGGCGGGCACGACGATCGGTACGGCCGCGATGCGGGCACTGCCGGTCGGTGTTCCCAAACTGATGGTCAGTACTCTGGCCAGTGGACCGGTGCAGCACTACGTCGGCACTCGCGACATTCTGATGATGTATTCCGTGGTGGATATCGCCGGAATCAACCGCATCAGCCGCAGCGTCTTCGACAATGCCGCTGCCGCGATGGCCGGGATGGTACAAGCCAAGGCCCGCCGCGCATCGGTGGAAGTCGTTGATCGCCCAGTCATTGCGGCCACCATGTTTGGTGTAACAACCCCATGTGTCGAAACCGCACGGGGTATTCTGGAAGCCGCGGGGTACGAAGTGTTGGTCTTCCACGCCACTGGCACGGGCGGCCGGACGATGGAAGGGCTGATCCGCGATGGACTGATTGCCGGTGTTCTCGACATCACCACGACGGAACTGGCCGATGAACTGGCCGGCGGGATTCTCAGTGCTGGTCCCGACCGGCTCACGGCCGCCGGATTGAAGGGCATCCCCCAAGTGGTATCGCTCGGAGCGCTCGATATGGTCAACTTCGGCCCACGCGACACAGTGCCCGACCGGTACAAACATCGGCGGTTGTATCAGCACAACCCGAACGTCACGCTGATGCGGACCACACCGCAGGAGATGGACCGGCTTGGCAAAGAAATCGCAGAAAAGACCAGCGCCGCACGCGGCCCGACCTGCGTGATGATTCCGCTTTTGGGCGTTTCGGCGCTGGATGCCGCGGGCCAACCGTTCTGGTGGCCAGAAGCCAACGCGGCCTTGTTGCAAAGCCTTCGGAATTGGCTCGCGCCGCATGTCGAGGTGGTGGAACTCGATTACCACATCAACGATCCGGCGTTTGCGCAAGCGTGCGCCAACAAGCTGTTGGCGCTACTCCAGGCCACCCCCGGACTTCCCCGCCCCGGCTGACGCCGCCCGAAATTTAGTCACGTTGTAGCTGTAAACACCCAGTTCGCGACCGGACTTCCCCGCCCCGGCTGACGCCGCCCCCAATGGCGGCGACGATCGGAAATCAGAATGACAAGGACGTTCATTGGCCATGCGGGCGGAGCTGACGCCGACCGAGGAGGCGTAGACGACCACCCGTGGCCTTCACGGGGTCGGCCGACTCACCGTACTCTTCGTGATTGCGACGGTTAGAGTGCGGACGACCGCCCACGGCCTTCACTCGCTCGGCAGCGGGCGACCTTGCACAGTCTTGATTCCCTGCCGCGGGATCGACCGGACCTTCCAGCGGAAGCCAGGGCGTAAATCCTTGGTTCCCAGGGCCGATACGGTCAGATCACCGTCTTTCACCATCGGGGTAATGTCGAACGAGCTGCCCTTCCAGGTGCCGACAATCAGAATTTCCTTGGTGAAGTCGACTTTGGGCGCTTCCGGAATCCCCCAGGCTTTGGCCAGTTTCTCCCAGGCTTTGGGCGATACGATCACCCCGTTGGCGGGAGCTTCCGCTTGAAGGGATTCGTCTTTGATGTCGCCGGCCAGATCGACCGTCGCTTTGTTGGCTTTCGGTGCTGGCTCATCGGCCACCACCGGAGGCACAATCAGCGCAAGTACCAATGCTACCAAGAGTTTACGGAACATCGTTTCTCCTTGTGGCTGAAATCGTTTCTCCTTGTGGCTGAAGCGGAAAACGTGGAGAAGAGGCGGGCCGCCGCGCCGGGACCACACCCGGCGTTCGCTTCACCCCTCCCCAATCCCCACACTTGTAGCAGAGGCGAGACGGCAAACTCCCTGAGGACGACAAAACGGCCACCCGAAGCTCCCCTGAAACGGCCACCGGAAGTTTTCGGAGGACGGCAGAGCCATGGGGTGCCGATTTATTCCTTCGGCAACTCTTTGCCGTTGACCGTTTTGACTCCCTCCCGGCTTACCGACTTGATGACATAGCGGAAACCAGGCCCCAAGTCCAAGGTGCTGATGGCCGTGACCTTGAGATCACCCTGGTCGTCGACGTGGACTTTCACATTCAGACCACTGCCAACGGTCGTACACACGATCAGAATTTCTTTGCTGAAATCCACCTTCGGCGGGTCTGGGATGCCCCATGCCTTGGCCAACTGTTCCCAGCCTTTTTGCGACACAATCACCCCGTTGGCGGGCAAGTGTTTCTTGAGGCTCTCATCGTTGTGGGAACCACGGATATCAACGGTCGGTTTCGTGGTGTCAGGGGGGCCAGCGAGGACCGACACGTGCAAAGCCGCCACCCATACGGCCAGCCACAACAAACGGAACATGGTGATGCCTCCGCCGAGGTGTTCGTGTGAATGCCCGCCTTCGCGGGCTACCATCAACATACGCCACCGGGATTCAGTGACCAACAGCCGTTTCGTAACATCCACCAGCCGGCGTGGAGAACCCCGCGCCTGAGAAGAGATGAAAAGAGTACGACTTTCGGGAAGTACGACTTTCGCGAAACCACCGCTATCAGCCGAATAGCAACAATACGTTCCAGGGTGGGGTTTTCTCAAATTCACAACCTAACTCATAATAGTCATGATTCTTGCGGCAACTGCGGACGATAACCGTCACGAACCCCACGGTATCCGGGGCATCGACCGCCCGGACCTGAAGTGTCCCTCCCGGCGCGACACCCACAGGGGCCGCGATCTTCAGCCCCCCGGTCGACCGATCGACCACATAGCCATCGCAAACACCATTGCGAAATGCACTGGAGGCAACAACCACTCGCACCGGCGCGCCTTCGCGGCGAACCGAACTGCGCCGGTCGGCATACGATGGTTCCAGTGGCTCCCAATTCAACGCCTTCTCGGGGGCTATGACAGACGACGACGACCTCACCAACGGTACCGGCAACTGCCGTCGCCGCCGAAGCCAGGAACTGACGCCAAAGACGGTCAAAAGAACCACCGTCACCCCGATGCCAACGACAACGGGCAAGTTCGCTGACAGCCAATTTTTCACATCGTCGAATGAATCCACCAACGCCATCGGTTCTCGCCCCTGGCTCCACACCGGTGCGCACGCTTCGACCGGACGCCCCACTATTCGACTTTAGCATGCGAGCGAGCCACGGTTGCTAGCTGTTTTGCGGAATTCTCATTGTCCAGATGCCGTTGCCGATTCATCCCCAACCCGCCAAGCGGCAGTCATTGAGGTGAGATATCCAAGCGATGCACGGTCACAACCGGAAGGGCCGTCACCAAACCGCGAACAGAGATGTCACCAAACCGCGAACAGAGATGAAAGAGGCCAGAGTTGGGAAGCGATGGGCGCAACCCACTGGCCAACAAGGGCAAAAGATAAGGGCCAACATGGGCAGAAGATACGGGCAGAAGATAAGGACCAACAAGGGCAGAAGATACGGGCAGAAGATCGCCGCAGGTCCGATTCCTTGGGGGCGGACGATGTTCTTGGGGGCGGACGATGACCACAACCCGGAAGATCGCTCCAGGTCCGATTCGGGGGGCGAAATCCGTCCCCGGAGTGGGACATCCCGCGGCAGGTCCGCGCGGCTCCCCACTCCGGCGATCGTGCCAACACACAGGCACGAACGACTTTCAAACCAATACCGATCGCCAATCACGGCTTCAGCTGACCGCCGATGGCGCTAGCATCGAGCTTGTACTTCATACTGGCGGTGGTCAGTTCCGATTCGACACGACCGAGTTTATCTTTCACCTGAACTTTCACATCGCCCATCATTTCCACTTGTCCGGTGCCTGCAAAGAATTTCAGTTCCTCACAGGTACCCTCGGCTCCGAAGCCCACGAAGCGGACTTTTCCGCGGGCGGTGATTTCTGACGGTCCGGGGCCTTTGTCGGGGGATTTAATGTCGATTTTTTCACAAGCCACTTTCAGAATCAGGTTATCCCCGTGTTTGACTTCGAAGGTCGGTTCGCCTTCCCCCACGCGCAGGATGATGCGGAATTTGGATTCTGTAGCCAGCGGTGGTGGGGGGGCAACTCCGAGGGGCGGCATTGGAGGAGAACCGGGCGTAGTGCCGCCTCCTTCGGCCATGGGCGGTTGCGGTTGTTTTTCGATAGCCGGAACCGGAAGGGTTGGATCGCTGGGCGCTGCGGTGGCTGTTGCGGCCTTCGTTGAGCGGGGCTGTTCTGCTGGGGCCGGGCTTTTGACCGGCTCGGCCATCGGCGGGATGAGGTCTTCGGTGGGCAGCGCGGGTGTCGGCTTGGGAGCCAATGTGGGCGGTTCAGCGACCGGCGCGGAGGGTGCGGGAGAAGTGGGTGGCAGTGGGGTCGCCGGCGGCATGGCTGCGTTGGTGGATGTTTTCGCCTCGACGGCCGGCGGAATTGCGGGAATGGCCGGTTCCGTCGTATTCGTCGCGGGAGTGGGCATGGCCGCAGGAAGCGCCGGCAGGTTGGCGCTAGCGGGCTTCACCTCGGTGGGAGTGGTGGGTTGGGGTTGGGTGGCCGTTTTTTCGGGCACCGGCATCGCGGGAAGTGGCGGAACGTCGGGCACTGCCGGCCAGAGATTGGTAGCGTTGCTGGAGCCAGCGGGGGGTGAAACGGCCGGCGGGACCGGCACGGCAGGATCGGTCGATTCTGTCACCATAGGCGGCGGTGGTAGTGGTAGTTCCGGTTTGGTAGGGGCACCGGCGGGGGGAACTTTCCCCTCCGCTTGGGCCATCGGGGTTTCTTCCGAGCGGCCTTTGGTACGGTCGAGTTTGGGGCATTGGCTGGCTGCACCCGCCAAGCCGCCAATGGAAATACCCAGAACCCCGGCCATTAACTTCCAGCGGGTCAACATGGGGGAATTCTCCTCGCAACGGCGTGGCAACCGGGGGAAAGCCGCGAATATCCGCATTCGCGGGGTCGCCGACGGCCAAATCAACCACGGGGGTCATACCGCGACTTTCTTTCCATGTCTGCGCCACTTTCCCCGGTTGTGCGGTGAAGCGGGAAACTCTAGCGCCTCTCTGCGCCGCACAAGAAGGGCGCGGCGGCAACAGGTCATCAGAGCGGATTTCTCCGCCGGGGCTACCGCTTCTGTTTCCGGCATGTACACTGTCCCCGGAATCCTCTCCCCCCGTGATGAGAGATGGTGGTCATGGCGCGTCCGAAAGTGTTTGTCAGTCGCCGGATACCCGAAGTTGGTCTGCAAGCCATTGCCGCGGAGTGCGATGTTGAAGTGTGGCCGGAGCCATTGCCCCCTCCGGCCGACGAGCTACTGCGTCGTGTCCGCGATTGCGATGGTTTGGTATCGCTCCTGACCGACCGGATCGATGGTACGCTACTCGATGCCGCCCCTCGGTTGAAGGTGGTGAGTAACTATGCGGTTGGCTTCAACAACGTCGATGTGGCCGCTTGTACGCAACGTGGGGTGTGCGTGGGCAATACCCCAGGAGTGTTAACCGATGCCACGGCCGATCTGGCCGTCACGCTACTTTTAGCCGCAGCTCGGCGGATTGGGGAAGGCCAAGCCGATGCCCGAAGCGGGAAGTGGAAAACATGGGAACCACTGGGTTGGTTAGGCCAAGATTTGGTTGGGCGAACCCTGGGCATCGTCGGCATGGGGCGGATTGGTTTTGCGACCGCCAAGCGGTTGCATCACGGCTGGGGGATGAAAGTTCTCTACACCGACCAAGTGCCCAATGCGCTGGCCGAGAAAGAACTCAGCGCCCAGCGGGTCGACTTCGATGACTTGTTGGCCCAAAGCGACTTTGTTTCAGTCCATGTCGACCTGAACCCGACCACATACCGGATGTTTGGCGCGGCACAATTCCAGAAAATGAAAAGAACGGCGGTCTTTGTCAACACGGCCCGGGGGCCACTGGTCGATCAGGCCGCACTGGCCCACGCCCTGCGCACAGGAACGATCTTCGCCGCGGGGCTGGATGTCACCGATCCTGAACCGCTGCCTCCGGATCATGAACTCTACCAATTGCCCAACTGTCTCATCGTTCCTCACATTGCCAGTGCCACCGTGGAAACCCGCAACGCCATGGCCCGCTTGTGTGCCAACAACCTGCTCGCCGGTGTGCGCGGTGAACCGCTGCCCCACTGGGTCAACCCCGAAGTCGCCGAGAAACGACGACAATAGCACCAACTCCGGCCATTATAGCCCTGATTCCCCTGCCAAACTCCACGGGCGCCGACAACGACCCGCTGGTGGAATCGCGTCCGCCCCGGGGAACCCGCCGGTTCCCCAAAAAATCCCTCTTGGTCTGGCAGAAAATCGCTATCTAGGTGCTCCGCCGGCGGGTCTTTCCCCGTTTCCCGGCAATTTCCCCCTGCTCTGGCAGAAAAGCCCCCCTCTCATCCTTATCCCCCTCTCATCCTGGATCTTTGTTTGAGATGGTCGTGGCATTTCCGTTCGCTCCGTAGTGCCTTTATCGCGCTGTCGAGCGAATCTGGCTCGGTTTCGCCGCTACGAACTCTCATTTCCCCCCGTCAGCGCGGCGATGATTCCACTGACCAAGACGTGGAGTTCGTCCCATGACCTCGTTTCTGATGGCCACCGTTTGGCTGGCAACGGCGGCGGCACCCGCTTATTCTCCGCCCTCCCAACCGCCCACAACACGCTACTACTTCATTCTCTTTGGCGGCCAATCGGTGCCGTTTATTCCGCGAACGGCTCATACATTCGCCACTTTTGTGAAAGTGACGACAACCGATAAGAATGACCCGATCGTCGAAACCGTGACAATCAGTTGGCTTCCCGTGGATGGGAAAGTCCATCCGTGGCGCTTGCGGACTGTTGAAGGGAAAAACTTCAGCTTAGAAGAAACCTTGGCCCTGGCGGCACGCGATAATGTGCGTGTGTCGATGTGGGGTCCGTTCGAGATCGACGCGGCACGCTACGAGTCGGCCGTGGTGCAAGCGAAGTTATTGGCCAGCGGTGCTGTCCGTTACCGCGTTCTCGATTCGCTGGGCCGCAATCGCAGGGTGTCGCACTGTGTTCATGCCGTCACTTATGCCGACCCGCAGTTACAATGGCTCCGGCAACCCGTATTACGGGTCGGCGAGCCAGGAACTAGCAAACTGGCGATAAAATATGCGGAAAGCGGAGCGTTTCTGAGTCCCGAAACACACGATTGGCTGCTCCCGCTGTTGGGCTTGGACCAACAACCCATCATTCGCCGGGAATTGGGCGAAATTGTTCCGCGACAGTGGCGATGACCCACGGCGACAATCGAGGCTTTGGATTCTATGGAACGGATTGTGTTGGGCAGCCGCAATCGGAAGAAACTCCAGGAGATGATCGCCCTTCTGGGCGATTTGCCGGTGGAATTCACCGATCTGACGCCCTATCCCCAAGCTCCCGAAGTTGCGGAAACCGCCGATTCCTTCCTCGGCAACGCTACCCTCAAAGCCACCCAACTGGCTCAGGCTCTGAAAACATGGGTGATCGGCGAGGATAGCGGATTGTGCGTCCCGGCGCTGGGCGGTGCTCCGGGTATTTATTCGGCGCGTTATGCGGGTGTTCATGGTGACGACGAAGCCAATAACGCCAAACTGTTAGGTGCAATGGCGCACCTGACAGGAGATCAGCGGGCCGCTTACTATGTCAGCACCGCGGTTTTGGCCAATCCGCAAGGCGAAGTGGTGGGCTATGGAGAAGGTCGCTGTCATGGCTTCATCGCCACGCAACGCCGCGGTCACGGCGGCTTCGGCTACGACCCGCTCTTCATCGTCCCCGCTTACGGTCGAACCTTTGGCGAACTGCCGCCGGAGGTCAAGCAGCGCCTCAGCCACCGGGCCGAGGCGCTGAAACAACTGCGTCCCATTCTGGAGCAGTGTCTGTCCAGAAAGTGAACAGGCCAATTTCTGGACAAACGTTCCGCAACCATAGCCAACGGAATCGGGATATGAACTTTCCGCGTGGGGTCTTGCTCGTTTGTGCCGCGGCTTTCCTGGTCTTTGGTGTGTGGGGTTGCTTGGCGTCTGAGTCGATGCTGGCGCTGGTGGATGTGGTCGCCACCACGGCCACCGCGCGAGCCGATGTCCGCGCGCAATATGGCGGCTTCACGCTCGGAATGGGCTTGTTTTTGTTGATGTGCGTCTGGCGGCCATCGTGGACCGGCCCTGGGTTAGTGGCCAGCGGCTGTACCCTCACAGGCTTCGCCGCGGCGCGATGGTGGGTCATCTTCACCGATGAACCCGTTTCCCCCACGATCTCGGCGCTAGCGCTCTCCGAAGCCTGCGGTGCGGTGTTATCGTGGATCGCGTGGCGGATGGACACAACGAGGTGACAACGTGACACTGCGGGAACTCCAGGCCGATATCGCTGCCTTCCGGCATTATCTGCACGCCGAACGGGGCCTGTCCGACAACACCGTACAGGCCTATGGTCGCGATCTGGACCGCTTCGCCCGCTGGGCGGCCCTGGTGCGTTTCACGGACTATTCCCGGCCTACCCTCCACGAACTGGCCCGCTACATTGGCTTTCTGCACGACGAACAGCTCTCGCCACCGAGCATCGCCCGGCATTTGGTTTCGCTCAAGATGTTCTACCGCTTCTTGCGGTTGGAAGAACGGGCTGATGCCGCGGCCATTGACCTGCTTGGTTCTCCGAAACTGTGGGAACGCATCCCCGAGGTTCTACCGCCTGAAGCCGTGGAAGCACTCATCCACGCCCCGCAACCAGGCGACCGGTTTTTTCTTCGCGACCGGGCGATGCTGGAAACCCTCTACGCCACGGGTTGCCGAGCGTCGGAAGTTGTCAACCTGAAGTTGAACGATCTGTATTTGGATGCGGGCTTCTGCAAATGTTTCGGCAAAGGCCGCAAGCAACGGGTCGTTCCGCTCGGAAAACCCGCCATTGCCGCTTTGCGGGCCTACCTCCATGGTGGAACCCCGGACCAACGCGGACGCCCCAGCACCACCAGCGAGATGGTCTTTGTCAGTAAAAGTGGCCGCCCACTGACGCGTATTCACCTGTGGGCGATTGTGAAGAAGTACTGCCAACGGGCAGGGTTACCTCGTACCGTCAGCCCCCATACGCTCCGCCACAGTTTCGCCACCCACCTTCTGGCCGGCGGGGCGGATTTACGCAGCGTCCAGGAGATGTTGGGGCACGCGTCGATTCAAACCACGCAGATTTACACCCACGTCGACCGCGATCGACTGAAAACCCTGCACCGGCAATTCCACCCCAAAGGCCAACCTCGGCCTGGCCCCAGCCACCCCGACAACCAGCCTCCACCCCAGCCCACAAACTCCCCCGCCGATCCGAATACCCGATGATTGGCGAGATTTTCCCATTCCCTGTAAAATCGGAGCCATTGGCCAGCGAATGAGCCTCTGACGGAGGCTCTTTCACCACACTTGTAACTGAGGGCTACCATGTCTGCACCAGCACCCGATCTGCCACCGATGAAGGAGTACAAATCCGTACAGTATGAATTCAACGAGGAGCAAAACCGCGAGTTCTCTGCATTGGCCGACGCGATGCGGGTCACCGCGGGACTGATGCAGTTGGTCGGGCTAGCCTTTGTGGTGTTGACCGCAATGACCACCCTCCACGCCGTCAACGAGGGCGAAACCGGCTTTGGCCACTACGGTACCGCGATTGGTTTAGGGGCTGCGGCGCTTCTGTGCCTGTGCATTGGATTTTGGACCGGTGGGGCCGCCGATTCGTTCCGGAAAATCGCCGAAACAAAAAACGAGGACATCTGGCATCTGATGAATGCCGTCGGTTCGCTCCGTTCGATGTATGGGTTGATGCGCACGATCATTTTTGGCAGCTTGGTGCTGGCCGTTGTCGGTTTGGGGCTAGTCGCTTTCGCCGCGATCGGGAAGTGAGAGCAGTTTTTCGGCTAACGCCTCACTTTTGTGCTGTGGGTTCAATTGAGCAGGGGGAGAGCCGTAGCCGAGGTCCGCTCTGGCTGCGCCTGTAGGGGTTGCGGCGGTCGTTCTTCGATCAATTCGTAGAAGACGTTGCGTTGCCGCGGTTCCCAGCCGGCTTCGCGGATGCTCCGCTTGATTTCTTCGAGCGTCAGATAGTGGACGGTGCCGGCACTGGCGACCACATTTTCTTCGATCATGAGTGACCCCATGTCGTTGGCGCCAAAGAAAAGGGCGATTTGCCCGATTTTGCCCCCTTGGGTCACCCACGAGGATTGAATGTTGGGGATGTTGTCGAGGAAGAGGCGAGCGATAGCCTGGGTGCGGAGGTATTCGAAGGCCCCCACTTCCGGGAAGTGCGCCATCTTATGACCTGGTTGCATAGTCCAGGCAATGAACGCGGTGAACCCACCGGTTTCGTCTTGCAGCTCGCGGAGCCGGGTGAGGTGTTCGACGCGATCCGCATCGGTTTCGATATGGCCGAACATCATTGTACAGGTGCCTTTGCCGCCGAGTTGATGCCACACTCGGCACACTTCGAGCCATTCATCGGCCAGGGCTTTGCCTTTGGTCAGTTCCTTGCGGACCCGGTCGACGAGGATTTCCCCGCCGCCACCAGGTAGCGAGCCGAGGCCAGCGTCTTTGAGCCGTTGCAGCACTTCTTTCAGGGGAATTTTGTTGATTTTGTGGAAATGCCAGATTTCCGGAGGGCTGAAGGCGTGCAAATTCACCTGTGGGAAGCGGCTGCGCAGGTCGCGGAGCAATTCTTCGTACCATTCGAGCTTCAGGGAGGGGTGCATCCCACCTTGGAGCAAGATTTGATCGCCGCCTAGGGCGATGGTCTCTTCCACTTTCTTGTACAGTTCTTCGCGGGGCAGAATGTAGGCGTCGGCGTCGTGGGATTTGCGGTAGAAGGCGCAGAAGTCGCACACCGCGGCGCAAATGTTGGTGTAGTTGATGTTGCGGTCGATGTTGTAGGTGCGATACGGTTCGGGGTGCAGACGCAGGGTCACGGCATGGGCGGCCCGGCCCAGTCGGAGCAGGTCGCGGCACGCGAACAGTTGCAGGCATTCGTCCGGCGTGATGCGGACACCGTCGGTAGCTTTGGCCAGAATGCGGTCGATAGTGGTCATGGTGTCTCCCCGGCCAACGGCGCGGAGTAAGTTGGGCGCGGTGGCGTGCGCAAATAGTGTACAGCGCTGTTGCCGCGGCGTTCCCGGTCGAGGGCGTCCACGAATTCGCGGAATTTCCGCATCCCGGCCAGTTCGAACGGGCCGAGGTTGTAGCGGATCACGTTGGTGAAGTAGCGGCGGCAGTAGCCGGCGTCGAGCTGGAGCCGTTCGGCTTCGCGCTGGGCGATTTCCCCGGCATGGGCCAGGCCATATTCCTTGGCCTTGTGGAAAGCCGTTGCCGTTTCACCCAACTGAACCCCCGCACGAACCGCCCAGACCGCAAAGACCATCGGTAATCCGGTCCAGTTGGTCCACTCTTCGCCGAGGTCGTAGGCGTAACGGTAGCCAGGCAGGCAGGCACGCATGGCCCGATCGCCGATGAGCAGCACGGCGTCGGTCTCGAGCGCATCTGCGGCTGCGTCGATCGGCAACGGGCGAACCTCCGGCTGGACGCCGTAGCGTTGACGCAGAAGAATTTGGGTCAGCGCCGCACTGGTGCGTGAACCTTCATCCAAGGCCACCGTGCGGATCGCTTCCCACGGCACTTGGCTGAAGAGTGTGACGCTCAGGACTGGCCCCCGCGAACCGATGGCGATGTTCGGGATGAAACTGTAGTTGTGGCCCCGGAAGAACTCGACCACCGGAATCAGGCCCACGTCGAGTTGGCCTGCGGCCAGCTGATCGGCCAATCGGCTGGGTAAATCGAGCGTCAGTTCGATGTTGGGTGCAAAGTCGGTCAGCCGCTCGATGAGCGGCTTGGTATTGAGGTAGTTGACTGCTCCGACTCGCAGCCGTGGCGCTGTCATGTTGGCCTCGCGACTTTTTCGGGGCTGTGCCCGCCGTCGTTATAACAACCGCGATCCACCGAGAAAACGCAACATCGTCCAGGCACGACCGGACTGTCCAGGCACGACCGGACTGGGCGTTTTCGTCTACTGATCGGCCTCTCATGCCAGTACACCCAACTGCCGGCCCACCTCGGTGAAGGCCGTGATCGCGTAATCGATCTGTTCGGTGGTATGGGCGGCGGAAACTTGAATCCGAATCCGCGCTTGCCCCGGGGGCACCACTGGATAGCTGAAACCAATCACATAGATGCCGCGTTGCAGCAATTCATCGGCCATCCGGGTGGCCAGCGCGGCATCACCAAGCATCACCGGAAGGATGGGGGTTGGTCCGGGTTTGACGGTGAAACCAGCGGCTTCGAGGCCCTGGCGCAGCCGGGCGGTATTGGCCTTCAGCTGCGCCCGCAGGTCCTGAGCAGCCGCGGCTAGTTCGAAGGCTTTCATCCCGGCCGCGACAAGGGCCGGCGGTACGCTATTGGAGAACAGATACGGCCGCGACCGGTTCCGCAGCCAATCGACGATTTCCACGCTGCTGGCAGTAAAACCACCACTGGCCCCGCCCAGGGTTTTGCCCAATGTCCCCGTGATAATGTCGATACGATCGAGAACGCCCAACTCCTCCGCAGCACCGCGGCCGCTGGCCCCGAGGTGCCCCGTTCCGTGGCAGTCGTCGATTCCCACCGCAGCGTCGAATTGATCTGCCAGTTCACAAATCTCAGGCAGGCGGGCCAGGTCGCCATCCATGCTGAACACGCTATCGGTGAAAATGATCTTGAAGCGACAGTTTTTCGCAGCAAGGAGCTTGGCCTTCAAATCGCTCATGTCGTTGTGTTGATAACGGAAGCGCTGGGCTTTACACAGCCGCACACCGTCGATGATCGACGCGTGATTAAGTTCATCGGAGAGAATGGCATCCTGTTCGGTCAGCAACGGTTCAAACAGGCCACCATTGGCATCGAAACAGGAGATGTACAAAATACTATCACCCTTGCCGAAAAATTGGGCAATGTGCTGCTCGCAGCGTTTGTGGATGTCTTGTGTGCCGCAGATGAAGCGGACGCTGGATAGCCCATAGCCCCACGCTTTCAATCCTTCCAGCGCGGCCTCAACGATTGCGGGATGATTGGCCAGGCCGAGATAGTTGTTGGCACAGAAGTTGATCACCGGGCGGCCATTGACCGTGATGTTCGTCTGTTGGGGGGAGGTGATGCGCCGTTCGGCTTTGTACAATCCTTTCGCCTTCAGTTCATCCAATTGGGTGCGGAGAAAAGTATTGAGCGCGGTGGCCGGCATGGGGAAGCTCCTTGGGGCGAGAGGGTTATCTTAGTTGTTGGTACAGTACAGTCTGCCGTGTTCGTGTTGCACGGTAGCCGGATTGTCGCTTTACTGGTAGCGTTGGTGACTTCAACACAGCCGGTTTGTCGAAGTGGGTTTCGCAGACTAACCACGGGAGAACACCATGTCACGGATGATACCAACCGCGATGATGATCGGCGGCTTGATCGTCGCCGGGGGTTGTGGGGGCCGCGGTTCGCACGCTGAGTCGGCCCCCGACCCGATGCCTCCCAGCGGCCCATCGCCGGCGGAACAACGCCAGCCCCCCCCTTCCCCCCCCACCGGCGCGGCCCAAATTGTCAGCGAAATGAACCCCGATCAGCATCGGATTCCCAACGAACCGGTGCGCGGACAGATTGCCGGTCAGGAAGTGCGCCCTCAGGTTGAACTCGAAGGCGATGAATTGCGGTTCGAAGTGTTCCATCCATCGACACCCGGGGTAGCCCAACGGGCAATCCGGATTCGGCTGGCTCCAATGCGGCTACCCCATGAACCACCGCCGACCCTTACGCCCCGGAGTTGGAAAATTCGCCCCGATACCCAGCGCAGCGCCAACGTTCCGCACGTTTTTCGCGAAGTGGCGGGCCAAGACACTCACTTCTACCCCGAAGGCTACGCGTTGACACTGGAACTTGGCCCCCGCGTTGATGGCCAAGTGGCCGGCAAGATTTATCTGTGCCTGATGGATACTGAACAAACCGTGCTCGCCGGGACGTTCACCGCAACGTATGTGCGTTCGCCCACGGAGAAGCCCGGGCCGGAGGAAGCTCCCTTTATCGGCGGCGACATTGTTGTTGCCGGCGCAAAACCGGCCAGCGAGGTGCGCGTCAGTTATGTGGCCATCACGGCGGAAGGGATATTCTTCAAAGAATTGCAAGACCTTTACGACACCCCCGGCTCGCTGCGGCTGACCCGCGACGACAACGACAAGCCCCGGGCCAGTGCGGTGGTCTCCGGCGATGGCCCCCACCGGCCGTTCCGCTACGAGCATGTGAAGCTTCTGCCGGGCCGCTATCTGATTGCCGCCAGTGTCGTCGGCGGACCGGTCGTCAGCAAATGGGTGGATGTCCACTCGGGTAGTACGATTACGGAAAACTTCACACTCGACCCCACGCAACAAGGCGGTGTGGAAGTAACCGTTCCCGCCACCACCACCGGCAAGTTGCTGATCGTTCCTGCGGATGAGGCCGCCAAGGCTCCACTCGACGACAATCAACTGCTGGGCATCATGATGCATCTGTACAAAATTCAGCCAGAAGTTGTGGGAGGCAAGGCCTTGGTGAAAAATCTGGCCCCTGGGAAATATGAAGTGCGGGTGGGTGAACTCCGCGGCCGGGTGGAGATCACCGCGGGCAAAACGGCCGAAGTGACGTTGACCGCGGCCAAGCCGTAGCCGTGGTCGGCCCGGTTCCCCTCATCAGGGCGTGGGTTGACGCGCAGGAACAACGGCCAGCCGTTCCTCTACCCTCGCGGAGCGGGGGAACCGAGGTGGAGGGAATACGGATACCTCTTTGGGCGGGCAGTTGAAGGAAGGGCCGTTGAAGAAGCCCCGCCAGTGCGGGTCGCCTGCGCTCCGATGATGGGCACGCCTGGACCGGTGCATGGCAAGCCGTTGAAGGAATCCCGCCAGTGCGGGGCAGTGGCGCTAGCTCGGCGGGGCCATTCAGGGCCATTCCGTACGGCGTTAGCGTCTAAGTTTCCAAATTTCCGCCATCGCGCACTGCTTGGCTGGGGAGGCGGCGGCTCTCGTTCGTTGGCCGCCTGCAACAAGAGCCTTAGCTGGTGGCGGCGGGGTCAGGGGTTGGGATGATTTCGGCCCCTGAGTCGGCCACGACCCGGCCGTCGCGCATTTTGATAACGCGATCGGCCCGTTCGGCCACTTCGTCACTGTGTGTGACGACGATCAGGGCGAGATGGCGATCTTTTTGCAGTTTGGTGAACAGGTCCAGGACTTTGTCGGCGTTTTCGGAATCGAGGTTGCCGGTCGGTTCATCGGCCAGCAGCAAGACGGGATCATTGGCCAAAGCTCGGGCAATGGCCACCCGTTGCCGTTCCCCGACCGACAGTTTCATCGGGCGGTGATGGGCGCGTTGACTCATGCCGACGAGGGCCAGCAGTTCGTCGGCCTTTTGCGCTCGTTGGCGGGCGGTCCGGCGTGGTCCTTCAAACATCGGCACTTGGACATTTTCGCGGGCCGTCAGCGTGGGGATCAGAAAGAATGATTGAAAGACAAAGCCGATTTGCCGGGCGCGGAAATGGTCCAGGTCGCAGCGGGTGGTGAGGGCTTCCCCCCGGAAATAAATCTCGCCCGCGTCGGGCCGGTCGAGGACGCCGAGCATGTTCAACAGCGTGGATTTCCCGCAGCCAGAAGGCCCCGTAATGGCGACATACTCGCCGGCATGAACCCCCAGCGAAACCCCATTGAGTGCTCGGACGGCACCATCGGGGTAGGTTTTGTAAACGCGATCGGCAAACAGCAGATAGTGGTTGTGGGGGCTGTGCCACCCCGGGGCAACGCCATTGCGGTGTCCATTGCGGCTGCGGTTATCAGTCATGGCGGATGGCCTCCGTGGGCAACAGCCGGGCAGCGCGATAGGCCGGGTACGCTCCCCCTACAACGCCCACCAATACCGTGAGGGCAAATCCTCGAGCGACCACCCACGGTGATAAATCCGGCTCGATAAACCCATTCACTTTCGGCATTTGCGTCAATGTTTGCATCCCGATAAAAGCAATGACTGTGCCGACCAAAGCCGCGGCCGCGGCCAGACACGCCGCCTCCCCCAAAATCATGCGCACCACCCGCCCCCGCGGCCAACCCACCGCCCGCAAAATCCCAATCTCTTGGGTCCGCTCCAAGACCGACATCGTCATGGTGTTCAACAAGCTGATCACACTGACCGCCAATGCAATCGCGGACACCAGCCAACTGACCGCCCGGATCAACTCCAGCTGCGACACCGATTGCACATACTTATCCGGCGTGTCGGCCACAACCACGACGTACGGGTCGTCTGGGTCGCGGAGAGCTTCGATTTTCCGCTTCACCGTTTCGACTTCCGCGTGCGAATCTGGTGCCGATTTGCGCACCCGGACCGAAAAACCCGTCACTTTCCCGCGTTTGGAATGCAGCGCCTGACCATCTTCAAACGGCACAATCGCCCCGCCGTCCTCAAAGATCACCGGGCTTTTGAAGATACCGACAATCTCGTAGGGGTTTTTCGGATCACCGACGAAGGTCAGCGTATCCCCCACCCGGTGGCCGATGGGGCCGATTTTGGCAAGTTCTTTGAGGTTATTGGCCAGCGTGCGGCCGATCATCACCTTCCGCCGATCCCCCGCCTGGAGCCGCCGCCCTTCGAGAATTTCCAAATCCTCATAGCCGAAATTGTCGGGTTTCCAACCCTGCACCAAAAGGATGCCCAGATCGACCAACACACCATCGCGTTCGATGTTGGCATTGCCCACAATCCCTTCCGAGACCCGTTCCACCTCCGGCATCTTCGCCGTTTCCCGCACAAAATATTCCGAAAACTCGCTATCCCAGCCCATCGGCTTGCCTTTTTGCATCACCACCAAATCGACACGGCGGGAATCGAACGCCGCCTCCACCGAACGCTCGACGTTGTAGCTGACGGCTAACAGCGCGATCATACTGCCCACGGCGACAGCTAAACCCAGCACCGTCAAAACGGTGCGAATCGGCCGCCGGGCGAGATTTTTCAGAATGAATGACACGAAGTACATACGCGGTGATGGTCTACGCGATTCCGGCGATATCCGGCGACGCGGTGGATGCCGCGGTCAGGCGCTGCAGATGCCGCAGTACCGCCGCGGTGAAGCCGGCGGTATTATCCAGCATGGCCAGGTGCTTGGCCGCGGGGATGATTTCCGCCACGCAGCATGGAAGATATTGTTTTAGCCAATTCCACGTCGCCAGGAAGGGGGAGAATTCGTCATAAAGAGCCACCACCGGTTGTTGGATGCGCGTTAGCACTTCGGCGGTCAGACCAGCTTCGGCCATCACATCCGCGCCGCAGGTGGTGGCGGCCAACAACGGCAATTGCCGCAGCCAACCGCGGCCAAAGGCCCCGTAAATCTCTTCGAGCTGTTGGAAGGCTGCGGCCGGCAGAGCCGCCGTTTCCCGAAATAGCCGCTCAAAATCGACCGTCTCCCCCAATTCGACCCCCACGCGACCAAACGTCTGCCGCAGCTCGTTCCACAGTTCCATCTTCCCAAAATTCGGCTCGATGTGTTTCAATCCGGGGAAAAACGAGTCCGACAGCACCACCCCCGCGACACACTCCGGCGCTAGTGCCGCCGCGTGCATGCTCACCACCCCGCCAAAACTATGCCCGACCAGATACGCCGGCTTCAACCCCAACGCCCGGTGCAGTTGGCGGAAATCCTCGGCCATCACCGCCGACGTGTAGCCGCTGGCCGGGCGAGCGCTGAAGCCATGACCGCGTAAGTCATACGCCGTCACGCGGTAATGACCCGCCAAGGCATCGAACAGCCCCGAGAACACCCACACGGCCAAATTGCTCGTGACCGCGTGGACCAGCACCACATCCGGTCCGTTGCCGGCTTGCTGATAGTACAAACGCGTGGAGTTGACTTCAACGTCGGGCATGAATCGCTCGTCCGAAGACCACGTTGCCGAGGGATACCTGACACGAGCCGACGAAAAACCGGCTTTGGGTGCAGTCCTGCGGGGTAGAAGGGCTTTCGCCAGTTGTGATCCGAAGGTGTCTGGCGGCTCTACACGGCCGAAGGCCGTTCCCACACCCGAAAAACGCCGGGGAATCAACCGCAGCGTGGCCGCCGCAATACAACCCATCGCCCACCAGGTTCCCTAACCCGAAAAACGCCGGAGAATCAGCCGCTGTCAGCAACAATACCCAATGTTAGGAAACAACCTCACAAGACCCGGTGCTGGGAAACAACCTCTAAGGCGGCAGCGTCTGGAGAAAGTTCACCAACTCGCCCAGGCTAATGTCGCTGGCTCCCCGGTCCCGCAAACTCTTCAGGAAGGCCGCCCACGGTAAGCGCCGACCGCAGCGGGCTTCCAACTTTTCCCCCAACACAACCAATTCAATCGAGGTGAGGCCCAAATCCGCCAGAAGGCGTGTCGAAATATCGACATGCTCGGGGAAGTCCCGATCGGGAAACGTGTTGCGGACGACCTCCGCCAACATCGTCAGGATTGGTTCGCTCCCGTGCATGTGAGCCTCTCGCCGAGGGTGGTGGCGATAATCGCGTCTTTATGGCGTGCCGTTTGCACACGGTAGGGATGGCCTTGGTACGTCACCACTGCAACCCCCGTTGTGGCGTCCAGCGTTTGCACCTGGCAGTCTTCGACTGGACCGCCGTAAGCGTCGGCCAGGGCTGCACATGCGGCGATTTCCCGGGCTTGCCGCTCGGCTGACGCGGTCGAGTTCTTATCCAGCAATACCAGGGCGATTCCCACGCGGTCGGCAAAGGCCGCCACGGCCGCCACCTGACCTTTCACCACGGCCACCGCGACCGGGGGGAAGGCGTCCTGAATCGCCGGGTCGCGCGGACGGCAGACGATGCGCCCCCCAACCACTTCCGATTCCATATCCGCGGGAAAGATACCCCCGCCGTGCCGCGCATTCCACGCCGCCCGGACGGCATCTTTCGCCACCAAACGGCGGAAAAACCATTCCGACTGCTCCGCATCGGTCCGCTGGCCTGTGGTGAAGTCAGCGATTTCGCGCGGCGTCATCGTGACGCGCACACCCGAAGCCCGCAGCACCGGCTGTTGCAAGTCCAGCGGCGGGTCGAGGTAATAGCAGCGAGCGCAGGTGGCATCGTCGCGGCTTGGCTCAGCCTCGACAACCCGTGTACTGAGGAAGTATTGATCTTTGGGGCCGAAGAAATTGACATCGCCAAAGGGCAGATAGAACCGCCAATAGGTGGCACTGGTCAGCCGCATCCACAGCCGGCCGGTGCTGTCGAACACTTCCACACCGTGGCGAACCTGCCGGGCGTCTTCGTGCTCATTATGCCCACGAACGATGAACCGTGTGCCCGGCGGCGGTGGCGGGCCGAAAAACTCCAGTAACTGCAAGCCAATCGGCAATAAAATCCGCCCGGTCCAATCCGGCTGTTCCAGATGCCACGCTCCGAGAATATGCATCGCGGCATCGGTCAGAACCGGATCGATGGCGATCCGCGGGTCCGGGTTCGAGCGAAACCACGTATGACGCGGCTTGACTTCCAGTGTACCTTCAATCCCCTCGCGTCCGGTGCGATCGAGCGAGGTAATCATCTGAAACAGTGGCCCGTGGAACATGTTCCGTCGCAAGTCCTCCACCGTGGACCGGCAGCGGACTTCGTCGGTGAGCCGGAACGGTTTGAGCGGCGGCGGCTCCGGGTAGCGGTCGGCCAAGACGATGACGGCCTCCGAAGCCGGCTTGTGGGCCCCGTCGGGAAGGAAGGAATTGCCCAAATCCCGGACGTTGGCCTTCACTTCCGCAATCCCTGTTTGCGGATCGCAGGCTGCGAGCTGGGCCTGAACTTCGAGGGTTGTCGGCTCGGCGTCGAACGGCAACCACCGATATAGCCGAACCTGGCGAATGGCAATGACCACTTTCCCGGGCAACAGCAGCGATGCAGCTTCACTCATCGCTTCGAGGCTGAAAGTCATGGGCAACACCGGCAGGCCGTTTTGGGTCGGATCGACGCGACTGACGCCGCGGCCACCCAAGGTGTGGTCGTCGACGTAACGATCCTCCTGTTCGTCCATCCGCCGGCGGAAGACAATCTGCTGCCCGGGGGTGTAGGCCACAATGTCGCCGATTAAGCAATAATTGGCGCTGGGCGATTGCGCCCCCGCAGGCGCGGCAACAGCCGCGGACGGCTCGGGTACCTGCGCGGCGGGTGGCTGAAGCGGATAGGCCGTGGATGAGCCATGGGCACATCCCGAGGAGCCGTTGGCGGCACCCCCGAGAAAGGCCGTCATAACGTCCCGCTGTGTGTCCAGGAACTGCTCCATCAGGTCGAAGTAACCGTCAACAATCGTCTGCGCCAACGTGGGAGCAATCGACGACCGCGATCGAGAGGCGGGATGGGATGTCCGGCGGGGGCCACCGAGACGGTTTTGGTACAGATAAGCCCAATTCAAATCGACTCCGTGCGCGAACAATTGGGCCACCATGTGGTTGATCTGCGTCGGTCCGCTTTTCCGCAGGACATTGGCCGGAATGGCGGCAAAAGACCGGCCACGGAGAATATCTTCCACAAAGGCCGACAGATTGCCGCGCGGACCACACTCAACAAACAGCCGCACCCCATCGGCATACATCGTTTCGATCAGGCGCGTGAATTCCACCGGCATGACCCAGTGATTGACGGCTAATTGCCGGATAGCCTCCGGATCGGGCGGGAACTTCGTCCCGGTGGAGCAGCAGTACACCGGTGTATGCGGAACATAAAAGGGAATTTTGGCAAACAGCGTGCGAAACGCGCCCATGTAGGGTTCAAACAGCGGGGTGTGATACGGCCGCCGGAAGGGTAAGCGCTCCCAGACGATCCCCCGTTCGGTGAGGACGGCTTCGACCGCGGCCACCCACGGTGTCGGCCCGACTGCGACACACTGATGAGGGCAGTTGTCCATCGCGACGATGACCTCACCGCGGGCTACTTCCCGGGCCACGTCCTCGATCGTCGCTTTGCTGGCGCCGACAGCCAACAATGTCACGTCCGGTCCCCCGGCTTCATTCTCCTGACGTTGCATGATGTCCAGGATTTCCGGCAAACTGAAGCCGTGTTCGTTGCCCGCGTGCATGGCGCCACTGGCCAAAAGGGCACCCAGTTCGCCGGCACTGTGTCCGGCCATGGCCGCCACGGGCACCTGCAAACCCGCCAGAATCCGAAAAATCGCCAAATCCGCCAACAGAACGCCGAAAATCGACGGACCCAACCCCCGCAATTGCGCTTCGGCGGCGGCCACGGCGTCGGCGCTGGCCTGCGGCGGCACATGTAACACCCGGCGGAGCGAGGCTTCCGCAGGCCAGCCGGCGTCTGCGGCGAGCTGGTCGCACCAGGCGAAAGTCTCCTCCACTTCGGGGAAGACGGGGCACAGATCGGCCAGCATGTTCAGATATTGGGCACCTTCCCCGGGAAACAGCAACGCCACAGTTCCTTGGTTGCCGAGGGGTTGATCGTAGTAGTAGATGCCGTTGGCATCGCGAATTTGCCGGATTTGTCGATCGTGGAGGCGTTCTGCCGCGCGGTGCAGCTTTTTCCACAAATCTTCGGGTGTAGTCGCCACTACGGCCAGTCGCGAGCCACCGGGGGTTATCGACGTGGCCCAGGCGTGCGCCCGCTCCACCAGCGGCACCGTTGGCTGTCCTTCCACCTGCTGGGCCAAGGCGTGGACCTGAGTACGCAACGCCGCCCGGTTCTCGGCTTGCAGGAGAAAGACATCAGAATCCCAGCCCTGCGCGGGAGACAGAACCGGCCATGAAATATCGGCAACAGGCATAATGGGTGGTATCGCAGGAAAAACCGACGGTGCGACAGCGCCGGACAACAGAGTGAACCGGGGAGCCTCCATGCCCGGGAGGTTGGCGAGTGCGGCAGGGATGGTACCCTGCGGCCAACTCGCTCTGGGTGGGTCGGCTGGCGTCGCAGCCCACCGGGGGGTTCTTTCGAAGGCGACAGTTGGTCCAACGCCGTTGGTGGATGCTCCCCCGGAGAGCTGCAGAGGGGCGATGGCCAGGTCTTGCCGGGTGGGCCGCCATGGCGTCGGGAAAAGCTAGGCGGGAGAATCCGCGGCCACCGGCACGGCCTCATTTTTGGCCCTCGGTGGACGTGCGGCCGTTTCACTGCCCCCGGCGATCAAGACTTCCGGTTCGCCTTTGCGGCCAAAGATTAGTTCATCCACGGCAAACTTGGCCCCCACGGCTGGGGCGATCAACTTCAGGCCGCGGGCGACCAGATGTTTCTCCAAGTCGGCCACCATACCCACCTCGGCCCACGGACCCCAAGCCATACTCACCACCCGGCCGGGCCACTGGCGGTCCAGATCGCAAGCCAGTTTACTCAACACTTCGTTGGCAGCGGCGTAGTCGGATTGGCCGCGGTTGCCATAGCGGCTGGTGATCGAGGCATAGAGCGTGAAGAACTTCAATCGCTGGGGGTTGAGCTTGCGCCGCAGGGTGAAGGCACTATCCACTTTGGTGCTGAAGACCCGTTCGAACGATTCGGGGGTTTTGTCCCGCAACAGCTTGTCTTCGATGACACCGGCCCCGTGAATGACCCCGGTGATGCCGCCGTGGGCATTCAAGTCCTCGATCAGTGCTGCCAAGGCCGTCGCATCGCGAACATCGACGGCACGGTATTCGACCACGCTGCCACTTGCGCGGATCGCCGCTAGGTTGTGACGAATTTCCCGATCTTTGAGCAACCGTTTGTAGGCCGCTTCGATGGCCGCCGGCTTGGCATTCGGGTCCCGCTTGAGCAGGGCGGCTTTGATCTCGGCCGCTGTGTGCAGTGCTGCGGTATCAGCGCTTTCTTCGGCCGGAAGCGGGGAACTCCCCACCAAGACCAATTTCGACCGATAGCGCGTGGCGATCTCCTGAGCCACTTTGGCGGTAATACCGCGCGCCCCGCCGGTGATGAGAATGGTATCGTCGGGCGTCAGGGTCACTGCGGGCGTGGTGAGTTCCAATGGCCCTGGCTCGACGTGCCATGTGACGCGGCGGTCGCCGGCACGGCCCACTTCCAAGGGGCCTTTCGGATCACCCAGTTCACCCAAAAGTTGCTCGACCAGCCGCGGCGCAGGCAGATGGGGGCTGACATCGACTACGCGCACCATCACTTCGGGCCATTCATAGCCCAAGCACTTGGTGAAGCCGGCTACGCCACCATGCCCGGCGAAGAACTCCTGGGGCAACTCGCCACCAAAACCCATTGTTCCGCCCATCGCGGTCACAGCCAACAGTACGGCGGAGCCGTGCTGGCCAGCCTGGCGTAGATCGTTTTCCAACTCCCGGGCCAACAGATAAAGCGATTTCACCTCGCGCCGCGCGCGTTGCTCGTCGCTTTCGCCCACGGGCGGTTCAGCCAGCGGTAAAAGGTGAATCAAACCAGAAATCGAGCCGTGTTGCTGGCGAAGGCGTGCAACCAGTTCTTTCACAGCAACAGGATCGGTCAAATCGACCCGATATTCGCCACCACCACCATGACCAATGATCACGGTTGCAATATCGAGTTCCCCCAAACGGTCGGCCAGCTCCTGGGCACTGCCGAGTTCATCGTCGGTGATGACGATCGTTCCAGCCGGAGGGGTGAACGTCGGGCGAAGGGGCAGCGGGTTGTCGATGAGACGCACGACGAGCCGTTGCACCTCACCCTGCCGCGCCCCAGGGTGAAGCTCGCCGTTGCTGCTTACTGACAGCGTTTCCTCGTGCTGGCCATTGGCCGACGGAGCGGGCGTAGACGCGGCAGTCTCTTCCAACGCACTCATCACATAATCGGCGATGCCGCGAAGGGTTTTGATGACCGATAACTTCTCCATTTCCAAATTCGGCGGCCGGCCCGGCATACCGGCTTCAATGCTTTCCGCCAACGAACCAAGAATTTCCACCCGCTTGATGGAATCGACGCCCAAATCGGCTTCCAAATCCAGGTCAATGCTGAGGGCGTCTTTGGGATAGCCCGTGCGTTCACTCACCAAATCGAGCAGGCGGGCAAGCAGCGTTTCGCGGTCCAATGTCACCCGGTTGGTGGTCGCCGGAGCTGCATTGACGGTGGTCGATGGGACGGGCGTCGATGACACCGCCGAAACCGCAGGCGCCGCCGCCGGGGCCGTTGTCGGGTGGGCCGCGGAGGGAGCCGTCTCGGACCGACTGGCGGTCGGGGCTTCATGCTTTCCATTGGCTCCCACGGCAGCCCCGATGGGCGGCACAACCACCGGCGGCGGCGGGGGAGCCGCAACGGTGGCTATGCGTGCAGGGCCAGGTAACGGCACCGACAGCGGCGGGGGAATGACAACTCCCGCCCCGTTAGCCGAGGGTGACGTGGCCGCGTAACTGACATGGCCGTTGAGCGACGGCCCCGGAACGGACACGGCTGCGGGTGATGAACCCAAGAAACTGAGCATCACACTCTTTTGGGTATCCAGGAACCGGGCCATCACCTCCTGGAAACGCAGCATGACTGCGGTCGCATCGCCGGATAGTGGCAAGGAGGAGGGACCGGTGGTGCCAGAGGGTGCCGGAGAGGCTGGTGGTGTCTCGGTGTTGTGCATCATCTCTCGTGAGGGCGAATTGTTGACAATAGAAGCTAGAGTAGGACTTCCCCCCCGGGGTTGTCCGGTCTCAAGACGCTCCGCAGCATTAGCGGCGGTGTGCCCCGCAAGGGAGCTGGGCCGCGGCAGGGGCAGCGCATCGGCTGGGCGGGCCGTGGGTGGGACCGGAGCTGAGGATTCCGACTGGGCCGCAACGGCTGATGGGACGGCTACGGCCTTCTCGGGTAGGGCCTGACCCAACAGCCGGGGTTCCGGAGCATGGAGGGGCCGGCTGCGCACACTGTTGACCACCCAGGTGGTGGGGCTGAGCCGCGGCTTGCCGGTGTCGGCGTTCAGTTTGGCCAACTCGAACGTCTCCACCACCCGACCGGCGAAGAGGCGATCCAAATTGGCGCGGACTCCGGCTGTTACCAATTGGCCGAGGGTGTGGGTCAATTGCACCAGCCCCGGGCGGGATTTGCTATCGGTCGCGACGGCCAGATGCGGCCGTCCGGCGAGGATTTGCCCGGTCAGCCCCGTGAGTACGCCCTGCGGCCCCACTTCGACGAAGATTCGTGCTCCGGCATCGTACATGGCGCGGATTTCATCGACAAATCGCACCGGGGAAACCAGATGGTCGACCAATTGTTGGGCGATGGCCGGTCCATCGGCCGGGTGCGGCGCGGCGTGGGTATTGGAGAAGACCGGGCGACGGGGGGCCGTCAGGTGAGCTTCGGCCAGGGCTTGCGCCAAGGCGGCTTGGGCGCCGGCAATCAGTGGTGAGTGAAACCCACAGGCCACCGCGATCCGCTGCGCCCGAATGCCGGCCGCTTGCAAGGCCGCCGTGGCCTGCTTCACCCCCTCGTCGGTTCCTGCAATCACCGTTTGCGTGGGGGCGTTGTGGTTGGCGATCCACACGTCGGCGATACCCGCCAACAGTGGCTGGAGGGTTTCTGCCGCGGCATCGGCCGCGATCATGCCACCGGGGGCGGTTTTTGCCGCTTCCCGAATCGCTCGTCCCCGCTTGTACGACAAGCGCAGCAGATCGTCTTCCGAAATTGCTCCGGCGGCGGCGAGGGCTGTGTATTCCCCATAACTATGTCCGGCGAGGACATCCGGCTCGATGCCCAGGGCGGTCAGCAACCGGAACATTCCCAAGCTGGTTGCTCCGATACTCGCTTGAGCGATTTCGGTGCGGCGGAGGGCATCGCGGTGGGCCGCTTCTTGTTCAGGCGTAAAAGGCGACGGAGGGTAGATGAATCGGCCCAGGGGCTTTTCCAGCTCAGCGGCCAGGGTCGCTTCCGCGCGGTCGATCACTTCCCGGACTTCGCGGAAGGCCATGGCCACTTGGGCCAGCATGTCCGGATATTGCGAGCCTTGCCCCGGGAAGAGGAACGCCACTTTCGAGGGTTGTGGCTGGGCGGCGAAGTACAGCCCCCGGGGATCAGTGCTCTGATCCGGTGCCTTGGTGAGCATTTCCCGGGCCACGGTGAGCTTTTCGCGCAGATCGCTTAAAGACGATGCCACAATCGCCAGCACCGGCCCGGTCGTGACGTTCTTGCTGGCCTGCCAAACGCTGGCGGCCAGATCGGCCAAGCGGGGCGTAGCCCCGGCGGTCAGCGCCGCATGCACTGTCTGGAGCGAATCGAGAATGGCCGCGGTGTCGCTCCGTCGCCAAACGAACAGCTCGGCGGGCCAATCCCGCAACCCTGTGGTGGGGCGATCGAGATAATCGCCGGTGTACTCTTCGAGAACCGTGTGGAAGTTCGTACCGCCGAAGCCAAAAGCTGAGACCCCCGCCGTGCGCGGATAGGGCTGGCCATGAATCCAGGGTCGCGGTTCGGTGTTCAGATACAACGGGCCGCCGTCGAGATTCGCCTTGGGGTTGGGTTTTTCGACCAAGGTGGGAGGGAGGATTTTGTGATACAACGCGAAGGTCGTTTTGATCAGCCCGGCGATCCCGGCTGCGCATTTGCTGTGGCCGATCATGGATTTGACCGAGCCGAGGGCGCAGGATTGTGGTTGACTGCCGGCGTCGCGGAACAGCTGACCAATGGCCCGAGCTTCGGTTTGATCACCCACCACCGTTCCGGTTCCGTGCGCTTCCACCAACCCCACACGGGCCGGGCTGATGCGGGCTTGCGCATAGGCACGGTGCAAGGCTCGCAGTTGCCCTTCGGCCCGGGGGGCCGTCAGGCCTTTGTCGCGGCCATCGCTGGAGGCCCCCACGCCCTTGATGACGGCATAAATCCGATCGCCATCGCGTTCGGCGTCGGCCAGACGCTTGAGAATCGCCACGCCCACCCCTTCGGCCAGGGCAATACCGTCGGCTTCGGCATCGAAGGGACGGCAACGACCGCGTGGACTGAGGGCATGGGTTTTCGAGAAGGCGACGTAGGCGTAGGGGGTTTGCACCGCGTCGCCACCCATCACAATCGCTACGTCGCTGGTTTGGTCTTGCAATTCGCGCACGCCGGCATAAAGGGCCGCCAGCGAGGAGCCACAGGCCGCGTCGATAGCCATATTCGGGCCACCGAGATTGAAACGGTTGGCCACCCGTCCTGCGGCGACGTTGAGCAAAATGCCCGGGAAGGAATCTTCGGTCCATTCCGGCAGAATACCTTCCCCCAGCTCGATGATCGTCTGCGATTTGATCGGCATGCCGGGGATTGAATCGACCAGCGGCATGCACGCCCGGAAGCCGTACGCGACTGAGAGTGGCATGCCCCCGCCGCCAATGCCCAAGATGGCACACGTCCGTTCCCGATTGAAGGGCCGTTCGAGATACCCGGCATCGCCAAGGGCCTGATGGACGGCTTCGAGCAACAGCAGTTGCAACGGTTCGATCTGGGGGATGCTCTTGGGGGTGATACCGTATTTGAGCGGGTCGAAGAAAATATCCGACATGAAACCGCCCCATTTCGACACCATCTTGTCGCGGGCGCGGGGGTCGGGATCATAATACGGCCGCCAATCCCAGTGGGACGCCGGGATTTCAATAACCGCGTTGGTTTTCGCCAGAATGTTGTGCCAATACTGCCATAACCCATTGGCTTGGGGATAAAAGCACGCTAACCCGATGATGGCGATGTCGCAGGGGGGCGGCGGCGGCGGTTCGGGATTGTGCAGGATGCGGACTTCGGCGGGAGCGACCTTTTCCTCCGCGCACAGTTCCGCATGGAGGGCAGCAATCGTCGTGACTTCGTGGCGCAGCGCAGCAACTTGGCCGATCATGTACATGCCGCGGGCGAATTGTTCCTCGGGGCTGACGGGAACCAGACCGTCGCCATTGCGGCTCTGTGGCCCACGGGTGGTTTCCCGCGACGCCGGCGGGCGATCCAAACCCTTGCTCGCCACACGCAGGCGGCCCAGATTCATTCGCTCCAGTGCCAAGGCGATTTCCAGTGGCGATTTGCCCTCGGCTCGCAGTTTCCGTTTCTCGGCCTCAAAAACCTGCGCATAAGGGGTGGGAATGCAGCGAATCGCATGCCCAGGGCCGGTTTCCAGCAGCACCGTTTCACCACAGCGGAGAGCTTCCTGCTGAAAGCGTTCAGTGATCGCCCCCGTTTGCACTGCCTCTTGAGTGAACAGATACGCGGTGCCCAGCAGAACCCCGACCTTGACGCCCTTCTCGGCCAACGGCGCACTTACCGCTTCCACCATCCGGGCCGACAACGCATCGTGAATGCCCCCCGCGAAGACCACATGCAATTCCTGCCCCGGTGAGGTGCCGATGAATTCTAACAGAACTTCGCTCATCGACTCCCAGAGAGCGAAACTCGATCGCGGGCCAATATGGCCGCCACATTCCTGCCCCTCGAAGATGAAACGACGGCAGCCGTCTTTGAGGAACATTTTCAACAAACCAGGCGACGGCACATGCAGGTACGTCGCAATGCCGTGGGCTTCGAGTTCCCGGGCCTGATCAGGTCGGCCACCGGCAATAATCGCAAACGGAGGTTTGTGCGCGCGAATCGCGGCCAATTGCTCGCTGCGGATTTCGGGGGGCACAAAACCAAGAATACCCACGCCCCAGGGTTTCGTGCCGAGGCGGGTTTTCGTTTCCGACAATAATTTTTCGCTCTCCGCTTTCCGCAAAAGAGCCAAGGCCAAAAACGGCAGCGCCCCGCCGACCGCGACGGCTTCGGCAAACGCGGGGGTATCGCTGACCCGAGTCATCGGCCCTTGAAGAATCGGATATCGGGTGCCATGCGCTTGCGCCAGCGGTCCATCGGCACTCAGTGGTCGCAGTTTCCGCGCTGCAGCCCGTTGCGATTGCACCCGGGCCAGGATGTGCTGAATCACCCCGGCGACGGTCACACCTTTGGCCGCCAACGGAGCCGCCGTGCTGATATCCTGACCGATAAACCAAATCCCCGCCGCCGGGTCCGCCGCCACCCGTTGCGCCACGGCCTTCTGCCAAGCCTCCAACCGATCCGCGGCCGAAGCGGAGGAATCCAACAACCGTTCCTCTTCCCTGATCAATTCTTGAACAGCCGGGCTATCAGGACGGGCATAAACGCGATACGCTTCCCCCAAACGTGTGCCGACGACCAGCGTTTCGCTACCATCCCAGCCGCTGATCCGTTGCCGCAATTCCTCGCTCAGTGGGCTTTCGCGGGTGAGAAGCACTTGGGCATCGAGCACCACGCCCCGGGCGCCCCCGGCGGCACAAGCGGCCGCAGTGTTGGCGCCAATGCCCCCGCGAATCCAAAATGGGGTCGTAATGGCGTGTTTCGTGGCCCAGTGGTGCCATTTTTGCAGCCAAATGAAGGCCGTATCGCTGCCGACACGGCCGCCGGCTTCGTGGCCTTTGAGAATCAGCCCCTCGACGCCCAACTCCACGGCTCGTTGCGCTTCGGCCAGTGTGATGGCTTCCCGAAAGACCGCAATACGCAGAGATTTCAGAGTTTGCACACGCTCGGGCAATTCCGGCGTGTCTGGACCGGCCAGAATCACACACGCCGGACGGGCCGAAGCGACCAAGGGCCACACTTCGGAGGCCGTTGCCGGCAATTGCAGGCCAAAGCCGGCCCCGGCATAGCGCACCAGCCGTTCCAACGCCGACCGGACAGCCGCCGGAGAAGCGAATTCGGCATCCAACACCCCGCAAGCACCGGCGCGGCAGGCGGCGATAGCAAGCGATGGATGGGCTGTTGCCGTCGGGGTCAGCACTAGCAGGTCGCGCGGTTCCATCACTCGCCTCGCAAGACAGGACCTCCTGTCCGGGAATCGTGGTCCGTTCGTTGGGACAGTCCCAACTCCAACCCATCACAGCGGATAGTATCGGAAATCGGTGCGAGTTTGGCAATTTAGGCAGGGTGGAGAGCTACGGTATTTCCCCAACCGCCAGTGGAAGCTTCCCCCTTCGCCCCAAAACCCTCGCAACCACTGACGATGGGACAAAATCTAGCGACAGCTTGGCTTTATGACAATTCGCAACGGATCAATCCACCACGTGATCCGGGCAGGTTAGAGCAAGTTCATCTGTTGTGCGGGAAAAGCGGTGAAGCGGCAAGACGGATTATGCCGAAAGTGAGGGATAAATCGGGCTTTCTGCGGGTTCAACAAAGGTGCGAGACATGCGTCAACTCCTCCTTGTCGGGCTTGTGCTCATCCCCGCGCTCAGCGGTTGCAAGCGTTTGGAAAATTTTACCTTCAAAACACAAGTAGAGACCAAATTGGACCTTCCGGCGCCCGTGAGTGTCAGTGCCGGGAATGTCAATCCGGTAGTTGTCCAAGCGGGCCAACCCCGCATCGCCATGGTCGATGTGGATGGCCTGATTCTGAACACCCCCTTTGTCGGGCCTTTGTCGGTCGGTGAAAACCCGGTGGCGTTATTCCGCGAAAAACTGGAGGCGATTGCGGCCGATCCGTGCGTAAAGGCTGTTGTACTCAGGATTAACAGCCACGGCGGTGGTGTGGCGGCGTGCATCACCATGCGGCACGACCTCGAACGGTTCAAGGAACGGACCCGCTTGCCGGTCGTCGCCTGCCTGATGGACACGGCCGCCGGCGGAGCCTACTACTTGGCCTCCGCAGCCGATCATATCGTCGCCGGACCCGCCACCGTCACCGGGGGTGTTGGTGTCGTCCTCAACCTGTTCAACTTGGAAGACCTGATGGGCTTGGTCAACGTCCGCCCTGAACTCATTAAATCCGGAACCTACACCGACATCGGCGGCTCGCACCGCTTCATCACAGCGGAGGAACGCAAATGGCTGGAGGCCATGGCCGCCGACTTCCACCGACAATTGATCGCCGACATCAAGCGGAGCCGACCCAATGCTACCGACGAAACCAATTTCGATGGCCGCATTTTCACCAGTTCTCAAGCTCACAAACGCGGCCTGGTCGATAGTATTGGCGACCTCGACGACGCGGTCAACCTTGCCGGGCAACTGGGTTGCCCCGGTCTGTCCGTTCGCCCCGGCGTGGTGCTGTACCGCCGCAACAACGATCCGGCCCGTTCGATCTACGCCATCACGGCGAATGTGCCCCTCCAGGGCGCGGGTCTATTCCCCTCCGTCCCCGGGATCGACCGAGCCAAACTGCCGACGTTCCTTTCGGCCTGGCAACCGGAAATTACGATGGAAAAGCTGGGCGGGAAATAACTTATGGCGACGGCAGCCCTTACTGCCCGACAGTGAGGGCCGATGGAACAGGGATACGCTCCTGGGTGACCGTGAGTGGTGGCTGCGCTCTTAGTGCCCGACAGTGAGGGCCGATGGAACGGGGTTTCGGCCCTTCCGCTGGCCCCTCACAGCAGCTGAACCCGGCCGTGCGAGCCTCTGTCGCCCACTCCAGCGCACACATCCAGCGGAAAGCGAAGGGCTTCCTTCGGTCGCTGTTCCTTCCGCCACTGGGTGGCTGCCGCGACGCCTTTAAGGAACTTCCTTCGGTCGCTGTTCCTTGGGTCGCTAGGTGGCTGCTGCGACACCCCCGGTGCGTAGCCCCATCGCCGGCCGCGGCCCTTGACCCGTAGGAGGCACGAACCCAATACTGTTCTCAAGTTCAATTCGGCAAAGGATTGGGTGCCTGGAACGTTTCGGGAGGCTCGGCTTTGGGAACCACGACCACGCCTTGTTCGGTGACAACGAAGCCCCGGCGGCGATCGAATTCCAAATCGTAGCCAATGACCGTGTAGGGCGGTAATTTCACATCTTTGTCGATAATGGCCCGGCGGATGCGGCAATAGCGGCCGACATCCACGCCATCGAGTAAAATGGAATCTTCCACCACGGCGTAACTATTGATGCGCACTCGCGGGGAGAGAATACTGCGCCGCACTTGCCCCCCCGAAACAATACAGCCCGCACAAACGATGCTGTCGAGGGCCTCGCCGCGGCGGGCGTGGCCCACTGGCCCTTCACCTGAGAAGACGAACTTCGGCGGTGGCAGTTGCGGTTGCAGGGTGCGAATGGGCCACGACGCATCGTAGAGATTCAGCACCGGTTCCACTGCCACCAGGTCCATATTGGCCTGGTAATAGGCATCGAGCGTGCCAACATCGCGCCAATACGCGGTCGCTTTGCGGTTTTCATCCCGAAACCGGTACGCGATGGCCTTCATCCCGCTGGCAATCATGTGCGGAATGATGTCGCGGCCAAAATCGTGGCTGCTGTTCGACTGAGCGGCGTCTTGGCAGAGCAACTCAAACAACATCCGCGTATTGAAGACGTAAATACCCATCGACCCGAGGGCGTGGTCAGGATCGCCGGGCATTGGTGGGGCCGTGGCCGGCTTTTCCAGAAAGTTCACCACGCGATCATCGGCGGTCGTTTCCATGATGCCGAAGTGCTTGACCTCGGCCAGGGGTACCGGAATACAACCGATCGTGACATCAGCCCCCCGTGCGCGATGTTCGCGAATCATCTGGCCATAGTCCATTTTGTAGATGTGGTCACCCGCGAGAATCAGGATGTTCTCGGCCCGTTCGCGTTCGATGGAGTAGATGTTCTGGTAGATCGCGTCCGCGGTGCCTTTGTACCAGGTTTCATCAATCCGCTGCTGGGGTGGTAACACCTCCACCGATTCACCCAATTCGGAGCTGAGGAAATTCCAGCCTTGGCGGATGTGGCGATCAAGGCTGCGGGATTTGAATTGGGTGAGAACGAGAATCCGCCGTAAGCCACTATTGATGCAGTTGGAGAGGGTGAAATCAATAATGCGGTACAAACCGCCGAAGGGTACCGCGGGCTTGGCGCGGTCGCGTGTCAGCGGTTCTAAGCGTGTTCCTTTACCCCCGGCCAAAACGACGGTCACCACATTGCGCATAAAAGCCCCCACGAAACGCCCGTGCCGACATTGTGTCGCAGCAGCGTCACCGGGGCAAGCGGAGGGGGCAGGGATCGACAACAGCCCAGCCGCGGCCCGACCCGACGGGCTAGTTGGGGGAATGGTGGGTGGTTTTCAGGCACCGAGGAGCTGAGCGTACCAGCGCAAAAGCGACTTGTGAGAATCGCGGGTCGCTTTTAGAGGAGCTGAGCGTACCAGCGCAAAAACGCTTCGACGTTGTAATCTCGCCAAGGGGAGAGCGGCCCGGGTTCATAGGCTCGGGACTCAATGATAGATGCCACTTGATCCAATCTCGACAGCTCCGTTAAGAGAGCGGCCCGGGTTCATAGGCTCGGGACTCAATGCCCTGCCGCGGACAGATAAGTCAATCTTGCTCCGACGTTCGTTGCCAAAACGGCAGCAAGCGATCGAGTGTGTGTAGTCGTGCCCTTCCACTGCGTCGCGAGCCAGACCACGCGATTGTGGGTCGAACGGATGCTGTGAGGCAGCCGTCGTGTGGTGACAGCGTAATCACAACTGCCGTGGTACCAGAAGTTAGGCAACGTTCGCAAGCGGCGAAGTTGAATAGCCGACGGCATTCCCGGCCCGCGTCACCGTTTCGCGGCGAAGTTGTTCCGTGGCGAAGTTGAATAGCCAACAGCATTCCCGGCCTGCGTCACCGTTTCGCGGCGATGTCCAACGAGCCTCCCAACTGGCACGTCGGCCCAGACCAACGCGCGTCGTTGTCGGCAGTCAGTTCGGCCGATAAAGACCGCTGACGATTTCATCCCACGAGGGCACATTCCAGTTGGCGATCAGTTCGCGAAGGACCTCGCTGGCGGTATCGTCTTCTGCCCCCAACCGAGGAGCTTCGTCTTCCCCCTCATCGCGGGAAGACAGCTCGGCTTCGTCTTCGTCGCGAAGGTCCGTCTCGTCGTCGGTGGCCGAGGGGGTCTCGGTGGCGGCCGTCGTGGCGGCTGGTGTAGCTGCGGTGGGCGTATCCGCTGCCCCGCCACCTTTGCGTCGTCGTCGTCGCCGGCGGCGGCGTTTGCGGCCCGTCGTGGGCGGTTCACCTGCACCGGCTTCGGCAACCGCTGCGTCGTCCGCTTCCAGCAGCTCCTCGTCGGCCATCAATTCCGGTTCACCTTCGGCCACAACCTCGGCTTCTACCCGCTCATCCATCCCGTGGTGGGGTTGGAGTTGCTCGGCTTCCAATTGCCGCTCGACCATATCCGGAGGATGAGGAGCTTCCGGAAGCGCGGCGGGCGGCGACTTTTCGACACCCAGTTCGCGGGCTAAGTCGTTCCAGTCGTCGTCAGAAGAAATCGGATTCATCATGACAACTCACGAAGGAATCACGTTCACGAGTGACTCCACAAAGCGTGTACAATTTCTGAGCACCTTTCGTCACTCTCTTCTCAACTTATCGCGCCGCGCGGCTCCTGGGAACCGGGGGATGGGGAACAACCGTCGCCCGCAGTGGCCGTAGCTAGGATAGGCCCCCGCTGGATGGGGCGAGTGCGACGGGCTGATGGGGAACAACCGTCGTTCGCGGTGGCCGCGCCAGATGAACTTCAACGACCTGATCGCCCGGTTCGGCCCCATAACCTTCGACCAACGCCTCGGAAACAGCCCCCTCCGGAAGTTCATCCCGGGGAATCCAAAACGTATCTTCTGGCCAATTCGCCACTTGCGCCAGATGATCGACCACAATCGACCAAACCTCCGCCGGCAGCGGCAGCCCCGGCAGAAACCGCGTCAAGAAAGTACGCACCGCTTCGTCCAAACAACTCCGGGGCGGCAGCACATAGAAAGTCGCCATAGAACTAACCCTCGCGTCGGTAGCCGCGGGGGTTATCGGGTCCAAGATCGAATGCAGCACACGAGTAACGAACACCGCGAAGGGATGGCGACCGCGATCCGCCGCTCCCATCAGCATTTTCGGTTTTTTCGGATTTTCCAGAACAAGAATGGGTTTATCATGCCCGACCGATACCGCGGTGGAACGACCGTTTTTGAACCGATGGCCGCTGACGATAGCCAGCTACAACGCCCAGATGATCGTTTGTTGAGCCGATCACGACCGACGGTGAGCGATGATGAGAATCATGGCGTGTCATTTGAGTTCGTTACCGATGATGAGAATCATGGTGTGTCATTTGAGTTCTTTGATGAGAACTTGGGACTTTCGCCCCTGTTGCTCGTATTTTTCCCGCCGGGCCGGTGGCAGATCGTCCGGTGTACCGAGTTTGTAACCACCTTTTTGCACAAAAAAGTTAATCGCTTGGGTGGATAGGCAGAAGATTTTGGCTAATCCGCGCCCGCGGGCAACGTCTTCCGCGTAATGGATGAGTTTGGCCCCGATACCTTGGTTTTCGTAGCGCGGATCGACAAAGACACTGGCCACTTCGCCCATATTCTGCTCGGGGTAAACATGTAGCGCGGCACAGGCCACGGGGTTGCGGTCGACTTCAAAGACGAAGTAATCGTTGATGATCTTCTCCAATTCGGCTCGGGTGCGTTTCACCAATTCGTCGTTCTGCACGCCTTGTTGGATGAGGCTGTGAATGGTGCGAACGTCCTTCTTTTGGGCCGAACGAATAGCTTGATACTCATTGGCGTAGATGAGCGTGCCGATACCTTCGTTGGAAAAGACTTCCCCCAGAAGGCCCTCTTGCTCGCGGCCATCGATGATGTGGACACGTTCGATGCCTTCTTTGCCAGCACGGACGGCATGGGTGAGCTTGGTCATCGTTTCGAGGGGCAACTCGGCGCGATGTTTTTTGAGGAAAGTGTCGGCTTCTTGGACGGTCATTTGCCGGATGACGCCTTTGGCATCGCGGATGCCGCCTTCGGTATTCAGGTAGATGAGTTTGACGGCGCGCAAGGCTTTGGCCACTTCCACGGCCACGGCATCGGAGTTGAGGCGATACGACGCCCCGGCCCCATCGATGCCGATGGGAGGAATGACCGGAATAATGTCGTGCTCCAGAAGAGTTTGCAGCAAGGAAATGTCGACCCGTTCCACTTTGCCGGTGTAGAGATGATCGACACCGCCCAGAATACCGGCCGGATGAGCCACCACCGCATTGGGGCATGCCCCCCGCAGATCGTTGGCCGACAGCCCTTCGAGAATCTCATGGGTCACCCGATTGGCGGCGGTGATCGCCACATTGAGGGTGGCCCGGTCGGTAATGCCGGTACCCACCACATCCGAGGGAGTGACATTCACCAAGGCCGCGTAGCGGCGGATCTGATGGGCGGCCCCATGCACAAGCGCGACCCGAATGTTCAGACTGCGCAGTAAAGCAATGTCGAGCAATAAGTTCGGGAAATTATCATCTTCGACCACCGCCCCATCCAGGGCAATAACAAACACCCGGTCGCGAAACCGAGGAACGTAGCGGAGAATTTCTCGAAAATGGGTGAGCCGTTCACGCATCGGAGGTTGTTACAGCACTCCAGACACCCCATGGCCGGGTGTCATCCGGAGGCCAGGAAGTATCGACGGCCGATCGCCCCTTCCCGATGAGCCATCGCACGGTAATGCCAATATGGCGGCATTGTAGGACCAATGGAAGGGAACCGGACGAAGACGGTTGCTCATCTAGAATACTACGAATCCGCCCCCAGGCACACTACCCGAGGTATTCACTATGCCAGAAAATGTCGTCATCATCGGTTCGGGACCGGCGGCCTGGACCGCCGCCATCTATGCGGCCCGGGCCAATCTCCAGCCGCTGGTCTTCGAAGGCAATCCCTATGATGAAAAAAACCGGCAAAACGGAACCCTGCCGCTGGGGCAATTAGCGCTGACCACCGAAGTCGAGAACTTCCCCTCATGGCCTGCCGGCGACACCCGGCAATATCTCAAAACCGCTCTGCGACCAGACGATCCGGATTTCCCCGCCTGGGTGGCCGAAAATAAAGAACAACCCACCCACGGCATCAACGGCCCAGAACTGGTCGCGTTGATGCGTCAGCAAGCCAGAAACTTCGGCACCCGCGTGGAATCCAAAGACATCGTCAAAGTCGATTTCCGCAACCGCCCCTTCACGCTCACAGCCCACGATGGCCAACGTGTCCACACACACACCGTCATCATCGCCACCGGTGCTCGTGCGAATTATCTCGGATTACCCAGTGAAGACAAATTCAAAAATCGGGGTGTCTCCGCGTGCGCTGTCTGCGACGGCGCCTTACCCCGCTTCCGCAACCAGCCGATTGCCGTTGTGGGGGGGGGCGATACCGCGGTGGAGGAAGCCGCGTATCTGAGCAAATTCGCCAGCCGTGTGCATATGCTGGTCCGTCGCGATGTGCTGCGGGCCAGCAAGATCATGGCCGAACGCGCCCGCGCCAACCCGAAAATCGACATCCGCTGGAATACGGAAGTGGACGAAGTGTTGGGCGACGACAAAAAAGGCGTCACGGCTTTACGGGTTCGGAACAATAAAACCGGGGAGAAGTACGAACTGCCCGTCGCTGGGTTATTCCTGGCCATCGGCCATACCCCCAACGTCGCCTTTCTCGAAGGGCAAGTCGAACTGACGCCCAACGGTTATATCAAATGGACCACCTTGGCCCGCACCTACACCAGCGTGGAAGGTGTGTTCGCCGCGGGCGATGTTGCCGACGATTACTATCGCCAGGCTGTGACCGCGGCGGGTACCGGTTGCATGGCCGCACTGGACGCCGAACGCTATCTCGGTCACCATGGCCTGATTTGAACAGCCAGGGCCACGGTCTGGGCCGCCATCACCCCAAGCGTCTGGGAAGCGGCGGGTCATTGTTCCATAGCTGGTACTGCGCCGGTAATCCCCCACGACTCGCCGCCGGTGATCCCCAACGACTCGCTTGGAAAAGCCCCTTGTGCAGCCGGCTAGCCGTCGTCGGGGGCCGCACAGTTTGCCTGGTTTTTCGCGACTGGTCAGCCTGCGGAGAATTGCCAATAAATTCCACAGTTTCGATTGCCGATCCTTCTGCGCCGTCTATACTTCCAGCACTGCCGGATGTTCGGCAGAACCTCTCCTCAGATGCCGTTTCTCGCCGCCGGCGAACAATGGCATGTGAGGCTCGTGGACTTTCACGGGCACACGGATCGAAAGGGTCGAGTCATGGTCCGCACCGACACCCTCTCTGAGGTGGACTTTATCGAGGAACTCCGCCTCCGCCGTTGGGCGCGGGAAAATTATGTCCCCGCGAATGAACGCGACACCTCCTGGCATCCGATTATTCTGGAAGAGATGCGCCGGAAAGACGGCGAAGTGAGCGAAGCGATTCTGGTGAGCTAACCGCTCCGCGGCCCACGGGTCGTCCGTGGATGTCACGAGGGAACCCGGCATCCACCGACGACCCAGAAGGATGGAAACGCCCGACCGCCCCCGGCACTCGTCACCCGCACCAGCAACACGGAGGTTGCGATGGGCTTTTTCTCCGGACGAGTCAGCTTCCTGCGGTTCAAAGTGAACGGTCCCGCCCCACGACTGTTCGACGACGAGCACCTCGACCGGCTCAAAGACCGCATGGCCGGCCGGCAACGCATTGCCGCAGCCGACGGCATCGAAATCGGCTGGACCGCCGGTGAACACATTCTCGACACCGACTTCCAACGGGCCAAAAACATCATCAACGATACCCTGTCGTTTGAGCTGCGCATCGACACCGACAAAATCCCCAGCGACTTATTGCGTGCCTACTACGCGGTGGAACTGAAGGCGTTGTCGAAGAATAACCCCAGCGGTTTCCCCAGTGCCCGGCAAAAGCGCGAAGCCAAGGAAATCGCCCGCGAACGCCTCGAACAAGAAGCCAAAGACGGCCGCTACAAGAAGCGCAAGTGTATCCCGGTGTTGTGGGACCGCCTCTCCAACGAAGTTCTCTTTGGCGCCACGTCACTGACGCAGATCGACCGGTTGTGTGGTTTATTCACGCAAACTTTCGGCCTGGAACTGGAATGTATCACCGCCGGACGACGCGCCTACCAATTGGCGGAACTCCATTCCCGAACGCGCATGGTCGACGATTCGGCCCCCAGCGCCTTTGTTCCGGGCATCACACCGGCGGATGTTGCCTGGATTGCCGACGAAACCAGCCGCGACTTCCTCGGGAATGAGTTTCTCCTGTGGCTTTGGTACTATACCGACGTTCAATCTGATACCATTTCCGTGGCCGATGGTTCCGAAATCACGCTCATGCTGGCTCGCACGCTCCAGCTCGAATGTCCGCGGGGGGTGACCGGGCACGAAACCATCTCCAGCGAAGGCCCCACCCGCTTGCCCGAAGCCCGCCGGGCCATCCAAAGCGGCAAACTGCCGCGCAAAATGGGACTGACGCTCGTCCGCCACGGTGAACAGTATGAATTGACCCTGCACGCCGAAACACTCGCCGTCAGCAGTGGCAAACTGCCCCCCCCGGACGAAAACGCCGATGCTCGCGGCAAACTCGACGACCGCGCCAACCAAATCCGCTCCCTCATCGAAACCCTCGACCTTCTCTACGACGCCTTCGGCCAAAAACGCTTCAGTTCCGATTGGGAAGCGGAACTGCTGGGCATGCAAAAATGGCTCAAACGCGAAGAGCGCCGCGCCGCCTAAAACCTTCCAGAATCGGTTCCTGAGTGTGGCGAAAAAGATTCCTGTGGCTTTCCCCGGTGCTGGGCTTCCGGTACAATCCGGCGGTGGCCCTGAAGTCCGGGAATTGCCATCATGACCAGGTTGCGCTCCACACTCATCGGCTTTTCATTCATTGGCTTGGCATTGTTCGCCCTCCCGTTGGCGGCCATGGCGGCCGAACCGGCGGTTCAGCTGGTCGTTGCCGCTGGCACCGAGCCGCTGGCAGTGGTCATCACCGGAATCGACCCCGATGTTCTCAAGGCAACAGCTGAAGCGCGGCTGACCCGTGACGAATGGCCGAAAGTCGCTCGCGTGGTCGTCGATCCGGGCACCGACACGGAGGCGGCCCAGAAATTGCCCGTGGCGGGGGAATGGTCGATCCGCGATCAGCAATTGCGTTTCGAGCCGCTGTATCCCCTGGCCGCCGGGGTGAAATATCGTGTGGTGTGCGACTTCCGGGCCGTTCCCCGAACGACACTCCGGGGGCCGGTCTTCACGCTGACGCTGACTGTTCCCAAACCGCCGCCCGGCCCACGGGTGCGGATCGTCCGCGTTTATCCTTCGGCCTATCGCCTGCCGGAAAATACGCTACGGATGTACATTCACTTTTCGGGTCCGGTTGCTCGTGGCGAAGTCTATTCCCGCATCCGGCTCATCCGCGACGATGGGAAAGAAGTTGTGCGGCCGTTTGTGGAATTGGATGAAGAATTGTGGTCGCCGGATGGTTTGCGGCTGACGTTGTTATTCGACCCGGGGCGCGTCAAACGCGGGCTTTCCCCCCGAGAGGAACATGGACCGATCCTCGAAGAAGGCCGGCGGTACACCTTCATCATCGACGCCCAGTGGCCCGATACGGAAGGCCGTCCATTGTTGGCACCGTTTCGCAAAACGTTCGTCGTCACCGCCCCCGACGACGAACCCGTCTGGCCCAATGATTGGAAGCTCCTGCCACCTCCGGCCTCCTCCGATGCTCCCCTGATTATTCGCTTGGCCAAACCGCTCGATCATGCCCTGTTGGGGCGGCTGTTGTGGGTGGTCGATGCCACCGGTCAGCCGGTCGACGGTACGATCTCCGTCGGCGGCGGCGAGCGCGTGGTGACGTTCACCCCGGCCCAACCATGGCGCCGCGGGAATTACAAACTCATCATCAACGACGAGCTGGAAGACGTCTGCGGCAACCGCGTCGGCGAACCGTTTGAAGTGGACGTCTTCAAACCGATTCCGCTGCGGCCGATGGTCAAACTCACGGAACGGCCCTTTACGGTCAAGTGACCACCACCTGACCAAAAATTGGCCAACCCCGACGCAAGATCATGAGAATGCGGGGTTTTCCACACAGCATCGGTAGCAGCCGGTGTCGCAGTTTGCTAGGTTAGACAACGAGGGCAATTGGGAGTTGCACTGATGCGCTGGCCCCGTTTCATTGCCGCAATCGGGTTGATCTTCGGTATGGCTGTGTGGCCCGTTGACGCTCAGGAGAAGCCACGCACCGGCTTCATGGAGAAAGTGTTCCACAATGCGGATGGTTCCCAATCGCGTTATGTGGTGTTTGTCCCGCACAGTTATGATGGGACGAAAGAATTCCCGGTGATTCTGTTTCTCCACGGCGCAGGCGAAAGTCTGGGCGGCAAGAAAATGCCTGTCGAGGTCGGCATCGGGCCGGCCATTAAAGCCCGTGAGAAAACCTTCCCGTTCATCACCGTCATCCCTCAATCCGCCAAGCGAACCTGGCAAGCCGACTCCGAGGATGGCCGGCGGGCGATCGCCATTCTGGATGCCACGCTCCAGGAGTACAAGATCGACCCCAAACGCCAAATTCTCACGGGGTTATCGATGGGCGGCTATGGAACCTGGAGCCTGGCAGCCGCTTACCCGAACCGCTGGGCGGCCATTGTGCCCATTTGCGGTGGCGGCGATCCCAACAATGCCAGCAAAATCAAAGATATTCCGTGTTGGTGTTTCCACGGTCAAGAGGATAACGCCGTGAAGGTCGAACGTTCCCGCGAGATGATCGCGGCGTTGGAAAAGGCCGGCGGTAAACCGCGCTACACGGAATACCAATGGGTGGGCCACGATTCCTGGGACCCCGCGTATGCCACGAATCAACTGTATACATGGCTGCTGCGGCAATCGAAGAAGTGAAGAACCCACCCTCGGGGGATGGACCATGCACCACCGCGGACGAACACCGATTTCCCCCCAGCCGCAACAATCCACCTTCCTGTTTCCTGCCCTTGGAGAGTTCTCCCATGACCACTGAAGCGTTGAACCGCCGGTCCTTCATCGCCGGTACCGCGGCGGCCGGAGCCGCGCTGAGCCTACCCGCGGCCAGCTATGCCCGGATCAAAGCCGCCAACGAAAAGCAACGGATCGCCTTCCTCGGCACCGGCGGCCGCTGTCAGCAGCACATCGACATTATTGTCGATATGCGTGATGAAGGTTTGCCCGTGGACCCATTTGCCGTTTGCGACGTGTGGGATGGCGATGAAACCCTCGGGGCCCGCCGCAACGACAAGAAGAAACGCACCGGCCGCGGCCTGTATCCCAGTGCCAAAACCTGCGGCATCCCGCTGGATGCTGGCAAAGGCCGCATCTCCAAAGACTACCGCCATCTGCTCGATAATAAAGACGTAGATATCGTCTGCATCGCCACGCCGGATCACTGGCACGCCAAGATGGCGGTCGATGCCATGCTCGCGGGCAAAGACGTGTATCTGGAAAAACCGATGACGCGCACCATCGCCGAGGCGATCCTCGTCGTCGATACCGCGGCCAAGACAGGCCGCACCGTGACCATCGGCGTCCAAAGCATGGCCGACCCCACCTGGCAAGCCGCCTACGAGTACATCAAAGCGGGCAACATCGGCCATGTCTTCCAGGGGCAAACGAGCTACTACCGCAACTACATCGGCGGTCAATGGCGCTATTATCCGCTCAAAAAGGACATGACGCCCAAAACCATCGATTGGGACATGTGGCTTGGTCACAAGTTCGAAATCGCTGGTGAGAAACTGGGTCCAAGCCCCGAAGAGATGCCCTTCGACCGCGCCGTCTGGGCGCAATGGCGCTGCTACTGGCCCTTTGGTGGCGGTATGTTCACCGATCTTTTCGTCCACCAAACGACTCACCTCATCGCCGCAATGGGTGTCCGCTTCCCCGGTCGGGTCGTGGGTGCCGGGGGGATTTATCTCGAATACGACGGCCGGGATGTGCCCGATGTCGCCACCGTTGTGGCCGATTACGAAGAAGGCTGCCAGGTGATCATCTCGGCCACGATGTGCAATGACACGCAATTGGGCGAAATGATCCGCGGCCGACTGGCGACCATCAAATTCACCGGCGGTGGGGATTACATGAGCGGCTTTGAAGTCTATGGGCAAAACATCGCCGGCGGTCCGGCCAAGCCGATGCAGGGATTCGGCACCCCGGTGTACGTTTACAAGAACGAAAAAACGGGCAACGCCACCCGGGCGCTGTGGGAAAACTTCCTCAACTGCTGCCGCATCGACGACAAGATCAAACGCCGCGAAACTCTCAGCACCCCCGAACTGGGGGCCGCCGCCTTCAGCACGGTCAACATGGGCGTTCTCAGCTACCGCTTCGGCAAGGTGCTGATGTGGGACAAAGAAAAACGCGCCCCCAAAGAGGCCGACGCCAGCTGGGCCACAATGTGGGAAACCCGCAGCAAGAAACGCGGTAAACCCAACCAAATCCAAGGCTGGGCCGGCGGCGACAAAGGCAGCACCCTCGAACCGCCGGAATATCAAAAGCTCGAAGGACCGTGGATCGGCGGCAAAGACCCAGCCGGTAGCTAACCGCCCGCAACGACACCATCACCCCTCGTAGGCCGGCCTTCCCCCGCCACAGGGCGGGGGAAGGCCCCATGGCCCCCAGACGACGCATTCTGCCTAAAGAAGTACGTACGGTTCAGACACCACGTTGACGGACCCGCAACGATAGACAATTCCCTCACTGAATAGACAATTCCCTCACGGATCCCCTCGCTTCTCACGGATCCCCTCGCTTCTCGCCTCGCGTGGCCCTGCCCATCGCCGCGGAGAAACACTCCCCGACAATGGCGCCCAGGGCTTTGGGAGGCCCTCAAGCCGAAACGTCGCTCCATCACCGCCCTGAAACACCTACCATCCGCGGCAAAGTCTTTCGCCTCGCCCGGGTCAACAAGCCGAAACGTCGCTCCATCACCGCCCTGAAACACTCCGGGAATCGCTGTCGGAGTCCGCGGCGATCGCCGTCGCTCTAGAGATGGTTTGAGCATCAACTCCGACAGTCGGGGTCCACCGCTGTCGCCGTCCGCGGCGATCGTCGGTAGGTTGCCTGTCCCCGGATGCGTTTGGGCCGGGCTGAATGGCGGGCCGATGCGCTGTCCCAATCGCGGGCCGATGCGCTGTCCCATTAGGTTCACCTCAGGAGGTCGCCTGCGCGGCGCAGAAGCGGCGACGGGGCCACGACCGGAAGCACCGAGTTCCCCCACCGTCGGTGGCGGTGCCCGGGCCGTATCCGGCTGCGGCTAATCTTGGCTCAAGAGCTGATTCCACTCCGCTTCCAGCCGCTGCAGGGCCACTTCCGCGGTCTGTTCGGTACCAATGGTTCGCAAATGCCGCGCGGCGGCCTCCACCAACGCTCGGCGTTGGGGAACCCGCAGCTCGTAGGTCGGGTTTTTCACCGCTTGATTGACACAGTGACGCATCGCGTCTTGGAGGGTTTTGGTTCGGTCTTCGTCGAATCCATAGCTCATCCACAACAGGAGCCGTTCGCGGTCGAAATGGGCGACGCGCACGGGTCCGGCTCCCAGGCCCGGCGTGGCCACGTATTCAGCCGTCCGGGCGGGGCTGGCCAGATCGGCCAACAGATCAAACGCCGCTTCCGGGTGTGGGCAACGCGCCCGCACCACACCCAGCCGGCCCCCCGAGAAATACGGAACATAGTTGGTCGGCGGACTTTTTTCCGGCGCCCCCACATAATGCCGCGCACCGGGCACGTTGGCCAAACCCCACTTCCCAACATCCTCGTTTTTCTCTCGCGCCAGCGGGGCCAAGCGTGCGAGTTGCTCCAGGGAAAGCACGGCCATCACCGCCCGCTGTTCGACCAAGGCGAGCACCGGATCATCACTTCCCCCCGGAGGTACTGTCGCCAGCGCCTGCGCGTGGCGTAAGCGTTCTAGCCACTGCGCGGCTTGTTGAAAGCCAAAACTGTTCAAGCGAGATTTCCCCGTGGAAAGGTACAGCTGAAACGCCAAGGCATCGCGATCGGCCCCGGCTTGTGTCGCCACTTCGACATCGCTGAGAGCGCGGCGATCCATCGACGACGCCACCTGGCAGAACAGATCGAAAAGTGGCTCGGCCGCGGTGGGCAGTGGCGGCAGGCTCGGTTTTTTGTCCCGTTGGGCGAAAAACGTGGCCACATCTGCGAAATCTTCCCAGGTTGTGGGAACTTTCACATCGGTGAACGCCGCCGTCCGATAAACCAACACCGCCCCACTGGCCGTCAAGGGCACCGCCAAGGTCTGCTCCTGCCAATTCACCAAGGGATTGCTATAGGCCGAAATCCACCCAAACCATTGAATCGGATGATCACTGCCGCGGAAGGCCACCGGGACGGGGAGCAGCTGTTTTTGGCTTCCCCATTCTCCCAGCTCGCCACTGCGAAGGATCCCGATGTCGGTATCATCCGTGGCCGTCATGGCTTGGGTGTGAATTGTCACTTGCCCCCCCGTGCGGACTTCCCAGGCGCGAACCATCGGGGTGATGGCTTGGGCGAAGGCAGCATCGGGGCAGCGAAGCGTTAGATGAACACGCGCATAGGGTTTGACCTCCTCGGCCGGCGGCGGCGGTTCGCAACCGATGCCGACCAAGCAGCTCACAAGAAGGACACGACCCAGAGCCGCCAAAGAATGAGAAAAGTATGGGTGCCGGTTATTCGGAATCGGTGGAACAGACTGTTGCATCACGGAGGACCCTTATCATACAATAAACGTCGCGGGCAACTCGGGATAACCATTCATCCACGACTCGCTGCTCGCTATGGAGGCTACCCCATTATGGGGTACAACGGCAAGTTGGCAGTTGGGCAAACGCTGCGTTGAGCTTGTGGACGCCTGACTCCTGGTTGCTGTTTCCTCTCCCTATGGTCCCGGTTTTCGGGTGAACCCACAGCGAAGGCGGAGACCCCATGAAGGTAACTTTAGTCGTCGCATCCGGAGCGCACGAAGGACGTGTGATTCCTCTGACCGGCCCACAGTTTCTCATCGGGCGTGATGAAAAATGCCAACTGCGCCCCGCCAGCCAAGCCATCAGCAAAATGCATTGTGCCGTTCTCATCCGCGAGGGGAAGGTATTCATCAAAGACTTCGGCAGCACCAACGGTACGCTGATCAACGATCAGTTGATTCAGGGCGCCGAAGTTCAGGTGCAAGATGGAGCCACTCTGCGGGTCGGCCCTCTCGAATTCCGCGTCCGTATCACGCCCGCGGCCAGCAAACCGGACGGCACACCCTTCCCACCGGAAACCGCCGGCACTCTCGCGGCCGTGCAAGCGGCCAAGCAAACCGCCCCCACCCGCGACGCCACCCCCAACCCGGCTAAGCCCTCCCCCTCCGGGGTCACGCCCAAACCCACGGCACCAACCCAGCCTGGCGCAGCAGAAAGCCCCGCTCTCAAACCCGATTCCAAGGAAGTCCCCTCCCTGACCACCTCCGAATCGGTCACTGAGGAAGACCAGGATCGCATCGCGGCCATGTTGCTGGGTATGGACGACGACGGCAACAGCAGCGTACCCGATGGCAGCACGGTGATGGACATTCCCACGCCACTGGCCGCGGGCAACGACCCCACTGCGGCCAAAGCGGGCGAAAAGAAAGACGACGACAAACCCAAACGCGCCCAAACCCGCGAAGAAATGAGCAACGCCGCCAACGACCTGCTCCGCAAATACATGCGTCGCCCCCGCTAATAGCCGATACTCCCCCGCTTCCTCCGGGACCCGCTCTAGCTCTAGACGCTAAAGCTCTAGACACTGCAGGCGCTGACCTGCCGGATAATAGCCGATACTCATAATAGCCGATACTCCCCCGCTTCCTCCGGGACCCGGCCACGTGGTCAGTGACCACCGCAGCTCCCGGAGACCACCCACTGGTGCCCCTACCATCCTCGTAATCATCTTGACCGTTGAATCCCACGGCCCCCTCGCTTCTCGTTTGGAACTCGGATGCCACGCGCCGGCTACTCGCGTGGTTCGATCAACACCGACGCGACCTGCCGTGGCGTCGTCATCCACGCAATCCCTACCACATCTGGGTTAGCGAGGTCATGCTGCAACAAACCACCGTGGCCGCGGTGGTACCCTACTTCGAACGGTTTATAGCCGCCTTTCCCGATGTTCACGCTCTGGCTGGCGCGACCGAACAGGACGTTCTCAAACTCTGGGCCGGCTTAGGCTACTATCGCCGTGCCCGCCATTTGTACGCCGCCGCGCAGCAGTTGGTTCGTCATCACCAGGGCCAACTGCCCGATGATCCCGCGGTGTGGCAAGCCCTGCCCGGGGTGGGCCGCTACATTCTGGGGGCCGTCCTCTCCCAAGCCTTCGATCAACGCCAGCCGATTGTCGAAGCTAATAGTCTGCGTGTCTTGACCAGGGTGTTTGGCTATCGGGGTGATCCACGCTCCGGACCAGGGCAGAAGTGGCTCTGGGCCACGGCCGAGGCCATTTTGCCCCACCAGCGCTGCGGCGACTTCAACCAGGCGTTGATGGAACTAGGATCGCTCGTGTGTACGCCCACCACTCCCCACTGTGGCCGTTGTCCGCTCGCCGGTATCTGCCAAGCCCGCCAACTGGGACTGCAAGACCAAATTCCCCCCAAAAAGAACCCGCCTCCGATCACCGCGGTCACCGAGGTCGGTGTGATCATTTGGAAGAAAGGGCGACTGTTGTTATGCCAGCGGCCATCGACCGCGCCCCGGTGGCCCAATTTGTGGGAAGTCCCTCATGCCGAGAAACGGCCCGAGGAAGACGCCCCCACCGCGGCCGTACGCATCGCCCAACAGCTGACGGGCTACCGCATCGAACCGCTCACTGAACTGATCACCCTCAAGCACGGCGTGACACGCTTTGCTATCACACTGGTGGGCTTCGAAGCCCAATACACCAGCGGCCGCTTTCGTCGGGGACCTTATGCACAGGCCCAATGGGTCCAGCCCCACGCATGGACCGATTATCCCGTCAGTTCACCACAGCGAAAGCTCTTGACGGCACTGGTTAATTCATGCCGACAACGGCGGTTATTCTGAGCCACACAATTGGCTGTCACCGGCTGGCTGTTCCATGTCTATCGCGGCCTTGGTTTATCCGCACCAGTTGTACGACGATCATCCCGCCATTATTCCTGGCGCCGTCGCCGTCCTCATCGAAGAACCCCTCTTCTTCACCCAGTACCGTTTTCACCGGCAGAAGTTGATCTTCCATCGTGTCAGCATGGCACGTTACGCCGAGAAACTGCGCCGCCGCGGTACGACAGTCCGCTATCTGGATGTCGCGGCATTGCCTCACACCGCGGCCATCGCCGATCATTTGCTGCGCTGGGGCGTGCAACAGGTACGCGTGGTGGATCCGTGCGACGATTGGCTTGACCAACGCCTGATGGCTGGACTTCGGGACCGCGGGCTTTCCGTGCAACTGCTTCCCGACCCGCACTTCCTGACGCCGCCGGCGGCCATCGCCCGCATCAGCGAAGGCCCACAGAAGCTGTATTTCACCCGTTTTTACATCGAGCAACGCAAACGGTTGGGGATTTTGTTGGACAATGGCCAACCCGTGGGCGGAAAGTGGAGCTTTGACCCCGAAAATCGCAAGAAACTGCCACGACACCTGCCACTGCCGACCATCACTCGCCCGCGCGAAGATGACATCGTTCGCCACGCCCGGCAGTCGGTGCGCTGCGACTTTCCCGAGGCCATCGGCGACGACGAACCGTTTGCCTACCCCACCGATCATACCACCGCCGCCGCCTGGCTGGCCGAGTTTCTCGCCACCCGCCTCCCCCACTTCGGGGATTATGAAGACGCTATCAGCACGCAGCACACGATCGTCTTTCACTCGGTCCTGACCCCGCTTTTGAACACGGGGCTACTGTCGCCGCAGCAGGTGGTCGATGCGGCCCTCCAGCAGGCCGACCGCGTGCCCCTCAACTCCCTGGAAGGATTTCTTCGGCAACTGATCGGCTGGCGCGAATTCATCCGCGTGGTGTATCGGACACAGGGGCGAAAACAACGTAGCCGCAACTTCTGGAACCATACCCAGCCCATGCCCCGCGCCTTCTATGACGGTACCACCGGTATTCCCCCGGTGGACCACGTCATCCGTCAAGTCCTCCGCACCGGCTACTGTCATCATATTGAGCGGCTCATGATTCTCGGAAACTTCATGCTGTTGTGCGCTATCCACCCCGACGCGGTCTATCAATGGTTCATGGAACTGTTTATCGACGCCTACGATTGGGTGATGGTCCCCAATGTGTACGGCATGAGCCAACATGCCGATGGTGGACTGATGACCACAAAACCCTACATCAGCGGCTCAAACTACATCCGCACCATGAGCGACTTTCCCCCCGGCCCCTGGTGCGCCATCTGGGATGCTCTCTACTGGCGCTTCATCGACCGGCACACGGACTTCTTCGCCAACAATCCACGCATGGCCGTGATGGTGCGGCGGAAAGATCAACTCGGCAAGAAACTGGCCGACCATCACCGCCGGGCTGAACAATTTCTCGATGATCTGTACAAAAAATGAACATGCCTGACCACGGGCAAACGCCGCTGGCAACGCTCCCAGCCTCTCCCGCGAATTCATCCCAGACGATGGCTCGTTCACCGCGAAAAAGCGACTTGCCCACAAAGGTGTGTGCGCACTGTGGCCGACCATTCGCATGGCGGAAGAAATGGGCGCGCGATTGGGAGAACGTCCGCTATTGTTCGGACTCCTGCCGGCGTCAGCCACGGCCACGGAGCCAACGTTAAGGCCCAACGGCCAGTGCGGGCCGATCATCGGCGTGTTGCGCCTTCTTCTGACATCGGCGTTTTGCGACTGTTGCTGACACGCTTACCCCCACCGGATGCTTGATTAGCTCCTCGGTATCATCCGGTTTTCGCGCCTGGGGGGACAGTTGGAGCAGCTTCACCGCGAAGCATCGCCAGCGATCAACGGCGTCAGGTTTTGTTGCGGATGCCGTCGAGGAAGCCTTCGAGCTGCCGACTGCGGACCGGGTGTTGCAGTTTGCGGACGGCTTTCGCTTCGATTTGTCGCACCCGTTCGCGAGTGACTTTGAAGATGCGGCCCACTTCTTCCAGCGTGTAGGTGTAGCCGTCGCCCAGACCGTAGCGAAGTTTGATAATCTCACGTTCGCGATAGGTGAGCGTTTTGAGGACCCCTTCGATTTTGTCGCGAAGCATCTCATTGGTCGCGGCATTGACCGGGTTATCGACGGAGTGATCCTCGATGAATTCGCCGAAATAAGAATCTTCACTCTCACCGACCGGTCGATCGAGGCTGATGGGCTGGCGGCTGATTTTCAACACGCGCTTGGTTTCTTCGAGGGAATAACCGGCCTCTTTGGCGGTTTCTTCGATGGTCGGTTCCCGTCCGAGCTTTTGCAGCAGTTGTTTGGAGACGTTGCGTAGCTTCGACATTGTCTCGATCATATGCACGGGAATGCGGATGGTGCGGGCCTGATCGGCGATGGCCCGGGTGATGGCCTGGCGAATCCACCAGGTCGCGTAGGTGCTGAATTTGAAGCCACGGCGGTGTTCATATTTATCGACGGCCCGCATTAAGCCGGTATTGCCTTCTTGAATCAAATCGAGGAACGACAGGCCCCGATTGCGATACTTCTTAGCGATACTGACGACGAGGCGCAAATTACCGCCCGAGAGTTCCTTTTTGGCTTTTTCGTACTCCGCAAAGCGTTGTTTCATAATACCGACCCGTTTGCGGAGGGTTGCGGGTTCTTCGAGGGTGATGATCATGAGGTCTTGCAGCTCACGTTCCAAGTTGGCCCGTTCTTCGCGCGCCGCCCGGTTACCGCGAAGCCGTTCGATTTCGGCTTCGAGCTGGTCCATGCGCTGGCTGATTTGTTCCAATTTCTTCATCAGCGGCTGCACTTTTTGCGTGCGAATGGAAAGCTCTTCAACGAGGGTGACGGTTTTGCGGCGGCGGAGCCGGAGCCGTTCGCGGAGTTGCTCTTTCTCTTGGTCGCTGGTGCGTTCGTCGATGAGGCGTCGGAAATCCTCGACATTGGCTTCCATGAGTGGTTCGAGGGTGCGGAGGTTGTGCGGCATGCGCTGGAGGATCATGTCTTTCTCCAGCTTTTCGGTCTGCGACACTTTGATGGTCCGGTCGAAGGGCAAATCGCCGCTGTGGACCCGTTTGAGGGTTTCGACGACCTGACGGAGGGCGTAATCGCATTCGAGAACTTTGCGGCGGAAGCGGCGGCGGGTCAGTTCAATCCGCATGGCGAGTTTGACTTCTTGATCGCGTTTGAGCAGTTCGATCTGCCCCATTTGCGTCAGGTACATGCGGACGGGGTCGTCGATGTGCCGTCCGTCGCCGTCGGTATCCTCGTAGCCGGTGCCATCGGCGTCGTTGAGAAGAGCATCGGCGGTTTCGGGAATGCCGGCGTCATCAGGTTCTTCATCACCATCAATGAGGCTGACACCGTGGCGATCCAGTAATTCCGTGATTTCCGTCAGCCGGTCGGGGTCCGCCAACTCAGGCAAGGCAGCGTTCACCTCATCGTAAGTGAGGGTGCCGGTTTGTTTACCCTTTTCGATCAGGGCTTTGAGGACCTCGTCGTTTTTCCAGTCCATTCCCTACCCCTCCCACAAGGCCGCGTGGTGGTCGTCCTGACCGGTGCGGCGGTGGATCGGTATTGCAGTGGATGACGATTACTCCCGTGGTGTTCGGAGAATAACCGGTACTCGTCGTTGTTACGCCGAGCGTTTCGGCGGCTGGGCCCGTTGTAGTTGGCGAAACAGTTCGGCGGCCTGGTCGTCGTCGGCGGTGGCCAGTTGCTGTTTTACACTACGCACAGCTGCGGTGGCTTTCCATTCCGCAAAGCGTTTCAACAGCCGGGTCAGCCATTCATCGCGGTCTTGCATCAATTGCCCAACCGGTTGCAGTTTGTACGCCGCGGCTTCAAACAAATCGGGGCGGTCTTCGAGCCGCACGCGCAAGTGTTCTAAATCCGGTACCAGCCCCGCATGATGGATGGCGTACAGTTCGGTCAAGATGCGGCGCAGTCCGGTGTGGGTGATCTCGGCGGGGCTGATCTGCGGGGCAGCGACGGCCACCAGGGCCGGATCGCCTAGGAGCAATTCCACCAATTGGCGTTCCGCGGCCACCTGGGCGCTGACCTTGGCCGCTGTCCGTGGACGTTCGGTCGTAGGCCATGGCGCATCGCCCGCTGATTCCACGAACCCCGAAGTTGCGCGGGCGTTTTGCGGCTGGGATTGTCCGCTGGCCGCCGGGGCGGCCTGCTCCCGCAGCGTGGTTTCGTGAGCTTTGCGGAGTTCGCCGAAGCGGGCCCACACCGTTTCCTGGCGCAGCCCCAGCCGATGGGCCAGGCGGTTGATGATCAGTTCGCGTTTGACTTGGGCCGCGGCCCCCGGCTGAGGGGGCGCAGCAGCCAGAAGGCTCAAAATCTCGTCGAGAATGCGCCGCTGCTGTTGGTCGGAGGGCGTTGCCGTCTTCTCCAACAAGCGGTTCAGCTTGAAGTCCAAGGCATCCGACGCCGAATTCAATATTCTCTGGAACGTCGCGACACCATCGGGGCGAACCAGCAAATCGCAGGGGTCCAGTTCGTCGGGCAGCGTGGCGACGGCCAGCTCCACGTCGTGGGCGATGAAGAGTTCCAAAGCCCGATCGACACCCAGGAACCCACCGGCGTCGGCATCGTAAACCAACACAACTTTGGGCACATAGCGGCGGAGCTGCGCGACATGTTTGGCGTTCAGCGCCGTTCCCATCGTCGCGACTACCTGAGCGATACCGCATTGGTGGGCCATCATGACATCGGTATAGCCTTCCACCACGGCGAGATAGCCGGCAGCCGCGCCGGCGTGGCGGGCCAGGTCGAGGCCGTACAGCAACTCGCTTTTGTGAAACAACGGGGTTTCGGCGGAGTTGTAGTATTTGGGTCCCCGGGCGGCCAAGGGCGAGGTGGGCAGAATGCGGCCACCAAAGCCGACCACTTGCCCCCGCACATCGCGAATGGGGAACATGACGCGATCGCGGAAACGATCGTAGTAGCCGCGGCCACTTTGGCTGGGGGCAATCAAGCCCACTTCCACGAGCAATTCATCGGCTATGCCATCGGCTGCGGCCAGGCGAGCCAGCCAATCGCCTTGGAGGGGAGCGTAGCCTAAACCGAACTGCCGGATGGTTTTCCCGGCCAGCCGCCGTTCGCCCAGATACTGGCGTGCCGCTTCCCCCGCCTCCTCTTCCAACAATTGATAGGCATATTTGGCCTGCGCCCACTTCATCACTTCCAGCAACTGGCTGCGGTGTCGCTCGTGGGGGGAGGGTTGCTCATCGAGCTTGATTCCCGCACGTTGGGCGAGTATGGCCCGAGCCTCCTTGAACCCGACCTTCTCCATATGCATGACGAAGGCAAATACATCGCCTTGGGCGCCACACGACCAACACTTGTAGCGTTGCCGCTGCGGATCGACATCCAACGACGGCCGGGAATCCGGATGGAACGGGCACAGGGCTTTGAAGGTTTTTCCTGCGGGTTTGAGGGCCAGATAAGTACCAACGACAGCGACGATGTCGCTGGCGGCTTTGATTTGCTTGGTTTGCTCCACCGGGTCGAACGGCACGGGGACACCTTTCAAGGTGCAAGGTTCAAAATGACAGGTGAACGGCGAGAGCCAACTGCCCCCCATTCACACAGCATTTCTCCTTTTCTCACTCCAAGCGGTGGTCGGCCTTGGCGGTGGTCGGACAATCCCGGTATCCCCGGTGCTGTGGTGGAGCGGGCGAACCGGTGCGGCTCGCGGCGTCAAAGCCGGAGGGGGCCGGTAGTAATCGCCGAGTGGGGTGGGATGTCACGAGCGGTGCCGCGGCTCCTCTGAGCCATAAAGGTCGGTGCATCAATCCGTTGATGCTTCGCGAATTATAGCTCGTCGGGGGGGGGCGTCAAGGTCGCCTGCCCACCAAGATTTCCTCTCTTGTAAACCTAACCTACAAAACCATCTCCGGCCGTTCCCCTTCCCCCAGCGAACGCTCACCAGCCGTCCTTCCTCCCATCGGACCGGTGCGACTGCACTTTTCCTCCCTGCGAGCTTCGCGCCACTTCGTGTTTTCCAGCAGAATCGCCCCCCCCTGCAGTCTTGCCCCCACGCCCCAGACAATCCCCGATTGCCCCATTTGCCCAGTGTGGGTAAGCTGTGCGATAGATCCACTGCGGCTCGACACTGAGGCGACCATGATGGGGTGGTTGTTGGCCAAAGCGGGGGACGACCCCCTGATGCGGCCGGAAATTGCTTGGGGCACCGTTGCGCTGGTGGCAGCCATGCTCGCCGGCGCTGCGGTCATCTACGCTGCCGATCGCTGGCGCCGACGCATCAGTGCCGGTCCTAGCGATCGGCTCCACGAACTGACGAGTTTTCGGGCAATGTTCGAGGCTGGTGAGATCACCGAAGCCGAGTATAACGAACTGAAGCGGAAATTGACGGAAAAAGCCAAGAAGGCCACCGCCGCCGCCACCACGGCCCCAACGGCGGAAACGCCGCGGCCAACGGGGACCGCACCGGAAGCGCCCGCACCATCGGCGGGTCAGTCGCCGGAATTACCCCCACCGCCCGCAACGGCCTAGCCGCTGTGGTGGGCAGAATCGACACAGTTTGACCGGAATTCAGAGCGATTGCGCCTATTCTCCGGTTCCCGCGCGACACGACTCGTCCTCGCGGGTATGATTAGGCTGAAGTTCGCAACCGCCGAACGAAGACATAGCTACGCCGTTCCCAACACACGATTCGAGACCGAAAGAAACCCACGTGGTTCCTCCCTCGCTCGAATCATCCCGACACGGGGAGCCCAATGCCTTCCGACCGAACTCCCGGCGACACGGGCGGACGACGCCCTCCCGGCACCGCCGGACGCAATCGCAACGCCTACTGTTCCTTCTGCCGGCGCAGCCATCGCGATGTCGGCCCGCTGGTCGAAGGTCCTGGCGATGTTTACATCTGCGGCGAATGCATCGAGTTGTGCCAGTCGATTATCGACCAAGAGAAAAAGCGCCGCGGCAGCCCCAAGGCCACGACCAGCAATATCCCTTCACCGCGTTCGATCAAAGAAAAACTCGATAGCTACGTCATCGGCCAACAGCGTGCCAAAAAAGTTCTCGCTGTGGCCGTTCACAACCACTACAAACGCCTGGCCATCGGCGACACCCGCGACGTCGAGATCGAAAAGAGCAACATTCTCTTCATCGGCCCCACCGGCAGCGGAAAAACCTTGCTCGCCCGCACACTCGCCAAAATTCTCGACGTTCCCTTCGCCATCGGCGATGCCACCACGCTCACCGAAGCCGGCTATGTCGGCGAAGATGTCGAAAATCTGCTGCTGAAACTGTTGCATGCCGCCGACTTCGATATTGAAGCCGCCCAACGCGGCATTATCTACATCGACGAAATCGATAAAATCGCCAAAACGTCGCAGAACGTCTCGATTACCCGCGATGTCAGCGGCGAAGGTGTCCAACAAGCCCTCCTGAAGATGCTCGAAGGCACCATCAGCAACGTGCCGCCGCAGGGAGGCCGCAAGCATCCCGAACAGCAGTATATTCAGGTGGATACCTCCAACATTCTGTTCATCTGTGGGGGCACGTTCGTCGGCCTGGAGAATATTATTTCCCGGCGGTTGGGCCGCAAAAGCATCGGCTTTGGGGCCGTCGCCCAGGAGCAACGCGAACATTCGCTGGGCGAGCTGCTCAATCAAGTCACCGCTGATGACCTCATCGAGTTCGGCATGATTCCCGAGTTTGTGGGGCGTTTGCCAGTGTTGGCCCCATTGGACCCACTCGATGAAGAGGCGATGATTCGCATTCTCACCGAGCCGAAAAACGCGTTGATCCGGCAATATCAGAAACTCTTCGAGATGGAAGGGGCCGAAGTCGAATTCGAGCCGGACGCCCTGCGCGAGATTGCCCGACGCGCCAAAGCCCGCGACACCGGCGCTCGTGGGCTGCGCGCGATTGTGGAAGAAATCATGCTCGATGTCATGTACGAACTCCCTGATATGGAACATAAGGGCAAGCACATCATCACGGCGGATGTCGTTCGCGGTGAACGCAAACTCTGGGAAAAGAAACCTGGGAAGAAAAGCGCCTGAGCGACACTTCCCAACTGCCAGCGCACCAGTGAGCGCCACTTCCCAACTGCCAGCGCACCAGAGATAGAGCACCAACGCCAGAGATAGAGCACCAACGCCGGCGAGAACAAACCTCGCCGGCGTTGGTGCTCTTGTCGCAACGATCATCCAACGCAACTGCGATGTGCGAACACTGTTGCCATCGTCGAACCACCGACACGACGACGGGCTACATCCTGTCAGCGTTCAGCCTGCAAGCCCATCGCCCGTGAGCAACCACGGCTCGACAAAAAGAATGACCACGGCTCGACAAAAAGAACTCCCGCGAACTGTCTGCGGGAGTTAATGGGGATAACTACGACAGCGTCCTTCGTGTCACTTAAGGACATACTGGCACACACACTGGAACGTAACGCTTGACGCAATAAGTCACGGTGTAAGGCTCCAGGTGGCAGGTGGTGTACGGCACCAACCGGCAAGCGGTGACAGGAATGACCTTGCACGTGGTGACCGGCACACAGCGAACACGTTCTTCACAGACATAGTTGACGCGGCACTGCCGCACCACACATTGGCGTTCCTCACTGACAATCCGGCAGGTCGTCACGGGGACCTGCCGCACGCACACTTCGGGCACCTGTTCCACCACGCAGCGTGTTTCGTAACGAACATGGTCTTCCTTCACCCAACGGCACGTGGTGTAGGTGACAGGCCGTGTGATTTGGTGCGGAACCATCGTGCAGTGCCGCTTGGTCACATAGCGAACGTGTTCTTCTTTCACCCAGCGGCAGGTCTTGTAAGGAATCTGACAGGTTTTCACCTCCTGGACCGTGTAGCAGCGTTTCTGCGTCACCAATTTGCAATGCGTCTCGGGTATTAGGCGGCAAGTGGTATAGGTGCAGTAACGAACATGATGCTCCGGCACTGTATAGCAACGATATCGGGTTTCGTAACGGACCCGCTGTTCGGGCACGAGGCGACAGATCGTGTAGGGAACGTGCTTGACGCATTCTTCCGGCACTTTGTAGCAGCGGGTACGGGTTTCATAACGAACGTGCTGTTCGGTCACCATCCGACAAACAGTTCGTGTGCACGTGCGCATTTCCGTTTGCGGCACTTTACGGCAAACAGGCACCATAACGGTCGTGCAAACCGGCTTGCAGACCATGCGGCATTCTTTCACCACCTGGTACTCTTCTCGCGGCACCCACACTTTCCGGCACACGGTACGGCCAGGGCACTGAATCGTTTGCGGAACCAGACACCCTGGAACGTAATAACTCGTGCAGGTACACGGATCGAACACGCACGTTCCGGGCGTGCGCACATAACGAGTGATGACCGGGCCAGGAATGTAATCGACCACGGTTTCATAATGACCGGTGCAAACTTTCACCACACGTTCCGTCTCCACCGGTTCCATCACATAGCTGATTCGCTGCTGGGGGACGTAGTCGATCTCCGTGCGGTAGGTCGTCACCGGAACACAATACGTCTGGGTTTCGTAGACGGGGCGAACAGTGCAATAGGGAATGGCCACCTGATACGGCTGTATTTCCGTCCGCCACGTGGTGTAGCGCACTTCACGCACATGCTGTTCGAACTCCTTGCGATACACCGTGTAAGGAATTTCTACCGTGTATGGCTCACGAACGACGCGATAGGTGGTGTAGGGAATTTCGCGAACATGTTGCTCGTACACCGGGCGATTCACGGTGTAGGTGACGGGCACTTGAACATGTTCCACCACCGGCCGGTTAACAACATAAGTATGCGTGCGGACATGCTCTTCGATGACCGGTCGCATCACACAATAAGGTACGGCGACCTGGTATTCGTGAACCTGTGGTTTCCACACGGTTTGCACAACGTCCTTCACATATTGTTCGTACACGGGCCGCACGGTGCTATACGGAACAGCCACTTGGAAGGTCCGCGTTACCGGACGCAAGACCGTGAACGTCTGCTGTTGCAGTTGGGTTTCGTACACCGGCCTTTGAACGGTGTAGGTCCGAACCGTATCGAAGTATTCGACCACGGGGCGTTGCACGGTGTAGCGTTGTTCAACGTAGTTCGTCTCGCGCACCGTCTGGTAGGTGGTGTACTCTTCAGCGCGGTATTCTGTTTTGTACACCGGGCGATAGCCAACCTGTTGATACTGTTCGATCACCGGTTGGTAGTGGACTGTGGCGGTGGGAATGCAGGGCACCGCGCATTGATCGGGCGTCACACACCGTCGGGGATATTTCAGCGCACCGCAGTGGCAGGCGAAAACGGGTGGGGCCTGAAGTACAAGCCCCACCAGTGCAACCAGACACAACTTGAGATGCTGCCTCATGGGAACAATCCCCGTGCTGAGAATCGATGCTGTCGAGCAACCATCCCCGGTTGGAAATGAACCGGGCATTATGAGAAATTTGCCCGATGCCGTGGGCCAGCAACAGCTTGCTCGGCTGCTTACCCGCAATCTTTACGCATCCGCCCACGGCGAGACCGGCACAACGGCGTTTCCCAGATTGTTTCTTGCCGCCGACACAATCCACACCACCCGTACGGTTGCTTCAAAACCACCATTTTCGAAGCCCATCCTGGGTTTCATCCAATTCCGACTGTGGCCAGTAGCCACGGCTCCGGTGGGATTGTTCACCGATCTAGGCGCAACTGATTAAGATGGAGGAGAACGTCGGCGGGGCTTCAGCCCAGCGACGGAGAGTTGAGGTACGCTATGAGCCACTCCCCAACCGCGCTGCGCAATGCTCACATCCAAACACCTATCCTGGAGCGGGAAGAGTACATCGAGCAAGCGTATCTCTTTCGCACGGTACGCGAGCGGCTGATGGAAAATCAGGCCGCGCAAGACATTCTTCAAACGGTTCATGAGGAACTGCTCTCCAGTACGCGTTTGCCCTATGCGGTCCAGTTTCTGGCCACTGAGTTGAAGCACACCGGCTTGCTCGCCAGCGGCTTTGCCAAGCTGCCGCATTACTTCACGGCGTTTCAAACGTTTGTCATTCGTCAGGCCGAAGAGGAAAAGTCCCGTTTCCCGATGACCACAGCGTTTCTCATCCTCGAACGCGAGGCTCACTATCGTGCCAACAACCCCACCCCGGCCGGATTGTTCGTCTACCAGTTTGAATGCATTGCCCGGAACCGGTTGGGTTATCTCGACGGCCTCGCAGCGATGGCTCAAGACCCCCTCTACAATGATGATTGGCGCGCGTACTTCGACCTTTTGCGCAAACAGATCGGTTCCATCGACTTTTGCGACCTTGTATATCTGCGTTCCGAGTACTACCGACTCGAAGAGAGACGCCGCAATCCAGCGTTTGAACCCGCGCTACCAGTACTTTTTGGCGAAAAAGAAGGCAAAATCGCCAAGGCCAGCCGCCATCGCGACCCCCTATATTTGTTCGCAGCCTTGCAACGCCAACTGGGATACCCAGAAGTTCCGCGCTTCAAACTCCGCGACGACACCACCACGAAATTGGAAGCCATCCAGCAAAAATTGCGCGAACTGGAAATGCGCATCAAATTGGCCGAAAGCGAACTTCGCGGCAGCGTCGATCTGAGTCAGTTTGGGAAACCCGAACTCCTCAAGGATTTCCCCCCTGACGACGACATCTAATGTACATATGAGCAATAATGGTGGCGTTGTCAAATCCTGGTGGCAATTTTTTCCAAAATTTCGGGAAGTTCCAACACCGCAGAACATAACAGCAGCCGCACCCGCCGATGGGGCGTCGAAGTGGCGAGCGGTTGTGAACTCCCCGTGCTATTCAGATCATCACGCGGAGGTCGGGCGGGTATTGCTGCGGAAGGCTTGTAGCACTTCGTAGAGGTCTTGGCTGACGGCCACCTCATCATCCAAAAAATCCTTCAACCACACAAAATTCATCCGCTGCGCCAAGGCGACAACGGGCAGCAAGTCGCCCAGCCGCACCCGGACTTCTGGTTCGGGAATGGGGTCGAAATCGCTCTCCTCGTGGGGCGGGGTGTAGAGCTTGAGACGGGCCGCCATGGCATCCTCCTTGGCATCGGCAGATTCGCTCTCAGTCCTCCGTGGGTCCTCTCCCGGAGTCCGGCGACCGGCGCGCGAATCGTTCGTTTCTTGCCCATCGACCGCAGCTCAGCCACCGCTTCAGCTCCAGCCAACCAGACCGCCCATTTTTCCCACCGAGTGGATAAGATGTACCGAAACGAGAGGTTATGCGTCGGTTCGCGATTGGCAGGATCGCCTCATGACGACTTTCGCAATTCTTGGCAGTGGCGGTTGGGGTACCGCGATGGCGGTTCTGTTAGCCAAGAACCCCGACTATCGCATCCGGTTGTGGAGCGCCCATGCCGAGAATGCCGAATTGATCCGCCGCACCCGTTGTAACGAGCGGTTATTGCCAGGTGTGCTGTTGGCCGATTCGATTGTTGTCACGGGGGATGAAGCCGAAGCGGTGGCCGACGCCGATGGCTGGATCACGGCGATTCCCACGGCGTATCTGCGGAGCACGCTGACGCGCCTGGCCCGGGTGCGAACTTCGGATGTGCCGGTGATCAGTTTGACCAAAGGCATCGAGATCGACACTTTTCGCCGCCCTTCGGAAATCATTGCCGAAACTCTCCAGACCGAAAATGTCGCAGTCCTCAGTGGCCCCAGCCATGCCGAAGAAGTGGCCCGGGGGTTGCCAACCTCGGTGGTAGTAGCCGCGGCCGACGCCCGCCTGGCGGTCTGGGTGCAGCAGCGGTTCGCGTCCGACCGTTTTCGGGTCTACACCAATAGCGACCTGATCGGTGTGGAATTGGCCGGGGCCTTGAAGAATGTCATCGGTATTGCCGCAGGCGTCTGCGATGGCTTGGGTTACGGCGACAACGCCAAAGCCGCCCTGCTCACCCGCGGCTTGGTGGAAATGGCCCGCTTCGGGGTTGCGCAAGGGGCCGAACATGCAACCTTTTACGGTTTAGCCGGCACCGGCGACCTGATCACCACCTGTTTCAGCCCCCACGGGCGGAACCGGCGCGTCGGGTATCGATTAGGCCGGGGCGAACCCCTGGACGAAGTGCTCCGGGGGCCACAGGTCGCCGAAGGGGTTTTCACCAGCCGCAGTGTTCACGATCGCGCAGTCCGCAGCGGCCTCGACATCCCGATTATGGCCGGTGTCTACCAAGTGCTGTATGAAGGCAAACCGCCACTGGTGGCTGTGCAAGACCTCATGACACGCAGCCAAAAACAGGAGAAATTGTGACCCGTTCCGCACCATTCCAAGCACTGGCTGGCGATTCAAACCCTGGGAGTTGATACAACAAGGAGCCGTGGTGATCTGCTCGGTGGCGTTCAAAGAATGGGCTGTCGTTTGTGCGGCCCTGGCGCAGGGGCGTCAGTCGCTGATCCTGCGCAAAGGGGGCATCGCCGAAGAGAAGGGCGTGTTCACCCCCGAGTATTCGGAATTTCTCCTGTACCCGACTTACTTTCACGAACAGCGTAGCAAAGTCAAGCCGACGTTCGCCGCGGACTTCGAGGCCGCCGAACGCGCTCGACCACCGGCTGGCCGGGTCCGTATCCAGCTCTTGGCCCGTGTGCAGGCGGTATTCCCCATCACGAACTTGGCTTGCGCACTGGCTCTCGATCCGCTACACGTTTGGACGACTGAAGTCGTTACGCAGCGGTTCTATTACCGGACACCAGGCTTGTTTGCACTGGCCGTTCGGGTATTCGCATTGCCACAACCGGTGGAAGTCGTTGAGCGACCCGAATACGCGGGGTGCAAAACCTGGGTGAATCTGGATTGTGGCGTTGATACCACGGGGGCAACCCCGGTTCTTTCCGAGGAATCGTTCGCCGCATTCACACGCCTCCTGACACAACTGTCAACGCCATGAATGAACCAAAAGTGGCCCTCGTTACTGGCAGCGGCAAACGCCGGGTGGGTTCGCAGGTGGCAGCCGCACTGGCCGCACGCGGTTATGCGTTGGCGATTCACTATCGCACCGCGCAGGTCGAAGCACAGGAAACGGCCGCGGCCCTGGCTGCGCAGCACAAGGTAGCCACGCAGCTCGTCCAGGCCGACCTTAGCGACGAATCCGCGGTCCAGCATCTGGTGCACGCCGTTTATGAAAAATTCGGCCGGGTCGATGTTCTGGTCAATTGTGCGGCCATTTGGAACCGCAAACCGTTGGAAGAGGTCACCGCGGCCGATGTCCGTGTGCATTTCGAGACGAACCTTCTGGGTACGTTTCTAATGTGTCAGCATGTTGGCCTCAAGATGGTGCAACAGCCGGGGGGGGGGTGCATCATCAATATCGGCGATTGGGCCGATGTGCGGCCGTACCGCGATTACGCCGCCTACTTTCCGAGCAAAGCGGCCATCCCAGGGCTGACGCGGGTCTTCGCGGTCGAACTGGGCACGCGCAATCCCCGGGTTCGCGTCAATGCCATATTACCCGGACCGGTTCTCCTCCCCCCCGAATTGCCGCAAGAGGAGAAGGAGCAAGTCATTGCGGCCACGCTCGTCAAACGCGAAGGAAGCCCCGCCCATGTCGCCGCCGCTGTTCTACACTTCATCGACAACGACTTTGTCACCGGCACCTGCTTGCCGGTGGATGGCGGCCGCAGCGTGTTCGCTGGCGGCTGGTGACACGTTCAACGAACTATGGCGCCTTCTGTGCTATACAAAACCACCCCGCCCCGGGGCGGGCTTGCCATCGCCGTGGGCTTCTTCGCCACCTGGCAACTGATTTACATTCCCGCCGCCAATGTGATTGATCTGATTCCGCGGCGGCTGAACGAACCGCCGCTGGAACCGATTCGCGATACTTACCAAAAAACGGGTACCTTCACATCCCTTGAACCGCTCCAACGCGCTGCGGAGATCGCTGGCGACATCCTCGATTTCTGGTCGGAAATCAGCGGACAGGAGCAAGGCTGGTCGTTGTTCGCTCCTGGTCCGCCGCCGCACAGTGTCTTCCCCGCCGTGGAATTGCACTTCCCCGACGGTCGCTGCGAGACGCTCTTGTCACCATTTGAACCTCTCAACAAACAGCATCCGCCACCGCGGTTGCCGTTGCTGTATACACATGTGTTCAACATCGAAGCTCAACTGACCTATCCGGTGTGGTATGCAGCCCCTGAGCTGGTCGCCGAACACCCTGAGTGGTTCACTGATTGGCCCGCCTTTGTCCAGGCGTGGCAGAAGCCCATCCGCGCGTACTTAGCGTGGCGACTGCGGCAACATCAGATGGCCAATTCGCCGCAGCAATGGCCGGCCGAGGTGATTCTGAAGCATCGGTATGTCCGTTCCCCCCGACCCGGCGAAGCCCCCCACTGGACGCATCCGGTTTTCGAACGCCCCTTTGCCAGGTGGCGACCCGCCGATGATACGATGGAAGCCTTCGACGTGATGACCCAGCGCTTCGTACTGGTGGAGGCGAAGCGATGAGTACAGCGGCCCGTGACGTGCAACAGGTAGGAATACAACCGTGGTTTCCCTGGCCGTTGTCGCGATGGCGGTGGTGGACCGAAGCCATTCCCGCCGAACGGGTAGCGGCGTTGCGGATCGCGACCGCTCTGGTCCTCTTGTTCGATCTGCTATTCACCTACTGGCCGCATTTTCACACGCTTTTTTCGCCGGAAGCGTTGGGTGGTCGTGATCTGTTTGCCGGGAAATTCCGAAGCGATCACTACTTCTGGTCGGTGCTGCGGTGGCTGCCCGACACGGGGGGGCCAGTGGTGGTATTGGCGGTGTGGACGGCTTCCGCCGTGGGGTTGTTGGTGGGATGGCGGCCGTTGCTGTGCGGTGTGGTGGCTTGGGTCTGTGCGGTGTCAGTGTGGAATATTACTCCTGGCGCGCACAACGGTGGCGACCGCCTGCGGCACACCTTGTTGCTGATGGTCGCGGTCAGCCAGGCCGGTGCGGTGTGGGGCCTGCACGCCAGCCACACTCCTGGTGAACGGCGGCGGATACTGGTTCCCGGTTGGCCGGTGAAAATCCTTTTTGTGCAACTGGCTGCGTTGTACTTCTTCAGTGGTTACTACAAACTGCTCAGCCCGATTTGGCGGAATGGTTACGTCATGTATTGGGCTTCACACGATCTGTATTGGTCGCTGTATCCGGAGCAAGCCACGTGGATACCGGTTGCGATTCATCGGCTGACTGCGCAAATCACTCTCATTTGGGAATTGGGTTTTCCAGTGTTAGCGGTCTTACCCACAACCCGGGTGCCGACGCTGGTTTTGGGTCTTGTGTTTCACATAGGCACTCTCGTGACCTTGGAGGTGGGGTGTTTTGCCCTGTATTCGATGGCATGCTACACGGCGTTCGCGCCGTGGGAGCGCTGGCGGGAGTACCTCCGGGGCGCTACCGCTAACCCATCCGGCGCGACTGCGGACCGATGACCGGCCGTGGTTGAGCGTTCGTGTGCCGGGTCACTGCCGGGCTAATTGGCGGAGAACGGCGATGCCGCGGTGAAGGGTTTCGTCGCTGGCGGCGTAGGAGATGCGAAAGTGCGTATCGCGGCGGCTGAAGACGTTCCCGGGGATCATGAGCAACTGGTGCTGAAGGGCTTGGCGGACAAATTCCGTTGCTGTAGCGCGCGGCGCTTTGGGGAACAGATAAAAGGCTCCGCCGGGGATGACGAATTCGTAGTCGTTTTTGAGCGCATCGACGAGGAAATCCCGCTTCCGCTTGTAATCCGCGATCATCGCCGACACATCGTAGTTCATAGCGGCTACTCCCGCGTATTGCACGATGCTTGGGGCACAGACGAAGGTGAATTGCTGCAGTTTCGTCATGGTTTGAATCAGGGGTTGTGGACCGTGGGTCCAGCCGAGCCGCCAACCGGTCATGCCGTAGGATTTGCCGAAACCTTCGATCACGAGCACCTCAGGGTTGTACTGTGCGGGGGACGTCGGCGGAGCATCATAGTGGAAGGCGCGATAAATCTCGTCGCTGATGAGCAGCACGCCGCGGCGTTGGCACAATGCCGCGAGTTCTCGTTGCGTGGTGGTATCGAGGACGACACCGGTGGGGTTCGCGGGTGTGGATAGCAGGATGGCTTTGGTCCGCGGTGTGATGGCGTCGTTGAGCCGATTCAAATCGAGGCGAAAATCATCGTAAGTATCGACTATAACAACACTTCCGCCCACCAATCTTACCAACTGCGGGTATGCGACAAAGTAGGGATCGGGGATGATCACTTCATCCCCCGGATCGATCGCGGCCAATAGCGCCAGCAGCAATCCGCCACTGGTGCCGCTGGTGACGAGAACGGCACGGTTTTGACCGGGAAAACGCACTTGCACATCGGCTTGCAGAGCCGCCAGAAGCTCGGGAATTCCCTGCGTGACGGTGTAACCATTGTGGCCAGCGTCGATAGCGGCCTTGGCGGCGTTTTTGAGGGGTTCGGGAACGTCGAAGTGGGGCTGGCCGATGCTGAGGTTGATAGGATTTGGGAGGGATCGAGCCAGTTCAAAAACCTGGCGGACCCCCGAGATTTCGACTGTCTGGCTGCGGGCCGACAACCAATCTTCGTACTTCACACAACACCTCGTGACGCTCAATTTGATGCAGAGAAGTGGGCAAGATTGATGTAGGAATTGACCCTGGGAGGTGTCTGGGCGTTCTTTTTGTGCTGTAGCATCGGTGCGGCTTGAGAGGCTCTGTCGGCCGTGGAACGAGGAGGTGTCTGGGTGTTCTTTTGGCGCTGTGGCAGAGGTGCTGGGTGTTTCCACGGTGTGAAGAATATGAGGGCAGCAGCTGGGGCAGCGGCTGGGTGGGTGTCCGCGGCCGGGTGTCGCTGGGAGCAGGGCCAGGAGCCTGGCTTGATTCGCCGGAGGTGTCGGCCTAGAATTGGTCAGACTCAGCACTCATCGGCTCTGGAATTGACGCCCCGCGGGCATTCATGAGAATGCGGGGAATGGGCGTGTTCGGGGTCACATTCGCTGCGATTTTTTTCCGCTCCCTCCCTACGAAGCGGATCGAATGGAATAAGATGGGCTAGAGCCGAACTTGGTCTGCCGCGTCACCGGCACCTGGTCGATTTACCCCCTATCGCGGGAGACGGCGTAGATGTATGAACGATTTACTGATCGTGCTCGCAAGGTCATGCAGCTGGCCAATCAAGAGGCGCAGCGGTTCAACCACGAGTACATTGGCACCGAGCATATTCTGTTGGGTTTGGTCAAGGAAGGCTCGGGTGTGGCCGCCAATGTCCTGAAGAATCTGGATATTGATTTGCGGAAAATCCGGTTGGAAGTGGAGAAGATTGTGCAGCATGGCCCCGGCGGCGAGCAGGTCGTGATGGGGCGTCTGCCGCACACGCCGCGGGCGAAAAAGGTGATCGAATATTCGATCGAAGAAGCCCGGAACCTCAATCATAACTATGTTGGCACGGAGCACTTACTGTTAGGCTTGTTACGCGAGCAAGAGGGCGTAGCGGCCCAAGTGTTGATGAACCTGGGTTTGAAGCTCGAAGACGTCCGCGAGGAAGTTCTGAATCTATTGGGTCACAACATGCCGAACGAATCCGAATCGAGTGGCGGGCGTGAAGGGGGCGACCGGGGGGCCGCCGAACGCACGGGGCGAAGCCGCTCCAAAACCCCTGCACTGGATAGCTTTGGCCGCGACCTGACCGAATTGGCCCGGCAAGGCAAACTCGACCCGGTCATTGGCCGGCAGGCTGAGATCGAACGTGTCATTCAAATCCTCTCCCGGCGGCAGAAAAACAATCCGGTGCTGTTGGGTGAAGCCGGCGTCGGCAAAACGGCCATTGTCGAAGGTTTGGCGCAACTTGTTGTCGATCAAAATGTTCCGGAATTACTCCGCGACAAACGGATCGTCGTTCTCGACTTGGCCATGATGGTGGCCGGGACCAAGTATCGCGGCCAATTCGAAGAGCGGATCAAAGCGGTGATGAACGAGGTGCGGCGGGCCAAAAACACCATTCTGTTCATCGACGAATTGCACACCCTTGTGGGAGCCGGTGGCGCGGAAGGTGCCATCGACGCCTCCAACGTTCTGAAACCCGCCTTGGCCCGCGGCGAAATCCAGTGCATCGGGGCCACCACGCTCGATGAATACCGCAAATACATCGAGAAAGACGCGGCTTTGGCCCGCCGCTTCCAGCCGATCATTGTCAATCCGCCCTCCATGGCCGAAACCGTGGAGATTCTCAAGGGTCTGCGCGATCGCTACGAAGCGCACCATCGCGTGCAGATCACCGATGCGGCCCTCAAAGCCGCTGTGGAACTCTCCGAACGCTACATCACCGGCCACTGCCTGCCGGATAAAGCCATCGACGTGATCGACGAAGCCGGCGCCCGCGTCCGCCTCAAAGGGATGACCCGGCCCCCCGACCTCAAAGAACTCGACGAGAAGATCGAGAAATTGAATCAAGAAAAAGAAGCCGCGGTCATGGACCAAGACTTCGAACGGGCCGCTCATCTGCGCGACCAGGCCGAAAAACTTCGCAAAGAAAAGGAATTCCAACAACGACAATGGCGCGAAAAAGCCAAGGAAACCGATGGCGTCGTCGATGAAGAAGTGGTCGCCGAAGTCGTTTCCAAGATGACCGGCGTACCCCTCAAGAAAGTCGGTGAAGATGAAACCAAGCGGCTGTTGAACATGGAAGCCGAGCTGCACACCGCAGTCATCAGCCAAAACGAAGCGATTCACGCCATCGCCAAAGCTGTGCGCAAATCGCGCTCGGGGATGAAGGACCCGAAACGGCCCATCGGCTGTTTCATCTTCGCTGGGCCGACGGGCGTCGGCAAAACCTTGCTCGCCAAGCAGTTGGCCAAATTCATGTTTGGCGATGAAAACAGTCTCGTGCAGCTCGACATGTCGGAGTACATGGAGAAGCACAATGTGTCGCGGTTGGTGGGCGCTCCGCCGGGCTATATCGGCTACGAAGAAGGCGGCCAACTGACCGAAAAGATCCGCCGCAAACCGTACTCCGTGGTGCTGCTTGACGAAATCGAAAAAGCTCACCCCGATGTCTGGAACATGCTGTTGCAAATCATGGAAGAAGGCCGCCTGACCGATAACGTCGGCCGCACCGTCGACTTCAAGAACACGATCATCATCATGACCACCAACATCGGGGCCGAGACGATCGTTTCGCAGGGGTCGATGAGCGACATTATGATTCGCGACCTCAAACGCGATACCGAAACCAGCTACCAGGACATGAAGCGGAAATTGAAGGAACAGATGGAAAAGGCTTTCCGTCCTGAGTTCCTCAACCGCCTCGACGATATCATCGTCTTCCGCCAACTGACCAAAAACGACCTCAAAGAAATCGTCAACATGGAGTTGGCGAAAGTCGCCAAACGGCTGGCGGATAAAAACCTCAAACTGGTGGTCACGGACGACGCCAAAGACTTCCTCATCGAGAAAGGTTCGAGCACTGAATACGGGGCACGCCCCCTGCGCCGGGCCATCGAGCAGCATCTCGAAGACATGCTCGCCGAGGAACTGCTCAAAGGCACCTTCCACGGCGCCGACACGATCACGGTCAAGGTCGCCGACACCGGCGGGGAGAAACGCCTGACCTTCGAGGCCAACGCGCCGGCGCCCGTACCGGCCACCGTCGGGTCCTGAGCAACCCAGCCCACCTCATGAATCCATCGGAAGGCTCCCGGCTTGTCTGCGGGAGCCTTCGTGTGTTAGTGTGAATGTATTCATGATGGATTGAGGCTTCGACCATGAGTGACCCCCTCCGGGTGGCCATCGTCGGCGGCGGACTGACAGGACTGGTTCTCGCTCACGAACTGCGTCATCAAGGAATCGCCGTCACCCTCTTCGACACCCGCTTCCCCCTGGGCGGCCGCATCGACACCCGGACCATCCCTGTTCCCGGCATCGGCCCCGTCACCTTCGACCTCGGCTGCCTGTATCTCCATCCCCTTGGTCCCGGTGCTCCCGACCCCCTGGTTCACAGGCTTCAGCCGGCGCCACTGCCCCCGGCCCTCAATCCCGGCGGGCAGGCCGGTGCAGGCGTGGCACCCCACGGCTGGATCCGCCCGCACGCCCGTGTCCCGTCGTCCTCACCCCACGGTCTGCCCGCGCTCGATTTTCTCAACTCCGTGCCTCTAGACTCGCAGGAGTGGCACCCGGTTCCCGTGGTCTTCGTCACCCACCAGGATTACCTCCATGGTTACGCCCTGTTCTACCCTCAACAGGGTGGGAGCAGCCGGCTGCTCGATCATCTGCGGCACTGCGGTTACGACGAATACCGGCAGTTCTACACGCAAACCGAAGTGATCGCGCTGGAAGAACGCAACGGCCGATGGCGACTGCGGACCCGCTACCCGCGACCCGATGGCTCCGGATGGGAAAGTGGCGACACCTTCCTAGCGGATGCTCTTGTCCTGACGCAACCCGTGCCGCAAGCACTCGAACTCCTCGACGCCAGCGGTTTTATCTTACCCGATGGTCTGCGCGACGAGCTTCTGCGCGTGACATTTGCTCCCAGTCTCACACTCCTGGCCGTCACCCCGGCACCCACACGCATGCTCGAACCGGTCATGTACTTCCACACACACTCACCGGTCGAACTTCTGGCCGATCATCAGGCGATGGGAACTAGTACGCATGGCCCCGCTCTGACCGCGCAAGCCTCACCCCAGTGGTGCCGCGACTATTGGGACTTGCCCGATTCCGAAATCACTGCAACGCTACTGGCTGCCATCAACCCGTGGCTGACAGAACGACCGATTTGGTATCAGTTGGTACGCCGCCGTTACGCGTACTGCCAGTCGCCCCTCAACCTACCTTTCGCGCAACTGACCCAGCCCCCCTTGTTCTTCGCGGGCGATTCTTTCGCCGCCTACGCTGGCCATGGCATTAACCGGGCCTACACTTCCGCGATTTACACCAGCCAGCGAATGACTCGGGTCCTCAGTGACGTGATGCGGCAACGGGGGGGCCGGCGACTCTCGCAACGCTGCCGCCTAGAAGTGGTCGTCACCACCCCCGAGGAAGCCCGTACTGCTGTAACCCGCGGTGCGAACCGCTTACTTCTCTGCTCCGCCTTGGAGCTGGGGGGATTGACTCCGTCACTGGCGTGTTTCCGGGCTGTTCGCCAGACGACTCAAGAAGCAACACACCATGGCCACATTCCGATCACCGTGATGATTCGGCCACGCGGCGGCGGATTCTGCTACACTGACGACGAATTTGACCGGATGCAAGCCGAAGCCAAGCAATTTCTCGAAGAGGGCGCCGATGGGATCGCCTTTGGCATCCTGAAATACTCTCCCTCCTCCCTCCGCCAGGCTCACAACCCGGGGCGGGTGACGATAGACTTGGATCGGTGCCAGTTGCTCGTGCAACTCGCGAAATCTTATGGGAAAGAAGCCGTGTTCCACCGGGCGTTCGATTGTCTTGCCGATCGACGCAACGGGCTGCACGAACTGATCGTTTTGGGTTTTCAACGGGTTCTCACCTCCGGCGGAACACCGTTGGCTCTCGATGGCACCGGCGTTCTGGCTGCAGACATTCAATTTGCCGCTTGGGATATCGACGTTGTTCCCTGTGGCGGCATCCGCACCAGTCACTTGGCCGCGATTGTCCAACACACGCACTGTTCACACATCGCGGCCTCATTCCGCCAAGCTGTCAACGATGGTTCCTTCGTCGAGCGGCCTCGGTTGGCTGAGCAAATGGCTCGGACCGTTGATGGCTATTCGTACACTCTCAATGGTCCCGAGTTAATGGATGCCCGGAATGTGCTCGACCAGCTGCCCGCCCAGGGTCTTTATGGGATGAATGACGAATCTTAACACGCTCCGCCGTCAGCGATCGAGCGGCCCGTCACGGGTCTTTACGGGAATGAATGACGTATCTTCACCCGCTCCGCCGTCAGGGATCGAAGCGGATGGTCGGGTCTTTTTCCTGCATTCGGCGGCGATCGCCGGGATCGCCTAAGGCTTGCAGGAAGTGAACAATATCCCACAACGGATCGGGAGCACCTGCTGCGGTCTTCTTCAATTGCTCGTGAAATGCCGTCATGCCCGATGGCACTATGCCGCCATACAACCGGGCGTAGAGGTCTTCCCCCCGTCCGCCCCCCCGATACACTCCCACAGTCAGATTCCGCGGTTGGACGATGGTGCCCCAGGCGTCCCATTTCAGCTGTGGGGCACGGCCATAATCGGCATGGCAACTCGCACAACCGAATTCCGCCGATTGATACAAACGAAAGCCTCGGATGGCCGAGTCGATGCGCTCGTCTTCGGTGGTGAACGGTTCCGGCGGGATGGGAATAGGATTCTGGGCGGCGATGCCCCAATTGATGAGCACCCACAAGTAGTTCTGCATCAACAGCCAGTCGAGTTCGCCACCGAAGAAGTCGGGATCGTCTTCGGTGAGTTTGCCGACATTGGTGATTTTCGCCATCGTCGCGAATTCCGTTTCACCGCGAATACTCAGATGAATGACATAGCTGACCACGTCCTCGAGTTCTTGCGCGGTGAGGGTGGGAAACGCCGGCATAATGGTGCCGTTGATGCCATTGCGAATGACGCGGGCCAAATCCGTGCGCAGGGGTTTTCCCGCGGCGCCTTGGCCTTTCTTTTTGACATTCGCCGGTGGGAAGGCCCGGGTGTATTTGAACAGCCCCTGCCGGTAATCCCGGGGCATCGGTCCATTGACAACCGCGTGGGCCGGTTCGCCTGCGCCAGAGGGTCCGTGGCATTGCATGCACCAACGGCGGTAAACGACCGATCCGCGGGCCAAGGTGGCGTCGTCGAGGCGGAGCTGATCCTGTGCGGCCGTCGCTGCGTGCCAATCGGTGTACCACACATCCCAGGGGAACGAGCGCAGGCGCGATTGCGCCGACTTCAGAATCGCTCCCAAGCTTTTTTTGCTCTCCAAGCGGACCGTGGCTGTGGCGACCACGGTTTCCCACGATGGCAGGCTGACCCGCGGTGCAGCGGGGGTACCAAAATAAACCTCTAGCAGCCGGTTGATCCGATCGGCCTGAACCGGTTGAAGTAACGTCGGATCGGTGGGATCGAAGATATTCTTGTTCAATTGCTTGCGGAGTTCGGCGACCAAATCGGCGTCGGGGCCGTGCGGATACAAGCGCAGGCTCCGTGTCGGTGGGTATCCGGGCGCATGCCAATGCGTCGGTGCCCCCTCGGGAATGGCGATGACGAGAAAATCTCTTCGCGGCGCATAACGCGCGGTGGGGAGAATGGTCGTTTCCGGCGTCGGGCTGTCGGTGGCAGCGGTGGGGTTGTCGCAACCGACGACCAGCCACGGTGCCAACGCCAGCATCAAACCCCGCAAGCGCAAGCAGAATAGTTGCATTTTGTCGCCAAACCCCAACAATAATGGAGAGTCTTCACACAGGTTATTCTATGACGCGGGCTGGTTGGGGAATCACCATCGCTGGGGTTTGTGCCGTCGCGTTGTTGGCCAACGCCCAATCGACGATGCCGGGGATCCCCGATGCGGCGACCCTGCGCGGTGAATCGCTCCAAACCCGCAAACGGTTGATCGAAGCCGAACAGAAGCTTCTCAACAATCTTCCAACCGAAGCCGCCGACGACTTACAACGCATTCTCGATGAATGTGGAGACGATCTGATCTCCCTCGATAATAAGCAATTCCACGCTACCCGATATTACGTTCACGCCCTTTTGGCCAAATTGCCGCCCGATGCGCTGAAAGCGTACCAAGATCGCATCCATCAACCGGCACGACAGCTTCTGGAACAGGCACAACGCGAGCGCGACCCACGCCCGCTGTGGCAACTGCTGGATCGTTACTTCGTTTCGCGACCCACCGAAGACGGTTTGCTTCTGCTGGGCGATTTGCTTTTTGAACGGGGTGATTTCCGCCTGGCCGAAACCATCTGGCGGCGTCTGTTACCCGATGGCGGTGCTGACCTGGCTTACCCGCGGCCCCAAACCGATCCCGCCGTTGTCCGCGCCCGCCTGATCCTGGCCATCATCTTCCAGAATGACATCGACCGGGCGCAACGGGAACTCACCCTGTTGCAAACCCGCCATCCCAACGCCCACGGCACCTTGGCCGGCCACACCGGACCGTTGGCGAAAACCCTCCAACGCTATCTGGATTCTCCTCCTCAACTGGCGGCGATGGCCGGTACAACCGCTGCCTGGCGGACCTTCGGGGGCGATGTCGAACGATCCGGACGAGTGCCCCACGGAATTCCCCACGCCTGGCCGGCCCGCCCCACCTGGACCCAACCTGATGAGGGCCTCGATCGGCCTCCCCTCCCCTCGCCATCACGAACACCCTTTGGCCATCCGGTGATCTACCGAGGAGAAATCTTTGTGGCCAATGGCACCACCGTGTTGGCATTCGATCTGCACACGGGGAAACGTACCCGGCCCCCGTATACCGCGGCGTTGAACTTCGCGGCCCACCCCGCCGTGCGGGCGTCCCATTGCACCCTCACAGTGGCCGATGGCCTGCTTTATGCCCGCATCGGTCCACCCCTGGTGCGGCCCCCCGAACCCCAAAGCAGCGGTCGCTACGTGGCCGATTCCGCGATTGTGTGCCTCAGTTTGAAAACCGAAGGAAAGTTCACCGAATTGTGGAAACTATTTCCCCCCGAAGATGACAAAGTGGCCACAGCCTGGGAAGGCGCTCCGGTGGTCCACAACCGCCGCCTGTGGGCGGTCTACGCCAAATTCGATGCAGGTCGTATCACCCACACCCTCGCTTGTTACGATCCGGCCGACACCGACAAACCACCGGTTCGCCCGCAGTGGACGGTCGATCTGTGCGAAAACACCCCATCCACCTTGGAACGCAGCCGGCACGAACTGCTGACTCTCGCCGGACGGAATCTCGTGTTTAGCTCCAACAATGGTGCGATCGTTGCCGTCGATGCGACTACAGGTCGACGAAGGTGGGCCTTCCGCTACCCACGCACGCAGAAAGCGCTCAGCAGCGCCGGCAACGATCCAGCCCCGGCGGTGGCCAGTGACGGCCGCGTTTTCGTCGCTCCGGTCGATGGCGAGTGTATCTACGCCTTCGACGCGGAAAGCGGCCGGTTGTTATGGGAATCGGCCAGCACGGAAAACGCCCGTATCCTGGGTATTGCCCGCCGGCGCTTGATTGTCGCAGTCGCCGGACCTTACCGGAGTCTGCGCGGCCTGAACCTCGAGACGGGTTCACATCGCGCCGGCGGCTGGGTGCGCGGGACGGATCTTCTCACTCATGGTCAGGGTATCGTCAGCGATCAGGCTATTGTTTGGCCCTCGCGCGAAGGATTGTACTTGGTCAATCCGGACAATGGACTTCCCTACGGTGAACCGCTCACCAGTGGGTTTCGCAATCCTTTTGGCCACGTCGCCTATGCGGAGGGAATGTTAGTCGTGGTTATGGCCAACCAGATTTGGGCCTACCGGGCACAAAACACCACGGTTCCGCCCCGCCCAGACGCCTCCCCCCGCGAACGCTTCGACATTGCGATGGATGGTGTGGAAGCCGCTCTCACGCGTGGGCAGGTGAAAGCGGCGATTGCAGGTCTGGCCGAACTCGCAGCCAGTGATCTTCCGCCCCCTTTTCGCGCGATGGCCGCCGCGCGGATGGTCCAACTCGCCCCCCCCATGCTCCCACGCGAACAATGGCCCGACGAACTCCGCAAAGTCCTTCAACCCGAACTTCTGCGCGAGTGGATTCTGACACCCGACGGTATGCCCGTGACGCTCGAACAGTGGCTGAACCAGAAGTTGGGACCCTTACCCACCCCCTCCCCGGCGACATGGCCCGCAGGCGCCGTCGCGAAGCTCGACCCACCGAACCTGAGTGACAAACCCACAATCCGGCACACCATCGCCCTACCCCCGGGAGTCTTCCCGCTGCAATGGCTCCCCGGTAGCAGCACACCGCAACGGATTTTCGCCGCGGGAGCCAAGCACATTATCGCCTGCCCTCTCGACCGCAGCCCCAGCCGCCACTATGCCACAGCCGACATCATGACCCATGTGGCCGAATACCCTGGCGGCTTTGTCGCCACAGGACCGTTTGCGGTCGCGCTGTACGGCACCGATCCCCAACCGCTGTGGGTGTTTCGCCTGCCGGTCACCGAACGATTACCCCAGGCGTCGCCTTTCCGCTACCGCAACGGTCAAGAACCAGACCGCCCGCACTTATCGTCGTTCACACTGGCCGGTGGATGGCTAGTGGCCCGTTGGGGCGAACGACACCTGATCGCCTGGGACCTCGAAGCCCGCCGCGTCGCATGGGTTCTCAATGCCGAGGGTACAGCCGGTTACGAACCATACGCCTATCCGCGCGCAGTGCAGTTTGGCCCGCAGTTGAGCGTCTGTGACAAGTTCGTGGTTGTGCAACGCTCCGACGGCAAACGATGGTTTGTCGATCGACTCACAGGCCGACCCATGATGCAGCCAGCCTTAGGCGAACACACCGCCCTGACGCCCTGGCTTCATCCACCGCCACTCGCTGGTAGCCACGGTCTTCTTTTTTCCGATGGCCCGGGTTTGGTTCGCTACGCTCAGATCGGCCGTCGGGTTCTCTGGAGTTTTGAAACAGAATACACAGAAGGCTTCACCGGCGAGCCGGCACAAGTCCGCGTCTGTGGCCAACACGCCTTCGTCGCCATTCGCCGCAACCATGGTGTAGAAATCGAGCGAATCAATATGACCAACGGTCAAGCGGTTTGGTCGAATCCTGTGTTTGTCGATACCGATCGGTTGAACCTGGCCGCCGCCACCACCGACACCGACACCCTGTATCTGCCTACGCGCGACAAACTCGTGGCCGTGGCGCAGCGGAGCGGCAAAACCGTTTGGGAGCGGGAATTGCCCGACTGCCCACGCGGATGGACCGTCACGATGGCCAGTCACGGTCGACTGCTCGTCTACCCAACCGAAGCTATCACGCAGCAACGACCACAGGCCGTATTTTCGCGATGGTTGAAGTCGTTTCGCCGCGAACCGTTGGTCTGGCGGCTCCCCGGCTGGTGCGGAACGCTGTATGATGCGTGGATGAACCGTTGCGCGCCGGTGTGGGTCGTCGATGCCCTGACCGGCCAACGGCTGGCCCACTGGGAGCTTCCGGCCCGTGGGCCGATCGTCACCGCGGCCTTCTCGACCACCGCCGCGGTCTTCGCCACTGGCGACCGTATCGTGTGGTTGAAATAGACACGCCGCCGCGAACGTGTTTCGAGGTGGTGTGTGATGGCGAAGAATTTTCATCCGTTGTCTCACTTTCAGGTGTATCTGTGGCTGTTCGAGCAGAACCGGTAGGACTCAGTGGCGACGATGCCAACGCGGTCGATCGTTTGCGTGCGGCCAGCGAGAGCATTCTCGAAGAATGCAGCAAGGTGATTGTCGGGCAGAAGGACGTGCTGGAACTTCTGCTCATTGCGTTATTATCGCAAGGTCATGCTCTGCTGGTCGGGGTGCCCGGGTTGGCGAAAACCCTCATGATCCGCACCCTGGCCGATAGCATGAACCTGTCGTTCAATCGCATTCAGTTCACACCGGATTTGATGCCTTCCGACATCACCGGTACCGAAATGCTGCAAGAAGATCGCGCCACGGGTTCGCGAGCATTCCGTTTCTTGCAAGGGCCGATTTTCGCCAATGTGGTATTGGCCGATGAAATCAACCGCACGCCCCCGAAAACCCAATCGGCCTTGCTGGAAGCCATGCAAGAGAAGCAAGTGACCGTCGCCGGGCAACGTCATCACTTGCCCGAGCCGTTTTTCGTTCTGGCCACGCAAAATCCTATCGAGCAAGAAGGAACGTACCCACTGCCCGAAGCCCAGCAAGACCGTTTCATGTTCACCATCAACGTCGGCTATCCCTCGGAGGAGGATGAGTACCGCATCATCGAAGCGACGACGTCTGCAGCCACGATGCAGCCCAAACGGGTCATCGGTGCCGACGAGCTGCTGGAAATGCAGCAATTGGTTCGCCGGGTGCCGGTCGCCGGGTTTGTGATTCGCTATGCACTGAAGCTGGCTCGTCTAACACGCCCCGGTGCGCAGGATGGTGAAGCTCCTGATCCGAACGTTCCCGACTTCATTCAAAAATACGTCACTTGGGGGGCCGGGCCGCGGGCCGGGCAGAACCTCATCCTCGCGGCGAAGGCCCGGGCACTTTTGCGCGGGCGAACCTACGTCGCCACCGAAGATGTGAAGGCTGTGGCCTTGCCGGTCATGCGGCATCGTGTGGTGACGAACTACAACGCCGATGCCGACCGCATTACCCCCGACGAAATCATTCGCCGCTTGTTGGCCTTGGTGCCCGCCCGAAGCAGCGAGTAAGGCCGCGGCCAGGGGCCAGACCCTGCCTGACGGGCCAGGGTCTACCCCCAAAATGCCAACGCGGCCCAATGTCGCCCAGTGGTGTGTCACCGATCGTATCCTGCCACCAAAGTTTCATGCTCATGCCTACGAATGCACTCGACCCCGCGGTTTTATCCCGTATCGACCGGCTCGAACTGGAAGCCCGGCAGTTCGTCGAGGGCTATCTGTCGGGCAAACATCGAAGCCCGCGCCATGGCTTTGCCGTCGAATTTGCCCAGCATCGCGAATACACCCCTGGTGACGACATCAAACACATCGATTGGAAGGTCTATGGCCGCACCGAGCGCTATTTCCTCAAACAATACGAGCAAGAAACGAACCTTGTCGCTTGGCTGATCATCGACGCCAGCGAGTCGATGCGCTACGCCTCCGGTGCGCGAACCAAGTACGACCTGGCCTGCACAGCGGCCGCTGCAATGGCGTACTTGGTCCTGCAGCAGGCCGATAGCGTCGGGTTGAGTTTAGTGGCCAATGGTGTACGAGCTTATCTACGACCCAGTGGCCAGTGGAATCAGCTGCGCGAAGCCTGCCGCGTGATGGTCGATGGACCGTTTGCCGAAAGCGGCGGAATCGCTCGTGGCGTGGATGAACTGGCCAGCCGTACCGGACGGCGTGGTATCGTCTTTCTCTTCAGTGATCTGCTAGACGATGTTCCCGACCTACTGGCCGCCCTGCAGCACCTCCGCTATCAGAAGCACGAAGTGGTGGTGTTTCACACTCTGGATGCCGCGGAAATCGACTTCCCCTTCCGGCAAACGACTCTCTTTCGTGGCCTGGAGGGGCTGCCAGACATTCTCACCGATCCTGTTGGCATTCGCGACCAATACCTGGCGGCGTTTCAGGCCCACGTCGCGGCCCTCGAAGCGGGGCTTCGGCGGTTAGAAATCGACTACGTCCGCCTGCGCACCGATGCCGACCTCGGCCACGACCTGGCCGCATACCTGCAAAAACGTCACGGCCGCTAAGACGCCTAAGCGCTGGCTGATGCCACGGCGACTACCCTCGGATCACTGCACGGATGCCGTGAACAAGCCGACCTCCACGATTCTTTCCCTGATTGAGGAGTTAGTACCATGTTTCGACTCTCCCTGGCCTCGGCGCTGGTGATTGCTGCGGCTATCGCCGTGTTGGCCGACGACACCGTCTCCAAAAACCGCAACGCCCGCCCCCTGTTCAATGGAACCGACTTCACCGGCTGGCAAACCGCCACCGGCAAAGCCATCACTCAAGGGTGGGTGGTGCACGACGGCGCGATGGTGCGCGAATCCGCTGGCGGCGACATCTGGACCAAAGACCGCTTCGGCAACTTCGTTTTGGAACTCGAATTCAAAACCGAAGGCAACAGCGGCGTCTTCATCCGAACCGACAAACCCACCGACAACGTCCAAACCGGCATCGAAATTCAAATCGACAAACCTACCACCAAACCCAGCAAGCACTCCGTCGGCGCACTGTACGATCTCGTCGCACCGACCAAGGACAACACCAAAAAAGACGACTGGAACACCCTGACAATCACCGCCGAGGGTAGCCGGATTACCGTGGTCATCAATGGTGAGAAGGTCAATGCGATGGACCTCGACCAATGGACCGAAGCCGGTAAAAACCCCGACGGCAGCAAGAACAAATTCAAGATGGCCCTCAAAGACTTCAAGCGCGAAGGCCACATCGGCCTTCAGGACCACGGGGCCAAGGTGAGTTACCGGAACATCCGGCTGACGCCGCTGCCGTAGTCTATGTAATTATGTGCATTATTATTCACTTGTCAAGTATTATGCTTCTTTTTTACGCCCAGCCTCAGCCCGACTCGCTCGCGGCTATATCCTCGACCCTGTTGGAGCCAACCGATGAATGGGATGCGCTTGGTCACCGTTGGATGGGTGACGATCGTTTTGGGACTCAGCTCGCTGCAGGCCGACGAAAAAGCCGATATGGCCAAGCTCGTCGGCAAGTGGGAAGTGACGAAGTCTGGCGGTGATACCCCGGTCGGAACCATCGTTTCTTTTGAAAAAGACGGCAAAATGACAGCTACCGTCAACCTCGAAGGGAAAGAGCTAAAACTCTCCGGGACCTACAAACTGATGGAGAAAAAATTGAAGGTCAGCCTGAAACTCAACGAAGAGCTGTTCGAACACGAGTTTGAGTTCAAGTGGAAAAGCGATGAGGAACTTGAACTGATCGACGGCGATAAGGTCGATACCCTGAAAAAAAAGAAATAACCGGCGTCGGAAAAAGAATAACCGGCGTCGGAGGAAATGAGGTCGTTGGCCACTGCCGGTGGCCTCGGCAACTTGCGCCAGTCGAGGGGGGCTGTTCGGACGGAATCAGCCCCCACCACGACGAACGCGGCCATCTTCCGCGGCCCGATCCACCGGGTGGTGCTTCTGGCGCTGGTGCCCTGAGCGGCGACGACGAACGCGGCCATCTTCCACTGTGCGATCCACTGGGGATGCTGCGTTCTGGCCCGTGGCATCACACCTCGGGAATTTCGAGCTGATCGAGCGGGTCGGCTGGCGGATTGGCGGTATCGGCGGACGCTGGCGGATTGGCGGTATCAGCGGACGTTGGCGGATTGGCGGTATCGGCGGACGAAGGATGCCCTGGAAGGAGTTTGCCCACTTCGGTCCAATCGACCTGTTGCAGAATCTCGTCGATCTGCTGCACTACACCCTGGAGGCTGATCGCGGCCATTTCGAAGTTGGTGTGGGGGGAAAATTGTTTGTAATGGTGATGAAAATAGTCGGCAATGCGGCGGAGTTTCGGGAGTTTGCCTTTGAGGCGGCGGAGATAGTCGCCGTGGTCATGGCGTTGGAAGGCCGGCTCGACCGCGCGGATGCTATCGTAGAGTGTCCGCGGGACTTCCAGCATCTCGTCGCTCTGTTGGATTTCGTCGGCGTGTTTGAGAAAGGTGCGGATCATCCAGGCGTGGGCCAACACCGTGTTCAGTCGGGTCACGGCCTCGGCGGGGGTCATCACGATCACTCCGCTTGCGTGGGCGCACGGGGCGCTGTAGCCACGGGTTTGGGAGCGGCGGCCCGTTGCGCCTCCCCGGCCTCTTTGGAGTAAAGCACAAGGAACGTACCGCACGCGACCAGCACAATCCCCACCGGCAGGTGCCACGATGGCATCTCCCAGCCAAAGTGCCACGGATAACCCGGTTTGGGGTGCCACACCAAGCTTAGGAGCGTATTGATCAAGGGGGCTAGCGCGAAAATCAGGGGGGCGATCAACACGCGATACGAAGCTAAATACTTGCTTTTGCCCGCGCGGAATTCATCCAGTTCGTTTTCGAGTGCCGCTTTGGCCTCGGGGTGTGTTTCCGCGGCCATTTTGGCGACGAGAGCGGCTTCACGGGTTTCAAATTCCCCTTTGGCGGTATCCACAGCCGCTTTGCTGGCGAAAATCACGCAAATCGCCCCCACAGCCCCAGCGACACCAGCCAAGGCACTGAAGACGAGGCCATTGAGCTTCCAATCGGGTTTGGCATCGTCACGGAGGCTCATGAGGGCCAGCGGAATGACGACCGCGATGACAAAATACGCCACACCGACGCACAAAATCGAAGCCAGGCGCCCGCCGATAGTGCCCGGTTTGGTCGTCAGTTCGGTACCACCGTAGAAGATGATGGGCACGTACGTGCCCCACGCTAACCCCGCAACGATCACATACACCCACCACGGGATGTTGCTCATGGGAAACCCATAAACGCAGACAGCGGAGTGGTGTGTTCCGAAGGTGAACGGATCGAGCCGTCGCCTTCGTCCCACCCCATTCCGCATTGAAGGGAAGGAGTGACCCTATCGGGATTCGAACCCGAGTTCCCGCCTTGAAAGGGCGGTGTCCTAGGCCACTAGACGATAGGGCCGCTGTATCCTCAACAATGAGGACACACAATTATTAGGAACGGTTCGCCTGCGCGTCAACAGGGGGTCAACAACTCAGTCCCGATGGCTGCCATCTTCCGATGAAGTTTTCTCGTCCTGGATAATCGAATCGTACTGGGTTAACAACTCAATCCTGATGGGTCAACAACTCAATCCCGATGGGTCAACAACTCAATCCCGATGGCCCTAGATTACCGCTTTCTGCCTGCCAGAACTGAACGTGTGTTTTACTCTTCGCCAGCCGAGAGCACAATTCAATTCAGATCGGATGGCCGCCATCTTCCTGCCAGAGACCGTCTTGCTGTCCGCGATAAGAGACTATCTTGCTGTCCGCGATACATAACGACACAGCCACCACTCAGTTCCGATGGCCGCATTTTCCTGCGGCAATAGCGTGTCGGGGGGGGTGTTGGGCTGGGTGGTAATAGCCTCGGTACCGGCTCGTAAGGAGTGTTTCGGCCCAGTGCGTCAGCCGGCAGCTGCGGGCGGTGGTGGCAACAGGTTCAGTGCCGACGCGTAAGGAGTGTTGGTTGGTCCGGTAGTCTCTATCGTGTAGAATGGCCCTAGATATTCGCCGCATTGGCGGATACTTTCACTGCCTGTGAGGATGCGATTATGGCCAGCCCAAATGTTATCGAATTGACGGAAGCCAATTGGAATGAACACGTCTCCGGAAACACCTTATTGGTTGCGGATTTCTGGGCACCCTGGTGCGGCCCATGCCGCCGCCTTTCGCCCACCATCGACGCCATTGCCGATCAATTCGCAGGCAAGGTGAAGGTCGGCAAACTCAATGTTGATGAAAACCCCAATCTCGCGGTCAAGTACGATGTGATGACCATTCCGCGCATTCTTTTCTTCAAAGGCAGCGATAAACCCATCCACACCGAAAGCGGCGTTCTTTCACCAGATGAATTGGCGCAACTGATCACCAAACTCGCGTAACTGGCGTGTCAATAGAGAGCTGAGAGCTGGCAGGCGGTCGTCCCCGCATCAAGCGGGCAGCGCACGATGGATCCGCCCACGACTGCCCCCGGGTGCCTGCGCTTTCACCGGCCGACCGCTTGGGCCACAATCGTGCCCACCTCGCGCCGCAGCCGCGCGACATTGCCTTTGTCATCAGGATGAACACGATGGGTGAGGATGATGACAGCGGTTTTTGTTCCCGGATCGATCCAAATACTGGTGCCAGTAAAGCCGGTGTGACCGTAGCCCTCACCTTTCTTGAAGCGGTCGCCGCGTGGACCTGAGTAACTCGTATCGACATCCCAACCCAGCGCGCGCAGTCCGGTACTTTCCTGGCCTTTGCTGACAATCGGAACCGGGTGAGGCTTTGTGAACAATTGTACGGTTTTCTCTTCGAGAATGCGCACACCATCCAGTTCCCCGCCGCGAAGCAACATCCGGCAGTAACGGGCTAGATCGTCGGCGGTGGAGAACAGACCGGCATGTCCGGCGACACCCCCCATTCGGTAGGCGCGCGGATCGTGAACTTCACCCAGAATCGTTTTCCCATCGCGTAAACCGGTGGGGGCGAGCCGTTCCCGACGCTGCGGCGGTGGGTTGAAACCGGTGTCGGTCATCTTGAGCGGTTCAAAAACATGCTTGTGTGCGAATTGATCCAGCGGCTGGCCACTGATCCGTTCAACCAATTCACCCAACACAATAAAGCCAACGTCACTATAGCGGAATTGCGTGCCGGGCGGCCCTTGGAGCTTCAGGTTCGCGATCCGCTCCAGGGCTTTGGCCCGGCCATCGGCATAGTCGGTCAGGGCATTATCAGGAATCAACCCGGAGGTGTGTAATAACAGTTGGGCAATGGTGACGCGGTCTTTGTCGTGGGCGGCAAACTGCGGCCAATAATCGCTGACACGATCATCGAGGCGGATTTTGCCCTGCTGGATGAGCAACATGATGGCTGTCCCGGTTGCGATGGGCTTGGTCAGGGAGGCGAGGTCAAAGATCGTGTCCGTGGTCATGGTGGTCTTGTGGGGCTGCAGGGTGCGATGGCCGAAGGCTTTGCGATAAACAACCTGATCGTCGTGGAGGACGACAATGACAGCGCCTGGGCACTCGCCGCGATCAATCGCACCGGTAGTGGCTTTGTCGATCGCCGCCAGTTGGGCTGCATCCCAGGGAGCCGCGGCGGCCGGCGACACAAAAGCCAAAAAGGCAAAAGCCCATAGCGTCAGTAGCCCCACCCAACGTAACATGGCAATTCCTCGTATCGGTGCGAGAGAAACGCAAACCTTGGCATCACTCCTTGATGAATTGGGTCGCCCGCGGTCGTACCGCCTTACTGGAAAGTGGCCATCCATCATTTTGCTGCCTCAGGCGGTTCACCACCCGTGGTGTCGGCGGTGGTTGTCCCGATCACTCCACCATGGCCAAGAGGGCTTGCATTTCGCCTTCCGCGTGGGTGTCGCCAGCTTCGCGGGCCGCCTGAATGCCGCGGCGAAGGATGTCGGCGGCTTCGTCGGTGCGTTCCAATCGCAACAAGGCTTGAGCGCATTGGAGGAAGGCGGGGATATACGGGCTGGCCGTGGTGCGGGCCATGAGGTCGCGCAGCACCTCGACACAGGCGGCATCGTCGCCGGCGCTGGCATGTTCCATGGCCAAACCGTAGCGGAGAAAGGCATCGTCGGGGTCTTCGGCCAACAGGGCTTCGATTTGGGCCATCCGGGGAGTTCGCGCCATACAATCGTTTCCATTGCGAGGAAAAATACCATCACCGGGCCGCATTTCCTGAAGTTGGGGTGACCGACCGGCGTTTCTGGCACTGGTCTTTGATCCCTGTCCCGGCGCAACCGGTACACCCGGCATCGTTTGCGAATCCGGCCAACCGGTCCTTTCGCTTCATCGTATACGCCCGGTGCAATACAGCGCAGGGGTGCTGGCGATTGGGTTGGACCACGAAGCCGGCATCGAGCTTTGGCCGCGGAAATTCCGAACAACACTATGCCTTGATACGACGGAATGAGCCGCAGGCACGGGGGCCCCATGCACACGGTGACCATCACCTCGCTTCTCCACTCCCTGCGTCGTCGGCTCCTGGTACCTGTGGGCCTGACGGTCGTCACCCTCGGCACTATTGGGCTGATCGCTTTCACCCCGGCGTTCAGTGAACCCCCTCCCCTGGCCAGCGCCGGCGAGCGCACAATCACCCCCGGCAAGCGTCGCGACCAGGTGGTGGAAGTCTACGACCGACTCAAGCCAGCGGTGGTGAACATTCACAGTGAACGCTTGGTCAATCCTCCCTCCGACGATCCCTTCCGGCCCCAAAGCGGTCAAACCCAACGCGTCAATGGGATGGGTACCGGAATCGTCCTTGATAGCCGCGGTTATATTCTCACCAATTTCCACGTTGTTGACGATGTCAGTAGTTTGCGCGTCCGTCTCCACGACGGCACCGGTTACACCGCCCGTATTCTGGCGACCGACAAAGAGAATGACCTGGCCATCATTAAGATTGATCCGAATAAGCCACTGCCTGTGATCAGTTTAGGAACTTCGTCCGACCTCATGATCGGTGAATCCGTGATCGCCATCGGCAATGCCTTCGGATATGAACATTCGATTACCGATGGGCGCGTGTCTTACAAAGGCCGGGATGTGGCCCTCAATAAGGAAGTCAACTACAAAGGGCTGATTCAAACGAGTGCTCCGATCAATCCGGGCAATTCGGGCGGGCCTTTGCTGAATGTCTTGGGTGAAGTGGTGGGAGTGAATGTCGCCATTCGTGCGGGAGCGCAAAACATTGGTTTCGCCTTACCTATCGACACCGTCATTCCCCGCGCTGCCGACCTTATCAGCGTTCGCCGCCGCCTGGGGATTCGTCACGGTTTGATCCTTCGCGATACGGCGACGCGCAGCGAGACCGAAGGACCGTCGCAACGCCGCGTCAGTGTCGAGCAAGTGGAATCCAATTCTCCGGCGGAATTCGCGGGATTCAAAGTTGGAGATGTTTTGGAAAAGGTGGACGATATTCTCGTGGCCACCTCGATCGACTTTGAACGCGGACTTCTGGACAAACCCTTGGGGGCGAAAATCCCCGTCCGTGTGCGGCGCGATGGTTCCGTCGTGGATTTGGAACTCACCCTTCAGCCGCTGATGCGCGGACCGGCCGTACCTTTGGGTGCCGCCGATGCCGTTGGAAAGAAGCTGGGGCTGAAAGTGACCCCGGTGGGTGCCGAAGCGGTGGCCAAAGCCAATCCGCAGTTGCGGGGCGGGTTGTTGGTCACGGAAGTAGCCCCTGGCAGCGCGGCGGCCGTCGCCGGGATTCAGAAAGGCGATATTCTAGTCGGTTTACACCTGTGGGAGACCCTCAATCTGGATAATGTAACGTTCGTTCTCAACCACAAAGATTTGAACACCTTCTTCCCGCTCAAATACTTCGTTGTTCGCGAGGGGAAGCTCAAAGATGGCGTGATCACCACCTTGCCCTAATCCACCCCGCCGTGACCGGTGAATTGTCGGTTATCCTGAGAACGTCATGAGAAAGTGAATCGTCGGTTATCCTGAGAACGTCATGTGAACGGTGGGAAAGCAGACACGGACGAGTCCCTCGAACATGGTGAGTCATCTGTCATCCTGAGAAGTCCGTTATCTGTTATCCTGAGAACGTGATGAAAGCCCTCCTCCTTGCGCCGCCGCGGGTCTCGCCGCCCGCGGTGGTGCCGTTTTTTGCTTGGTAGTTTCGTCACCATTGCTTTCTAATACGACAATGAAAGAGGAGCTGTCACGGTGCCGAGCCAGTGTAACAGCTAGCCGTCCGGCCGCAACCCAGGTGTGATGGAAAACGGTCGTGGATCGTCTTTTCCAACAAGCAGGGGGGAGAACTTCGTGAGAGAAGCGGCAAGACGGACTTGTAGACCGGCGGTCTAGCCTTTACACTCGAAAGCAAACTCGCGTTGTCCTGCCACCGGCTCGTTCTGATCCCTCCCCCGTCCGGAGGCGTTGCTATGCCGCGTTTACAAGCCTTGTTGGAGTGTGTTGGGCAAGCGTTGTGCGAAAAAGGCCGTAAGGCTCTTCAAGGACAATGGCCGTTCGCGGATGTGATGCTCGATGTGGCCCGTGTCGCGTTCGACTATGCCCACAAGAAGCTCCCCGGGGCCGACCTCCGCCTGGCCCTGGCCGATTGCGCTGCGGTCGCACCTGACGAGTACGAACGACGACTGGGGGAACTGCTGACCGAACTGTCCACCACCCATGCGGTTCCGAAGGTGGAACTGATCAATTACCTGCGGGCGTTCCCCGTGACAGTGCGTCAGATTCTCCGGCGCCCCTCCGATCCTGACGGCAAAACCGCGCCCGAAAAACTGACACTACTGAAACCCGAAGAATTCGCCGTCTTCCTCCCCCCCCGAATCCCCCGCTTCCACCCCGGCGACAAACCACCCGGCCTCGACAACTGGACGCTCGTTTCTCTACGGGGATTGGGGCAGAATTCCGAAGTCTGGCGCGGTGAAGACCCTACCCAACCCCACCTTTCCCCCGCAGCCCTCAAGTTCGTTATCGATCCCGAATCGCAAGACCGGGTCAAAGCCAACACGGAACTCTTCACCCAAGTTTTCGACCTCAACGATATTCCGGGCATTCTGCCGTTGCGTTCGGTTTATCTCGATACGGACCCACCGTGTTTGGAAACACCGTTCGTCTATGGTTACGATTTGGCCGGCTTGATGTTCGACTGGAAATGGCGCTACGATTCTCCCAAACCGGAAGCCGCCCTCAAACTGATTCGCCGGTTGGCCGCAATTGTCGCCAAGGCTCACGAAAAAGGCATCATCCACCGCGACCTGAAGCCCAGTAACGTGTTGCTCCATCCCACCGAAGGCGGCAAGTTCACGATGTGGGTCAGTGATTACGGCTGGGGGCAGATTGAAAGCGTCCGGGGTTTGGAATTGGCGAAAAGTGGCCCCCGCGGCGAACAGATTTTGCTCGCCGAACGCGGTGCTGCCACCAGTTTGTACGCCTGCCCGCAACAAGTGAAACGCGAACCGCCCGCACCCACCGACGACGTGCACGCTATCGGGATGATCTGGTATCAGTTGCTGCGTCGCGATCCTACGGTGGAAGCGCCTTTTGGGTCCGAGTGGATCGAGGAGCTACGACCGTTTGGCTTCACCGACTCACAAGCCCGGGTTTTGCAAGCCTGCCTCAGTACCCGGGCCGACAAGCGCCCCAAAAACGCCGTCGCTTTGGCCGAAAGTCTGGCCTCGGTCACTGTCGCAGCCCCCAACCCGGCCGGGCCCGATGGCTCCAAGTTGATCACCCTCAGCGGCCCTGGCTCGGCCATCTACAAACCGCAACCCGCCCCCGCCCCCGCCATTATCACCAGCCGTGGCAAAACCTACGATCTGGAAGCCGCCGCCGGAGCCGCCGCCGCCCTCCTGTCGGCCGCGGGTGGCGGACCGCTGAGTGCCGCCGGTCCGCGCTCGTCAACCGTCGGCGGGCACATGCGCCTCATTAAAAACTCCATCGGTATGACCTTCGTGCGCATCCCCCCGGGTACCTTTCTGATGGGCGACGATACATCCGGACGACCATTCGAAGGACCGGTCCATGAAGTGAAAATCACCCGGCCATTCTATATGTCGGTCGTACCGGTGACCCAAGCCCAATACGAAGCGGTCAAAGGCAAGAATTGCAGTAAGTTCAACAAGTACCACGGTGGCGGACCCGATCATCCCGTCGAGAATTGTACCTGGGCACAGGCGATCCGCTTTTGTGACAAACTCGGACGCCTGCCCGAAGAGCAAGTGCACCGCCGCATCTACCGACTGCCCACCGAGGCCGAATGGGAATACGCCTGCCGCGCAGGTACCACCACCGACTTTTCCTGCGGCGACAAACTCACCGGGCAAGATGCCCTCTTTGCCACCTCCGGGCATAAGCAGTCGGGGAAATCGACCTGTCCGGTCGCACAGTTTCTGGCCAATCCCTTTGGCCTGCACGACATGCACGGCAACGTCCAAGAATGGGTGAACGATTGGTTCGATGAGTATTACTACTTTGAAAGCCCCGTCGAAGACCCACCAGGACCGAAAACGGGGCAACTCCGTGTGGTCCGCGGCGGCTGCTTCGGCATGCTGCCCATCGACTGCCGCAGTGCGGCGCGCCGCGGGCACGACCCTGATTCGCCCTCCGAAACCATCGGCTTCCGCGTTGTCATGGAAGTGCAATGATCCTCTACCGCCCAAGCCACAGCCGGCAAACCAGCCCGGTCGTCTTTCGAGGCAATACCCCCGTGCTCTGATCCCCCACCGCGCCGGGCGACTACGCGGCCAAGCGGCCCAGCAAGAACCGCAGCGCTGCTTCTAAGTCGGTATGTTCGAACACAAAGCCGCTGGCCAGCAGCTGGGCCGGCTTCACTTTCATGCTGGCTAGCAGGGCTTCATCGGCCACCTCGCCCAACATCACCCGCAAGGCCGTACTCGGCAGCCACAAAAACGCCGGACGGCTCAAGACGCGGCCAAGGGTTTTGGTGAACACCTGATTCGTCACCGGATTCGGCCCCACGAGGTTCACCGGGCCAGCCAAGGAGTCGGTGAACATGATGTGATGAATCGCCCCCACCAGATCATGAAGGGTAATCCACGGGGTCCACTGCTGGCCACTGCCCAGAACCGCGCCTCCGCCCATCCGAAAAGGCAGCAGTTGTTTCCCCAACGCTCCACCTTGGGGAGTAAGAACCACACCGATCCGCAGAGCCACCGTGCGTACACCAGCGGCTCGGGCCGGCTCCGTGGCGGCTTCCCAAGCCCGCGCGACCTCGGGGAAAAACCCCTGACCGCTCGCCGACTCTTCAGTGAGTTCCTCATCCCCCCGGTCGCCGTAGTAGCCGACCGCCGAGGCACACAGGAACACGGTGGGTCGCCGCTGCGCGGGGGTGGCCGCAATCGCCTCCGCGATGTGCCGCGTGGGAATGGTGCGGCTGGTGAGAATTTTCCGCTTCTTCTCCTCGTTCCAGCGACCTTCCGCCACGTTATCGCCCGCCAGGTGAATGACGACGTCGATACCTTCGAAAATCCCGGCTGGCAGTGGCGCGGTGGGGTTCCAGGCCAACCATTGGGTGCCGTCGTCGTAGGGGGGGGTAGCCGAACCCGTGACCAGGCGCACGACACGATGCCCCCCCGTGGTCAAAAAGGGCACCAATTGCGAGCCGATCAAGCCGCGGCTTCCCGTGACAGCGATCGTCCGCCGGGGCCGGTCGCGAAACAACTGGTGGCGGTGCAGGTCGCTAGCCGTCAGCGCATGCCGGTAGCGGAACATCGCCGCCAGCCGCTGCCTCACCCCACACCCCCCCACCAGCTGGCCCACCCGACCCAAAGGGAGGCGATATTCGATGTGATCTTCGAGAAACGACGCATTCGCACCGTCGGGAATCATGCGATGGGTATGATGCCAATAGGCGAACGGCCCGCGGAGCTGCCGGTCCTCAAACTGCCGCCCGGGTTGGAAGCCGAACACTTCGGCCACCCAGGTGGTGGTCAGCGGCCCCACCGTCGCGGCCCGAATGGTCACACGCAAGCCATCGGTTCCGAAGGTTCCCTCCTGCCGAAGGACCTGGGCGTTTTCCCACGGCGGTTGCAACCGCTGCAAGGCCAGGGGGCGTGCGTGCCAGGCATACAATTCTTCCGCCGACACCGGCATGGGGGAACGCAGGGTGAAGGTTGAGTGAGGCATTCTGCAGGTCCGTAGAAGTGTTCCGGCGCTTGCGGCGGATCACCGCCGACGCTGAGGTTAACCGTAATGAGTATTCCGCGAATCACGATCCGGCACTTATACTCCGACTTAGCAGCCAGTATGGCCTTTTTCGCCCGTGATAGCTCGGCGGTCGAACGCAGTCGGGCCTGGGTTGAGGCGGCCTTGGCCGATGGACAAGCCCACTATGGCGTCAACACGGGTTTTGGAGCCTTGGCCCGGTGCCGCGTGGCCGACGAGCAACTGGCCACACTTCAGCGGAATCTGTTGCTCAGCCATGCCGTGGGTGTTGGCGACCCTGTTCCGGTCGACATCACCCGGCTCATGCTGCAGCTGAAAATTCATACACTGGGTTTAGGATATTCGGGCATCTCACTTCCGGTCTTCCGTCGTTTGATCGACTTTCATCAGAATCAACTCGTCCCCGTCGTCCCCAGTCGCGGCAGTGTCGGGGCGTCGGGCGATTTAGCCCCCTTGGCTCACCTGTGCTTACCGCTGATCGGGCTGGGTGAATTTTGGGATGATGAGGGGCAGCGGTCTGTTCCGGCGGCTGATGTCCTACGTTCCTTCGGCTGGGCTCCGGTGGAATTGGCGGCTAAAGATGGGTTGGCTCTGATCAACGGAACGCAGCTGATGTCGGCGTATGGGGCCTATGTGTTGGAACGCTGTAGCCGGTTGGTCGATTACTTCGATTTGGCGGCGGCTATGTCGCTGGAGGCGTTGCAAGGCAGCATCAAGCCGTTCGATCAGCGCATTTACGCCGTTCGCCCGCATCCGGGGCATGGCGTGGTGGCCGCCAATGTCCGTTTTTGGCTCCAGGACAGCGAGATTCTCGAAGCGCATCGCAATTGTGGCAAAGTGCAAGACCCCTACTGCCTGCGCTGCGTGCCGCAAGTCCACGGGGCCAGCCGCGACGCACTGGCTTATGCCACAAGCGTCCTTGAAACGGAAATCAACGGCGTGACCGACAATCCGCTGGTCTTCGAGAACGGCGACATCGTCAGTGGCGGCAACTTCCACGGGCAGCCGCTGGCGTTGGCTCTCGATTTCGCGGCTATGGCTTTGGCGGAATATGCCAGCATTTCGGAACGCCGCATCTATCTGCTGCTCGAAGGTCATGATGGCCTGCCGAAACTGCTGATGCGGGAAACCGGGTTGAATTCCGGCTTCATGATTCCCCAGTATACGGCCGCGGCGCTGGTCAGCGAAAACAAGGTATTGTGTCATCCGGCCAGTGTCGATTCGATTCCGACGAGTTTGGGGCAGGAAGATCATGTCAGTATGGGGAGCGTCGCGGCCTTGAAGTTGCTGCGGGTGTTGCGGAATGTGGAGATGGTGTTGGCGATTGAACTGCTCACCGCAGCGCAGGCTCTGGATTATCGCTTACCGTTACGGCCGGGTCGCGGTGTCGAGCGAGCGCATCAGTGTCTGCGCCGTGTCACCCAACACCGCGAAAGCGATTATTTGTTCCAAGACGATTTGCAGCGGATTGGGGAGTTGATCCAGGGGCCAACACTTCTGGAAGCCGCTGGTTTACCCCCCGCCGGTCCGGGGGCGTGACCGCCCCGCCCAGGCGCATCACCACCCCTGCCTCGAACACTCGGGCGAACACTCGGTCTCCTGCCGGGCATGGCCCACGAGCCGCGATATTTTCCTCGCGACCCCCACCCCGGTCCGGTCACGATCACCCATGCCCGAGACGGTCCGACGATGAGCGGCGATATTCGCCCCAAGGCCCCCACGCCGGGCATGGCCACAGTCGGCGTGGGTTGTGGATTGGCTTATTTTGTGGATTGGCTTATTTCTTAGCCGGCAGGGCTTCGAACTTCAGCTTCATCGTCCCCTTGGCATCCACCGTCTGATTACCCGTGACGACTTGGAACGTGACATCAATATCGACCGTCCCTGCGGTCCATTCTTTGCGGTTGGTATCGTACAACAACGTCCCTTGAAGATTGTACTTGGCATCTTTGATGGTTCCGCCATTGTCGGCTTTCACGTTGTCGGCTTTCAACAGGCCTTTGGCCTGAACGGCTTGGCCACCCTGGCCACCGGGCACCTTCTTGAGGGTGACGGTTCCCGTGGCCAAGCCTTGCCCCGCGCTGACACTGCTTTCGGTTTGCCATTCGTCTTGATCGGCCAGGTAGGGGGGATGGAAGAAGGTGGCGTTGGCGATCATGCCGGTATCAATGGCGACTTTGGCTCCGGGCTTCGCCAGAATGGTCCGTTTGATTTCTTTGCCGTTGGCATCAACTTCAATCTTGCACAGGGGGCTTTCGAAGGTGTCGCGAAGCATCGTTTGGAGTTGTTCCGGCGCTTCGTCGAATGGGATGTTCAATTTTTGACCAGCTTGCGTACCGAACATGCCGGCGCGGCTCATGGTCGTTTTCATCAATTGCTGCTGACCGGCTTTCATGTCGACTTCTAGTACCTGAAGCGACAAGGTGCGGGTCGAACCCTCGGTTTTCCATTCGTATTCGAAGGCACTGTAGGCGATCAACGTTTCACTCTGCCCCCCCGCTTGCATCGTGAAGTCGGCGTTGACCCCAAGTTTGAACTTGTTGACTTTCGGTGGATCGGCGGCGAAACTGAACAAACTGAGCACGGCACACGCCGTGACGGCGGCGACAACACGTATCAACATAGGGATTCTCCAGAAGGGAGGTGCAGGTTACTCACTATTGGCCAGCGGTTGATCGACCGGGACGCATTCGCGCAATTTGCCCAGAAGCTGTTTCATCGTAATACCCGGATCGACCAGAACGACCGAATTCGGCCCTTCCCGAACCAAGCTCCGCCACGGTGTTTGCTCCGCCGACAGGAGCAAAAAGGCACACACTTCCATGCCCACATGGCCGGCCACACGGAGGACGTCATTGAACGCATCGACGCCTTCCCGCCCCACCGTCCGGGCATCGACGATCAGAGCATGATAGGCCTCCTGTTTGTAACGTTTGGCCGCTTGCGTCGGATCGATCGATAGCCACACGCGATAACCCCGTTCGCGGAGTTTCTCGCGGAAGGCGTCTTGTAATTTGGGGTTCTGCTCGACGACAAAAACCGTTTTAGGCCCCACGGGGCGGCGATTTTCGGCCCCCTGGGTCGTTAAATCGACACGGCAGGCTTGAACGGCCTCCAACAACTGCCCTGGGGTTTGGAAACGTTGCGTCGGGTCGAAGGCGACCATTTTCGCCAACAACCGCATCACCAGCGGGGGAATCCCGAACTGCGGCCCACGAATCCGCAGCGTATCTTCCACATCGCGATAACGCTGCGGTTGCATGCGCGCCTGGCGGTCGCGGGTCACAGGCATCAGAGGTTCCCCCGTGAGGCATTCGTACAGGACGCAACCCAGGAAATAGATATCGCTGCGGACATCCCCTGGTTTCTGCCCGGTGGCTTTCTCCAAACCGGCGTAATCCACGGTGCGGTCCACGGCAATATCTTCATCCGCTTCAATTTGCCGCTGCAGATGCACCGCCGTACTGGCACTGATTTCCGCCAGGCCAAAGTCCACCAGCTTCGCTTGACCGGTGGGAACGGCGATCAGAATGTTGGTGGGCTTGATGTCGCGGTGGGTCAAGCCACGGGTATAGGCATAGTTCAGCCCTTGCACACATTCATCGAGAATCCGCAACGCCTCCTCGGCGGCGAGCTTTTTGCGGGCTTGTAGTAAATCCCGCAAATTCCCCCCTTCGATAAACTCCATCACGATGAAATACTGGCCGGTTTGCGCATCCTGATTGACGGCCAGAACCGAGACAATGTTGGGGTGACGAATGGATAGCCCCAGGCGACCTTCCCGCATAAACAAGTCGACTTTCTGCTTGTCCATCGTCCACTTGTTGCGGAGGACTTTGATCGCCACCACCTGTCCGGTGCGTGGATCGTCGCCGCGGTAGACCCGGCCAAAGCTCCCCGAGGCGATTTTGTACAAAATCCGATAACCGCCCAGAAAATACCCATCCAGATCGCCTTTGAGGAGTTTCCGGGCCTGCCACGGAGTGAGGTATTTCCGCCGTTCCAACAAACGGATCATGTCCGCCGCCGGGGCTTTTTTATCGTCTAACTCGATGAGGCATTCCCGAACTTGATCATCGCTGACCAAACCCAGACGCAACGCGAGTTGACCAATACCAGAGGCATCAAGATTGACAGACATACCCGCGACGATTGGAGAATGAACGAAAATCACCCCATCAAGCCGATTTTGGATACCTTACCACCATGGGGCCAGTCCCGCAATTGGCCGCTGCGGCTTAGGCGGCACGGATTTGCCGATCAGGCGGTATTGTCGGATCGCCGGGGGTTTCTTCGGCCAGGCGCTTTTCACATCGCTCCACGAAGCAAATCAAAACTGGATAAGAACTTAGACTCAATACTCGCTCAATACTCAGGCGGGGTCAATTCATAGACGGCGACTGGTCGTCGCTCCGGGCCATCCCCCAAGGACCACCGCGAATAACGAACTTGCCAACCGGTGCTGGCGAGGTTCTCCAACAGTCGCAAACTCGGCGGCCGGTAGGGGTCTGCAATCAGCAATCGCCCTTGCGCGGCCAGATTGGTGTGGAAGATATGCTGCAATTCGCGATGCAGTGTATCAGCATAGAGAATATCCGATCCGATAATCCAATCGTAGCGCGCATGATCGGTCCACGCCGCCCAATCGCCAATGCGGTACTCGATACCGCGCAGGCCATTGCGTTCGCCATTCATCCGGCAGACATGGGTGATCAGTTCGGAGCGGTCGGTTTGAACAACCCTAGCTCCCAAGGCCGCCGCCACCATCCCTGGCAATCCGGTGCCAGCTCCTAGCTCCAGCACGGAGCGGCCACAGAACGCACTGGCGCGCGTAACGATTTCATGGGCCAGGGCAATCGCGGCTGGCCACAGGACAACGCCATAGGGCGCCCGATTCTCCGTGTGGTGGAGAAAGGTCGTTTCTTCGTCCAGACTGATCACCGCGGCGGTGTGCAGAATGGACAATTCGCGATCACCGACCACGAGCCGGCATTCTGCGAGTGGGAAATCGCCGATGCTGGTGTGTAAAACCGGTGGCTGTTGCGAATTGGTCATCGTGATTATCCCCCGTGCCCGAAAGGGAAAGCGCAAGCCCGCGGCTACTGGTCTTCAGGGCCGCCGTCGCGGCGGGTGTTCCCAACACCAGGCAAACAGGAGGTCCCATTCGAGTTGTTGCACCCGTTGGGCGGTGGCTTCCGCATCGCTGCCGCTATTGCGGACGTGTTCGCAAAAATCCACAAACGCTTCGGGCGAACTGTAGGCATAACCCACGCGCGGTGCTGCTTGGCGCAATTGCTCCAGCACCGGATGATGGCCGACGCGGCGAAACCAATACTTGCTATTCCACGCATCCGGTTCGCGCCGATGCAGGATCGCGTGCCAGAAATTCCGCTCCGGATCGCTTTCGTCGGCCTGGCTGATGGCGTGGGCTTCGTCGAGGAAATCGAACCGTAGCCACAGCCCTGCGGCACAGGCGGGCGGTAGTTGGCTGCAGGCTTCGGCGATCGACGATCGCAGCGGCTCCCGTGGCTGCCCCGGCCCCAACGATACCGGATGTTCTACCCGTAGCAATTCCTCCACCGCCGCCGGATACTTCGGCATGACCTCATCCCCCTGATGAAACCAACTGCTGGATGAAGTTTCTAACCGACGTTGTATTTACATCACCGTTCACCTACTATCCGCCATTGCGTCATTCTCGTGACTCCCAAGAGGATGGACTCCCAAGACGATGACTACCAAGGCTGAAGAAGAGGAATGTGGTAATTCCTCCTTGCCGCGAGGTGTCGTCCTGCGGGATAATACCTACGGTGGCTATCTTGGGGAGTGAATGTCGATGGTGGCCCGTCTGTTATCGATGGCCGCGCTGATGGCGGCCGGTGTGTTGGTCGTGGTTGCAGATACGCAAGCCTGCCCCGGCTGCGGACCGCCCACGGGCCAAACACTCACCAGTGAAGTCGCACAGGCCGACTTCATCCTCTACGGCACCCTCAGTAACGCCAAACCCGATCCAAAAGAACCGGGCACCTCAAAAGGTACGACCGATATGACCATCGAAGCGATCATCAAGTCGCACCCGTTGGTCAAGGATAAGAAAGTCTTTACCATTCCCCGCTACGTTCCTCCCGATCCTAAACCGACCAAGTACCTGGTGTTTTTCAACGTCGTCAATGGCGAGGTGGACCCTTATCGCGGCGTCGCGGTGTCGGCGAACAGCCCGTTGCCGGAATACCTCCAAGGAGCCTTGGCGGTCAAAGGCAAAGACAACGCCACCCGTCTGCGCTTTTTCTTCGACCATCTCGAATCGCCTGATTTGGAAATCAGCGGCGATGCCTACAACGAGTTCGCCTTTGCCGATTACAAGGAGGTTGTAGAACTGGCCCCCACCCTGCCGGCCGATACCATCATGAAGTGGCTGAAAGACCCCAACACCCGCGCTTCACGCTATGGGTTATATGGTCTGTTCATCGGCCACTGCGGCAAGCCGGAGCATGCCCAACAACTGCGCCAACTGCTCGACGATCCTGAGCGGAAGTTCAGCAGTGGTCTGGATGGTATGCTCATGGGCTACATCCTCCTCGATAAGAAAGCGGGCTACGACTACCTGATGAACATTCTCCGCAACCCTGAGAATGAGTTTCTTATCAAACACGCCGGCTTGAAAGTCTTACGCTTCTTCTGGGAATACCGCGACGATATCCAGAAGTTCAAAAAGCAAGAGGTGTTGTCGCGTAAGGAAATCCTCGACGGCATGACAGCTCTCATCGCCCATCCCGACATCGCCGACATGCCCATCGACGACTTACGGAAATGGAAAGCGTGGGACATGACCGACACGGTGTTAAAGTATGCTCAGGTCGAATCCCACAACAAATTGCCGATCAATCGTCGGGCGATTCTGAAATTTGCCCTGGCGGCCAGTTGGGAGGATCCCAAGAACACCGCGGCCGTCCAATTCGTCGCCCAGGCGCGCCAGAACGAACCGGAGCGTGTCAAACTCCTCGAAGAGCTTCTCCGCGACGAAATGCGTGTGCTTCCCAAAGCGGAACCGGGGAAGAAATAACGGCCTGCCGCGGTGCCTTTGCCCTCCCACGTCGGTGGCTGGTTTGTGGCGGCAGAAGTCCCCTTCCCTTCAGCTGCTGGGTTGGTGTATCACAGTGGCTCGCCCGTGGTTCCCGGGAGGCCACTGAAAATGGTTCGCATCCCTGGCGTTCTCATGGTGTTGCTGGGCGTGGCAGCAACGCCCACCCTGGCCTGCACATTCTGTGCTGAGAATATCCGCACTCTGCCAACCTTGCGCATGCAGTATGCCCAAGCGAAGGCGGTTTATTACGGACAGTTGAAGAACCCCCGCGTCGATCCACGCACCGACGACGTCGCGACCGATCTGTACCTGACACGGGCCTTGAAGGATACCCCGGCCCGTGGGAATCAGAACGTGTTGGCCATTCGCGAATACATCCCGGCGACAGGACCAGTAGCTCCCGAGTTCATCGCCTTCTTCACCCTGATCGATGGCAAGTTGCACTATACCTCCGGAGTACCGGCTTCAGCGGCCACGCTGAATTATCTAGCCGGAGCTGTCAAACTCGATACCGACGCCGCCGATAGCACAACACGCTTGGCCTACTTCTTCAAGCATCTGGCTTCACCCGACCCCGTTGTGGCCGCGGATGCGTTCGTTGAGTTCGCCCGCACTCCCGATGGCGAAATTACTCGCAGTGCCAAGCATTTCGATGCCGCCGTGCTGCGTAAACTCATCGCGGATGAGAAAACCCCCAGCGAGCGTTTGGGAGTCTTGGCCTTCCTTTTGGGTGTCTGCGGTACGGCCGACGATGCGGCATTCCTCGCGCGTCAACTGAAAGCCCAACCCCTTTCCGAACGCGTTCGCGATGCCTTCGGGGGGTTGCTCGCCGGCTATATTCTGCTTGCCCCCACCGATGGCTGGACCTTCGCGACAGCCGTTTTGGCCAACGCCAAGCAACCTTTCTCTGTGCGGCTTTCCACCATCAATACTGTCCGTTTCTTTCAAGCAACCCGCGGGGCTGATTACAAAGCCGAAATCCTCCAGTGCTGCGCGGCCTTATTACCGGAAGGCGATCTGGCCGATCAAGCGATTGAAGACCTCCGCCGCTGGGGCTACTGGGAACTGACTCCGGAAGTCTTGGCACAATTCCCCAAGCCCACGCACGCCGCCCCGATCGTGCGCCGCAGCATTGTACGGTATGCGTTGAGTTGTCCGCGTGAAGAAGCCCGGGCCTTTATCGCCCAATTGCGGCAAACCGACCCGAAACTGGTCGCTACAGTGGAAGAACAACTCCAACGGCTCGAGGCACGGCCGCGATAACCCCGGGCTTGGCCACAGGGTTTCTCCGGGAAAGGCCTCTTTGTCCGAGCCACGCTACTGTTCGATGCAACCCCCGTGTTCGGAGCAACCCCAGGTGCTTCGCTGGCGGCACACGCCAGGTTGCCGTCGAAAGGCTCCTGCATCCGGTGGAGTCTGGATTGATTTTTTTCGCGCACTTGGCGTAGCATCCGCTTATCGGGTTAGGGAGGACCGATCATGGCGGATGTTTCCCGTGGGCTGGGTCGCCCGACGCTGGCTGGGTTGGGCCGCCGGTGGGGTAACGGGTTTCAACACGCGGCGCTGTGGCTGTGGTATCACACGCTCTATTCCAATCATCGGTTGGCATCGTTCGGTCGCTTCCTGAAGATGCTGGCTTGTGGGCAGTTCTCACGAATTCGCGAGAAATTCCGGCAACGCGCTGCGGGCAAGGCCTTGGCAGTCTACAACTGCCCCGCGACGATCGTTCGTCATGGCCCGCCTCTGCATCTGGCCGGGCACATCCACGGTCATGGGGGCTACGATCATCTGGTGGCCAAAACCCTCATCGGCCTGACGAAGGCGGGCATTCACGTTTATCGCGATGCCCGCGCGTTCATGCATCAAGACTATGTTCCGCCCGAATACGCTCCCTCCGAGCGGATGTACGATTGGCGTTCGCCACGCCTGGCGGTCATTCCCCCCCACTTGCTGTACCGCTTCAAGCCCAATCGTGCCACCGCAACCTGGACGATGTGGGAAACCAACCAACTCCCACTGGGTTCGGTGAAATATCTCAACCGCTGCGGCTTAGTGCTGGTCCCCAGCCGCTGGGGTGTGGAAAGCTTCCGCGACAACGGCGTGACCGTTCCGATGGAAGTTGTCCCGCTGGGTTACGATCCTGAAATTTTCTCGCCGCGGCAAGCCGGTTGTGGACCGGAGCTATGCACGTTCGGTACTGCTGGAGCCTTGGATGAAGGCGGATTGCGCAAGAACATTCAGCGTGTGATCGATCTATTCCTGCTGGCTTTTCCCCACCAGCGCGACGTTCGGCTGAAGGTGAAGATCACGCCCCGTTCGCCGATGGTCAACACGCATGGCGATTCACGCATTGAGGTCGTCAGCACCGGGTTAACTCCCTTGGCGTTAGCGAATTGGTACCGTTCGTTAACGTGTTACGTGAATGCCTCCTATGGTGAGGGTTTTGGTTTGCATCTGCTGGAAGCGATGGGTTGTGGTGTTCCGCTCATCAGCACGACCTTCAGCGCCGTTGGGGAAATGTTTGATTCCCAGGTCGGTTACGAAGTCGGCTACCGGTTGATTGAAGCCAAAAACCGGATTTACCAGGGCCAATGGGCCGACCCGAACAACGATGAACTCATCACCTGCATGCGGGAGGTTTATGCCGATCGGACCACGGCCGATCGGCTCGGTATGGCCGCCGCCCAACGGGCACGCCAGTGGAGTTGGGACGCCAGCATGCGCGGTTTGGTTCAGGCGCTTGTTCAACACGGCTACTTACCGGCTGGCGAGGGGGCAGTTGCGTTTCAGGCCACCGCCGCCTGATCAGCGGCGTTTGTGCTTGCATGGTATCAGCGGCGTGTTGTACTTGCGTTGTACTTGCATGGTGTGGTGCGGGCAGGAATGCGGGCGTTCGTAACGCCGCGATGGGCCAATTGCCGCCTCCGCCGATGCGGGTATAATCCCCCCCTGTCCCGAAGATTACAACATCAGCCAATCGCGGCGCGACAGGCGCATTTCTTGATAGAAGGAGCCAGCATGGCCGACGGGCGTGATCAGTCGAGCGGTTTCAACTACCGAACCTTCCTACCGTGGACCCAGATTTTCCGCTGCTTCCAGATCGCCTTGGACCCACGGAAGTTGTTTGTCGCGGCTCTTGGCATCTTCGTGATGTCGTTTTTGTGGTGGGTGCTCTCGAACATCTTCTACTACAAACCTCCCAAGATCGACGACCCGGATTACCAAACCAGTACGATTCAACGTGATTTTGAAGGCAAGCTCAATCCGGCCACAGGAAAGAATTACACCAACGAGGAACTCGAGGTGGCCGTTGCGGCGGAGGCTCGCCGTCGCTTCGACCGCGACTACGCCCAATGGCAAGAACTCGATCGGCTCGCTGGCCCTGGCGGGCGGCTCCGCACCATGCCCTGGTACGAATACCGTGGGCCGAATCCTTTCATTTTCTTCACCGATGTTCTGAGCGGCACCGCCGAAGAACGCGGCCAAGCCATTTACGGATTCTTGACCGGCTCGGTCCCCGTGTTGATCGAACCGCTGGTCAAACTGCTGCTGCCGGTCGCCAAAATCGTCTCGCCCGATATCAGCACCCTGACGCGAATCTATCTTTTCCTGATACTGCTTGCGAATGTCGCGGTGTGGGCGTTTAGCGGCGGCATCATCACCCGCATCGCGGCCATACAACTTGCGAACAAAGGACCCATCACGCTGATGCAAGCGGTTCGCTTTGTCGTCAAACGGTATGCGAACTATCTGGGGGCACCACTGATTCCGTTGGCCATCATCGCCGCCGTGGTGCTGGGCCTGATCTTTTATGGGCTGTTAGCACTCGTTCCCCTCCTCGGTGATATTTTCCTGTTTGGTCTGGGTCTGCCGGTGATCCTCATTGGCGGCGCGATGATGACCGTATTCCTCATCGGTCTGGTCGGTTACCCGATGATGTACCCCACACTCAGTGTGGAAGGTGATCAGAGCGATACTTTCGATGCTCTTTCCCGTTCGGTCAATTACGTTTACCAAGCGCCGTGGCACTACATCTGGAACTGGTTGGTAGCTGTACTGTACGGAGCCGTGGTGACGCTGTTTGTGTTATTCTTCGCCTCCTTGACGGTGTACGTGGGCAAGTGGGCCGTCGGGCTGACGGCCAGCGCGGTCTGGAGCGACCGCAAACCCGACTTCCTTTTCATCTATGCCCCCGAATCGTTCGGCTGGAAAGAGCTACTCACCAAAGATAGCCCGTATGCGGTTTCCAGCAGTTGGGAACCGGTGAAAGAGAGTAATCGCCTAGTCATGACCTACAAGCCGGTCAATGCCGCCGTGTACGAGACCGCAAAGGCCGAGCTGTGGTGGTACAACCTCTGGGGCGCGGGTATTGTAACCTTCTGGCTGACGCTGGCGTTTCTGCTGATGCTCGGCTTCAGCTATAGCTTCTTCTGGTCCGCGGCCACCATGATTTACTATCTGATGCGCAAAAAGGTGGACGAAGCGGAGTTGGATGAAGTCTTCGAGGATGAAGAACCGGAAATACCACCCGTTCCCCCGCTGCCGAAAGGTGCCTCCGAACCGACGACCAGCGCGAGCAGCCCCACGTCGCTGCCAGTGATCGCCCCCCCGGCGACGATTCCGTTCAATCCGCCCGCGTCGGCCAGCCCGCCGGCTCCGCCAGCACCCTCAGCGCCCGCAGTTCCGCCGGTATCTCCTCCCCCCGCCGAGCCGCCGGCGCCATCGGCTACAGTCGTTCCGCCGGTACCTCCTCCTGCCGAACCGCCGTCGCCCCCCGCCGAACCGCCGGTGGCACCAGAACCGCCAGCCGCGCCGGTGGTTGTATCACCCCCATCGGAACCGCCACCAAGCGCAACGCCACCAATGACCGAGGGTGAGGTTTCCCAGGGCCGCGAACCTCCGCCAACCGAGGGGGAATCGCCTCTGCGATAATCTCCCTGCCGCGACGATCGCCCGACGCGCGGGGGCTTTGGCCCCCGATGGCGTCTACCTGCTAACGGGGAGGCCGACGCTATGCCGCGACCCATCCTGCTTTTCACCGGTCCGTGGGCCGATCTGTCGCTCGAATCGCTCGCGGCCAAAGCCAGCGCCTGGGGCTACGCCGGCTTCGAGCTGTGCTGCTGGGGCGACCATCTCGAAGTCCAACGCGGACTGGCCGACGATGGCTATGCCCCCGCCCGGCTCGACCTCCTAGCACGGCACGATCTGCAAGTTCTTGTGATCGCCAATCACAAAGTCGGCCAGGCTGTTGGCGACAGTATCGACAAACGGCACCAAGCGCTTGTCCCCGATTACGTTTGGGGCGATGGTTCACCCGCGGGCGTGCAACAGCGGGCCGCAGAGGAAATGATGGCCACATTCCGCTTGGCCGAACGGCTGGGTGTCAGCGTGGTCAGTGGCTTCACGGGTTCGCCGATTTGGAGCTATGTGGCCGGCTATCCGGCACCGAAGCCAGATGTCATCACCGAGGCGTTGCGGCAGTTTGCCAAAGCGTGGAACCCCATTCTCGATGTCGCCCGCGACTGCGGCGTGCGCTTCGCATGTGAAGTCCATCCTGGCCAACTCGCATTCGATCTTTATTCTGCCGAATTGGTCCTCGACGCCCTCGATGGCCGCGATGATTTCGGTTTCACCTTCGACCCCAGCCATCTGCATTGGCAAGGGGTCGATCCGGTGGAATTCTTGCGGCGCTTCCCCGATCGGATTTATCATGTTCATGTCAAGGACGCCCAACTGACACTCAACGGGCGCGCAGGTATTCTGGCCGGCTACTGGCCCAGCGGCGATCCACGGGCCGGCTGGCAGTTCCGCTCCCCTGGCCATGGTGGCATCGACTGGCCGGCGATCATCCGGACCCTCAATGCCATTGGCTACGATGGTCCGCTTGCGGTCGATTGGCACGACCCCGGCATGGACCGGGAATACGGCGCCGCCGACGCTCTGCGTTTCGTTCAATCCATCGACTTCGATCCGCCGCTGCATGGGCCTCAAGCCTTCCGTCACTAAAACGACCCTGGCCACCACCGCACCCCCCCAACAGATACGCCGATGATGCGCTTCCCCACTTACGAACAAGCAGAAGAACTCAAACGGATCTGGACGGATCGCTTCGTCCGCATCAAGCCGGGATTTCCGCAGTATGAGCGGTTTTTGGGAAAAATCGGCCGCGTCGTGACCGTCAACTACAGCGGCAAGGCTCTCGTCGATTTCGCCGACGGCGCCTGGTACGATATTCCCGCCAGCGCAGAATATCTCGAGGTGGTTCCTGACGAGCAGGCCCAGGGGCGTTACGATCCTACAATCAATAGTGCGCAACGATTCCCTTCCCGTCAAGCCTAAAAACTGATTTTTTGTTCAGATATGATCCTCCTCATCGATAATTACGACTCCTTCACCTACAACTTGGTGCAGCGGCTAGGGGAAATCGACCCTCAGCTGGTGATGAAAGTTGTTCGGAACGATCAAATCACCCTCGACGAAATTGCGGCCCTGGCCCCAACGCACATCGTCATTTCCCCCGGTCCTTGTACGCCGCGCGAAGCGGGCATCTCCAACGATGTGTTGAAGCGTTTTGCCCCAACCATACCGATTTTTGGCGTTTGCTTGGGCCACCAGTGCATCGGCTACACGTTCGGGGGGGAGGTGGTCCGGAACTATCGGATTATGCATGGCAAAGTGTCGCCGATTTACCACGATGGCCGCGGACTTTTCGCCGGTGTTAGCAACCCCTTTGAGGCCACCCGTTACCATTCTCTGGTCATCAAGAAAGAAACGTGGACGAATCCGGATTTTGAGGTGTCGGCCTGGACGGAAGAAGGGGAAATCATGGGGGTGCGGCATAAAACCTGGCCGCTGCATGGTGTTCAATTCCACCCCGAAAGTTTTCTCACGCTGGAGGGTCCGACCATTCTGCGGAACTTTCTGGCGTTACGTCCGCTTTGCAGCAGTCGCCCGGCGTAGTTGGTCGATCCTGTGGGGCACTTGGGAGGGGTTGGTTGTTTCTCGGTGCAGGCGCTGGTGCCTGCCCGTGTTGGCGTTGCCACGGTTGTTGCTGGTTCCCACGGGAAAACCTCACGCACCTCGTTCATAGACGACTTCCTGATGAGCAACCTCACGCACCTCGTTCATAGACGACTTCCTGATAAACACGGCTGTGCTGTTCGACCATCCGTGCCGGACTGAATCGTTCGCCGGCGCGGTGTCGGCCCGCCGCGCCCATGCGTGCCGCCAGTTCGGGATCGCTGAGAAGAACATGCGATTTGGCAGCAATGGCCGCACGATCGCCAGGGGGAACAAGAAAGCCCGTAATCCCGTCGTCGATCACTTCGGCCAATTCTGGCGTGTGATAAGCCACCACGGGTTTGCCGGCGGCCATCGCTCGCAAGGCGAGATGGGCTCCGCCCCATGCCCGGGTGATCCACACCAGGGCCGCGTGTTGTGTCACGGCGGGGAGGTCGGGTCGCTCGCCGGTGAAACGAATCCGAAAGTCGTCGAAGGCTAAGGCCCGGCCATAATCTTCGGCCACCGTCCGATCGGGGCCGCTTCCTGTTAGGACCAAGTAGAGCGCGGGCGACTCGTAGCGCAGCATGTCGAAGGCCGTGACCGCATCTTTGACGCCATGCAGCGCATCGAGTTGGCCACCGGCGAAAATCAGGGTAGCGTTGTCCGGCGCGGCGATGGCCTGGCAGAAGTCGGCTCGGTTCGGCGCTTCCCCCGGTGGCGGTGCCGCCGGGTGAATCCGCGTTAGCCGCTCACTGCGAACCCCTAAACGTCGGTAGCGTTCCCCTTCGGCCCAACCGCTGGCAATCACGCGATCGGCTTGCCGCAGCAGCCGCGTGGTCAGCCAACCCTTCCAACCGCTTCCGGGATGCGCGACATCGGAAGCCACCCAACGCGGCGCATTCATCTCGCCCCGGCGTGTGACGACCCAGCGGATCAGCCGGACTGCGGTCGGACCAAAAGCATGAATCACGTCGGGATGGGCTGCCCTCAACACACTCCGGAAGCGCCGAATGCCGCGGAGATCGAACGGATGACGAATCACCATCGTCTCGACATTCACACCGGTGGCGCGCAGGGCATCAGCGGTTGGTTTTATTGCGGAGCCAACCACACCGACAACGACTGGCCTACGCGCTTGCGATAATTCCGTCGCCAGGAGCTGGACTTGGTCCCAGTTAGCACCGGATGGGAAGTCCGAAACGAGCAGAAACAGGGAAGTAACAGCTGTTTTCGCTTCCACGTTGGGGGGTCCCAGGTGAGAGGGCGGGGAAATGATACCAACGCCAATCAGGGTTGTGGCATGGGTGAACGTGATTCACCGGAGTGCAACACGGCGATATAGGGCAGATGCCGATATTCGTCGTTAAAGTCCAGGCCGTAGCCGACCACAAATTGATCGGGAATGGTGAAACCGACAAAATCTGGTTCAAAGGGTACTTCTTGCCGTCCGATTTTGCGAAGCAACACCGCGACTTTGACCGCTTCGGCTCCGCGATCGATCAGATGGGCCACCACGCGGGTAAGCGTTTTGCCAGTATCGAGAATGTCGTCGAGTAACAGAACGTCTCGCCCGGTGATGTCGGGCAGCAGTTCATCGCGAATAATCAATTTGCTGGCTACTGTGGTGGGGCCGCGGTAGCTGGAGGCTGTCAAAAAGCCCACGCGCAGCGGCAAGCTGATGCGGCGAATCAGATCGGCCGTGAACATGAGGCAACCAGTCAGAATACCCACCACGGTAACCGGTTTGCCATCGTAGACCCGGGCGATTTCCGTGGCCATCTCCGCCACCCGGGATTGAATCCGCTCCGCGGGAATCAGAACGTCCATCGCTTGGCTCCTCGTGTTGAAGGGTTAGTTTGAAGGGCTGCGGCCGAAGTTTCAAGTTCCAAACGGGGTCTGGGCCAAGCCCCACATTGGCCTGAACTGGCAAAACACATAGGGTGTCTAGAGTCAGACCTGTCGCGAAAAGCCCCAGGAAGTGCGACTATGGCCAAGCGACTCGACCAGGTTTTGGTGATCGATATTGAATCGACCTGCTGGGAAGGCGGCCCCGCGCCCAAAGGCGAAACACACGACATCATCGAAATCGGTTTAACTCCCCTCGAACTGACCACCGGTCGGCGTTTGGAGAAGCGCAGTATCCTTGTTCGCCCCGAGCGGTCGAAAGTCAGCCCGTTTTGCACGCAACTGACGACCCTCACCCAAGAACAAGTCGATGGCGGCATCCTCTTCAAAGATGCCTGCAAAATTCTTGAAGAGGAATACCATGCTCCGGAACGGCTCTGGGCCAGCTATGGGGATTACGACCGCCGCCAATTCGAAAAGCAGTGCCGCGACCAGGGCGTGCGTTACCCCTTTGGCCCGTCGCATCTGAATGTTAAGACCCTTTTCGCCCTCAGCCGCCGATTGCCGACGGAGGTCGGGCTACCGCAAGCCTTGGCCTTATTGGGACTTTCGCTGGAGGGAACTCATCATCGTGGCCACGACGATGCCTGGAACGTCGCCGCAGTGTTGTGGGAGTTGCTCAAGAAGCTCCGCGAGGGTTTCACAATCGGCTGAAACTGCGGCCTACAATGCTGCCGATGCTCCGTTTACAGCCCACCCCAACAGGAAAGGTAGTTCGCGGTCAGCTGAAACAGAAGGCGAGGAGTACGTCAATCTAGACGTTGATGTTAACCCCAACTGGAAAGGTCGCTCGCGGTTGGCTGAAACAGCAGCGCACCACACTGCCAGGGGCGGAGGTGATTCCCAAACCGCAATAACGCCAGCAAACGAGAGTTCCTCCGGCTCTCAAGTCCGGCATGGTGCGTCCATTTCTACCTGAAGGCCATTCAAAGCCAGACAACTCGGCTTCCTGCGGCGGCCAACCTCGGCGTGTTGAGCCAATTTCTACCCGAAGGCCCTTCCAAAACTCCCCAAGCAACCGAAAATCGGCCGCATTCGCGCCACTATCCCGGTGTTTTCAAGTCACCTATGGCCATCGGTGTTTTCAGGTCACCTATGGCCATCGGTGTTTTCAAGTCACCTATGGCCATCTGTTCATTTTCTGGACAATCAACGGATAGACGACTCAGTATGGGAGCTTGTATGGGTTATGTATGTATATCCGGAATATCGCTTCGATTCACGTTGTGTACAGATTGGGAATATACGGCCAGATATAGAGGCTGAGAATCATACATCCAGCAACCACGGATGCAGCCCCGCCAATAAGCATGGCGAAGACAGCGAGCGTATTGCCCGCGTAGCGGCCTTCGGATTGCTGCACGACCTTCATAGCCCAGCCGCCGGTCAAGGCGGCTGCCAGACCCAGGAAAAACGGCAACACATACGCGATCAGTTGCAGCGAATAGTTCGCGATTTTCGAGCGTTGCGTCATGGCGAGCATCACGTGATCGAAGCGATCGCCGCAGAGGGTGGTTTCGGCACGCACCCACAGCTGTCCGAACTTCGTCGTGGGGGGGGCGGGCAATCCCGCCGAGCCGCGGGCTTGCCGCAGCGGACTTGTGGCGAAGTGTTTCTCCGCGACCATCGACCCGTACAGTGCCAGAACCCCTGCGACAACCGCCATCGCTATTCCAGTCCACGACATCCAATGAATCGGTGGTCGCCTTTTCCCACGGGCCATCATCCACGTATCTCCTTACTGCTAGATTCCCTGCCTCCGGTCGGGTAAGTTGGGCCAAGCGCTCGTGTTGTCCTTGTGAGCGATCGACCCATGCTGCCAACCACTGTTTCATTACCACCGCCGACAGCTTCACCTCTGCGCTGGTGGGTGTGTTTGCTCCTGATGCAAGCCACCATCATTAACTATATGGACCGCATGACGCTGAACCAATTAGCGGTCGAAATCAAAGCCTCCCTTCATCTCGACGATGTTCAGTACAGTGCGTTGGAGAGTATTTTTTCGTTCGCGTTTGCGATCGGGGCCGTGGGCACGGGTTTCCTGGTCGATCGCATCAGTGTACGGTGGGTGTATCCGTTGGCCGTCTTGGGTTGGTCGCTAGCCGGGATGCTCACCGGCTTCGCCGATTCATTTGGGATGTTGTTAGCGTGTCGGTTTGCCCTGGGCATTTTTGAGGCAGCCAACTGGCCGTGTGGTATCCGCACCACGCGGGCGGTTTTGAAACCCGAAGAACGTTCGTTCGGCAACTCATTGTTCCAAAGTGGCACGGCTTTGGGCGCGGTGATGACGCCACTGGTGGTACTTGGGATTGTGAAATGGGCCGAGGCGTATGGTTTCAGTGATACCTGGCGGATTCCATTTCGCATCATTGGCGCGGTCGGTTTGGTGTGGATCGCTCTGTGGTTTTTCACCATCCCGGCACGCATGGTCCAGACGGTTCCACCCGCTGACGCCTCTACCGACACTGCCTCAAGCGGTCGCTTTTCTGCCGTGCTGGCCGATCGTCGTTTCTGGGCCTTGTTTGTGGCCGTCATCGCCATCAACATCACCTGGCATGGTTATCGGACTTGGCTACCGTTGTTTTTGCGTCAACAACGTGGTTATTCGCTGGAAGCCATGAGCGCATTCACCACGTTCTACTATCTCCTGGCCGACATCGGTTCGTGGACAATCGGTTTACTCACTCTGGGCATGTGCCGACGCGGTGTCGAACTGCACACCAGCCGGTTGATTGCTTTCTTTACCTGTGCGGTCTTGACTCTGGGCACGGTGAGTGTTCCTTTTTTGCCGAACAACTGGATTCTTCAGGCCGGTTTGCTGGCCGTGGCGTTTGGAGCCTTGGGGCTTTTCCCCACGTACTTTGCGCTCAGCCAGGAGCTTTCCGGGAAGCATCAAGGGAAGGTCACAGGCACCTTGGGGGCCTGTGCGCACATTTCATTGGCCATCATTTACCCGCTGGAGGGGTGGGTTTGCCAGGCGACGCAGTCGTACGCCGGGGTTTTGGGCGGTGTGGGGGTCTTCCCGCTGCTGGCGTTGGGCGTACTCCTGTGGCTCTGGCCGCGCAGTCACACAGCATCGCCCCAGAGCTGATCGCGGGGCCGTGGGTGCTACACGACAGCCCCACGCCCCTGGCGATCGATCGTTGCTGAGGTTAGGCCGCGCTGTTGTCGGGGAGGCTGGGGGGAGCCATGTTAGCCGAGAGACGTTTCGAAGTGGAATTTCCCTAACAAGTCGTCGAGTTGTTCGCGGGCGGCGTTGCGTTCGTTGTGCAGTTTTTGCTCGTCCTTGCGGATGAGTGCGAGTTGGTCTTCCTGCTGGCTCAAGATCGCGACGAAACGTTCCCGTAACTCCCTGTCACTGGCCCGATCACCGAGTGCGGAAAGATTCTGGCGAATCCGTTCCTGTTCGTTGAAGATGTTCTCGCGCTCTTGGCGGAGTTGCTGCAATTTCTCTTCGATCCGTGAAAGGGTTTGTTGCTGGGCGAGCAACTCACGCAATGCTTTCTCGCTGGTTTTGTCGAGATATTTGGCAGCAATCCACGCCCCGAGTTGTTGGTCGGTGATATCCTTCAGATTCCACGAGCGGTAGAACGTCTTTTGTTGGTGAACGACGAATTTCGTGGTAGTTTTCGGTGCGATCGTGAAGCGGAAACGCCAGGAGTTTTCGGTCGTTTCGTAGGCCGTCGCCGGTTCGACAAGCCGCCACTCCGCCTCCTCCCGCGGATGATCGAGATAGACAAGCTGTTCTTGGTCGCTTTGGCTCGTGAACGTGTAGGTGGTCTTTTTCCACTGGGCATGTTCTGTTTGGAGGGTTCCTTTGCGGATGATAATCCGTGTCACGGAGCTGGCATCGGAGTCGATGTTATCCACAACGCGCACGGCCAGCTCGACCGCATAGGCGAGCAGCCGCTTTTCGTTGGGCTTGAGCGTATCGAGCATCGCTTCGCCAACGTAGCTTCCGCGTTCCAGGACCGTGACCGGCCCGCCTTCGAGGGTCAGCCCCGTGGTATTCTCGAATTCGACACAGCGCAGCGGGTTTTCGGCCCGGGCCGCTTTCTGGTACAGCAAAGCACGCCGACCCGTAAACGGTTTTAGCAGAATCGGCACCAAGGCCGACTGATTGCGCCGCACGGTCACGGGTTTCTCGATGATGTATTCAAACAAATCACCGATCTGCCGCTCGCGGGTTTGCAATGGAACCGACGAAGCCGCCGATGCCAACTTATTGGCGCGCGCGGCCCCGGGGCTGGATGCGGATAACTCCTGCGCGTGGTAGGCCATAGCCGTGCGATCCATCGCCGGCGACAGCATAATGGACCGCTTGGCCTCTGCTTCGGGAAATTGTTCCGCCGCGGCTGCCAGCATCGGTGGTAGAACGCCCGTTGTCTCCTTCACTTCGACAACAGGCCGTTTGATGTATCGCGGTGTGTACAAATCGTGAACAAACGAAACCGGTAACCCCGCGACCAGCGTCAGTTCGACATCGTGCCAATCCTCGTCGGAGGTATTATCCACCACGGCCCAGCCTTGAATGCGTGGTGTTGGGGGTTGGTTGGCACCGGGGTCTTCGTCCAGAAGGATGCGATAGGTCGCTTTCCACACGGGGGCTTCGAGAACGTAGCTGATACGCACCGTCCGCTCTCCGGGGCCTTGCGCGAAGAAGGTGAAGGTGCGGGCATCTTTCTTTTTGGAAGCCAGTTGTGTGCGGAGATAGAAGTCGAGGTCGCGCTTGAGGCCGTCGTCAAGCAGTGTCAGTTCGAGAGCGAAGAGGTCGAAGGTTCGGACATCCCCCGCATCGGTGAGTAGTGCTAGTCGGGGTTGGGTGATGGTTCCGCCATCACCGTGTGATTCCCATTGATCGATACCGAGAATGACCCCCGTGACCGAAGAACTGCCAGATGGTTTGACCGCCGCCCGTGCCCCTTTGAGCTGTGGCAATAACCCGACTAGAGAACCATTATCCGGAATGCTCAGGGCAATTTCGGCCAAGAGTTGTTCGATGGGCGTGGTGGAATCGTAGCTCACCGTGGCCACGGTACCGCCGTGCAGATCGAGAACGGTCAGGGATTTCAGGACATCGCTAACTTCTCGTTGCTTGAAGGAAAGCGAGAATGATTGGTCACCCACAACTTGTGTTTCGCGTTCAAAATATCCTACGCCATGTTTGTACAGTACGACACGGCGAATGGGAAGGGTGGTCATGATGGGTTGTCTCCAGTCGGTGAAGCGGTTGATTGGGAATTGATTCCACCGGCAACCGTGCGTGGAATCAATGTGAGTAGCCGCTTGGAATGGCCGCGGCGGCACTTATAACAAGGAGGATGCGTCAATTCCTCTCCGTGTTTGTGCCCGCATTCGACCAGCGCTGGTTTTTGGGAACTGTCCCATGTCTGCACCTGTTCGTACCCCCCGCGAAGTGTTGGCCTACATCCGCGAACGTGAGGTGAAGGCCGTGGACTTGCGTTTCATGGACTTTCCCGGGTTGTGGAAGCACTTCACTGTCCCGGCGGAAGTTCTCGATGAAAGCGCCTTTGAAGATGGTATCGGCTTCGACGGTTCCAGCCTGCGTGGTTGGGTGGCCATCAATGAATCCGACATGCTGCTGATGCCCCAGCCCGACACGCTGTTCATTGATCCGTTTTGCAAGGATGTCACACTGGCGATGTTGTGCAACATCCAAGACCCCCTGACGAAGGAAGACTACTCGCGCGATCCGCGCAATGTGGCCCGCAAAGCGGTCAACTACATGAAAAGCACAGGCATTGCCGATGCGGCTATGTTCGGGCCATCGTTGGAATTTTTTGTTTTCGATGATGTCAAGTTCGATCAAACAGTCAATGCCGCCTTCTACTTTGTGGATTCCGCCGAGGGGCAATGGAACAGTGGCCGCGACGAACGCCCCAACTTGAGTTACAAGATTCCTTACAAGCAAGGCTACTTTCCCTGCCCCCCCGCCGATTCGCTTTATGATCTGCGCTCGGAAATGATGCTGGCGATGATGGACTGCGGCATGATTGTTGAAAGTCACCATCACGAGAAAGCCAGTGGCGGGCAGTGTGCCATCAACATTCGCTACGATGAATTGGTTCCGATGGCCGATAACGTCTTGAAATACAAGTACATCGTCAAGAACATGGCCCGCCGCCACAACAAGGCCGCCACGTTTATGCCCAAACCGCTGTTCGAAGATTATGGCAGTGGTATGCATGTTCATGTCTCGTTGTGGAAAAAGAAAAACGGCGAGATGGTCAATCTCTTCTATGGCAGCGAATATTCCAATCTCTCCGAAATTGCGATGTATGCGCTGGGTGGCTTGCTCAAGCATGCCCCGGCGCTGTGCGCCATCACGAACCCGACCACGAACAGTTACAAACGCCTTGTTCCTGGTTACGAAGCCCCCACCAACTTGGCCTACAGCCAGCGCAACCGCTCGGCGGCTGTGCGTATTCCGGTGTATTCGTCCCGGGCCAAATCGAAACGCTTGGAGTATCGCGTTCCTGATGGTACGGCCAATCCGTACCTGGCCTTCGCGGCAATGCTCATGGCCATGCTCGACGGCATCCGCAACAAAACTCATCCGGGCCAACCACTCGACAAAGACATCTACGACATGCCCCCCGAACAGCTCAAAGACGTTCCCAAAACCCCACGCACACTCGTGGAAGCCCTCAACGCCTTGGAACAAGACCACGACTTCTTACTGCACGGTGGCGTCTTCACCGAGGATGTCATCGAAACGTGGATCGACTACAAGCGCAAAGCGGAAGTCGCAGCCATTCGGATGCGTCCGCATCCGTATGAATTCACCTTGTATTTTGATAGTTGACCACAGCCTGCCGATGGGCGGGAGGAACCCCAATGGCGGGATTTCGTACCCATATTACCGTTTCCACGGCCTGCGGCATCGTCTACGGCGGAGCGGCCGTCGAACCGCTGGGTTTTTCCAGCGAAACCGGTTTTCTGGCGGCCGGAGTCACCGCTGTTGGCGGCATGTTGCCCGACTTGGATAGCGACTCGGGAATTCCAGTCCGTGAACTGTCTGGCCTGGCCGCGGCCGTGATTCCCCTGCTGTTTGTTCGCCGCATGATCCACGAAGGGATTTCGACCGAAGGCATCCTGGCCACCCTGCTTTTCACCTACGTTCTCATTCGCTATGGTGTGGCTAATCTTTTCCGCCGTTTGACTGTGCATCGCGGCATGTATCACAGCATTCCGGCGATGTTCATTGCCGGCCTGTGTGTTTACCTCGCCTACTACAGCCCCGATCGAAGCATTCGTATTCTGTTGGCCTGCGGTGTGATGCTGGGGTTTCTCTCCCACCTGATTCTCGACGAAGTGTACTCGGTGGATTGGCGAGGGTTGCGTCCCAAGTTGAAGTCGTCGGCCGGCAGTGCGTTGAAGCTCGCCTCCTCTTCCACGGTGGCCACGGCCACATGCTATCTTATTCTGGGAGCATTACTCTATCTGGTTTACCTCGATTATCAGCAGATCATCTTGGATTGAACATCACGAATTCATCGCATCTTCAACGATGGCCCGCGATGACTTGCGCATCGTTCTATCATCTGCCATATGGAATTTGCGCCGGGTGTTGTGGATAATAACACGCAGTAGGGAGGGTTCCTCCGATGTTGTTGTTGGGTCGTCAAACGGCGCGTACCTGTTCGCGTTTGGATCGCCGCGCATTTTTGCAAATTGGCGCTTCAAGTATCTTGGGTCTGTCGCTGGCGGATTGGTTGCGCGTCCAAGCGGCCAACGACCACGCGAAGGCCAAAGCGGTGATTCTGATATGGCTGTGGGGCGGGCCTAGTCAGCTTGACACCTTCGACCCGAAACCCCATGCCCCGCTCGAATACCGCGGCCCTTTTGGTACCATTCCCACTCGCATCAGTGGGGTGCGCTTCTGCGAACTTTTCCCCCAATTGGCCCAGCACACCGACAAACTCGCGGTGCTGCGCACACTCACCACACAATCGAACGATCATGGCATCGCTGGCACGATTGGTCTGACCGGCAGTGCGGCGGGAGGGACCGGATTGGATGGCAAGCCACTGCCCGGTTCCCCGCGACCGGCTTTAGGTTCGGTCGTCGCCAAAGCTCTGCGTAGCCAGCGCCCCCCCAGTGCGGCCCAACGCGACAACGATATTCACCCCTTTTTTGTCATTGGTGGCAAACTGCATCAGGGCAAAAAAGCCATCATTGGGGAGGGGGGCGGTCCGCTCGGGGCCGCCTGGGACCCCTTCCGGTTGGAATACGATCCCGCCAAAGGCACCCAAGTACCCGCCTTACAACTTCCCAAAGAACTGACGCCCGAACGGCTCAACGACCGGCAACAGCTCCTCAACGCCTTGCACCACATCGAGAAGCGGATCAACGAAGCGGACCGCGCCGGAGCCCTCGATCAATACCGAAGCCGGGCATTCGCCATGCTCACTTCGCGAGCTGCAGCCAACAGCTTCGACCTTTCTCAGGAATCCGACGCGACCAAAGACGCCTACGGCCGCACCCGCTTCGGTCAAAGCTGTTTGTTAGCCCGCCGCCTGGTGGAAGCCGGCGTGCCTTTCGTCCAAGTGAATTGGAGCGACCATGTCGAAGCCGAAGAAGATAGCGGCGACGGCGGATGGGACCACCACTACCGCAATTTCCAAATCATGCAAGACCGACACGCCCCATGGCTGGATCATTCGCTCAGTGCCCTCTTGACCGACCTGCACCAACGCGGACTACTCTCCCATACACTGGTGGTGGCCGTCGGCGAGTTTGGCCGCGAACCCAAGGTGAACGACAAAGCCGGCCGCGAACATTGGCCGGGTTGTTATTGCGCCCTGATCGCCGGCGGTGGCGTGAAAGGTGGCCGTTTCGTCGGTACTAGCGACGCCAAAGCCGCCCAACCCGCTGACACTCCCCTGACACCCGCCGACCTCAACGCCACCGTGCAATACGCCATCGGCTTAACCAGCGAACAGATCACCGGATTGGGGTTAACGACCGTTGGCCGGGTGATCGAAGAAGTGTTCTGAACAAAGCCATGACAATCTCTCCTCTCCGAGGCCTTCTGACGGCCCCGCGCAATCTGATCGAATGTACATATGCAATTATGTGCATTATTTTAGGCGTGTCAAGTGGTTTTTCCGCAGAACCGGTTCGCTTGACCACCGACGGCAGCTTCAAGCAGCATCTCCAATGGTCGCCCGACGGCTCCACGCTCCTTTTTACCCGCATTCATGAAGGCCGAATGGCCCTCTGGACGATGCCCGCCCAAGGCGGCGACATGAAACGCCTGTTGCCTGACCACAAGGAACCCCATTTCGATGGCCATTTCTCCCCGGATGGCAAACGCATCGTTTATGTCTACGACCAACTCCAAGGCACCGATGGCAAACTGCGCATCAACCTGTGTGCGGCCGACGGCAGCCACGATCAAACACTGATTCCGCATAAAGCGTTCGAGGAATCGCCGCGCTTCTCCCCCGATGGGCAAACTGTCCTCTGGGTTTCCACCCGCGACAAAAACCCCGACCTGTACACAGTGACGGCTGAAGGCAAGAACGAAAAGCGGCTGACCAACGATCCGGCCTACGATCTGCATCCCGCGTGGAGTCCCGATGGCCGGCGTATTGCGTTTGCCAGCGGCCGCAGCGGACGGCAAAAAATTCACATCATGAAGGCCGACGGGAGCGATGTGAAGAAAATCACCGACGGCGAATTTCTGGACGCCTGGCCTGCGTGGCGGCCCAACGGCCGGCACATCGCCTTCGTTTCCAATCGCACGGGCAATTACGATATTTGGCTGATGACGGCCGAGGGCAAAGACCTGGTCAATCTCACGAACCACCCGGCCCAGGACACAGCGCCGGCGTGGAGTCCGGATGGCAAAAAACTGGCCTTCGTCTCCACCCGCGCTGGCGGCAGCGACATCTATGTGATAGAGGTTAAGTGAACTTTTATCAGAAGGTACATATGCCATTGTTTGTTGGAGTCTGAGGCATCATTGCTGTTTTTTCAACTCCATATAGGTGACTCGTCCGGCTGAAGAGAACGTGGTGGGGCGCGTGCCACCGATTTCACCCAGGCAAATTTTCAGTTTGTCCCCTTCGAGCGAGTAGATACCGGGGCGAACCTGACCCATTTTTTCGCCCGAAGTGAACACCAAATCCATCTGGTATGGAGTACGGTTAGTGTTCACTTGGAAAGTGACCGGATCGGCCAGAGTGGATTCATTTCCTTTTGTCTCCAGAATCTGGATACTATCGTTTTCAATGGTAACGGTATACTGCCGCCCACCTTTGTTTTCGGAAACCCAAGTGCCTTGCAGAAGCTCGATCGGGTCTATTTCGGGTTGTTTCGAGCATCCGGTAACGAGAAGAATTCCCCAAACGAGGAAGCAGAACCGTTGGAAGCGTTGTGCAATCATAGGAATACCCACTTGGAATATCGTGTGGAAGTTGCTCTGTGTCATCAGCAACGAACGAGTGGACCCAAGGAGTTTCCCATACCCCTTGGGTCCCGAACCAAACGCTCGATCTTACTTAGGGAACGTTCACCGCGATACCATCGGTCGGCAGCAAGAAGTTGGTCAGCGTGATACCATAGGGGAATTGCCGCACAGAGCCGTCGGCCATGGCCATGGGGGAGTCGCGCTCCATCGGGCTACCCCATTGGATGGAGCTGGTGGCTGTGCCGTCAC
>JANWYJ010000074.1 GCA_025055115.1 Gemmata sp.
CAGCGCGGCGTTGCATGTCTCCCCCATTCCGTTTCTCAAACCCTACGGCGGGGTGCGGATCGGGCGCGTCAACGGTCAGCTGATCGTTATGCCGACCCATGCCCAAATGGAAGACAGCGACCTCGACCTGGTCGTGGCCGCCACCCGCGACGCCGTGTGCATGATCGAAGGTTTTGCCCGCGAGATTCCCGAACAGGAAATGGGCGATGCCATCCTCTTTGCCCACGAACAATGCCGCGAACTGATCGACATCATCGAGAAATTGCGGACCGAAGCCGGACTGGACGCCAAGGTGCTGCCCCCCCCGCCACCCGCAAACCCCCTGGTCGACGAAATCTACGAGAAATACGGGGCTGATTTCCGCAAACGCTACCTCATCAAAGGCAAACAGGAACGGAACGCCGCGCTGGAGGAATTTAAGGAAGAAATCAAGAAGGTCTACCTGCCCGAAGGGGAAGCCGCCGCCAGTGAAGCCACCTACACACCGGCGCAGGTGGCGGCCGCGCTCGCCGCCCTGCGTGAGCGTGTCTTCCGCGACATCACCCTCACCGGTGTTCGCATCGATGGCCGTGGTTGCAAAGACCTTCGGCCCATCAGCTGTGAGGTCGGAGTCTTGCCACGCACCCACGGAACGGCGGTCTTCCAACGCGGCGAAACCCAGGCGATGGTCGTGGCGACGCTGGGTACGGTGGCCGACGAGCAGAAAATCGACGGCCTACAGGATGAGTATTCCAAGAAATTCATGCTCGACTACAACTTCCCGCCCTTCTCCGTGGGGGAGTGTAAGCCCATTCGCGCCCCGGGGCGTCGCGAAATTGGCCACGGGATGCTGGCCGAACGCTCGCTCAAAGCGGTCATTCCGCCCCCAGCGCGCTTCCCCTACACGATTCGCCTGGTGTCGGAAATTCTCGAATCCAACGGCTCATCCAGCATGGCCACCGTTTGCGGCGGCACGCTGGCCCTCATGGATGCCGGCGTGCCCATCAAACGCCCCGTCGCCGGGATTTCCATCGGTCTTGTGACTCACGGCGACGATTACCTGTTACTGACCGATATCCAAGGCGATGAAGACCACTACGGCGATATGGATTTCAAAGTCGCCGGAACACAAAAGGGCATCACCGGGATTCAACTCGATATCAAGATCGATGGCATCACCGAACCGATCATCCGCGGCGCGTTGGAACAAGCCCGCGAAGCCCGCATGCAGATTCTCAAAATCATGCTGGCCACCCTCCAAGCCCCGCGGCGCGACATCAGCCCCTATGCGCCGCGCTTGATACAGCTGAAGATCAACCCCGAGATGATCGGCAAGCTGATTGGCCCCGGCGGCAAAACCATTCGCTCCATCCAAGACGAAACCGGGGCCAAAATCGACGTCGAAGACGACGGCACCGTATCGATTTCCTCAACCGATGCCGCGAGCGTGCAAGCTGCGCGGCGCATTGTCGAGGGGCTGACGGCGGAAGTCAAAATCGGTGCCGTCTATGAGGGGCGAGTGGTCTCGATCAAGGAATTCGGTGCCTTCATCGAGCTGGTCCCCGGGCGCGAAGGGCTGTGCCATGTCTCCGAATTGGATACCAGCTTCGTGCAGCGACCCGAAGATGTCGTCCAAGTGGGCGATCGCGTCGCCGTGAAAGTCATTGCCATCGACGATCAGGGCCGCGTCAAATTATCGCGGAAAGCTCTGCTGGCATCCTATGAAGGCGGCGATAGCGATCGCGGCAACGGCGGCTACGGCGATCGTTCCCGCAGTGGTGGCCCCCGCGGTGGAAGTGGTGGCGGCCCCGGCGGCCCCCGCAGTGGCGGCAACCGCGGCTACGACCGCCGCGAGTGAATCCTCTCCCCCGCACCCCGCAATGCTGCTCCGGCCCCCGGGCCGAACACGGCCACCAACTCGCCCTGCACCGCACCCAACACGCAAGAAGAAATGAGTACCGAAAACCCAGCACGCAAGAAGAAATGAGTACCGAAAGCAGGCCCGGGCCGAACAGGGCCATCAACTCGCGCTGGACCGCGCGGGATAGGGGACCAGCCTGACAGGGCCACCAACCCGCACTTCACAGTGGGGGTATTAGCCAGGGGTGGGGCGGCGCCACCAACTCGCGCTGCACCGCGGGGATAGGGGCTACGGCTGGTTAACCACTCTGGGCTTCCAGGAGCTGACCGGGCCACCGTTGTGCGCGGCACGGCTCCTTCCGCCCCAGCACTTTTGAGCGTGGTGACCTTCCAGAACGTTTCCGATCGTCCAGCATCGGGCCGAAATGGCCTGGGGGGACAATTCCCCCAAGTTACTACATCACATCACGGGCTACTGTGGGTCCCACCGGTCCACGGGATTCGGCTCCGACGGATCACTGGATGGCGAGGAACTATCAGGGGCTGCTGGCGGGTCGCACCGGTCCGCGGGCCGCCGTCTGTTGCGACCGGTAGAACGCTGCGACCCCTCGGACTGTCGGGTGTGGGTCGGCTTCGGCGATCCGCGACACCCACGAAGGGCATGGCTGAAAGCGGTGCAAGGACAACTCCACGGCCACCCGGGCGGCCCCGGCCCGAACGGCCGGTTCCCCATCGCGACTGAGCCGTTCCAGCCACGGTTCGGGGTCGGTCACGTCGTCGTCGTAGCGTAAATCAAGCAGCAGTTTGAGCCGTTCGGTCGCATCGGGATGTGTCAATCGTCGGCCCAGGGTGATCTCGGCCTCTGTGCGTTCGCGCGTCACCAGCAGATCGTGACAGATTTTGCGGACGGTTTCATCGGGATCATGCAGCCAGCGGAATAATTCTTCGTCGCTCAGAGGTGGTTCATCCGCGCTGGGGCTAGCGGCCGCAAAGAGGGCGGCCCCGCGGACGCGGGCATCGGCGGAATTCAAAAGTGGCCGCACTTCGGCGCGCAGGCGGATATCCGGGTGAACGGCCAGCTGGGCTGCGGCGAATTGGAGCGCGGGGTCGTCGTGCTGAAGGGCTTCGGCGACCACCCCGCGGCAGCGCATCACGAACGCACCTCCGGTGCGCTCCAAAATCGGCGGCAGCAACTGCAGTATCGCTTGTCGGCCGTGTGGTGGCGCGGTTGTGAATTGATCGAGGATAACCGCGGCGATCACTCGTGGGCTGGGATCGTGTTCGGGTGCGGTGGCCAAAGATTTCTTGAAGGCCGCCACGGCGACGGTGCGCAAAGCGTCGTCGTCTGCCTCCAGACAGTGGCCCAGTTCGCGCACACCGACCTGGCCGTAGCGGAGTAGGCGCTCGGCATATGCGGTGCGTTGGGTATCGTTGTCGGCCCGGGCCAGCCGGTGGGCGGTCCATTTTGCCGCCAGCCAATCGGTGTTGAAGGCGGCCCAGGTGCTGAACATCACCAGCAGAAATACGGCAGCGCGGCCGAGCTGTTTGGGCCAGCCGGCCGTCGGGGAAGGTTCCGGAAGGGGTGGGGTGGGGGGTAGGTTCATGGCCCAGGTCCTCCGGTTTTGGACAGTGTGAAGTTGCGCGCGACGGGAGAAGTTACTCCGGTTAGCGCGAAGGCGGCAAGATCAACCCGCGGCGGCAAGCGAAATTCCTCATGCTCACAGCCTGCGCCGTTCGATTCTTACCGGCAGGTTCTGGGGCCGGGTTTTTCTCGATCCCCCGATTTCCCCAACCTCACGGATGAGGTGCGGCATGAGTCGATCGCGGCGAGTCTGGAAGCGGCTATGGGGTGGCTTCGTTGCGGTGCCGCTGTCGTTGGCGGCGGCGACAGCGGCCGATCCGCGCCCGGTGGCCCTTCCCGCGGCCCATCCGGCTGCGATCACGGTACTGCCCAACACCGCCGGTGCGGCCCGTATCAATCTGTCGGCGGTGGTTGCTACGGAGTACCGCGACGCGGTCCTGAAAGTCGTCCAATCCCCGACACTTTCGACCAAGGCCACAGCGCCCGAGGTTGTCTGCACCATCGCTATGTATGAGTGGCTCTTCGAGCATCCGGATCGTGTCGCGTTGGCCTGGCAGCGGCTGCGTGTTCCGGCCGTACCGATCACCGATTTGGGCGATGGCCGCTTCCTGTGGGTCGATGAAAATGGCAGTGAGGTGACATGGCGTGTGGTGGGTACATTTCCCGACGGCTTGGTGTGGTATGCGACGGGCAAGGTGAAGGCCGCGCGGGCCACTCCGGGGGTCCCGGTCAAAGCCGTGGCTATTCTCACGCGGCAACAGAAAGCGGCCCAAGACGGGGTGGCAGCCTTCCGCACCAGCGTGCAAGTGTATGTCCAAAGTGATAGCAAAGCCGCCGCTTTGGCGCTACGCATTCTTGGCCCGGCGGCCCCGCAAATCGCCGAGCAGGGTGCGGAGCAATTCTTGGAATTCTTCAACGGCATCGCCGACTACGTTCAGAAGAACCCCACCCAAGCTGAGGCCTTATTGGCGCCCAAAAGAAAGTGATACCGACAGATAGTAATACCGAATCGGTCTATTGAGGTCGCACTTCGCGCCAGTGCCCGGAGAGGCGAAGCAAGTGGTCTTCGGGCAAGGCGTGCCCATCCGCTCGACCGAGGTCGGAGCTGGGGAAGCTTGGCCCAGGAGGGAGAGGTTGGCGCAGGTCACGGTGTTGGTCGGACTTTCGGCTGAGGTGGACACCCGGTGGTGATCAGCTGCTCTTTGGCGGAACGTGGGAGTTTCTTGATGGCGGCCTCGCGACGCAGGGCGGCTGGCTGGTCGGTCACACATTCCCGATAGACCAATACGACCGGGCGGCGGCTGCGCGTATAGCGTGAGGCCGTGCCGGCGTTGTGTTCCTGGAGGCGACGCGTGCAATCGGTGGTGATACCAGTGTATAGCGTGCCGTCGCGGCAACGGAGGATGTAGACGAACCAGCGCCGCGTCGGTTTCGAGGGAGTGATTGGCTTCCGGGGTGGCATGGGCGACTAATCCGGGGCCGTGGAGCGTTGCACGGGTGGGCCATCGCCGCGTGTGACCAACTGATGAACAATGTAGCGCCCGGTGCCATGACGGGAGCGGAAGAGTGTGGGTTGGTTGAAAGGAAACAGCGTTTCGTGCGGGGTGAATGCCGGGAGAAGATCGTGGGGCGGATGGCGGGCCGGTCCACGCAGAGCCGCGACCTGCTCGGGGTCGCGTTCATAGAAGAGGGCTGACCATTCCAGATCGTTCACCACAAAACGGGCCTGGTGTTGTTGGCTCAGTGCCGCCAGGACCGGGCATTGGCCGTTGGCGGTGCGCACACCCCGTGAGGCGATGGTCAGGGCGGTATAAACGTGCATGAAGCGGAAACCCGGTTCGATATCGAGCAACAAATACACGGCGTGTGGCGAATCGAACCAGGCGATTACTTCCCGATCCGTCACCCTCTGCTGGCGCAGGAAAGCGGCTACTTCGCCGAGTTCTTGCCAACTGATCGCGGCTTCATGCGGTGGATGCAAGCGGAGCTGATCCCACAGCGCCCATCGTTCCGCATCACTCAGATCACAACGCCAGCATTGCGGCCATAAGGCGAGCCGCTCTGGCCGGAACAACGGATGGCGCGGCCAGTAGCGCTGACGGTCGCGCTGGTGGAGCTGTTCCAGTTGGTCCTTGACCAGCCCCGAATAATCCGCGAGCAACCCCACGCTGCTTGTCAACAGGAGCCAACCCCAGCCGAGCAGCACCCACGCCCAGCGGTGCGCAGCCCACAAACTGAACATCAAAAGCGTTTCAACCACATGAACATATTGAAAACCGCGTTGCAGGAAAAAGGCTTGGGCGGCCCACACGAGGTAGAAGCCAGCGAGAATCCCGCGGACCCAACGGGCCTCAGCGGATGCGGTTGTATCCCACAGCCACCAGGGTAGCCAACGACTCAACGGCCCTGGGACCGTGAGGGCCGTGGCCCGGCTGCGCCACGGTGCGGCATCCAGCACCGCAGCGATCGCCAGCGGTACCGTCAGCACTAAGCCAAGACTCCACGGCGGGAACCAAAACAACTCCTGGGCGACGCGGTCGTCGAATTCCAGCCGGACCAATTCGAGATATTTCGGGTTCCACCGGGTGAAAACTTCGACGAACGCCGGCCCGGCGCCACTGGCCACCAACCACCCGATCCCAGCTAGCCCCACGACACCTCCCCCCACCAGATTGCCCAGGAAATCCCCGATCAACCCACGCCTGCCAGACCAGCCGCCACCGCAGAGGTAGCGAATGCTCAGTAACCACACGGCCGCCGCCATCAGGATGACATGCGGTTTCAGCCACACCGCGGCACCCCACAACAACCCTTCCGTGATAGCCGCGCGGAAGTGGCCACCCGCCGTGGGTTCGTAGGTGCCGCCAGCGCGGCGAACGCGCAGCAGGACAGCCGCCAGAGCGGGAAGGGCCATCCAGGTATCACGCTGGGCGTGGGCCATTTCAACAGCAAACAGATAAAACAGCGTGGCCGTGGCGATGGTCCACCCACGCATCGCCACCGTCGCCCCCCCGCGCTGCGCCAGCCGATCCAGCAACAGGACGACACCGGTGACCACGACCACATCCATCACCCGCACGGCGACAGCACTGGCACCAAAAAAAGCGTACAGCCCCGTGATGATCCAGACATAGCCTGGCAGATTGGTATCGAACACGTCCTGGTAGTGAATGCCACCGTGGAGGATGTTCCGGGCTGCGAGTTGATAGAGTGTGACATCACACCACGGCGGCATCCGGAGGAACAGCGGTAAACCGATCAGCAACAACACGGCGGTGATGATGCGCGGCAGTGTCACCCAACGCCACGGCATCCACAGTGAGTCCGCCATAGGATTCTTTGCTCGCACACGTCGGCTAGGGGGGCTGTTGGGCAAGATATTCCGCCGTCGTCAGAAGTCCAACACTTCGTGGCCAGGTTCGTCACATCGCCGAAGGGATTGTGTCCGCCTGGGGCCATCCTGGGGAAGCCGATGGTTCCTACGCTGGTCTCGGTTGGGTTGCGGGAGCTGCAGCAAGGGCCACCGCCAGGTTCCCGCTGCGGGATTTCTCCAGAGGTGACTCGACCGATGGTCGCGGTAAGGCGATGGCCACCCGACAAGCATGTGTTAACAACCCTTAACACGGAGTTGGTTGTCAACTCAATTCTGCCTCAAGAGTTGGAATAGATTCACCCGGCAGTAAGGTTTTCGTTATTATCCGAGCGATCGGTACACTTCTCACATTTGACTCAGGCCTGAAACTCGTCCTAGAGATTCTTGTCGTCACGATGGGGCCCCTGGGGACCTGCTCCCAGGCAGCACCCCGACGGCGCAGGACGCGCTGGCCGCGTTGGCTGGCCCCTGTTCCCCTCAACCCGTGGCGCCGCCGCGGTGGTGGGTGGCCGGCATGTGAACCCAACTTCTCCCGGCCCGACGACACGTGCCGCTGCGACCGTTCCAGCGGATGCACTACGGCTTACTCCCCGCTTTTCGGCCCGCGCACGAACTGCGTGTTCGTTGCCGCGCAGGGCCGCGGCCTGGAGTGACGCCCCCAGCGGCTGAGATTCTCAACACGATTACCGTTGAGTCATGCTCATGTGGAATGCGCCGACCACTCGCCCCCGCGCAACGTTCGCTCACCGGGCCGTATTGGTTCTGGAATCCCTGGAAGATCGCGAAGTTCCGGCGATTGTGATTCAAGTCGATTACAGCTACGACACAGGCTTTTTCACAAACAACCCGGATGCCCGCGCTGTCATCGAGCGCGCCGCGAACGAATTGGGCAACAGCATTTCCGCCAACCTGGCCGCGATTGCTCCCAGCGGCAGCAATACCTGGTCAGCACGGTTTTTCAACCCCGCCACCGGGGCGCAAACGTCTGTCAGCAATCTGACGATCCCCGCCAATACGCTGCGGGTGTTTGTGGGTGCCCGCACGCTATCCGGGACGCAAGCTGCAGTGGGCGGATTCGGTGGCTACAGTGTGTCAGGTTCACAAGCCTGGATCAATACCGTGCAAACCCGGGGTTGGAGCGGTTTTGCTACTTGGGGGGGCAGCATCAGCTTCGATACCCGCGTCCAGTGGCACTTCGGCCAAACGACCGAAGGTCTAACGTCGAGCAAGCTCGACTTTTACTCAGTCGCTGTTCATGAATTGGGTCATGTTTTGGGTATCGGCACCGCCAATCAATGGTATGCAAACGTTTCGGGGGGAGCCTTTCACGGGGCGCAGGCACGCAGTGTCTATGGCGGCCCGGTTCCACTCACCGCCGATGGTGCGCACTGGGCGAACAACGTCACCGTCAACGGGCAGCCCGTCAGTCTTGATCCGACCATCGGCTTCGGGCAACGTGTCGGCTGGACAGCGTTGGATGCCGCCGCCTTACGCGATCTGGGCTGGGGGGCGGTCAGTCCACCGCCAGCACCGCCCCAGCCGCCGTCGCCGCCGCCATTGGCCCGCGTACCACTGGCCCGTTCGCAACCGGTTGCGTTCACAGGCAGCACCAATGGCGTGGTGACAATGTACACCGTCGCCAACGGCACACTGGTTCCCACCGGACAGCAACTGATTCCGTTTGTGGGCTATCAGGGGGCCATCCGTGTGGCCAGTGGCGATTTCAACGGCGACGGAATTCTCGACTATGCGTTCACCGTCGGCGCAGGGCCGCAATCGGTCGTCCAGATCATGGACGGCCGCGATGGCAGCATGTTGGTTGGGCAAACAGCCATCTTCCCGGGTTTCCGCGGCGGGTTGTTCGTCGCCGCCGCCGACATCGACCGCGACGGCCGAGCTGAACTGGTGGTTTCCGCCGATGCCGGCGCCGGACCCCACATCCAAACCTTCCGTGTGGTCGATGGACACTTGCAACTGCAATCGAGTTTCTTCGCGTTCGACAATCCCCACTATCGCGGAGGGGCGCGGGTGGCCGCGGGCGACTTGAACCGCGACGGCTTTGCCGATGTCGTCGTCACCACCGGCGGCTGGGCCGAAGGTCGCGTGGCCATCTACAGCGGTGCCGATCTGGCGGGCGGCGTGGCCACACGGTTATATCCCGACTTCCACCCATTCGTCGGGTTGATGGCCGGATTGAATGCGGCCGTAGGCGATATGGATGGCGACGGTTTTGGCGAACTGGCCGTCGTACCCGATCGGGGTGCCCCAGCCCACGTGAAGATTTGGTCCGGAGCGACCCTGGCCGGTGGTGGCCTGCCGAGCCGTCTACCATTAGTCGCCAGCTTTTACGCCTTCCCACCCACCGATGGCGGCGGCGGACGAATCGTGCTCCGCGATCTCGACGGCAACGGCCGCGCCGAGCTGGTCGTCGCCAGCGGCAACCCAACCAACGGTGTCGCACGCGTATTCGACTTCGCCCAAGCGGTCGCCGGCGGCGGTGGCGCTCCCAGCCTGTTGCCGCTAGGCAATCCGAACACCTTCGACGGTGTCTACGCGGGCTCACAATCCGGCAACCACAGCGCTGACTCGGCGGCCGATCCAGCCCGCCTCGACGACGGACCGACGAACAATCACTTCACAGCAACGGCCGATCCCGTTTCGCATCAGTGCAATTGCATCGGCTGCCGCGCCTTGACGGAATGGATCGCCCACGATGGCCAACCGGATTGGTTCGAGGCGATTGTTGTCGCGTAGAAGCTCGCTCTCGGCCTGCCGTCAGGGCATAACCGCGGCGAGACCCACGCTCACTTTTGGCCCTCAATGTATACTTTTGGCCCCTAATGTATACTTTTGTCTATTTTCAATAGCGCACTCATTTCCAGAATGAAAATTGTACACATACCATAAATGATCGTATGTTCAATACCGACCAAGACTTCGGCGCGACATTCTAACGATCGCCGACGTTCCACGTGGAACATTTCAACAAAAGTCGACATCCGCACCGCCCCAGGATGACAACTCTCCTACTGCCTGCGGCACACGCACCAGGACAAGTTCAGCAGCTCGTACCAATCGAGGCGCGGACTTTCATCTTCGTAGTTGCGCCGCGCGTACACCAGGCCAAGTTCAGCGGCTCGCACCAGTAGAAGTCGAAGCGCGGACTGTCTTCTTCGGGGTTGAGGTGCACACACACACCAGGACAAGTTCAGCGGCTGCCACTGGTGGAATCGACTCCGGTTCGCGTGGAGCGACACCCGACGAGCGGAAGCCAGGACTGATCCTGGGCTTGCAACGAGCAAAGGCAGATGTCGCAGGACATCGTCCATCGCACCATCAAGGCACGAGGAGAAGCGCAGGCTTATAGGCTTATAACTGCACTTCGGGCAAAGCGGCAGCGCTGGAGCGGTTGGCGGCTGCGGCCACGGTTTGCGATAACGTCATGTACGCTTGGGCTACCGGTGAATCGGGATACTTCCGCACAATCGGTTCGCCGCTATCGCCACACTCGGCCACCCGCGGATCGATCGGCAGCTCGCCCAAGAACGGTACATCGCTTTCGCTCGCCAGTTTTTGGCCACCGCCGACACCAAAAATCGGCGTCTTATGACCCGCAGCATCGACAAAGTAGCTCATATTCTCAACAATCCCGAGAATGGGCACGCGCACTTCACGGAACATCTTCACTCCTTTGCGGGCGTCGATGAGACTGACTTCGCCCGGGGTTGTGACGATGACGGCACCAGTTAGTGGCGCGCTTTGGCTGAGAGTCAGTTGGGCATCGCCGGTGCCAGGGGGCAGGTCGATGATCAGATAGTCGAGTTGGCCCCAGTCGATCTGACTCAGGAACGATTGCACTGCTTGCGCCACTTTCGGCCCGCGCCAAATGACCGCGGCCTCGGGGGGCACGAGAAAACCCATGCTCATCAAGCGGATACCGTATTTCTCGATGGGAAACGGCGTGGTTTTGGAATCAACCGTGCCCAGCCCAAACATGATCGGCACCGACGGACCGTAAATGTCGGCATCCATCAGGCCCACGTGGTAGCCTTGCATATGGAGAGCCATCGCCAGATTGGCGGCGACGGTCGATTTCCCGACACCGCCTTTGCCACTGGCCACCGCAATCACTTGTTGGACGCCCGGCAACGACAGCTTCGGCGGCATTTGCGGATTCATATAGCGAACTCCTCAGGAGGTTCTGCGGGATTAACGCGACGAGCCGGACATTCGTAGGGCGAACGCAGACGCACCCGGTTGTGGCAAGAACGGGGTGTATCGCCTGTTATTACTACTACGGTTCTCGATCGCGACGACGACCATTCGCTTCGAACATATTGTGCTTAAGAGCCAACCGTCGGCGGTCTTGGTGAGCCAAGCCAACCGTCGGCGGTCTTGGTGAGCCAACCTAACTGTCGTGGGAGTTCCCTTGGCCAACTGTCGTGGGAGTTCCCTGGAGTTGATACACTGTTTAACCGCAGTACGATGGCCGATTTCACCAACTGGGTAGCGCCCTCCGGCGTCGGTTCATTTGAGGCGATAGTGGAAACATTGGCTGACATGGCTCCCTGAACTTCCGTTGCGCTGACGGCGAAAGAGCGGATCACGTCGCGGTGGAAACATCGGCTGACGTGGTCCCCCCTGAACTTCAGATGGTATTTCTCCGTACTATTAGCTGCATCGAAGGCTAGAGCGTTGTTGTCTGGCCCTGTGTGCTGAGCGGCTTATGCCAACGAGGTCGTCGTGAAACTGACCGCCCCCCCTCCACCGCCGCCGAGTGGCGATGATCCGTCGGGAACTCCCTCGGGTACGCCCGACGATGCGAACGTCCGGCCTTCCTCCGATGGCGAAAGTGGTTTGGCACCTGAAGCGCCTGCGGAGCCAACGCCGACCAGTCCGCCGCCGCGACCGATGGTCTGGCCGGGGTGGTATCCCACGATTGATGCGGCCATTGCTGCCTTGGTGGTGGTGCTGGCCTTTGCGAGTGCCTCGTTTGTGGCTCGCAATTCGGACCTGTGGATTCATTTGGCCGCCGGACAGCGGTTGTTGGCCGGTACATATTGGCCGGGGAGTGATCCGTTCAGCTATAGCGGGGCCGAACGGACGTGGGTCAATCATGCGTGGCTGACTGATGTCGTCTTGTACTTGCTCTATGGCGGCCAAGGGCAAGTGTTGGTCATCGCCAAAGCGTTGATGGTGGCGCTGGCGTTTGGGGTTGTCTTGGCGATACGTCGGCCGTCGTTTCCGCTGTGGCCGTGGGCGGTGGTCACGGCGTTGGCTGTTCTTGCCAGTGCCCCGCAGTTCACGTTGCGGCCGTATGTGGTGTCGATGTTGTTTTTGGCGCTCACGCTTGTCGTGGTGTTCCGCTGGCCGCAGGGGGCCAGCCAGCGCCGGTTGCCGCTGGTGATTGGTGGCGTGTTCTGGTTGTGGGCGAATAGCGATGCGTGGTTCTTCTTGGGTCCGTTGACATTGCTGTTGCTGATCGTTGGTGAGTGGATTCATACGACGTGGCTGAAAAGCTCCGCCGCAGCGGAAGCCGACGATCTGGAACCACTGCCGCGCCTGCCCACGGTCGCCACTCTGGCCAAGGCTTTGGGCGTTGGCGTGGTCGCATGCATGGTGAACCCCCACCATCTGCGCGTTTGGGAACTGCCGTTTGAATTGACCGGCAGTGCCATTGCGGAAGTGGACCCTCGGTTCCGGACGTTCCTCTTCTCCCCGCTGACGGATCTGTACATCCGCGAAACTGGTTTAGGTTACAACCTCAACGGCTTGGCGTATTTCATCCTCTTGATTGGCGGGGCGGCCCTGTTGGGATTCGGTTCTGGTCGGCTCCGCGGGGGCCACGTCGCATTGTGGATTGGGTTTGCGGCCATGAGCCTCAAGAGTATCTACGCTATCCCATTTTTCGCCATTGTCGCTGTGCCGCTGGTGGCAGCGCAGCTGAACGCCTTCAGTCCGCGTGTGCAACTGCGTTCGTGGAACGATCCGGTTAGCCGGTTGTTGCTGCTGGGTTCTTCGATGGGCCGCGTGGTATCCTTGCTCGGGATCGTGCTATTGTGTGGGGCGGCCTATCCGGGGTGGGTTCACCCTGAGGCTTCGAACCCAGCGTATACGCGGCGGTTAGCCTGGGGTGTGGAAGCTGATCCGCTGTTGGTCCGAGCCGCGCAACAACTCCAAGCGTGGCGGGACGCTGACAAACTGCCGCCAGAAACCCGCGGTATTATCACGAGCATGGAGTTGGCGAATTATGTGGCGTGGTTTGCTCCCCACGAAAAGGTATTCTTCAATACGCGCTTGAATCATCATCGGCCGGAGCTGGCCGATTTTGTGAAGTTGCGGCAAGGTTTGGGGCTGATTGCGTTACCCGACCAGAGAGCGGACCTTCAAGAAGCTCGCGACGTGTTGCGGAAGGCGAAAGCTGATTATCTGGCGGTATCGTCGGCGAGTTCTGTCGATGGCGGGGCATTGCACGCGCGGGCTACGGAATTAACGGTTCGGCTGTACAAATCCTGGGCCGAGTGGGTTCCGTGGTACCTCGATGGCCGCACGGTGGTTTTCGGTTGGAAATCGCCTGGGGAAGTGGCCAAGCCGGTGGTGACCCAACGGCGTGTCGATGCGGTGGGTCTTGCCTTTGCGCCGCGAACACCACTGGGCGAACCCGAGTTGAAACAACCGCTGGTGGCCCAAAGCTGGGCCGATACGCTTGTGCACCCGGTCGGTCTGACACCACCAGGGGCTACGGAGGCCATGGGGTGGCTGCTGTATCGTGAAGCTCCACAGCAGCGGCAATCGATTCGGGCCAATGTCACCGGACCGCTGGTGCGTCTGGCTGGGGACAACACGCCGCTATTGCACCAATTCATCCACAATCTGACCTGGCAGGTGCCTCCGGTCGAACCGAGTGCCAGCACCGATGCGATCGACCGTCGCGCTATTGCTTTGTTGGCATTCTGGGCTGCCCGGCAAGCGATTCTCGAGAATCCGGATCACCCCGATGCGTACTGGGCACTGGCCTTGACTCTCGACGATCCGCAACTGCCGCTGAGCGAGAGCGAACGCACGCTGGGCCGGGTGATTGCCTTACGGCAGTGTTTGAGTCGTTTACCGCCGCCGGAATATTACCGGCCGGGGCAGTTTCAAGCATCGCCCATCGAAGTGGCGTTGCGCTTGGCGGAAACGTACCTCGGTCCGCCGCTGACGCGAACCAACCCGGCCACCAAGAAAACCGAGATCGTCGGCTTCGGGGGTATGCTGCTGGGCGTTGAGGGGTTAGCCGAGCTGCTTGGGCAGGTGTACATTCCGGATAAACAAGGGAATCTGTCGCGGGTGTTACTGGCGCGTGTGGGTCGGGTCCAAGGGGATGTGCGTTTCCTGGCCGCGGATGCCGCCCACGACGTCATGAAGCTGGCTGCGGCCTATGGCAGCGTGACGGTGGGGCAAGAAACCGCCGAGGACACGAAAAAACGGGTGGAGGAGTTGAATCGGCTGGTCAAAATCGCCGAAGACGAGCGCCTTCGGGCACAACGGCAGTTCGATCAGGCCGCAGCGCGCAGTACGAAGCTGCCAGATTTGGTGAGCGCCGCGCTAACCGCCGGCCTGCCAGCCTTGGCGCTGGAGCTGCTCACCAAAGAAAACACCGACCTGGTCAAAGAATACGAGAAAAACGATGCCCTAGCGATTCTGACCATCATCGCCTTACAACTGGCCTTGGGACAAATCGAGAATGCCAACGATCTGATCGCCAATAACGACAAGCCGGAAAACCTCAAGGCCCTGGAAGCCCGCGGCTGGCTAGGGCTATGGCTGCAGTTGAAATACCACAAGCATCTCCATGCGGGCCAGTACAAACAAGCTGGCGAGGTGTGGGAAACGATGGCCGGTCCGGGAATCGGCGAAGTCGCGAAACTGCAACCGCTGGGGCCGAATTTTGATAAGGCCACCCTGCTTCAGGTGATTGGGCAGATCTTTCAAACGCCTGATCCGGCCAAACGGTTGGAATACATGCTGCGGCCGGCGATTCCGCTGGTCCGGTCGCCGCTGCAACCACTGTTGCTATCGCAGTGGTATAGCGAGTGGTTGTTGGTCAATACGGTGATCCGCAATAGTATTGCCGCGCAATTGCAGCGCGAAGCAGAATTTTTCTTCCGCCGCGGGGTGTTGTCGCTGTTGCAAGCCGACATTCCGGCTGCTAAGCGACGTTTCGAGCAAACCCGGCGCCGTCCGCCGGCGGGCTGGGGGTTATCGGAAATCGCTGCTACCGAAGCCCTTGGCTATTTGGAACTGATGCAGTTGGCCGAAACACGCAGTCCGCCGAAGTGAGGTTTACGATGGCCACATGGACCGTAGCGGGTGTGCAGATGGACTGCACACTCGGCGACATCGCCGGCAACCGAGCAGCCCTGATTCGCCAGCTGCACCACTGCGCCGAGCGCGGTGCCAAGCTGGTGATCTTTCCGGAGTGCATTCTGACCGGCTATGGGTTCACATCGCGTGCTGCAGCGCAGGCCGTCGCAGAACCCTTGCCCGGCCCCAGCACCGATGCCATTGCGACCGTCTGTGCCCAACTGGGCATCTGGACCGTATTCGGTCTGCTGGAATCTGCCCCTGGGAATCGTCTGTTCAATGCGTGTGCTCTGGTCGGTCCGGAAGGGTTTGTGGCCGGGTACCGCAAATTGCATCTGCCCTGCCTGGGTGCCGACCGGTTTACCGATCCGGGTGATCGACCCTTTGCGGTTCACGATCTGGGCGGTCTGAAAGTTGGGATGAATATCTGTTTTGATGGCAGTTTCCCGGAATCGGCGCGGATTCTCACCTTGTTGGGAGCGGAATTGGTCGTGTTGCCAACAAACTGGGCCACGCCAGCGCGGACGATGGCCGAATTGGTAACTGCGGCACGAGCGTGGGAGAATCACATCTACTATATTGCGGTCAATCGCATTGGCGACGAAAGCGGTTTCCACTACATCGGCCTCAGTTCCGCCGCTGACTATCTGGGCCGCATCGTGCATCGCTCCCCCGAAGATCAGGACGACGTCTTCTTCGTGGAAGTGGACCCTGCCGCCGCGGCCAACAAGCGCGTCGTCACTTGTGCGGGTGAATACGAGATCGACCGGGTGAACTGGCGGCGTCCTGAGTTCTATGGTCCACTGACGGCCAACCCGGGCCTATTCAAGGGGCATCACCCGACGTGACAGGCCAGCCACCGTCCCACCACCGGTTATTGGCTGGCCTTTTCAGCATCGCAGAATGGCTATCATCCGACCCGAAGGACTAGCCGCTCCGCTGCCACCGCGCGTTTCGCGCCAACAGCTCCTCGGTCACCCAGGTGGTGCGCTCATCGAATCGCGCTGCGGTCTGGTCTGGCTCGACCACAACGCGGTGCCGGTATCGCGCTGCGGTCTGGGCTGCGGATCATCATTGCTCACAGCCACGGTGCAGCGTTTTCGGCTGCACCCCAGGGCGTGGCGTACACATCGGCACTGGACCGTTCGTCGCTCGTGACCAAGACCATCGGCAGGCTGATGCTCAGAGTGGCGGTGGGGGCTGCATTCGGGTGCGTGCGTTGTCTCTAGGAAGCCGGTTTGCAATGGGTTTTCTCGTAGGCTGCCACTTTTTCCGTGCGGCGCGTGTGGCGACCCCCTTCAAATTCCGTGGCCAGCCACACGCGGATCATCCGTTCGATCTGCTCTTCGCCAATCAGTTCGGCGCCCAGACACAGGACGTTAGCGTCGTTATGGCGGCGGCACAGTTCGGCATCGAGAACGTCGCGGCAGTTGGCCGCTCGCACCCCGGCGACTTTGTTGGCAGCAATACACATGCCATGCCCGGTGGCACAGATGAGAATGCCGCGTTGAACCTGCCCACGGCTGACGGCCTCGGCCACGGGAATGGCATAGTCGGGAAAATCGACACCCGCGGGCGTGTTGGCTCCCAAATCCACCACCTCATGACCTAATTCCGTCAGGAGTGTGAGAATCCGCTGCTTGACCGGTAAGCCGCGGTGATCGTTTCCGACCGCAACCTTCATGATGATTCCACCCACTCAGGTAACAACCGCTCCAGATGGCGGAGGATGGTTTGGGCACAGTGGCGATAGACCGCTCGATCAGCACCCACCGGGTCGTCCAAATCGGTGTCGCCGCACAAAAGCCGCGGCGCCGGACCGATGTTCGGATACCGTCGGGCTAAGGCATGCAAATGACTGTGCGTCATCACAATGACATCGTCGGCAGCCATCAATAGTTGGGCACTGACCGGACGGCTGGTATGGCCGCGGAGATCAGCCCCCAATTCTTCGGCGGCCGCAATCGATTCTTCCGAGGCGGGGCTTCCTTCCCACGCGGCTACACCGGCCGACAGAATCCAGAAACCCCGCGCCGGTAAGTCGTCGACGTGGCAGTGGAGCTGCTCGGCGAGCAGTTTCTTGGCCAACGCCTCCGCCAAGGGGCTACGACATGTGTTTCCAGTGCAAATGAACAAGATGATCCGCGCTGCCAACCGTTGGATTTCGGCGACGTTGAACGCGCCGGGATGCACCAACTGCCAGCTGTGGTCGTCGACACGAATCACTGTGGCCGCGTTACCCACCGGTCGTTCCCCAGCATTGACGATCAGACCCACCTCGGCACCTAGCACATCGGTGGCCGCCTGGGCCTGCGGGCATTGCGTGTCGGCTACGCAGACCGGACCCAGTTCGGCAATCGCCGGGATAACCAGATCGAACAGTGGATGATCGGGGCAGCGAAACCGTTGCCAGTTGGTGCTCGTGGCGGGGGATGGCAACTCGAGGACCAAGGGGGCCGGCCATGCCCGCAGCATCAGCCGCTGCGCGATCCGCGAGACAATTCCCCCCCGCGCGGTCACGTCTTCCGGTCCCCATGCCAACAGAGCCGACGCCGCCAAGTTGACCGCAACTCCCGCTTTCCACGCGGCCAGGTAGCCGTTGTCGCCGGGCAGCACAGCGACGGCACCCGCAGCGAGGGTTTGCCGCGTCGACTCCACGAATTCGGACGGATCGACGGTCGGGTTCCAGTCGATAACCGTCGGCATGGTGCGCGGTCTCCAGTACCGAGTACGTTAATAGTGGCAATTTACGGGAAAGCGGCGGCAGGAAACAGGGGCCAAGCGTGGAAGGCAACGTCCTGACACCGAAGCCGCCCACCCATTTGCACTCGTAGTAGCTGCACTCGTAGTAGCAACAGGCAGGGACCAACCGTGGAAGGCTACACCTTCCGATGAGGAGGGAGGGATCGCGGTGATTCTCGGACTTGTGACGTGATGCGTTTCGGGTCACGTTGCTTGTCTGAGCGATGTGAAGAGTTCGTAGGCCTCTGCGGCACGACTTGGCCAGTGAAAGTGCTTTTCCACCCAGCTTCGTCCGGCGCGGCCCATTCGTTCCAGTCGGTCTGGGTCGGTCAATAACTCCGCGACGCTGGCGGCAAGGTTGTCGGCCCGTTCACAGGGCACACACACCCCGGTTTCGCCATGGCGAAGGGTTTCCGCGGTGCCGCCTGAAGCGCCGGCGAGCACCGGTCGGCCGCAGGCTTGTGCTTCGAGAAGCACCATGCCGAAGCCTTCCACATCTTTTCCCACGGCTCGGTTGGGCAAGGCGAACAGATCACACTGCTGATAACAGCGGAGCAACGCCGTATCGTCGAGTGTGCCCAACAACTGCACCTGCGCTGCAAGATGCCACTGAGACACGAGGGTGGTTAAGCGTTCGCGTTCTTCGCCATCGCCCGCGATGGCGTACAGGATGGTGGGGAATCGTTCGCGGAGCCGGGCGATAGCTTCGATCATCACGTCGTGCCCTTTGCGTCGCTGCAATCGACCAACCGTGAGAATCACCAGCCGCCCGCGCCAGCCCAGTTGCTCGCGGACTTCGTCGTTGCGCGGGGCTGGTTGGAAGAAGTCACAATCCACACCCGGATAGAGCAACCGGATTTTCTCGGTTGGTACGTTCCACTCGTTGCGAAGCAGTTCGCGGGTGAACTGCGAACACGGGATGATAGCCGAGGCTCCACGGAGAACGCGGTGCGTCAACCACCGCAATTCACGACTGGTGGTGGCGATGTTGATGTCTTCTCCTTGGGTGTTGCAGCAGTAGGGAATACCCGTTTGCCATTTGACCAGAAGGCTGATCAACCCTTCCGGCAATGGTCGCGCCGCATGCAGAAGATGCACGCCTTGAGGCCGAACGAGTTGACGGATACCACGAGCCAGGCGCAGGTAGTGCCGCATGTTCGACCAGCTACGAATGCCACGACTGGTCATCGCCAGCGGAAACCGAAAGACTCGCAGATCGTGGGTGGTATCGAATTCTGCCGCCTGCGGATGTTCTCCCGCGGCGATGGCGAATTCCGATCGTGGCCAGCGGCGATAGATTTCCCAAAACCATCGCCCGGTACCGCCGACGTGGGGTGGGAAGATGTCGCTGACAAGCAGTGTCGTGCCGCGTGGTGTCATCCGCCCACCTCGATATAGAGGGACCGCAGTTGTTGGAACAGCCGCTCGAAGGTGTGTTTTGCGCGCACTTGCTGAAGTGCCGCTTCCGCCAAGCGTGTGGCCAGTGCGGGAGTACGGAACAGTTCGTGAAGCCGTTGGCCATAGCCGGCGGCATCGTCGGCCGGCACCAGAAATCCGGTGTCGCCGTCGTGGATGATTTCGGGAATCCCCGCCGTCGGTGCGGCGATCACGGGTGTGCCAGTGGCTTGGGCTTCCAGCAATGTCAGTGGTAATCCTTCACTGACTGATGGCAGAATGACCACATCGGCGGCGCGCATCAATTCTGGCATATCGGCCCGCTGACCGAGCAATTGCACGCGGTCGTCGAGTCGCAGCGCGGTGATGCGTTGTTTCAGTTCGTCGGTGAATGTAGTAGAACCACCGCGTTCGATGCCCGCAAACCACAGTTCGGCATCGCTCCCACGTTCCCGCAACCAGTGGAGTGCGTGCAGAGCCGTGAGGTGTCCTTTGGTTCGAGCCAGATTGGCGGCCAGAAGAATCAGCGGCCGGTCGGTGGGGGCTTGCACACGCTCTTTCGCTTGGGCACGATCGGCGGGGAAAAAGCGGGTGGTATCGACCGCATTGGGTACCGCGACAATGCGTGTTTGCTGGCGAAGTGCTAGCGGCAGCGCGGCGTCGAGCTGCTGGGCGAGAAATGCGGCGCAGGTAACGATCATGTCGGGGGGGTGACGAAACGCCCAGCGGTAGGCTTCGGTATCTGTTTCAATGTGAACATGGGCCACGGTTCGCACACGGGCCAGCCGCCACGCCGGGCGGAGGAAACCGTAGAGCAAATGCGAGTGTACATGGACGAGGCCCCCCCACTGTCGCCAGCGCCAGCCGAGGGACGCGAGCTGAACCAGGCTGCTGAGACTACCGCGTTTCAACCGTCCTTGGTCGAAGCGATGAATGGTCAGGCGCCGTTGGATCGCCTCGGCTACGGCCGGACCGTCGCTACCGCACCACACGGGGGCCGAACATCCTGTGGCCACCAGCCGTTCGGCTATCGCCAGGGCGTACAGATTGCCGCCACCGAGTTCCGCGGTATCGAGGATCTGGTGATAGTGCATGGCTTGGTAGGGGACATCACGCCGCAACGGCTCAACGCCGCAGCGGTGCTGGACGGTATCTTACTCCAGTAGCACGACGAGTAGGGAACATCACGCGGCAACGGCTCAACGCCGCAGGGCGGGGCGGTAGCGCAACACGCGGTCGATCGTTTCCTTCGCCTTCCACAGCCAGTCGGGGTACCAGCGCCACCGGGTCACGCTGGGCGCTGGCAGATGCGCCGGCCAATGCGTGCTCAGAAACGCACGCAACTTCAGAAACGGCTCGCGCCGGCGCGCCCAATAAACTCGTTCGGTCAGTTCGGCCAGATGGAACCAGAAGCGCCGTTCGAGTTCCGCTTCCGATCCTGCTGGCCAGTATGTTCGCCAATTATCCTTCGCCCAATTCCACCGCGCTTGGAAGCCATCGATATCGCTGTGAACATGGGAAGCCGACCCGGGGCGAACGCGATAGCCGTACAGATGCTCCTTCAGCACCACGACTCGGCCCCGCGAGCGAAGCATGCCCAGAAAGAGCATGTCGCCTCCGGAACGAATTCCTGGTGGGTAGCGCAGCCCTTCAGCCTTGTGGCGGTGGAACATCACACTGCCGGCACACACTAACGCAGCATCGGTCCAAAAGTCGGGAACCTCGGCGGTTGTGGCACGGTCATCGCCATCGATTCCCGCGAGGTGGGCTGTGGTGTCGGAGAATCGCCAAAAGCCGGTGACGCAAGCGATGGCGTCGGGCTGATCGGTGAGGGCCGCGGCTTGCTTTTCAAGGCGTGTGGGGGCAGAAATATCGTCGGCATCCAAGACGGCGACGAAATCGCCCGTAGCGGCCTCCAGCGCACGGTTCCGAGCGGCTGTTTCCCCGGCATTGGCTTGACGAATCATGATAATGCGTTCGGCGTAGCGTGCGAGTACCGCGGGAGTTTCGTCGGTACTGCCATCATCGACGACGATGATTTCGTGTGGACGCAGCGTTTGGTGCAACAGCGAGTCGATCGCGGCGGGCAGGTAGGGTCCGCAGTTGTAGGCCGCGATAATGACGCTGAGGCGTGGAGTCATGCTGCGTCTCCAGGTTGATCGGCTTGGCAGTGGAAGGTCGCGGGCACCAGAACCGGGCCGCAACTGGGGTGCGGGAGTTTGCCGGAACCGAAGAAATCGCCAGCGATCACATCGAAGCGGATGGCGTCCATGACAATGTCGATGTCTTCGTTCTCGTTGGCCAACCACAGGTCGAGCGAGTAAGTGCCCGGTTGAAGCGGCAGACACGGATAGGTGCAACTGATCCAGCCGGCGCAGATCGGCTCGAACCACGCATTGGGTACCCAGCGATTGTTGAGGCCAAATAACGCTGTGCCGTAGTGATCGCGAACGACAACGCCCAACACGGGGCGGATCGGTCCGGTGGGAACAGCAAACTTCACTCGCACCGCGAGGGTGCCACCCGCTGGAACAACGCTCACGGGCGTTCCCAGGGCATCGGTGAGCCGAACTTCGCTCATGAGTGCGCCGTGACGTGAAACCCGGCCAGGATGCGAACGCAAATCCCTGGCGACGGTGGCTTCCGCCCCTGAGGTGGTGTAGGCGCGGATGGCGTGCTCCACCGTGCCATCAACCATCACTCGGCCATTGGCGAGGAATAATGCACGCGAGCAGAAGGCCCGCACCGCAGCCATGTTGTGGCTGACAAAGAGCACCGTTCGCCCGCCGAGGGAAATTTCGCGCATCTTGCCCAGGCACCGCTTTTGGAAATCGCCATCGCCCACAGCCAGGACTTCATCGACAATGAGAATTTCCGGTTCCAGGTGCGCAGCTACGGCAAAGGCCAGGCGTACATACATGCCGCTGCTGTAGCGTTTGACCGGAGTATCGAGGAAGGGTTCGAGGCCTGCGAAAGCGACGATGTCATCGAATTTGCGGCGAATTTCGCGGCGGGTCATACCCAGCACGCTACCGTTGAGGTAGATGTTTTCCCGCCCAGTCAACTCGGGGTGGAAGCCGGTACCCACCTCCAGCAAACTGCCAACGCGGCCACGCAGTTCCACGCGGCCTTCGCTCGGTTCCACAATTCGGGCCAGAACCTTCAACAGCGTACTTTTGCCGGCTCCATTGCGACCGATAATGCCGATGGTTTCCCCCGGTTGCACCGCAAATGAAATATCTCTGAGGGCCCAGAACTCACTGCGTGTTTCGGGCCGCCGACGAACCACCGACAGGAGCCGCTCGGTCAGATTCAACGCACTGCCGCCACCGCTGCCGAGGCGGAAACGTTTCGAGACGTTCGTCACGCGAATCGCCGGATGCATGGCAGCTTTAAATCGTATCCGCAAAGCCCCGCTCGACGCGGCGGAAGTACAGCACCCCACCCCAGGCGATCACCACCGCCACCGTGGATGAAACACCCCAAGCGTACAGGTCAATGCTTTCACCGAGCGTGGCTTGGCGAAAGGCCAGCACCAATCCGTACGCCGGGTTCAGCGGCAGCCACCAGCGGGCCGAGTCGCTGAAAGTTTCGGGCGGCAGGTACAAACTCGGTGTGGCAAACATCCATAGTTGAATGCCGAAGTTCAGCACATACTTGAAATCGCGTTGATCCACGATAAGAGCCGCAAGGAAAATGCCCACGCCCGCCGCGGCCACCGCCAGCATCAGCACCACCAACGGCAAAGCCACCAGCGACCAACCCGGCCATACCCCGTAGCCCACCGCCATCACCGCCAATAGCCCCGAAGCCAGAATCAAGTCGAAGAGGGCCACTCCGATGGTACTCAGCGGAATGATCAGCCGCGGAAAATAGATTTTCGTGATCAGGCGTTCGTTGGCGACAATGCTGGTCGCTGCGGTGTTGATGGTGTTGCCAAAGAAAGTCCAGGCGACCATCCCAGCGAACACGAACAACGGATAATGTTCGACACCTTGACCGACCCCGGCCATCCGGCCCAAGAAAATGGCGAACACGCCCATGGTCAGCAGTGGTTGGGCGAATGCCCAGCCAACGCCCAGAACCGTTTGCTTGTAGCGGATTTTGATGTCGCGCAGGGCAAGAAAGTAAAGTAATTCCCGATAACGCCACAGTTCGCGGATATTCGGCAGCGCCCAGCCGCGTTGCGGTTCGATCACGGTCAGAGGCGGTTCGACAGGCGCAGTCCAAGGCTCTTCGCGCGTCGTCGTTGTCGCGACTTGCGCAGACGGAATTGTGGTTGGGCGTGAAGTTTCCGGACTCACCATATCCTCAACATTAGCACACAAGCCGCTGTGATGCCGGCGACGGCCGATAAATCCACGACGCGACAACCACACCCATGACGGCCCCCAGCCCGCCGAGCAAGACATCTGTCATACACGGCGTATGGGTTTCAAACCACCGCTGCCGGTTCTCAATGGCTGCGGCGATGACCACAGCTGCGATCCCAGCGATGATGGCCGCCGTTCGCACGGAACCGCGTGGTCCGCGCCGGGTGCGCGGCGGGAGCCAGGCTGCGGCCACCAATACACCGAGTAAGCCGAATAACACCAATTTCGTCAGCATTTCTTCAAACGCCCACAGGGGGTGGCCGTCGGTCAACGGCAGCCCCGGCAGCCAATCGAAGGCTCGGGGGGTGGGCCGTCGTGGAGCTTCCGCGGGCGGTTGCGTGATCGGGGTCATCAGCGCCAGCCAGATCAAGAACCAACTGACCGCCAATGGCCTGGCCAATCCTTCCGCATGCACTCGGGCCGCATACCAACCTACTACGATTGCCGAGGCTCCCACTAGCGCATCCGTCGTGCTGGGAACGCGCGATTGAATCACCAACTGCAGCGATTCCAAAGCCACAGCCAGCCCCAGCGCCGCCAGGGCCACACGAGGAAGCTTCCAGCGCTGGAATCGCCCGCGACTGTGCGCTGCCAACAGCCCCAGGGGGAAGAACAAGCCGGCGAGCTTGGCCAGTTGGCCGGTGTGCTGCCACCGCTCGGCGGCGGTTCGCCCTTCATATTCGCTGAAGGGGCGGAAATGGACATCGTCGCGGAGTTTGCGGTACAGATTGGCCGGGCTGGCGGTTGCGTCGAAGGGGAGTGTTTGCAGGAAAGCGACAAGCGCGATGTAAACCAGGCTGATTCGCCCGGCGGCGTTCAGATCGGTGCGGTTGGCGAGTGTGCGGACGTTCGCCGTGAACGCCGGACCAATCGCCACCCACGCGCCGATACCGATACAAGCGCCCAGCGCTTGGGCGAGAATGTCAGAGACTGCGCACGTCCGACCGGCAGTGAAGAGCTGAGCGAACTCCACCGCCGCGGAAAACGTGACACACGCCGGCCAGGCCAGGACTCCCACGCCGGCCATCCGCCACCGAGACCAGCCACGCTCCGCGGCGATCCAACCCAGCAGTGCAAAGCCGATGGGTATGCCCAGCAGCACATTGGCCACAGCATCGGAACGCGATGGTATTACCACGCCGGCCTTTAGAATGTTTCCAAAGTCGTCTGCGGCCCGCCCCAGTGGTCGAGGGTGAAACTCAAAGGGCACCAGACTACCGTAGACGAGAAACGCGGCCACGCCCACCGTTGCCCATCCATACGCCCGCCGCGTGGCGTTCAACGCGATGCTCCTTTCGATTCATCCGGGGTTGGCGGGGTGGGCGGGGATGGCCAACGGGTCAGAAACACATGCGCTGGGCTTCCCACCTGCGCTTTCATCACCTCGTCCCGGCTGGCCGGCCCACCAACATCGACCAACACCCAATCCAGCAATTTCAGTTCAGCCCACAGGATGGCCAGGGCGATCGGCATCATCAGCCAGCCGGCGAAATCGTGGAAGATGCGATCCCCCAACTCCTTGCCACCTTCGTTATACAGAACCCCTGTGAGCGCGATGCGGATAACGTTCGACACCACCGCCACGGGAATGGCGGATACTAGAATCAACCCGCGGTCCAACCACGGCCGTTGCACTAGAATCGCCATCCCCACCGAAAGAGCGACGAACGTCAGCAGCATACTCAGTCCACTGCATGCCTTCTCCACTTCCAACACATGGTCCTGGACATGCAAGATGATGCCTTCGCGGTAGGTAGGATAGCCAATCGTTTGCAAGACGAATTCCGCGGCAATCGACGCCACTTTGCGCAATTGCCAACTGAGGGCCGTTTCCACTGGCCCTGGCAGCGGAAAGAGAAAAATCAAAAAGGCCCACGCCGGCCACAGCCACCGCAACGCCTTCCGCCCGCCCAGCACCAGCGTCAGGCCGCACAGATTCACTATCAGCGACACACCCTGAAACCATTCCTTGGCGATGTTCAGCTTGCCAAACACGATAAACAACACTGCCCCCACCACGATGAACGCCAGCCCCAGCGGGTCTGGCCAGCGAAGGCGCTGCGGGGCCCACGCCCGCCAATGCCAGGCCAGGTACATCGAAAAGAACGGCACGAGAAATCCATGCGAATAGTCGGGCTTCAGCCATTCCTGAAAGCAGTACGCCATGAGCGGCGCATACACAAACGCCATCATGCCCAGAAGCCCCGCGGCGGTGGCGATCCATGCCGGCGAGCGAATAACAACAGCGGCGGACAGATCGTCTTTCGGACGCGGCGATGTTCCGGGCATGCGACAGCCTCCTCCCGAGTATTGCTGTTAGCTTACACGCTTCCAGGCCAACGTCGCCATGGCAACCCGGAGCACCCACCGGCCGATGGATGAATCTGGCCAAAAATTCTCGAGACAGTAATACTGAATTTCATTGGAATGAAAAAATTGCCATCCCATGGAATTCTGTGAACTAGAATAGTCAGTATGCTGAAGCGACAAGGATAGTCGTTTGACGGCTCGATTCTTCCGTCGTATGCGGGGTTGGACCCGGTGAACGATCCGCTCATCGCCCAATTCAAAAGTGCTTGCGGCGCGACCGGCCCGTTGCAATTGCGGGTTGATCTGGCCGATGGGACGATTTTGGCCGAAGGTTCGGTCGATCAGCCGTTTACCCTCGTTGGCCGCGACGATGCCTGCGATGTGACGCTGTCGGATTCTGAAGTGAACATGCGGCATGCCTGGCTGCAAGTCCTGGGGGGCCATGTTTTTGCCGTGGATTTGGGCAGCCGGACCGGCTTGATCTGGCCCGGGGGAACACGCGGCTCGAATTGGTTGATGGTTGGCCGTCCGGTCCGGATCGGACCATTTTTGCTCCACATCCAGACGGCTGTCAGCGATGAACCCAGCTCCTTTCCCACCAACTACAACCCTTTGGCCGCCGACATGGGGGTCAAAACCCGGCCAACGGTGAGCCTCGAATTCCGCAACGGCAAACGGGCTAAAGACCGCTGGAACGTCAACCGGCTGATCACGTTGGTTGGCCGCGCACCGGATTGCAAAATTCACCTGAATGCGGACGACATCGCCCCCTATCATTGCGGATTGGTGTTGACGCGGCAGGGTTTGTGGGTGGTCGACCTGTCGGGCCGAGGCGTTGTGGTCAACGGGGAACGGATGCGGGTGGCACCGTTGCCGCACGGGGCCGAATTGTGGGCGGGCCGGTTCCTGATCGCCTGCCAGTATCTGACGCCACTCAGCTCCCCTGCCCCGACGACGCGGGGAAACACGCCAACAGCCGCCGGTGCCAACCCCGCGCGCACGCCACACGAAACTCCCCCGGCAGCCGAAAGTGTCTGCGAACCCATCACCAATTTTCTCGGACCGCATCCTGAAACCATCGCCAACGAACCGGTGGCCCCCCTCCCACGCCCCGAGGAGATCGACCTGGGCGAAGAACTCGATGCCACCGGACTACCGGCGTCCCATATTCTCTCCGGGCTATCCGAAATGACCCCGCCGGAGGCCAGCGGGGCCCTCTCCAACCCCATCTCGGTTTCCACTTCAGCCGCACACTCCCCCCCCCCCAGCGATACCACCATCAGCTCGCTGCTCCGCCGCTTGGCCGACAGCCACACGCAAGCAACGACGAACTTTCAACAGTCCCTGGTGTTTTTGGAGCAACTGTTCAGTCGCCTCAATCCAGACCAACGCGCCTCGCTGCACCGGGAACTGCACCGCATCTATGAATTGCACGCGGAAATCGAAACGTTGCAAGCTCAGTTGGTTCGCGAAACGATCGAACGTGCCACAACCGAACACCCCTCGTCGTCCCCCCCAACCCCGCGGGCCACGGCCCCAGAATCCTGGGTGCCACCCTCGACGCACACTCCGATCCCTCCCTCCCGACCCGAGACCACGCCGCCACCCACCGTCCGCGAACGCCTGCAAACGCTGCTCCACGACCGCGCCGCCCGATGGCAGGCCTTGCTGATCCTGTTTGCCGGAAACTGACCCTGTTTCTTGGGCAGTGGCTCGGTTTCTTGGGCAGTGGCTCTGGAAGGATGCGCGGTGATGTTTTAGGCTAATTCATAGCCCAGGTTGTGGAGTGACAATCATGCGGTGGGGAATCATGTGCTGGGTACTGCGATGCGGTGTCGGTTTGTCGGTCATCCTCGCTGTCAGTGCGTGTCGGCAGAACAGTGAACCCGCCGACCTGACTTTCACCCTCACAAGCATCGAAGGAACGTATTTCATCATCGGCTTAGAATCCGAGGGGGAAGCGATGACTCCGGCGGAACTGGCCAAAGCGCAGGACGCCGAACGTACCATCCGCATCACGGCCACGCAAATGATCACCACCCGCCACGGCGAAGACGATCCCGTTAACTATACCATCAATACTTCCAGGCAACCGTTTGAAATCGACATGACCGGCGTCGGCGATACTTCCGAAGAGAAAACCTACGGCATTTTCAAAGTCGAGGGCAACCGGCTCTACATCTGTGCGGTGGAATCGACCAATCCCGACGATCGGCCCAAAGAATTCAAAACAACTAAAGAAAACAAGGCCATGCTCATGGTCCTGCAAAAACAGCCGTAGATGGCTCGTGTTCTCAGGAAAGTCATTGCCGCTCCGTCCGAGGTGCATCGTCTTCGACAATACCCTTCGGCTTCTCCGCGCTTGGCTTTGCTCTCCGGTATGACTCCGACCTGCTCCGCATGGCTGCTCCGATGGCTCCTCCGCCTCATCGGTGGTGTGGAACTGTGTGCCATTCCGTTTGTGTTCTTTCCCTTCGCGGGGATGAACACCGTGCATGAGCAGTGGCTGGGTTTGGGTGAACTGCCGAATGCTCCAATTGTTGTCTACATGGCCCGCAGCCTGTCGGCCTTGTATGCCGTCCACGGTGCATTGGTTGTCCGTTTGTCGTGGGATGTGGTCCGTTTCCGCCCGCTGATTGTGTTCCTCGGCTGGCTGCATGTTATTCTGGGTTTGGTCGTACTGACCATTGATGTGTCGGTGGGTTGGGCGCTGTGGTGGATTGTGGCTGAAGGGCCGGGGATTGCTCTGGGGGGTGGGTTGATCGTATTTCTGGCTCATCAGCTGGCCGATGATCCGCCCGCGTGAGGTCAGGGGCGTGTCCAGCTGTAGCTTCTGCTGGGCCGAGGGCCAGTGGCCGTGGTTCTAGGGGGTTCCGGGGGAAATCGTGTCGCAATATCCGGGTAGCTTCTGCTGGGCCGAGGGCCAGCGGCCGTGGTTTGGCTGATTTTTCCTCGATGGTCGTGGCCCCAAGTTGGCGAAGTTGTCTTGGGCAACTTCCCCGTGGCGTGGTTTGGTTGGTTTTTTCCTCGATCGCCGTGGCCCACTTGCGTGGCGGCACCCTCTGAGCGTTGGGCGGACTACGGGTGGAGCATATGATCGTGGTGAAAACCTTCCTTTCCTTCAGTGACCGGCCCAGACCTGGCATAACTCGATCACCACGCGCACCGCGGCTTCCATCTCTTCAAGACACGTCCACTCCAGGGGCGAGTGGGGGTTGTGTTCCCCGGTGGACAGATTGGGTGTTGGTAGGCCTTTTTCGGTCAGTTGCGCTCCGTCGGTGCCGCCGCGGATGCTTTTGTACTTGGGTTGCAGGCCCGCGCGTCGAACGGCTTCCGCGGCGAACGTCACGGCTTGGGGCATTCGGGCGATGCCGTCTTTCATGTTGCGGTATTGCTTGCGTGTGTGCACCTGGATTTTCGCTTCCGGGTAATCCCGTTCGATGTGTCGGGCGATTTCCCGCAACAGATCGGCTTGCGCGGTCAGTTCGGGGGTGTCGAAGGAGCGCAGTAGCAACTGGATTTTCACCTCGCCAACGCCGCCTTCGATGTGCAGCGGATGGAGAAAGCCTTCGCGATCGGCCGTCGTTTCCGGGCTGCAATGTCGTTTCGGCAGGCGGTCGATGAACTGGGCCGCTAGCCGAATGGCGTTCACCATACGACCTTTGGCAATCGAGGGATGGATGTTGACCCCAGTGATGGTGACGGTGGCCGCATCTGCCGAAAAGGTTTCGTCCTCGATTTCGCCGGTGCCGGCGCCGTCGAGGGTGTAGGCGACCACGGCGCCAATCTGGGCGGGTTCCAAGTGTTTGACGCCCCAACCGATTTCCTCATCGCACGTGAAAACGATCCGGATCGGGCCATGGGGAATGTGTGGATTTTCCATCAGAATCCGCGCCGCTTCCATGATGACCGCCACACCGGCTTTGTCGTCGGCTCCTAGTAACGTGGTTCCATCGGTGGTGATGATGGTTTTGCCGATGAGGGAATTCAGCTCCGGATTTTCGGCCACGCGAATGACCAGTCCGTTGTTGGGCAGGGGAATGTCGCCGCCGGGGTAATTGCGGATGATCTGAGGTTGGACGTTGTGGCCACTATTTTCCGGGTTGGTGTCAACGTGGGCATTGAACGCGATCGTTGGTGCCCCGGGGACGTTGCCAGGAATCGTGCCAAAGACGAGGCCATATTCGTTCTGGATGGCATCGGTCACGCCCATCGCGTGCAGTTCGTCGCGCAGCATCGCGCCGAGGACGAGTTGCCCTGGCGAGCTGGGGTAAGTCGTGGCTTTGTCATCCGCCTTGGTATCAATGCGGACGTAGCGAAGAAAACGGTCGAGAAGCGTGTGGGTATTCATGCGTCAAGTGGGGTGGGTGGAGGAAACACCGAGAAGCTTATCCTCGCCCAGTCGCCGGACTTCGGCCAGAGTCCTTGCGGACCATCACGGGGAGTGGTCAGGGTGGGGAGTGGTCAGGGTGCGGCCCAGGCCGTTGCGGCCCGGAGTTCCACCGCAACGGCCCGTTTCGGGGGGAAAGGCAGAGACAGTGTTGGGAATGGCTTGTTAGTGCCCTTCCTTGACCTGATTGCGGTTCCATTTGGGAATCAGCACCACGAGGTTTTGCGTGCCGTTGGGAACGCATTGGCAAGCCAGGCGGGAATCTGGCCCGACATCGGGGGCTTCGTCGAGCATGTCTTCTTCATCCTCGGTCGCCGGAGAGCAGCTTGCGCCGCCCTGCTGAACGTGCACGTGGCAGGTGGAGCAGGCACACACGCCCCCGCAGGAGTGGTTGATTTCGATTCCCGCAGCGTCGGCGATATCGAGGATACTGCCTTCCAGCCCGATGTGGCCCAACGGGAACGTTGCGGGATCGACACAGACCTCGCGCGACTGCCCCGTGGCTTCGTCGATGAAGGTGATCGTGAAAGGCTGAGTCGCTTTCACGATCTGCGGCTTCTGAATATAGGGATTAACACCGGCCATGGGAATGCTCTGAGTTGAGGAAAACGAGGGTCTTTGCTGCTATTTTACACCCTGCCGGAAAAGAAAAAGCCCGCGTCCGGTAGACGCGGGGCCACAAGGGCGGCATTCGCTCTCAGCCGACAATCGGCTAGCGATCAATCGGAAATACCAGTTCGTTTTTGATTTCGCCCACGCCGGGGGTCAGGCGGATCAAGCCTTCGACGTGCCGGGCTTCGCTGGCATCGGCCACGGTTCCGCGCAAGGTGACGTTGTTGCGCAGGTCGATCAGCACTTCGATATTTTTCGGGTTGGCGATCGACAGGCTGCGATCGAGAAGAGTCCGCAGTTCGGTTTGCAGCTGTGTGGTCGGGGCCGGTGCAGCCGGAAAACGCATCTCGGCCATGTACGCAATCTGGACAGGGATGGGAACGACGATGCCGCTTTGCGTGGCCGCGTTTCCGCCCAGGCCGCCGAATCCGCCGCCGAGTCCCCCCAGTCCGCCGCGGCCACCGAGGTTGCCCACGCCGCCCAAGGTTGTTCCGCCGAGGCCGCCGAGGCCGCCTACGCCGCCCACGCGGCCACCGCCAATCCCGGTGGTTGCTGTGCTGCCATAAAGAGGAGTACCAAAGCCAACGTTGGTCATGGTGCGGGTGGCCTGCCCATTGTTGTTGGTAATAGAACCTGTTCGGCCCAAGCCCGTGGCACTCGAGGTCGAAGTTGACGAGGTGATGGTCAGTCCCAGAGCGTAGGGGTTGCCGTAAGTGGTGTAAAAGAGGTTGCCGCTGGAAGTTCCGGTGCCGCCGCGTGCGCCCGTTCCACCGAGACCCCCCAGGCCCCCGGTTCCACCAATTCCGCTCAGGCCCCCGGTTCCGCCAATTCCGCCCAGGCCCCCGGTGCGTCCGAGTCCGCCGGCGCCGACACCACTGGTTCCCAGACCGAATGCGCCCGTGTTCAGTCCGCCGGCAAGGCCGGAGCTGCTCAGGCTGCTTCCCCCGCCCAGGCCAACCCCACCCACAGGCGAACCCCCACTGACAATGCCCCCTTGCTGCGCTGTGGCCGAAGCGGCACCGGCCAGCGCTACAACCGCACCCAGAAACCACTGCGTGATCGCTCTCATCGAAGCACCCTCTTTATTTTGCGGCGAACCGTGGTATGCTGCGGCCATCTCTCCCATCAGTATCGACGATTGTCACCGGTTAGTCCAGTCATCCCTCCGGGAGAAAGGGATGAGAAACACCTGGCCTGCGGAATCCTTCGCCTGTACCAACGCCGCGGATTCTAGCGCGGCCTCCGGGCGAACGATTCGGGCATGACCATGAATCGGAATCACACCATGCCAATCGGCTTTGTCACCGCCATCCTGGGCGACCTACCGTTTGAAGAAGTGTTGGCCTTTGCGGCGGACGAGGGGTTCGCCTGCGTCGAGCCGATGTGCTGGCCCCGGGGGAAAGCCGATCGCCGCTATGCCGGCGTCACCCACATCGACGTCACCCACTTCACCGATGACGACGCCGAAAAAATCCGTGAATTGCTCCGCATTCACGGGGTCAGCATCTCGGGGCTGGGCTATTACCCCAACCCCCTCGACCCCGACCCGGCGCACCGTCAGATGGTTTGTGATCATCTGATCAAAGTCATACGGGCCGCGGCCCAATTGAATGTGGGTGTGGTCAATACTTTCATCGGTCGCGATCCCACGGCGACTGTCGAAGCCAACTTCGAACGTGTCCAGTCGGTCTGGCCGCCGATTATTGCGGAAGCCAAAGCGGCCGGGGTTCGCATCGGCATTGAGCATTGCCCCATGCTTTTCAGCAACGATGAGTGGCCCGGTGGCAAGAACCTCGCGACCAGCCCCGCCATCTGGCGGCGGCTCTTCGAGATGTTTCCCGATGGCACCCTGGGGCTGAATTTCGACCCTTCGCATCTGGTGTGGCAATTCATCGACTGTGCCCGGGCCGTACGCGAATTCGGCCGCCACATCGTCCATGTTCATGCCAAAGATGAACGCATTGACCGCGACCGGCTCTATGCGGTCGGAGTGATGGGGCTAGGCTGGCACGTTCCCAAATTGCCGGGTTTGGGTGAAGTTCAGTGGGGAGAATTCTTCGCCGCACTCACCGATACCGGCTACTCGGGTCCCGTATGCATCGAAGTGGAAGATCGTGCCTACGAGGCGTCCCTGGCCGACCGACAACGGGCCTTGCGGCAGAGCCGGAAGTTCTTGGAGCAGTTTATCGGCTAAGCCGGGGCGACGAGGTGCGGTCGCAATTCCCCGGCCAGAAATACTGAGCCGGTGATGCATACCAAATCGGTGTTGGCCACGCTGGCGCGGGCGGCCATCCACGCCTCGATGGCCGTGGGGTGGACCGCGCAGGGCTTGCCCGGCGCGACCTCGGCCAAGAAGGTTGCGAGCTTGTCGGGGGGCACACTCCGCGGGTTGCTCGCGTATTTCGTGAAATGGAAATGATCGAAATAACCCGCCAGCACGCGCAGAATCTCCGCAACTGGTTTATCGGACGACACGGCGAAGACCACCCGCTTGGCCGCGGCGGCGGGGAAGCACTCACGCAGTGTGCCCACCAAGGCTTCGGCACTTGGTACGTTGTGCGCGGTATCGAGAATGATGGTGGGGCGATCGGCGACATGTTCGATGCGGGCTGGCCACTTCACCTGGTTGAGGCCGCGCCGTACCGCGTCATCGGTAATCGGCATGCCGGTGTCGCGTAAACACTGGATGGCCGCGACGGCCAAGGCCGCGTTGTGCACTTGGTGCTGGCCGAGCAGGTTGGTGGTCAGTCCGCGGGGAATGTCGGCCACCTGTTCCCCGTGGGGCAGCCCGGGCCGACTGAGGGGATCGTGGCCTTCCTGGGGCCGCAGCGTGGGCGAAGCCAGCGCCGGGGGAACCCAAATGAGCGGGGCATTCATCGAGGCGGCGATTTGGCGAATGACCTCCCGTGGCCCCTCCTGCGAAACGCCACAGACCACCGGCACCCGCGGCTTGATAATCCCCCCTTTCTGATAGGCAATCGCTTCCAGGGTATTACCCAACTGGGCGGTATGATCGAACCCCACATTTGTAATCACCGACACCAACGGTCGGCAGACGTTGGTGCTATCGAAGCGACCACCCAGACCCACTTCGATGACCGCGATGTCGCAGCGGCGGCGGAGGAAGTGCAAAAACCCCAGGGCCGTGCCGATTTCGAAGAAGGTTGGGGAGGGGAAGTCGGTTTCGGCTTCCATAGCCCGCACCGCGGGTGCCACTTCTTCCATAAGGGCGGTCAGTTCGGCGCGGCTGATGGGCACACCATTGACTTGCATACGCTCTTCGACGTGTGTCAGGTGCGGGGATGTGAACAGCCCCACCCGGTAGCCTGCGGCTTGCAGGATGGCGGCGAGCATAGCACTGGTGGAACCTTTGCCTTTGGTTCCCGTGACGTGGACCAGCCGCAGTTGATCGTGGGGCTGGCCCAGCCGGCGCAGAAGGGCGCGCATCCGTTCGAGTTTGAGGTCACCTGGGCGCGCTGAACGCACTTCGTAGTTGATCCGGCCAAACCAGAAGGCGATGGCCTCGTCGTAGGTCATGGGTCGAAGTTCCCCGCTCAAGACGCCTTTGATTCCACGAGAAAAGCGGCAAGACTGGCGAGTACGGCCGCATGGCTCGAAGTTCCCCGCTCAAGACGCCTTTCATTCCAGCATAAAAACCCCGGCGGAAATTGGCCGGGGTTTCGCAATGGGGAACCGCTGGGCTTTGGTCCCTGTTATCCTTGGACCGGCATGCAAACCTGTTCGAGCAATTTCTCGCACATTTCTTGGATTAGATCGGCGAGGTTGGGCAAAGGTACCCCCGCCGGCAGGCTTTCGTGGATGGCCGCCAGCCAGCGCGGGAAGGCATACAGTTGCGCAAAGCCATCGAGCGAAACCGCTTCCAGCCGGGTGTGTTTGCCACGGCGTTCGGCCTCCTGCAGGAGCGTTTTGCTTTTGCCGGTCATGGCGAGGTCGTCTTCAGGTCGCAAGAGAATCAGATGGTCGACCATGGCCGGTTCGGTTTCCATGACAGCGAGTTTGACTTCCAAATCTTTCGGCTTGCCCGCGCCGCGGGCGAGGAACAGCCCGATGCCAACTTTCCACGGCTCGCCACCTTTGCACGCCCAATGGGCGATGGTGACCACCCCGTAGGTGGGATGATCGCCATACGACCACTCATTGACAACATGCTGCAGCCGCCACGGCCCGACTTTGACACCGTGTTCATGGCAGAGGCTCAAAAATGCACCCAAACCGGCCTGGAGTTCGCGGGTGGCTCCGGTCAGCGCACCTTCCGGTTCGAGTTTGCGCCGGGCGGCCCGGCACTCCTGCTCCCACAGTTCGATGAGGGCCGCAGGGGTCAGTTTCACCACCGGGGCGGGGGTTACGTTCGCCGGTAACACTGGCGGAAAGGAAACCGTCGCGGACACCTCCGGGGCCGCTGGCGATGGCGGGGGGGCTTCGACGGTCGGGCAGGGGGGGATGGGTGGCACGCTGTCGGGCATCAGCCCGGATTGGCTAGAAGAAGTCAGTAGCGCCGCACTCTCAGCGCACTGGGCCTCAGCGCACTGGGCGGTGGGGTCGTCTACCGCCATCGCCAAAGGCACCTCATCCGGTGGCGACGGGAGCGGTGGTGGCATGTCCGGGGGGGGCGACTCAGCCGCGGCCGAATCCGCGGCAGGATTGGCGGGCATCGCGACAATGTCGACCTGTTTGAAGATGATGGCTTCCGCGGCTGGCGGGGGGGGCGCAGCCATCCGGGTAGTTTCCGCCGCCATCTGGCCGAGCCAGGCGGCGACGCGGTTGGGCAATTCTGCGGCAGCCGCGGCCGATTCGCCCTGCGCTAGCGCGGTGGTATCGAAACGCGGGTGGGGTTGCGCGGCGGGGGGTTCCTCCGCGGGGGCGGGGACTGGCCCGTTGGCGCTGCGACGCTCGCTGACGCCATCATCTGGTCCGTACACAACATGATCGAACAGGTGGCGGAATTGTTGGAGCATGTCGCGCAAGGTCGGCTCGGTACGGGCAATCCGCAGCACTTCTTCTTCGGTGAAGGGGAAAATGTCGGGCACTGGTTCGTGGCCGGGTGGCAGTTCGCTCAGACACGGCCGCAAACGAGCTTCCACCACGCGGAAGACAAGCTCCGGCGGCGGGGCTTCGAGCCGCAGCGCTTTCACCGTGCCGTGTTTGGGAACGTGGACCGGGTTATTGAGCCGGTCTTGGATGTAGCCATCGAGCGAGGGGACGAAGCGATTCCACAAGCCGCGTTCGGCGAAAATGAGAAAACACAGGCCGTCGATTTGATGCATCACCTGGACGATCCCGGCGAAGAAGGCTTCGGCGGTGCGGTGGGCGTCGTCACTGCGGCGGGCCAAGAGCAAGTCTTCGAGTTGGTCGAAAGCGACCACCACCGGGACTTTCAAGCTGCGGAAGACTTCCATGAGCACTTTGAACAAAGCCAGTACGAGGTCTTGCCGCGTCGGGCGGACATGAAATTCCAATTCAGCAAAGCCATACGTCAGGAAATTGGCCAAATCGGATTCATCGCCCAAAAGAGCCGCTTTGGCGAAGCCTTGGAGAATGTGCCGACGCATGAGGCCCGCGGTGTTGTGAGCTTCGTGCTTCTGAATGTGGCCGGCCACAAGTTCGAAAGCTTTGGCGGGTGTTAGACCGGCATCGGCCAGAGCCTGCAACACGGGAGTGGGCATGCGGGCGAAGTTGGAATAGCCGCTGAGGTTCTCCGCGAGCCATTCGGCCCGTTCGCGGGCTTGCTGGGTGCCCAGACCCAGGCGGCGCGCCCAGCGGCCCAAGCCCGGCGGTGGAAAAAGGTCGATGCGCTCGTCGTCCGCCAGTTCACGGACAGCGACCCCCAGTTGCCGCCGCACCAACTGATCACCCACATATTCGAGTGGACGAACACCCTTCTGCTTGCCGCCCCCCAGAAGCGTATCGATGATCTGAAACAGCAGATATTCCAGAAAATCGCTCTCACGTTGGTATACGCCCGGGGTGACAAGCAATTGCCACTGCCCCCCCAGACCGTGTTTGATGCTGTGAAGCAAGTGCGTTTTGCCCGCGCCTTTATTGCCGAGAATCGGTACCACTTCGCTGTGGGTTTGCGGATCGTAGCGATATAGATCGATGATGGCGTGAAGCAGGTCGCGTTCGGCGGCGAACAATTCCGGGACATGGAAGCGCGCACACACTTCATCGTCGGGATTGCGGGCGAAATAGTTGCGGAAGGGATTGCCGGCCCGCTTGAGCACCTCGCGGGTTCGTTCCGTCAGGGCGCGGTCGGTGAGTGTCGTCGTCATCAGAAGAACCTCCAGGTTCAATCCACGGATGCCGGAGGGGCAGGGCACGGTCGGGCCGTCGCCGGTCATCCTTTCAACGAGGCGTAATAGGCGATACCGTGGCCCACGAGCAAGGCGAACTGTGGTTCGGGGATCGCGTAGAGGGGGCCAGTCCACGAGTGCAGCGCGATCGTTCCGGCAGCGTGTAACTGCCGCAAACAATCGTGAAATTCCCCGATACTCGGGGCCGGCGAGGAAACAACCAACGCCCGATACAATTCGGGCAGCGTACAGTCGGTCGGGCCGGTGTGTTCGGTCAGCCGGGCCACAATCGCGGCGGACCAATTCTGGGATAGCCCCACGGCTGTTGGTACTTCGGAAACCGTGACCCCGGGGCCACCGTTGGCAGAGTGGTCACCGTTGGCAGAAACGGCCACCCCGGTCGCCCCTCCGGCCGACGCGCGAGGATGGCTTCTGGGCCGTTCGTGGCAGGTCCCGTGGATCGGCTCGGCAACGGCGGTCGGCCGATCCGGGGGCGGCTTCGGCATGCGGGCCGCTTCCACCACCGGCAGGACCCGCGTTACGGCGTTCTTCAATCCTTGCAGGCTGTCCGCCATGCGCCGGGCGGTATCGAGCAGTTCACCGACTTCGCCCTGACGGGTTTCGAGCACACGCACAAAATCTTCCAACACTTGTTTGGGATTGACCGCGGCCAGAAGAAATTCCCAGCCTTTGTCGGTCAGGCCGTAGAGGTCGCGCGGCGTCTTGGCGCGCGGGTCGCGACCAACGACGCCGATCAGTTCTTCCGTGAGGCATTTCTGGGCCGCCGATTTGGCGCTGGTGGTAGTGGGGAATAAACCGGGATCGGCTTTTGCAGCGTACAGCGGCAGGCCGTTCGGCGCGGCGGCGGCCCGCGTGAGAGCATCAATAATCTGGTGAGTGAGCTTGTCGGCCACGGCTTCCGCTTCCGTGCGGTTGAACGTTCAGACTCCAGGTCGCTATCGTAGGCAGAAACACGACCCGGTTGCAACCCCGACTGACGGTGGTCATGATGAAGGACCTTGAGCCAAACAGCCCTTGTTCGCCAACGCCACGGGAGAAAAACCATGCGCGACCATCTGCGACAATCACTGGCTTTCATCACCCTCGCGATACTGTTGAGCCACCCTGCCGCCGCGGCCGAGCCGCAACTGCCTGATGTCAAAACCTTCGACAAACAGGTGATTGATTCCCTGCGCGACGTCCACAATATCGGGGCCGATCTCTACAACAAGCAGCGCGATTATGCCGGAGCCTACCGCATGTACCAAGGCGGGCTACTCACCATCCGCCCCCTGCTCCAACACCGCCCAGAAGCGCAAAAAATCATCGACACCGGCCTGGAGAAAGTCGAATTGGAAGCGGACATCGCCCGCAAAGCCTTCCTGTTGCATGAAACCATCGAAGCGGTGCGCAAAAACCTCAAAGACGCCCTGCGCACACAGTCTCCTTCGCCACCGCCGAAGGTCGATCCCCCCCCGGGCAAGGAACCGAAGGGGCCACCGCCGAAGGTCGATCCGCCGAAAGAACCAAAGAAAGGCACTCCTGAAACCCACGCCCGCCTCAGCGGGACTGTCTCCTTGGATAACCAGCCGTTGCCGGGTGCCGAGGTGGTCATCGTTTCGCTCCATCTGCCCCGACCACGGGTCTTCACAGCCAAAACCCAGGCCAACGGTAGCTATCAGTTTGCGGAGGCGATCCCGCCGGGAACCTACATCGTCCTCGTCACCGGTGCCGCAGTTCCCGTGAAGTATCACCTGACGACCACATCCCCGTTGCGGGTGGAGTTGACCGTCGGAGCGAACCCAACAAATCTGAACTTGCAGAAGTAGCCGAGGCTGGCAAGTTCCCGAAAGCCCGGGCAACGGCCGCTCCTCCAGGGTGATCCCGTTCGCTGTGAAGCAGTACCGAGGGCTGCTGGTGGTGATGCTGGTGGCCGCGAGGGTCGGCTTGGAGGATCAAATTCGCTGTGACGAGGCTTTTGCGTTGTGCTCGTCTCGGTCGGGTGGGGTGGGTGGCTGCGATGGGCGGCCTGGGTAGGCTTTAACTACGTTCGGGGGGTTTGTTCCACACGCTCACAACGCACGGTTGGCCCAGCAGCCGAACGCGCATCTGTCGGGTGGCACTCCAGCGGCGGGCTTGCAGCACGCGTTTGAGAATATCCTGTTCCATTACCAACAGCACGGCCCGGCCACCGGGTTTCAGCACGCGATCCCACTCCGCGGCGGCGGCTGTATACAGTGGTTCGATGGCGTCCGGAGACGACAGTTGTTTGCCAAATGGCGGATTGGTGATAATCCGGTCGACCGAGGCACGTTCCAACGGCAAGGCCGTGGCATCCCAGCGGGCCAAATCGGCCGGGCCGACATGGACTAGATTCTGCGCGGTCACAAAAACCGCGTTGGGGTCGATGTCGCCTCCCAGGACACGCACGGCACCACCAGCCCGGCGCTGACGCGCAACGACCAGGGTTTCGGCGAGGATCGTTCCCGCGCCGCAGAAGGGATCGAGAACAGTCATCCCCGGGCCAATGCCCGCCAGACGCACCATCGCCGCCGCGACAGTGGGCCGTAACGACGCGGCCACATGGTCGAGCTTGTAAGTCCGATGCCGCATCGTGCGATCCGACAGACGCACCCCGCACACCGCGGTGTTGCTATGAATCGTCAGCCACAATTCCAGCCAGGCGTTTTCGTTACTGTAGTGCCAGCCGCGGGGAATCTGCCCCGCTAGCCCGTCGATAAACGCTTCCCGAGCATCGGCCCGCCGGTAGCCATGTTCGCCCTGCATCTGACAGACGATGTGATAGGTCGGCTTGCCTTTGGTCTTGGGGCGAATCTTGTGGTGCAACTTGAACAGATGCGGCCAATCCGGCTTGCGGGCGGTCCAGTGGCGGATCGTATCGAGGTCCTCGGCTGTGTACGTCAGTGAGTCCGAACCCCATGCCAGAAGGAACACATCTTCGGTGGTTCGTAGCGAAAGGATTTGCTCGGTGAGTTCCGCCACACGGAACACAACCAATCCACGGGCGGTTTTCTTCACATCACCGCCCAAATCACGCGTGATTTCGTCGGCCGCAATCGCCTCCAAGCCCCCGTGTGTCATCGCGTACAGCGGGGGCAGGGGTTTATCGGCAGTCGGTCGGCCGGATCGGGACATCGCAAAACTCGCTTCAGAACATCGGCGCGGGGGATGAAAACCCCCACCCCGGGAAACTCCCCAGCAACAACCGGGGATGAGTCAACAGCAAAGGCGAGCGTCGACCGCTCGCCTGCTTCCGGGCGACACACATTTCGTCGGTCCCTTCACTTTTCGCCATAGGCCTTATAGCGGTAGGGCGACGCGGCGGGCCGCGGCGTTCCGGAGATCGTCAGCGTGGTGACGTGGGCAGAATTGGCCGGAGGAATCGGCTGCGGATCCGCTTTTGGCAAGGGTATGGGGTTGGCCGGTCCGCCGTCGTAGGGGAAGGTACCGTCGGCGGGGGGGATCGCTTGGGGGCGGGGGCTGAGGCTGTCGCCGAGGTGAACTGTTGGCGCGGCCGTGTCCGCGTTGCCGCTGATACCAATGTAGAAGCCGAAACGGGGGCCATAATACACCGGATAGGAGTAGTACACCGGATAGGAGTAGTACACCGGTGGCCCAAGGAACACCGGACGGTAGAAGCCGGTATAGAAGCCGCTATAGAACACCGGGCGAACGTAGCTGTACGAGTAAAACACGGGGAACGGCCGATAAACGTAGAAGCCACGATAGCGGTAGCCGTGGGTCCGTTCGAGGTCTTGGGTGGCGGCCGCGGCGGCCGTTCCGTGTCCGGCGAGGGTCAGTGTCGTTCCGTGCAGAGTGTCTCGATCGGTCGGCAACGGCGGGTTGGGATCAGCGGCGGAGGTGAAACCGCCGCATGCGGTGACGGCTACCAGGCTCAAAAACCATCGTGTGCGTGTCATGGTTTCCTCCCACCAGTGTTGGGGCGAATCGGAAGCCGAAACGCCACCACCGTATTCTACGGAATAACTGGCCTAAGCGGAATCCTCGGCAGCCCCTTCGGTGGGTGGACACAGCTTCACGGTCCTGTTTTTGTTCCGAATGAATGGGGCGAACGTGAATGGGGTGATCGGGAATGGGGCGAACATTTTTGTTCCGAATGATTGGGGCGAACCTGAATGGGGTGAACGTTTTTGTTCCGCGTGAATGGTTCGACCTGTCGTCTTTCATTTTGGGCGGCGAGGTGAATGGGGTGAATGTTTTTGTTCAAAGAGGTGAATGGGGTGAGGTGAATGGGGTGAATGTTTTTGTTCAAAGTGGATAGGGCGAACACGAACGGCGCGAAATCCTCGGCGACCCCCTCCGGTGGGTAGGACCGCCATCAGCGCACTGCGGGGCCGCTCCCGGCGCACCGCGGGCCGCCACCGGCGCTAGTCACTGCGGCAAAATCCCGGTTGGAAGACGTAAGTATTTTGGATATAATGATTTATGTTCCAGTCCCAGCGTTGGGGCAGAAAGTTCCAGCGTTGGGGCAGAAGTCGGGTGGCCAGCCGTAAGGGGATTCTTTCAGAGCGACGGAGGTTTGTTTTCAGAGCGACGGAGGCGATTTTTCCGGCAGGCACGACGGAGACGGAAGACAACGATTCGGGATGCGGCTCAGAATGGCGGCGAAGCACTGGTGGAAGCAGGCTTTTTAGAACCGGCTCAGGCAACGATTCTGGATTCGGCTCAGAATGGCGGCGTGGTCAAAGGCCAACGGCGGAAGTTGATGGAGCGGGAACCAAGCGACCTCTTGGGCATCGTCGGCGGCTTGAGGTTGGACGTTGGCGGGGTCCACTTGCGCCAGATAGACCACACTGACGACCCAGCCGCGCGGATCGCGGCCCGGATCACCGGCGGTATAGACTTGCTCTAACTCGGGGACTACAATACCCGTTTCTTCATGCAGTTCGCGGCGGGCGGCGGCGGCGAGTTCTTCGTGTTCGTTGACGTAACCTCCTGGCAGTGCCCAACTTCCGGCAAATGGCGGATGCTTGCGCCGGATCAATAGCACCCGGGGAATGGCTTCGCGCGTCACGACGGCCACATCCACCGTCAAGGCCGGTCGTGGATATTCGTAAGTGTACTTCGGAGTGCCGTGGACCCTCATGGGAGTGCCTGTCGGGCTTGAAGTTGCGGCGATATTCGAGTGGCTACTAGAATAACTTAGCGTCTTTCCCCCCTTCAGCCAAGCCGGGGAAATTCCCACCGGCAGGTACAATAGAGGTGCTTACTCAAGGGGCCTATTCGTTAGCACGTTCATCAAACCGAACCCCAAGTGAACCGCGCGAAACAACGATCGTGGTGGATCGTTCGCAGCCCCTTTGTGGTTGGCGCGGCAACGTAAGGGGAGGTGCCTTGTGCCATTGCAACAACTGGACAAAACTCAACCCAAAATCCTGGTGTGGGAAGCCTTCGACATTCACGATCCGATGACGTTGGCCGCGGCGGACCTCTACGAACGGACGCTCGACGCCGACGAACGCATCCCCTGGCTGTGGATTGAACAGTCGGTACAAGATCGGACGCGGTGTAAACCCCGGCCGGGCGAATGGAGCCGGCATTTGCTTCTGGCGGCTCCTGCGGGCCGGCAAGACGACCCGGAAGCGCTGGCTGGCTACGTCTATGGGGCGCTGTTGCCCGGCTTTGGTGGTTATCTGTGCTATGTGGGTGTCGCCGAGTGGGCACGGCGGATGGGGGTAGGGACGCGGCTGTACGAGCAGTTCTTCAAGGTTTTGCGCGTCGATGCCGGCGAACGGGGCGAACCGCTGCCGTTTGTTATCTGGGAAAGCCACCGGCCCGATCCGATCGCGCCGGCCAGCGATTGGGACAATTGGACCGCTCGCATCCGGCTGTTCGATCGCGTCGGCGGCTTGTGGATCGACGGCGTCGATTTCCTCGCTCCCAATTTTGCGTGGGATGATGACGACGACGACGCTCCGCCGGTCCCCTTGCAGTTATTCATGAAACCGATGGACACCCCGGAAAGTGCTTTCACACCCGAACGGCTCCGCGAAATCATCGGCAGTTTGCATCGGGAAGTGTACCGGAACGAACCGGGTAGCCCTCTGTACGACAAAACCCTGCCGCCCCATTGCCAACCGCGTCTGCGTCCGGCCCGGGCGGCTGCGGTCCGGCAAACGGAACGCGGTGAACTGGTTGTACCGGCCACGGTGTAATTCGGCACGCGGTCGAACCGCGAACAGCCGACCCGAGAAGACCCCACGGGCTGAGCGGGCGGCGGTTCAGCGGGCGCCGGTTCAGCGGCAGGGAGCGAAGCGTCGTCATGGTGTTCACACTCACCGCGCGGTGGATCTTCCCCGTTTCCGGCCCACCCTTGGAGCGGGGCACCATCACTATTGACGGCGAGCGCATCGTGGCCGTCGAACCGCACGGCCGCCGTACCCCGGATGAGGATTGCGGCAATGCCGCGATCATCCCCGGTTTGGTCAACGCCCACACCCATCTGGACCTCAGTGGTGCCCGCGGACAACTTCCGCCGACCGATGCGGACCACTTTCCCGATTGGCTGCGCCAGGTGATCGCCTATCGGCGGACCCGCACTCCCCAACAGGTGGCCGCCGATATCCGCGCCGGCTTGGCCGAATGCCTGCGCTTCGGGACAACTTTAGTGGGCGATATTTCTGCCGACGGCACCGCGTGGCCGATTCTGAGCGCAGCGCCTGTGCGGGCGGTCGTCTTTCGGGAACTGCTCGGCTTGACCGACGAGCGAGCCTGGCACGCCTGGGCCACCGCCGACGAGTGGCTACGCCATCATCCGCCGACCGCCACCTGCCGGCCTGGCCTGAGTCCTCATGCCCCCTACAGTGCCCGCGCCACGCTTTTCGATTGGGTCGCCCGTACGCCCCTGGTGGCCACGCATCTGGCCGAATCCCCGGCGGAAATGGAATTGCTACGCTTCCACCGGGGGCCGTTGGTCGCGTTTCTCCAAGAATTGGGCGTCTGGGATGCGGACGGGCTGACGACGTGGGAGAAGCTGCTGACAGAACCGCCTTCCGCCGGCAGATACTTGTTCGCTCATGCCAATTACTTGCCGCTCGCATGGGCCGAGCGTTTCACGCATCGCCACAGCATTGTCTACTGCCCGCGCACCCATGCCGCCTTCCGGCATCCGCCACACCCGTTTCGTCAATGGTGCGCACGCGGTGTGCGAGTGTGCTTGGGAACCGATAGTCTGGCTTCCAATCCAGATTTAGACCTTCTGGCCGAAGCCCGATGGGTGCGGCAGTCTTATCCGGATTGCCCCGGGGAGCTGGTGTTGCGAATGGCGACTCTGGCGGGGGCACAAGCGTTGGGCTGGGCCGACGCGTGCGGCAGCCTGGAAGTCGGGAAAAGTGCGGATTTGGTCGTCGTTCCCTTGCCGAATGCCGATGCAGCCGACCCCCATGAGCTGCTGCTCCGCGCCGAGGGTGCCGCGGAACGCCGCACCCTGTTCCGCGGTGTGTGGCGATAGCTGGAACAAAGCCGTGCTATCTGTCGCTGGCGCTGGAAATGCAGTTATTCCGGGTCGATTGGTTTTGTTCTGGGTCAAGCCGCCCGAGGCTATCCGCCGCTATCCGCTGCCTGGGCTGCTATCTGCTGCCTGGGCTGCTATCTACTGCCTGCGTTGCTATCCGCCGCTTGCGCCGGAAATGCCAGTATTCTGTTGTCGCATTCTGTTCTGTTGCCGCATTCTGAGGCGAGCGTATCGCAGAGCCGTGCTATGCACGGAACTCGACGGCGAACCGACCGCGGGAAGGGCAAGAACAGTGGCGTAATTTGGCATCTTCACTTGTGCTACGCACGGAACTCGACGGCGAACCTACCGCGGGAGCTGCCGCATTCGGATGTGAGCGTATTGTGGCGCCGTGTTATGCAGCGCTTTGGCTAGAAAGACAGGAGCCGCAAGGGTTGGCGTGCTTCCCCCGCGGCTCTGGCGGAATAAATACGGCAGGCATTCAGTGGGCGATACAGGATTCGAACCTGTGACTTCGTCCGTGTGAAGAACGCACTCTAGCCACTGAGTTAATCGCCCGAATGATTCGCGGCTCGGTGGGACCGTTAGCGAATCTCTTGGATGTTGTGATAATTGAGCGGAGCCGATCTGTCAAGGTTCGCGGCTGCCGCGAGGGTTCGTGTCACCGGTTTTACACTTTCGGGGGTGGGTTGCTCGGGGCTGGTGCGTCGTCGAACTTCGGGGTGCTCGACGGTGTGATCCGTTGCGGCGCTTTCACCGGTTCGGGTTCGATCGAGGCCCGCGTGGCACTGGGTTCATTGACATCGTCTTCGATGCCGCTCAGCCCTTTTTTCACTTCCACGACGGTCTTACCGAGGGAACGGCCAATATCGGGAAGTTTCCGGCCAAAGAGCAACACACCCAGAACCAACAGCAGAATGATTTCCGGTCCACCCAAACCAAAAACGGCAAAAAGGGGTGCAGACATCGGCCTTCCTCCTCAATCACGGGATGGTCGGGAAATTGGACGAACTGGGTCTAGGGAGGAGGTTGAAGGTAACCCCACCGGCGTGCGGCTTGCAAGCTATTAGAAACTATACTTGCTCAACCCCGTTGCGGGCAAGCCGTCTTGTAGGAATTTTCTGCGGCTCGGACGCGATGTGCCACGAAGTGATGGCGAACGATGTCCGCGTTGCCGCTGCGGGCAAGCCGTCTTGTGGGAATTTTCTGCTGCCGATCGTCTTCCGCCATCGCCGGCGCGGTCTTGGACTGTCGACGGCCAACGGTCCTGTTCGGATTTTCGGTGATGAATTGCTCTTCTTCGGCACTTCGTGCTTGTGTGTTGGTCGTTGCGGGTCTGCGGTCGAAGGACACTTTGCGACGGTGGATGACGGCATGCGGAGGGTGGTGGGGAGAACGTTGCCGCAACGCCTCAGCGGTGGAATTGTCCGGCGGCTGACGTAGCAACCAAGGCTTCCAAAACTGGTAACGTGGCCCTTGAAGGGGTGCAGATGGGGCGTTGGAGCTGACGACGGGGCAGGTTGGAGCTGACGACGGGGCAGGTTGGAGCTGACGACGGGGCAGGTTGGAGCTGAGGACGGGGCAGGTTGGAGCTGAGGACGGGGCAGGTTGGAGCTGAGGACGGGGCAGGTTGGAGCTGACGTAGCAACCAAGGTTCCCTGAACTGGCGACGCGGTCGATGTCTTTGGCGTTGTTGAAGAAGTGGCGTCGATCCGCGAGAGCCGCTGCGTTCCGACGGCCGGGCCTTCTAGCAGGAACGGAATCACTTCGGCTCGACTTGACGGCATCGCGAACAGCACGGCGCAGAACACCGTAAGTGGCCCTCCCGCAGCAACTACCGAAGTCAAATCCTCGCAAACCAATCCCATCGTCGCTGTGTTCCGATGGCTGGGTCCTCCCGCAGCAACCACTTCGGCTAGACAGCAGCAGCCATTATGGTATGGAGCGTGGGGAGAGGGAATTTTTGGGGGAGGCAGACTATGCGTGTGTCGGGTTCGATCGGATTGGTGGCGGCAGGCATGGCCCTTGGTATCGTTGCGACGGCGATTTATCTCAGCCCTCCGCGACCGGTGATCGCGGCGTCCAATGACCGCTATCAGGATTACATCATGGCGACTGGGGCCGTGTCGATCAATCCGCGCATCCAGACCGATGGTGTGTGGTTGCTCGATTATCGCGCGGGGAAACTGCTGGGCACCGTCATTGACCGCAGCCAGGGCAAAATTGTCGGGTGGGCCGAAGTCGATCTGACGACCGAATTCAATCTCAAAGCTCAGCAGGATGTGCACTTTTTGATGACGTGCGGCTACGTGACGCAAGGTCAATCGGCACTTTATCTTGCGGAAACAAGCACTGGGCAATTCGGGGTCTACACGATGGTACCCGGCCCCAACGGCAACGGCCTGGTGATTCGCCGTCACGATCTGACCACGTTCCGCCAGCCGGTGGCGGCACCAGCACCAGCGCCGGGTCAACCGCCGCTGCCTGCCCCCGGTCCCCTGCCAGGTCCCGGCCAGCCTCCCCAGCAACCGCCGCTGCCACTTCCAGCTCCTGGCGCCCTTCCAGCTCCTGGCGTCACGTCGCCCCCGTCGACCAACCCCGGTCTGCCCGTGCTACGGCCTTCGAAGTGACAGGCGTTATGGACTGTGTCGTGATCGAGGAGTTGCGATTGGTGTGATCGAGGAGTTGCGATTGGTCCTCCCGGTCCGTTAGCCCACCGAACACCGCTCCAGAAAGTGAAATTTGGCACGAAGTGGCGAATAGCCCCCTAACCGAATAGCCGCCTAACCTTGTCCGGAGGCTGCGTGACAATCGTTCCAAAAGTGAAATTTGGCACGAAGTCGCGAATACCCATGCCGTGTAGTTCTGGCGAATACCATGCCGTGTAGTTCTCGCGAATACCCATGCCGTGTGGTTTCGGGGGCGTGGGTGTGGGGGGGTACGTTGCGGTCCGTCGGGGGCGTCGTCACATGGTGGCTGATGGCCGAGGATAGCGTTTCTCAAACCATCACGCAATGATTGTCTGACGAACGCATTCGTCACGTGGTGGCTGATGGCCGAGGATGGCGTTTCGGGGGGTGGCGTTTCCTGTTATAACTGGGTCGTTCGCCATCTGTTGTTGTAACTGGGTCGCTTGCCATCTCAGGAGGTAACACGCCTGAGGATGATGGCATTTCGGGGGGGGCTTGCTGGTGGCTGGTACCTTGCGCATGCTGGAATTCCCATGCGCATGATGGAATTGCGGGAACAGAGGCGAGCGTTTCGGGGGGTGGTGTTTCTTGCTGGTGGCAGGGGGTGATCGGGTTTCTACTATGCGTGGTTGTAAAGTAATGGCGCCGTCGCTAGCGATATGAGGGGTGTCCCGAATCCGAGTCGGCGATGATCGATGTTCACATCCACGCCGTACCGCCGAATTTGCCCGGGGTGGGGCCGTTGGTGCCGTTGTTGCGCTGTTCGGGGGAAGTGGTCGCCGCGGAACTGCGCCGGGAAATGCAAACCGCGGGGGTGACACAAGTCTTCGCGATGGGGGCTTGGAACGCCGGCGAGGATGATCCTTTGGGAATCAACCGCACTTTGGAGATCGCCCCGTTTGTTCCAGGATTGCGACCCATCGGGATCATGGACCCGGTGCGAACCGATGCCGAACACTTCCGCCGTGTCGAACAGCTCCTCGCTCGCGGTCGGGTAGTGGCCCTGAAGGGGTATTTGGGATACCTGCATTACGAGCCGGCCCATGCGAACTACCGGCGGTATTATGAACTCGCGGCACGCTATCGGGTGCCGGTGATGTTCCACACCGGCGACACCTACTCCCCCCAAGCCAAGTTGAAGTTCGCCCATCCCCTGGGGGTGGATGAAGTCGCTGTCGATCACCCGAACTGCCAATTTGTGCTATGCCATTTGGGCAATCCGTGGATGATCGACGCGGCCGAGGTAATTTACAAGAATTTGAACGTGTGGGCCGACTTGTCGGGCCTGCTGGTAGGGGACGACGGTTATTTCGTGTCGGACGAGGGCCGGGAAACCATTCACGAACTCGTTCAGGCTGTGCAGCAGGCCATTCGCTACTCAGAACGCCCCAACCGGTTTCTCTACGGAACCGATTGGCCACTGGTGCCCATGGCCGCGTATCGGGAGTTTATCCGTCAGGCGGTGCCCGCGGCCCACCATGAGCAGGTTTTCGCGGAGAACGCCCGGTTGTTGTTTCGTCTGTTCTGATGGGGTTCTTATCGGGGCGCGTGATGGTGGGGGTCTCCAGGCCGCCGTCACTAGGGTATTTTCGAAGCTAAGTTATTGTGGCTGTTGAATTTGCGTCAAGCGCGGGACATGTTTGAGAGCCGCGGAGTTGATGCAGAAACGCCAGCCGGTCGGCGGTGGGCCATCGGGAAAGACGTGGCCGAGGTGGGCATCGCAGCGGCTGCAGAGCACCTCGGTGCGGACCATACCGTAGCTGCGGTCGGTTTTGAGCGTCACGCGATCCAGTTCAATGGCTTGCGTAAAACTGGGCCAACCAGTGCCGCTGTCGAATTTGGTGGTCGAATCAAACAGCGGTTGCCCACAACAGACACATTCGTAAACGCCGTCGTCTTTGGTGTTCCAGAAGGCCCCGGTGCAGGCGCGTTCGGTGCCGTGCTGCCGGGTGATGCGGTATTGCTCGGGGGTGAGGATGGCCCGCCATTCGGCGTCGGTTTTGACGATCTTTTGGCCGTCAAAGGGCTTACCTTCGCGTTCAGGAATCGATGGTATCATCCGGTTTTCTCCCAGAAGCCCCACCATAACCGCGGCGGCAGAGCCCGCGGCCCCCAGAAACCAGATGATCACATGCCGGGCGTTCATCGGGGGAAGGCCTTGGTGGGGGCTAACTGCCCCGTTTGAGGGTTTTCGGACCGGTGCCGGCCGCTTTTTCGTAGGTTCCTCGGTCCGTTTTGACGTATTTGGTGAAGCCCTTGGCGGCGAGGTTGGAATCGCTGACAGCGTGTTTGGCGTGCATATCAGTCCAGGTGGCGGGGGCATTGGGTTCGGTAATCACACGGCGGACGGGCTGGCCGGTTTCGGGATGCTGCGTCAGCACCGGTTCCGACATCCGCTGAAAAACTTCGAATTGTTCGCCACCGCTACCATCGGGAAGAACCACTTCGTAGACGTACAAGGGCATCGTGGGAACCTCCGCGAAGTGTTGGCCAAACGATCCCCGTCAGCTCATTCACCATCCCCGCGGCGCTGCCCGCGGATCGGCGGCACCAAGTTTGACCGCGGGGCAGCTCCGAGCCATCAGGGATTGGCTGACTGTCAGGGATTGGCTGACTGTACTGATATTTTATCCCTTGGCCAATTCAGCGCGAATCGTTTCGAGGAGTTTCTGGGTAGCGCGGATGCCATCGGCTTCGGACAATTTGCTGCCTTCGTATTCGATGCCGATGTAGCCGTGGTATTTGTGCTTTTTCACCACAATGTCGAGCATCTTGCGGTAATCGGTGTGAATCTCTTCGCCTTTTTCGTTGAAATCGTGGGATTTGGCGGACACGCCCTTGGCATAGGGCATCAGTTCATCGACGCCCTTGTAGCGGTCGTACACTTCTTCGGGGATGCCTGCGATTTTGCCGATGCGGAAGTTGCCAAAGTCCGGCAGAGTGCCAACGCGCTTGTGATCGACCAGCTTGATGACACCGGCCAGCCAACCGCCGTGGCTGGAAAGCCCGCCGTGATTCTCCACAATCGTGTTGATGCCCAGCGTATCGGTGAATTCTCCCAGTTTCCGCAGGCCGTCGGCGGCGAGTTTTTGCGTTTCGGCAAAGCCGAGCTTCCAATCGCTGGCCGCATTGACGCGAATGCTGTGACAGCCCAGGAATTTGGCCCATTCCGCCCAACGCTTGTGATTATCGACCGCCGCGAGGCGTTTCTTTTCGTCCGGATCGCCCAGATTCCCTTCGCGGTCGCACATAATCAGCACACTGACAACTTGGTTATCGTCGGCGACTTTTTTGAGGTCCTTCAGGTAGGCGTCGTCTTTTTTCTTGTCCATGTAGAATTGATTGACGTATTCCACCGCGCCAATGCCGTAGGTTTTGGCACTGATTTCGGCGAACTTCAACGGGTCTTTCTTCTCGGCACCGCCGCGGCCAAAAAAGGCGCGATTGTGCGACCACTGCGCCAGCGAAATCTTGAAGATACTGTCCGGGTCGGCGGCGTGCGTGCTGCACGGCCGAATCACGGTCCCGGTTGCGGCCAGCGATGCCGCCAGGAAATCACGACGCGAAAGCATAGCGAGAACTCCTCAAGCCAGGATAACAAGCAAGGACGATTGTAAACGCCCCGCTAGCGGGTGGCGATAGGTCAAGGCTGGGATTGCGTCTGGGGCGCAGGACTCCTCGTGATTGTCGGGGGGACTTTTCCCGATGCAAACGGCCGTTGCTGGGGCTGGCGAAGCTGGCGCGGCCTTATCGGGAATAGCGTTTCCGAAGTTGTTCGGCCGCTGCGGTTTTCTTTTGGGCCATCAGGGCTGTCAGCAGAAGTTCTCGTGCGTCGCGGCTTGTCAGGTCGATGTACAGAGCGGCTCGGGCGATCCGTTCGGCCTCGGGGTATTGGGCCGCGTTCACATACAGCTTGGCCAACCGGATGTGCAGGGCGAAATCGTCGGGGGCGGCCTTCACCCGCTCGGCCAGCACTGCGGCGAGCAGCTGTGGCTTTTGGGCCAGGTCGTAGACCCGGCTGAGCCAGTCGAGCCAGTCGGCGTCCTCCGGGGCGAAGCGGCGGCCTTGCTCGAAGATCGTGGCCGCTTGTGTGTAATCTTTGCGGTCGAAATGGAGTTTGCCCAATTCCGCCAGAACCCGGCCATCGTGCGGGTGCGCTTGGACCGCGTCTTGGAGAAGGGCCAGGGCGGCGTCGTCGTCTTGGGCGCGGCGGAGCAGCCGGGCTTGGACCACGCAGGCCAGTGGATGGGTTTTGTCCTTTTCCCGAATCGCCGCCAGGAGTTTGTTGGCCGCCTCGGTTTTATCGCGGCGGACGTACTCGGCGGCTAACCGGGCGGCGATGTCCAGGTCGTGGGGGTTCTGACGATGGGCAGCTTCCAATTCGGCGAACGAGAGGGTTTTTTCCGCGGGCCGTGCCGTAGGTAGTAATTTCGCCACGTATTGTTGATAGCCCCGTTCAAAATCCGCTGGTTGTACACCCAGCGCCTGCTGCAGGGCGGTGGCCACGTCGGCGGTCTTCTGAAACGCGGCCAGCAGTTGGGCTATGCCACGTTCACCGTAGGTGTGGATGATGTACTCGACGTACAGCCATCCTTGGTAGTAAGCGAGGGCGATATCGGTGGGTTGGGTGAAGCGTTTGTAGGCCCGGGTGATGGTTTCGAGGTTGAGTGCGGTGCCTGCGGCGAGCCGGTCGCGCAGGATCGGGCGCACGTGTTCCAGGCGCTGGGTCTGTTCGGCGCGGACGGCAAGGCCTTCGGTCAACCATGTCGGCACGCGATGGGCGGTTTGGAGGAGGTTGAAGGCGTGGGTCAATTCGTGCCGGGCCACAATGGCCCAATTGTAAAGCCGTTGGCCGCCATCGGCCCGGGGCGAAGGGAGAGCGATCAGCGGCCCAGTACACGCTCCCTGGACGGCTCCGGGTAAGCCGGGCAGCATGGCGATACGCCCGCTGAACATCTGCCGGCGGGCGAAGATTTCCACGATGATCTTCTCGGCGGGGGTGAAGCCATAAAGGCGGCTGAATTCTGCGAAGGTTTCTTCCAGGACATCGGCCAGAAAGTTCGCCAAAAGGCCGTCGTTGTTCTGATCGAAGCGAATGACGAAGTGGGGTGTTTCGAGGGTGGCGTAGGTAGCGAGTTCCTCAAGAACACGAATCGCGTTATCGACTTTGACGTTGAAGGGGTCGACTTGGCGGGCGGCGCGCAGCGTGGCGAGGGCTTCGGCTTCGCGTCCTTGGGTGTAATAGAGCAGACCCAGTCCGGCTTTGGCGGCCGGTTGTGTGGGACGGTAGGCGATGGCTTTCTCGAAGCACTCCGCCGCACGGGCATACATGCGCGCCTCGGAGAAGATGGAGCCTAACACGGTGTAGAACTCGGCCGGTTTGCTGTCGAAAGCCAGGACTTCCTTGACGATGGCCGCGAAGCCGGCGTCGTCGTCTGCGAGTTGGCGGAGGGCTGCTAAGCGGGCCAGTGTGGCTTCCTCGCGGGGGTTGACCGCGCGGGCGGCTTGCAGCAGCTTCTCGGCGGCGGCACGATCGGCTTCGGCCAGCCGCACATCGGCTTTGAGCCGCAAGGCCCCGGTGTGTTGCGGGTTGATCTTCAACGCCAGATCGGCTTGTCGTTCGGCTTCGGCCCCATCCATCCGGGCCAGGGCCAGCCATCCTTTGCCGACGAGGGCATCGCCGGCTTTGGGGTTGATCTTGAGTGCGGCATCGAAGGCATTGGCCGCTTCGGCGCGGTTGTGTTTTTCCCACAGCAGCCGCCCCGCATAGGCTTCGGCCGGCCAAAAGTCCGGATCGTAGCGGATGGCATCGCGCAGCACTTCGTGCAGAACGAATTTGATCTGATCGGGTTTGTTGTGGGTGGTGGCGTTTTCGACACCGGCTTGCGCGATGATGAGCAGTTGGGCTGGGTCGCGGATTTCCTTGTGGGCAGCGGCAGCTTCGGTATAGGTGCGGACAAACCAGCGCATTTCGGTATCAGCGGCGGCCAGGTCGCCTTGGTCGCGGCGAATGCGTGCGCGAACCCAGCGGGCCAGGACGTGGTCCGCGGCCGTCTGCAGGGCCGCTTCAGCATCGCGGATAGCCTCCTCCCAGCGACCCAGGGAATACAGCAGATCGGCCCGTTGGGCGAGTAATTCCGCATTCCCAGGATAACGTTTCAGCCCCGCATCGAGAGCGGCCAGCGCCTGGCGGTATTCACCCACGGCTTGGCGGCAGGCGGCCAACCCTGCGAACGCCGCGGCGGGGGGGTCGGCACCCCGGGTCAGTTCTTCAAAACCGGCCACAGCTTCGGCGTAGTTGCCGCGGTACAGCCGCTGTTTCAGGGCCGGGTAATCGACCGGCGCGGCGGTCCACAGAAGCGCCAGGGGAATCAGCGGTTGCAGCAGGTTCATCATGAGATTCACGGTACTCGGCCTGTGGCTTGACCGCAAGCGGCGAACGTCCGGTCGGTGTATCGGACTGGTGGTGCGCGCTTGTTTATATTGTGGTGATCGTCTGATTGTTGTGAATAGTGGGTTCTGGTATACTTACAACTGGCGATTAGGTTGTTTCGACACAATTTGTGCTGAGGTTGGCGATGTTCACAGCAACGTGGTTGATGTTGGCGCTAGCGGCCCCTGCGGAATGGCCCGAGCCGGTCCAAAAAGAGTTGAAAGCGCTAGAGGGCGAATGGGTGGTCGTAGCAATCGCCCACGAGGGGAAAGAACGCGAACTGACCGATGATGAACAAGTGGTCATAACGATCACATCGGGGAAATTCACACACCCCACCCTCGGTTCGGGTCAGGTGACCGCGCTGGACCCGACGACCGACCCGAAAATTGTGGATTTCAAGATGTTGCGCCAGCCCGAATCGGGCTTTATCAACGAAGCGATCTATAAGTTGGAACAGGATACCCTCACGGTCGTCATGTATCTGGGGGACGATAAGAGACGCCCGGCCTCCTTCGCTGTACCGACCGACAACCAGACGCTTCGCTTCACGTTGAAGCGTCGGAAACCGTAACCGGGATGTAACAAACAGGCAACCGGGGGGTTAGGGTTGGTCCCCCTGGGTCGTCTGTTCGTCAATCCCCGTCCGAACTTCGTCAGGCGCGCACAAGGGATTCACCGTATGGTCACCGGACTTCGTGGAGCTGTCGCGGCGTTGGTGGGTGTGATCGGCGGGATGGTCGGGCGGGCGTCTCTTGAGGCCGCCGCACCACAGACCGCAAGTCCGAACGACGCTGCGCAGCGACTGGCCGCCCGGATTGACCACATTTTGGCCAAAGATTGGGCCGCTCGGGGGATTCTCCCCACCGAGCCGGCCGACGATGCGGAATTCCACCGCCGCGTGTATCTCGATCTGATAGGCCGTGCCCCGAAAGCGTCCGAAACCCGGGCGTTCCTCAGCGATCCTTCGCCGACGAAACGAACTCAACTCGTCGAACGCTTACTGCAAATGCCCGGTCACGCGGCCTACTGGGCGGAAGTGACGCGCCTCCAATGGTTGCCGCAAACGGCCAATAACTTCCAACTGCTCGGCTTTGGTATGCAATTCGAACGATGGCTGGAAGCCCAGTACCGAGCCAATACCCCCGCCGATGAGGTGGTTCGCCGCATCCTGACGCTGAAATTGGCAGTCAACAACCAAAACCCGATGTTCCGCTTTGTCCAGGCCGACCCCAGCGAACCCGAGGGGGCCAACCTCGTCGGGTTCTACCAAGCCCACGAAGGCCGCCCGGAGAACCTCGGTGCGGCCGTCAGTCGGCTGTTCCTGGGGGTGAAGCTCGAATGCGCCCAATGCCACGACCATCCGTTCGCTCCGTATACGCGCGAGCAATTCTGGCAATTTGCTGCGTTTTTTGCCGATCTCAACCCGCTGCCAGCAGTGCGCCCCAACTTTGTGGGGCCGATGCCACCGCAGGCCGAACGCAACAGCCTCATCATTCCCAACACCGAACACAAAGTGATCGCGACGTTCTTCGATGGCTCCAAGCCGAAGTGGTCGCCCGAGCGCACGCCACGGGAAGAACTGGCGGCGTGGTTGGTCAGTCCGAAGAATCCGTATTTCGCCCAGAACATGGCCAATCGGCTGTGGGCCCACTTCTTCGGTATCGGCATCCTTGATCCGGTCGACGAACCAGGCGAAAACAATCCGCCCAGCCATCCCGAATTGCTGGACGAATTGGGGCGTGCCTTCGCCGCCAACGGCTTCGACAATCGCTTTCTGATTCGCGCCCTCACACAAACCCGGGCCTACCAACTGTCGAGCCAAATGACACATCCCGGACAAGCCGACCCACGCCGGTTTGCCAAAATGAACCTCAAAGCGCTGACGCCCACGCAACTGTTCGATTCCCTCGTCGCCGCCACGGGTTTCCGCGAACCAGCCTACCTGCGCAACCAACGCTACTTCGGCTTTGTGCAGCCCAACAATCCACGCGGTCAGTTCCTGGCCCGCTTTGCCAACACCGAGCGGGCCACAGAAACCAACACCACGATTCTGCAGGCTCTTCTGATGATGAATGGTCAGTTTATTGGTGATCAAACTGATCTTTCCAAGAGCGAAATTCTGGCCGCGATCGTCGATATGCCGGGATGGACTACCCCACAGCGGGTGACCAACCTGTTTTTGACCGCGTTGGCCCGTCGGCCCACGCCGGAAGAACTGGAGAAGTTCTCCAGCTATGTGGAACGCGGCGGTGCCAAAGGCGACCGCAAGCAAGCCTTGGCCGATGTCTTCTGGGTGCTGCTGAATAGCCCGGAGTTTCTGTTCAACCACTGAGATGTTGAAAGCAGCTTCGTTCCAACCACTGCGGTGTTGAAAGCAGCTTTGTTCCAACCACTGCGGTGCTGAAAGCAGCTTTGTTGTCGGCAATCGTTGTGGAGCTGAATAGCCCGGCGTTTCTGTTCCATCGCGGAGGGGAAAAACGCCCACTGAAAACGCCCACTGAGGGGGAAACACTGCCGCGGGTCGCGGGGGGAAAGCGAGGCCAACCGCTTTGTTAACCGCGGCGTCAACCGAGGAACACGGGGGCAGGCCCCGCCGGGCTTCGACAATTCAAGCCGCAGGCCCTATGCCTGCCGCATCTTCTTAACCAGGGGGCCGTCTATGGCGCGTTGGAATCTGGATCGTCGTCACTTGCTGCGGGTGGGGGCGGTGAGTACCGCGGTTTCTCTTTCGGGCTGGCTGGGGAAGTTGGCCGTGGCCGCGGAAGCGAAAAACGTTCGACCGAAGCGGTCGTGTATTCTGCTGTGGATGAACGGCGGCCCCAGCACCATCGACCTGTTCGATCTGAAGCCTGGTCATGAGAACGGTGGGCCGTTCCGCGAAGTGGAAGCGGCTCCGGGGTTGAAGATCAGTGAACATTTGCCAAAATTGGCCAAGCATGGCCGGCACCTGGCCGTGCTGCGGGGGATGTCGACCAAAGAAGGGGATCATGCCCGCGGCACGTATTTGATGCGCACCGGCCAGCTCCCGGGTTTTGCGGGTATCCACTACCCCAGTCTGGGGGCGCTGATCTCGAAGGAATTGGGCGATCCGAAAGCCGAGTTGCCCAACTTCATCAGCATTGCCCCGCAGCGGTTCTTGGCTCAAGAAGCGTTTGGCCCTGGTTTTCTTGGCCCGCTTTATGCTCCCCTGATTGTGGGTGACAATCCCTTCAACAATCCGCCAGCGGCAACCTATCAACAACTGGATGCGCTCCTGAAAGTTCAAGACCTACACCGGCCGGCCACGATCGACGACGCGACGCACACGGCCCGGCTCGACCTGCTCCGCCAAGTGCAAGACGACTTCGCCGCCACCCGTCCGGGTGCGATGGCCCAAAGCCACGCGGCCGCCTACGACCGCGCGATCCGCCTGATGCAATCCGATGGCGGCAAAGTGTTCGATCTGAGCGAAGAAAAAGAAAGCACCCGCGACAAATACGGTCGCAACCTCTTTGGCCAAGGTTGCTTGCTGGCACGCCGCCTGGTGGAACGGCATGTGCCATTTGTCGAAGTGACCCTCGGCAACTGGGATACGCACGTCAACAACTTCGAGTTGGTCAAAGGTTTGGCTGCAACACTCGATGCCGCATGGGCCGCCCTCATGGACGACCTCCAGGAACGCGGCTTGCTCGAAACCACAACCATCGTCTGGATGGGGGAATTTGGCCGTACACCCAAGATCAACACCGGCAAAGGCCGCGATCACTACCCGAACGCGTGGAGTACCGTTCTGGCTGGTGGTGGTATCAAAGGCGGTCAGGCGGTGGGCCGAACGAGTGCCGATGGCACCACCGTGGAAGAACGGCCGATCAGCACCGCCGATTTCCTCGCGACCGTCTGCTGTGCCTTGGGCATCGACTTTGAGAAGCCGAATATGTCGAATGTTGGTCGCCCGATTCGCATTGTCGAGAAAAACGCTCAGCCCGTCACGGAGGTGCTGGCATGAAGCGCGTTTGGCTGATCGCGGCCCTGCTGGCCGTTGCTGTCGCTTATGGCGTCGCCATCGCCGAAACGCCCACCGCACCGGCACCGCGCGCGGTCCCAGCACGGTTTGTCGCCCCTCCGGTTCACTCCACACTCGAAGTCTTCGTCCTGACAAGCACACGCCCGCTGCATCTGCGTATCACCGCGGGCTACAACGGCCAAACTCTTGACACCGCGTGGCGGCAACGCATGAAGAAACTCTTCGACTTCTGCGACCGCGACAATGATGGCACACTTTCCGAAAAGGAACTGCTCCTCACCTTCACCGATCAAGGCCTGGTGCAATTGCTGGCCAACGGTTTCTATCAAATCGGTATTGGCAGTCGTCCGCAACTCCGCGACATCGATCAGGATGGTGATGGAAAGGTAGCGTTTGAGGAATTTCTCGCCGCCTATCCGCGCAGCGCTGCACAGATGCTGCGGCCGCAACCGGCCCTGCCCGATTCCATCAACCACACCGCCGTCACACAAGCGTTATTTCAGCTCATCGACACCAACAACGATGGCCGACTGACCCCGGAAGAAGTCCAAAACGTCGAAAAACTCTTGTTCAGCCGGGACAAAGATGAAGACGAATGCCTCACGGTACAAGAATTGCTCCCCAGTTTATTCGACCCCGTCTACGGACAGCCGATCGGCCGCCGGACACCCGCGGCCCCAGACCCAACGAAACAAACGGTGCTGGTCTTCGAGGCGAACCAGGTACCCGACACTCTCACAATGCACATCCTGCAGCGCTACGATCGCAACGGCGACCTGGAATTAACCCGGGCCGAAAGTGGTTGGGATGAAGCCACCTTCCAGCAGCTGGATAGCGATACCAACGGCCGGCTCGATGCCCAAGAACTCGACCGGTGGCGGACCGGCGAACCCGACCTGGAAGTTTCTCTGATTATCGCCGAGTCAGCGGGCGATTGTGTGGCCAAGGTCGGCAATGAGAAGGCCGCGATGGCCCGGGGTTTGACCTTCAAGTCCGTGGAACCGGGCCGGCTGATGGTGCAGGTCGATCGGCAAACGATCGATTTGTGGGCTTTCACCCCGCTGCTTCCCTCCCAGCAAACTTCGCTCAAGCAGCAGTATAGCTCTCTGTTCACGCAAGTTGCTGGGTCCAAAGATCACCTGGTGGAAGCCGACTTGACCGGCCCCAACGCCGTCCGCTACCAATTTCTGCGCGTCATCTTCGACCCCGCCGACCGCAACGGTGATGGCAAGCTCACCAAAGAGGAATTCGACGCCTACTTCGATCTTCACGACAGTTTCCGCCATCTCAGCCTCAGCCTAACGCCCGCGGTACAAACGCCGTCGCTCTTCCAGCTCCTCGATGAGAATCGCGATGGCCGCCTCAGCGTGCGGGAACTTCGCCGCGCCTGGCCGCGCTTGGTGGCCCTCGAAGACCCCGACGCGAAAGTCATCACACAACGGATCATTCAACCCACCATCCACTTCCGTCTGACGCGGACCCTCGAACGCTTCTACTCCATCAATCAAGCGGGCGTCTATAACCCCAATCCCACCCAAGTGATCGTACCGACCCAAGGCCCCCTATGGTTCCGCAAGATGGACCGCAACGGCGACGGGGACTTATCCCGGGCCGAATTCCTCGGCACCGCCGAAGAGTTCGCAGCCATCGATACCGATGGCGATGGCCTCATCAGCCTCCGCGAAGCCGAAGCGTGGGATCAGAAGATGCGGCCCCAACAGAAGAACAACAACAAGTGAGTCCTCGAGGTGGTCCCACAATCCCGCAGACCTGGGAAAACGAGACTCACTCCGCGCTTGCGCCGGCGGTGGGAAATCACGCTCCAGCCCGGGTCGGGCCGATCCTTCCGTCGGACCGTGAACAGACTTGACTGGAGAGGAGAACGACGCCCGGAAAAGAAATTACAGGTACCACCGACAAGAGAATCGGTGAACGGACTGGAGAGGAGAACGACGCCTGGAGGGTTCCCCTGCCCTTGGGCCATTGTGCGAACGGCACAACCTGGACCAAGACGGATCTCACGGTACCTTTCGAACCGGTGCAGACGGGCGGCGGCTGCGACTGCTTCGCTGGCCAGGACCAAGACGTACCGGACATCCGCGAGGAGCATTACATTCGCGAGGAGCATTCCCTTCCAGCCCCCGGGCGTGACAAGCGGCTGTGCCGAAGTGTCGCTTTTAGGGATAGCGCCGGTTTCACGGTCCAGGTTCGGCTCCTGACAGTGATTTCCTTCTTGTGAGTGATTTCCTTCTGGTGATAGAACACGACCTTGGGGATAGCGGCGGCGACACGGACGGGTTTGGCGGCGGGGTTGGTTGGATGAGATGACGACTGGCCACAATTCCTATTGAGATGACGACTGGCCACAATTCCTATCGAATGGCGTACGGTTTCATACTCGGGTTCGGCGGCAGGTTTGGTCGGGCCGCGACTGACTTGCGAAGGTCCTGATTTTCACTAGCGCCGTTGGCACCGCCATTTCCCATAACGACTTGCAACCGGTCGCCGGATGTGACATCGCCGGACGATCCGCGTCGGCTTGCCTCGGTACTTACTATGCATCCGTTAGTCACTTTGCTCATCGGCATTGTCACGATTATTGGGCTGATTGTGGTCTTTCGTGTTCATGCGTTCATAGCACTGATTGTTTCGGCGTTGGTGGTGAGTTTTCTGGCTCCTGGGGATGTGGCCCAGATGGTGCCACGGGTGGCGATGGAGTTTGGGGCGGCGGCTGGGAAAATTGGTATTGTGATTGCGTTAGCGTCGGTCATTGGTGTGTGCATGATGGAAAGTGGGGCCGCCGACCGCATCGTGCGGGCGTTCCTGCGTCTGTTGGGCGAGCCACGCGCGCCGGTGGCGTTGACGGGCAGCGGTTACGTGCTGGCCATGCCCGTCTTCTTCGACACCGTGTTTTATCTGTTGGTGCCTCTGGCCCGTTCGCTGTATCGCCGCACCGGGAAAAACTATTTGTTGTCTTTGCTGGCCATAGTTGCCGGTGGCGCGATCACACATACGCTTGTGCCCCCCACCCCCGGACCACTGGTGATGGCCGCGCAGCTACAGGTGGATTTGGGGGTGATGATTCTGGCTGGCATGGTGGTGGCACTGCCCACCGCCGCCGTGGGCTTGCTCTTCAGCGCCTATGTCAACCGCAGAATGCCGTTGCCCATGCGGGAGGTGCCCGGTTTGCCGACCACCGAACCGCTACCCGACGATCAACTGCCACCACTGGGGCTTTCCCTCTTGCCGGTGCTGTTACCTGTGCTTCTGATCACTCTGCAAACGGTTGTGGCCGCGATGGCCGAAAACGACCCAACGATCAAAGACAATTACCTCCCCTATGCCAAGCTGGTGGGCGATGCCAACTTGGCTCTTTTGCTGTCCGCGGCGATGGCGGTGTCCTTGTATGTGCGGCAACGGCGGCCCTCGAAGGAACGCATCGCCCATCTCATCGAGACTTCGTTGATGAGCGGGGGGGTCATCATTCTGATTACCGCCGCCGGGGGGGCCTTTGGGGCGATGCTGAAAGCCGCGGAGATTGGCCCGGCGGTGGAACAATTGTTCGCCGGCACCCAAGCCAGTGGCCTGATGTACTTAGGCTTGGGGTTCGGTATTTCGGTGGTGCTGAAAGTGGCTCAAGGTTCCAGTACGGTGGCGATGATTACGGCGTCGTCGATGCTGGCTGCGATGTTGCAGGTAGGGATAGAACCCCCGGCGGTGATCGCGGACAAACTCGGTTACCACATGGTGTATTTGGCGTTGGCGATTGGGGCCGGTTCGCTGGTGGGTTCGTGGATGAATGATTCGGGATTTTGGATTTTTGTCAAAATGGGCGGATTAACGGAAGTGGAAGGGCTGAAAACGTGGACGCCGCTATTGGCCGTATTGGGCAGTACTGCAATGATTATAACAGTCATTTTCGCACTGATCATTCCCCTGCGCCAGCTGTGAGGATGACTCAGATGGAGCTGTGAGGGCGGCTCAGATGGAGCTGTGAGGGCGGCTCAGATGGAGCTGTGAGGGCGGCTCAGATGGAGCTGTGAGGACGGTTCAGATGGTTTTCCGGTCGTGTGGGGCTTACGGTTTGTTCGGCCGGTGGTGGCTCCGGTGGAATTGTGAGGCTACACGCCGATTTCGCAAATCGGACGACATCAGTGTACTTGCGCGGCCGATGGTGGCTCCAGTGGAGTTGTGAGGGCGGTTGGAATGGCTCGCGCAGGGCGTTGGTGCGCTTCTCGCCCTGGGCAGGCCATCAGTGGCCCTGCCCTTCCTGATCCGGCGACCCTTATCATCCGGCGACCCTTATCCGGCGACGGAAGTAACTGCGGTGGCAGGGTTTGCGATCACCACGGGAGAAGCCGCCACGGTGGTGATCGGTTCTTCGATCACGTCGTCGGGCACTTCTTCGGTGTAGCTGCACAGTTCAACGACACCGTTGTGAACCGTCAGGTAATGGCACGGTTTTTCCGTCCAGCATCCGCTATTGAAGTAGTGAACTGGTCCGCTGAGATTGACGGTCGGTAGGTGGGTGTGCCCACAGCAGACCGCATCACAACCGCGTTTGGCCGCGTATTTCGTGGCATCGGCTTCGATTTTTTGCGCACAGCGGAGAAAGGTTTTGCTTTTGCGTTTGGCCAATTTCGCAAAATAATGCGAACGGTCGATCCGTTGCAGGAAGTGGTAGATGCGATCCGCAACCCAAGTGATGAGCGGATAACGGGATATGAATTCATCGAAACGGTGGCCGTGGAGGAACAAAATCCGCCGCCCCCCACTTTCGACGATGGTTTCATCAGCACAACGGACCCCAAGCAGGTGCGAGAGGATTTCCGCAGGGCCGTCGTGGTTACCGTTGATCCACACCACTTCCAGTTGGTCCGACAGCCGGCGAATTTCCGACAAAATCTTCCAGTGATGTTTCTTCAACCGCCGGAAATCAATGGAATCGAAGACATCCCCGTTGAGGATCAGTTGTTTGGTTTGCAAATGGCCGCGGCGCAGCGCCGCGAGGAAATGGACCAGATACTTGGCTTGACAGTTTTCGCTGCCCAGATGGATGTCGGAGATGACGACGGCGTCGTGCAAGGATATGCCCCCTCAAAGAATGTCTGCCAGTGTTATTTGTAGCAGGGTCTGCAGGACCTGCTTGGTGCGCGGCGTAATCCCCCCTCCAACAAACTCTGCAATCGTTATTTGTAGCAGGGGAAGTTGGTATTCGCGTGTAGAGGGTGTGAAGAGTGGATTGAGTCTAGGGGAGAACGTGGAAAAATTCGGATTTTTGATTTTTTTGCCCGTCGTTGCAGGAGGGAATGAGGAACTAGAATAGACGTAACATATTGTCGGTTCTAGACTTGCAGACATAGTGTCAGAAAAATCGACACTGTCGGAAAGAAGCGAAGAAAAAACTGACACAACCAGTTGCTTTTGGAATTTACGGAGCTTATTATAAAGGTGTCCCGCTGGTTGGCAACTACGGTGAATGGGCGACGCCGTAGCGGTCTCCAGCGGGACTCCTTTTTTAGCACGCCATAGCGGTCTCTCGCGGGACTCCTTTTGGGGTTGTCCTCTCAACGCAATCGACTGTTTTCCAGGCAATCAACCATCTTCCAGAAATCAACTGTCTTCCAGATGTGGGTTCTGGACTCCGTTGGGGATCTGTTGCTCAACTCAACTTTACGAGTTGTTTTCCGTCTTACTCCTCAGCTCTGTATCGTGTTGGACGCGCATCGCCTTCGGGATGGCAGCCTGAAACCACCGCGCGCAGTGGCCGTGACAGCCACTGGCTGGTGGGGCGTTGGGAAGGCGTGGGGGATCGGCTCGGATGTGGCTATCGGGTTTAGGTCATTCCCAAGTCTTTCTTCAACGCTGCGTACCAATCGCT
>JANWYJ010000081.1 GCA_025055115.1 Gemmata sp.
AAGAACTCGCATTTCTGCGTAGTACCTTTCGTATCTGTCACACGAAATGAACGCGGTGGTGTTCACCATCCAACACAGGCGGGTCGGTGAAGTCACCCAGTAACAACGGGAATTTCACACCAATATCACCGATCTCCTGAAAAGCCTGAAGCAACTCGGGGAAGTTCCAACGACTTCTTGCCACCAAGGCTCATCCCCAACAAGCCGGCACTGTGCCCAGAGGGCGAAGGCCAGACGACTCACCCACCACGGTCGGGATCGCGAGCACTCAAAGCGGTAGGGATTGCTTGCGCTGACATCGGATCAGCGTCATGACAATACGCTGACAACGGATCAGCGTCATGGCGATACTCAGAAAGAGGCCATCCGGTGTCCTTCCAACCATCTCCCAACGGGTCGACAACGGGCACAGAACGTGCCCCGTTACCAGTCTACCACCATACCCAAAACCAAGCCGTGGGCCAAGAAATCGCTGGCGCGGAAGACGGTTACCGGACGGGCATTGGGGATACGATGGGCCGCAAAGCTCGGATCAATCGGAACTTGCGATAGGGTGGTCACATCACTGATCACAGTCCCGGGGCGAAGAACATCGGACCAAAACAGAAGGTTATAACCCACTCGCAGCGAGAGGCTTTTGGTCGCTTGGATACCAAGTTCAATTCCCGTTTCCGCAATCAGTGAGAAATCTGTATTCGTATCGCGGCCGAAGTTGCTGGGTAATGCCCGAATCCCGCCCACTTGAGTTCGCGTGACACCAAAACCAGTTGCTACCGTATTCCCTTCGACACGCAGCGTATGAAGGTTGATGCCAAGTCCACCTTTGCCGAAGGCTGTTAGCGTCAAAATGTCATGCCGCGATTCCCACCGGCCTCCCAGTTGCAACCCGTGGAACTCGGATTTGGCCCGAAAACGATCGGTGGTCAGCAGCGTGACACCTCCCGGCAGGCTCTGTCCAAGAAAGGTGGAAACACCACCCACCGATACCGACCGCCCCAGCAATTCCAAACTCTCGTTCAACCACAAATACCGGTAGCCGATCATCCCATCGAAGCTTCGACAACCGTCGCCATACCACCGGTGGAGAAACATCCCCTCCGCGCTGAGCAGTTGAATCGCGGTGCGGACTCCCAAACTACCGTCGAAGGTGTTAGGAAACGCGAAGTCGTAAACTCCCGGCGTGCCCGTATCGCTCAGAATGGGTACCGAGAGGGGGCGGTTGGGGCTGCCCTGAAAGAAGGTCGCCGTTCCTTCTCGGCCAAAGATGAGACCCGTGATCTCCAACCCTAACTCGCCATCCGGATCGAACCATCGGCCCAAGGTCAGGCGCGCTCCGTTGAGCATGCCGTAGTCGGACGTGGGTCCAACTAAGGGAATAATGTTGCCCCCACCCGGAATTCCAGGATTGGGAAGATTTGGGTCTCCGGTGACAATGAGGGGAGGCACCGGGGCATCGCGAAACGCCCAAAGCAACCAATCTCCGCGCAGCCAATGCTCCGCATGGACAATCGGCTCGCGAGGGCGGCGGAGATGAACGGGCAGTGGATCGAAGGGGTAGCCAGTTTGTTCGGGTCGCGGTTGGAGGACGGGCCGCGTGGCCGGTGGTGGGGTTGTAGGGTTCACCGGGGGGAGCATGTCGGGCCGGGTGTCCGAGGGCGTGACGTGGAAGCCGACCCCACGGAGGTTCGGGATATCGTCAGCGAAGTTGGGTGACACTCCCACCGCCCATCCGGCCGCTGGTACGACCTGAGACGACGTGCCGACTGCCGGAGAATCCGCACCCACCGGTAAGGCGACCAGGAGGAAAACGATGAGAGAAACTGCCCAACGATCCATAGAGGCCTCCGTGCCAACTCCGCGACCTTGTCTCCGGTCCCGATCCTGGCGATCGACCATCCTACGTTTCTTGTCGGCAGCTGAGCTTCAAAATGTTGATACTTCCGCTAAAACTGGCCTGTTGCGGATTTTCTGTGTGCTCCTCAATTCTGGCAGTATCACGTCAAACTGGTTAAATCACCAACCACGTTGGGGGGGGAAGTCCACCCGCGGAGGAGAACCCTCGATATGCCAAAAAAGCAGAACTTGGATGGACTTGGGTTTGCGTCCAGAGCGTTTCAAGGATAGTATGCGCAACAACTTCAGCCGTCCGCGTGCTGGAACGTGCTGTTACCAGTCCTACGCCATGATGAGTCAACCCATAATCACCTTTCCTTGCCCATTTTGCGGTGGCCGGATGGGAATTCCTCCCGAACTGCAGGGCAAGCAAGTCCGCTGCCCCCGTTGCAAGCAGGTGGTGCTGGCCCCCCCGGCGTCGCAACCTGTGCCGCAGCCGTTGGCGGCCGCTTCGTCGGTTGTGCCCTCCCCTACGGCGCAGTCCCCGGCCGCTGCTTCGCCCGCCGTTCCCCCCCCTGTAGTTCCGCCTGCGAATCTGCAGCCTCCCGCGCCGTCATCCGAATCCCTTCAACCCCACACGGCCACGGACGATCTGCCAGAGTTCCAGTTGCCCAAAGTGAAGGAAGGCCCTGATAGTATCTTGGGTGATCCGGAAGAGTCTGAAGATGAAGTGTTCAGTTCCTCGGCGGCCACTCGCTTGCGCACCGTGGACTTCACCCGTGACACTTCGCGAGCATCTGAAACCGCCGCCCCTTCCGACAGCCCGGCTTCTCCTCCTCACAAGCTTGTAACGCCCGCGAGCTCCCTTCCGGTCCTCGTGACCGCACCGGCTTCCTCGACTCCTACCGCGGGGCCAGCGAATCCGCTTGCTCCCACGACAGCGTCCGCAAACCCAACACCCCCCACAGGATCGGAAGAAGCGAATCCGTTTGCGACGTTGACATCCACCCAGCCCGCGAATCAACAGTCGTCGGATCAATCCCGACTATTGGAATCGAATTTGTCATCAATTTCACCCGCAATCGCTCCATCTGCCGGCACCGATGCAGAACGTGAAGTTCGTTCCCCCCTCCGCCGTGCCCGCGAGGCCCCGATCAGCTCCCGTCGGCCGCTTTTGCTGTGGGTTCTCGCTGGCTATGCGATCCTCGCCACAGCCGTCGCGGTGTATGGCTGGTTCTTCAAAACGAGGTCGAGTCCGTTGCACAGCGACCACCCCCTCTCGACCATTCCGGACACCTTCGGCGAATTCGATCCCGCGGTACGCAAGAAAGTCAGCCAGTTCAAATTCCGCACCGATGGTGAACTCCCCCCCCAACAACGGGCCAAGCTGGGGGAAACCATCCACCTCGGACAACTCGATATTGTTCCCCTTGAAATCGTCAAACGTCCCCTCACACTCACCACCGAAGCCAAAGATGGTGAAACGCGCAACATCCCTTTAGGTAACGCGCTGGTGATGACCTTGCAAATCGTGAATACGTCCCACGATGTCATCATCTACCCACTCGACCCGGCCCTAACGCGCAAAGCTGTGGGTTACGACCAACCCCTGACGCGGCTGGTGGTTAACAAGGACCTCTCGTTCGCGGGAGGCGCTGTGGTGTGGCCGTTCCGCGAGCGGATTTTGCGTCAGTACGAAGTGCAACAGAAGAACGATTTCGTGCCGTTGGAACCCGGTGAGCGACGCAAGTACGTGGTTTTCACAGATGCTAACCCCGAAATCATCAAGAGTGTGAAACAAGCTAACCAACCGCTGCAATGGCGTGTTCACATTCGCCGGGGTCTGATCGAATGGCGCGGCCGCGAAATTCCAGTAACAGCCATCATTGGTGTCGACTTTTCAGCCCAGGACGTGAAAGGGCTGTAGAAGGGCTTAGTCTGTTCCGGAAGCAAAAGGACGATTCATCTTTTCGGCTCTTTCCAACAGCTTTTCGAGTGATCGGCCATGGTAGGTAGTGATCGAGAAGTTGAACCATGCGGCATATTCTCGCATCATGAATTGGTCAGGCTGACTGACGTTCCACCCAACACGCACCACACCTCGACCGGCTGATCGGGCGATGACGGATCGGGAATTTGCTCTGGAAGTCGTGCGTCGGCTCCAAACCGCGGGCTATATCGCGTTTTGGGCCGGTGGTTGTGTCCGCGATGAGCTATTGGGGTTGACTCCACAGGATTACGACGTGGCGACTTCGGCCCGCCCGGAACAACTCCGGGTTCTCTTCCCGCGGCGGAACGAAATCGGCGCCAGTTTCGGCGTTGTGCAAGTGATCGGCCCCCGTGGTGACGACGGGCACTGGCTGACAATCGAAGTAGCGACGTTTCGTTCTGATGTCAGTTACAGCGACGGCCGCCGCCCCGATGCGGTGGTTTTCTCATCACCTCAGGAAGATGCCCAACGCCGGGATTTCACCATCAACGGCATGTTCTTCGACCCGATCAAAAACGAATTGATTGACTATGTCGGCGGGCGAGCGGATTTGGAAGCCAAGATTCTCCGGGCTATCGGCAACCCCTACGAACGTTTCACCGAAGACAAATTGCGTATTCTTCGCGCGGTTCGCATTGCCGCCCGTTTTGACCTCACCATCGATCGCGCGACGTTTCAGGCCGCCCAGCAACTGGCATCGGCTATCGGCAGCGTGTCGGCCGAGCGAATTGCGGAGGAATTGCGGAAGCTACTTGTCCACCCCAACCGGGCACGAGGGGTGAAGCTGTTTGGCGAATTGGGATTAGTTCCACCCATTGTGCCAGAACTAGCCCCCGTAGAGGTGTGGACCGCTGGACTTGCCGCGGTGAGCTGTTTGGAAAAGGGGCAGCTCACCGTGTCGGCACCGACTTTCAAAACTTCCGACCCCAAATCCCCAGACACCCCCACCGTTACGTTTCCTCTAGCAATGGCGGCGTGGCTTCATCGGCTCCAACCCCATGAAGTGGAAGCCATCGGATGGCGCTTGCGGCTTTCCAACGCGGAGATCGAACGCATGACGTGGTTGGTGGAAAACCAAGCGGTCCTGAACGATGCCCCCATGCAGCCCCGCAGCCAAATCTATCCACGACTCACCCACCCCGGGATCTGGGAGCTTCTGGCTTTGCATCGCGCCTTGGCCCGGATCCAACAGCTTCCAGAAGACCATATCGTCTTCTGTGAGAATACCTTACGCACAACACCGCCAGAACGCCTCAACCCGCCAGTGTTATTGACCGGCCACGATCTGAAGACACTTGGGTTGAAACCGGGACCATCGTTCAAGCAGCTTCTCGACCGTGTCCGGGCCGCGCAATTGGACGAACAAGTGACGACGAAGGACCAAGCACTGGCTTGGGTGCAACATCTGCTGGCGGAATCGTCGGAAGCGTCGATGACGCCTCCGGAATAATGAGCGCTCGTTGTCCTCTCACAATTTCCCGCCACCAAAACGTCAGCAAAGTGCGGCAGATGCGGGGAATCTCCCACAGCGAGACTTTACTGGCCCCACCGAGTCGCGGTCGGTGTGTCACCGGCACTTCTGCAACCTCCAGCCCCCTCAGCCGCGCCCGTGTGAGCATTTCACTATTGACAAAAAATCCCCGGGATTGCGGCATCAATAACGTCACGATGTCGCGGCGAAAAACCTTCAAGGCACAATCGACATCCCGGACACGCGTTCCTAACAGTAAGCGGGCCAAGACGTTATAACCCCACGACAGGAACCGCCGCCGCCACGGGTCCTGCCGCCGCACCCGATACCCCACAACAATCGGGACCTCTTGAGCCAAGACGACCAAACGGGACAACTCGCGTAGGTCGAATTGACAATCCGCATCGGTAAAAGCCACCCAATCGTAGCGGGCCGCCGTAAAGCCCGTTCGCAACGCCGCCCCATAGCCGCAATTCACCTCATGACGCAATAACCGGGTGTGCGGAGCCTTCGGTAGCAGCCGAACCACCTCCGGCACGGTGCGGTCGCTACTGCCATCATCGACAACGAGAATCTCAAACTGAGAAAACTGAGCGCGCAGGGCTTCTTCCGCTTCCCCAATTGCCTGAGCGATGGATTCCTGTTCGTTGAATGCCGGAATGATAAGGCTCAATCCGAGGCCGCGGCTGGCGTCCATGCACCGTCTCCGTAGGGTGAACAGCACGTCGCGAACCTAACACATCCGCGGTGGACCCGTAAAGTGAGCTTTTGCCAAAATAGCACTTGTCAAGTACTCTTAGGGGGCTATAAATAGAATTGGCTGGGTGCTAATTTACCCGCCAACGACATCGGGAGGGCTTTTCATGACGCTCTTGAGCCGCAAGGCCGACTACGCCCTCCTCATTCTGTCGTATTTGTATCACAATGCCACGGGAGGCACGGCTCGAGCAATTGCCGCGCAGTTTGAGCTGTCCCGACCGTTTGTGGCCAACATTTTGAAGGAATTGTGCAGTAAGGGTTTTGTGATCAGCCATCGCGGAGTCAAAGGCGGATACTCCCTGGCCCGCGATGCCGCCCAAATTAGCCTGGCAGACTTGCTCGAAGCCATTGAAGACGGTTTCCAACTGACCGTTTGTAGCGACAACCACACCCCGGGCGATGCCTGTACTCATGCCCGGGCCTGCACCGTGAAAGGACCGATCGCGGAAGTGCACCAACGGCTCATGGGCGTTCTCCGCGGTGTAACGCTCGCAGAACTGTTTGACCCAAAAGCCGCACCAGCCGCTGGCCGCTCGCTGCCGGTCCTCCCGACGATCCAGAGTTGTTGTTCCAACATGGTTGAAAGTGTGAAAGCCTAACGGTCAATACTCTAACCACTGACGATCCCTGACGACAAACGAGCTGGTAGGACGCGCCATGATCAAGTTGCCGATCTACATGGACAACAACTCCACCACCCGCTGTGATCCGCGCGTGGTGGACGCGATGCTTCCCTACTTCACCGAAAAGTACGGCAACGCCGCGAGCCGGAGTCATGCCTATGGTTGGGAAGCCGAAGCCGCTGTCGAGCAGGCCCGCGAACAGATCGCCGCGATTCTTGGCGCATCGGCCAAAGAAATCATCTTTACGAGTGGCGCCACGGAAAGCAACAACCTTGCGATCAAAGGTGTCGCGGGGATGTATCGAAAGAAGGGCAACCACATCATCACCCAGGCGACGGAACACAAAGCGGTTCTCGACACCTGCAAACGCTTGGAACGCGAGGGATTCCAAGTCACTTATCTACCCGTTGATCAATACGGCCAGGTGCATCCCGATCAGGTGCGAGAAGCGATCACCGAGAAAACCATCCTGGTTTCAATCATGACGGCCAATAACGAGATCGGCACACTGCAACCGATCTCGGCCATTGGCCGGATTTGCAAAGAAAAAGGCGTTCTGTTCCATACCGACGCGGTGCAAGCGGTCGGTAAGATTCCCCTCGATGTCGAAGCGATGGGCATCGACCTCCTCAGCCTGACGGCTCATAAGATTTACGGGCCGAAGGGGATTGGGGCGCTTTATGTCCGCAAGAAAGACCCCCGGGTGCGTTTGGAACCGCAGATCGACGGCGGCGGGCACGAACGCGGCATGCGCTCCGGGACACTGCCGGTGCCCCTGATTGTCGGGTTTGGTCGTGCCTGCGCCATTGCTCAGGCCGAAATGCACGAAGAAGTACCGCGGACCTTCGCTCTCCGCGAGCGCCTGCGCCAGGGCATCATGTCGCGTCTGCCCGAAACTTATCTCAACGGTCACCCGACCGAACGACTTCCGGGCAACGCCAACATCAGCTTCGCCTATGTGGAAGGCGAAGGCTTGATGATGGGGATTAAAGATGTCGCGGTGTCGAGTGGCTCGGCATGCACCAGTGCCAGTCTTGAACCGAGCTATGTTTTACGGGCTTTGGGTGTGGGCGATGAATTGGCCCACAGTAGCATTCGCTTTGGCATTGGCCGCTTCAACACCCAGGAGGAAGTGGACTACGTGGTTGATCTGGTGGTGCGCGAGGTGAACCGGCTACGGGAAATGTCCCCACTCTATGAAATGGTCCAACAAGGCATTGACCTGAAGAAAATCGAATGGGCGCATCACTGACGCAAACCGTCGGCACCCACGGGCTACCACGAAGAGCCAAACCACAGTTTCATTCGTTGGTGACGACCGAAGTTGAATCACAATGATCGATTAGGAGAGCGCTATGCCATACAGCGAAAAAATCCTCGAGCATTACAATAATCCACGCAATGTCGGCAGCTTCGATGCCTCCGACCCCAACGTCGGTACTGGCCTTGTCGGTGCTCCCGAATGCGGCGACGTGATGAAACTGCAAATCCGCGTCAATCCGCAAACGGGCATCATCGAGGATGCGAAATTCAAAACCTTCGGTTGTGGCTCCGCGATTGCTTCGAGCAGTTTGGCCACCGAATGGCTCAAAGGCAAAACACTCGAGGAAGCGGCCGCGATCAAAAACACCGAGATTGTCGAGGAGCTGGCCTTGCCCCCCGTGAAGGTGCACTGCTCGGTACTGGCCGAAGATGCCATCAAAGCAGCCCTGAAAAACTACCAAGAGAAACAAGCTGCGGCCCAGAAAGCCCAAACGGCGGAACCCGCTACTGTGTAACGCTTCACCCGGAACCTGGTATACTGAATCACTATCCTGGGAATCCGATTCGGTACAGCGGATCGATTCCCAACAACCTTCAGGGGAAAACTATGTCGACTGCAGTTGCTCCAAATGTTGAAAGTCTTGGCCTCAAAGACGAACGACCGGCCCCGCCTCCCATCACGGTGACGGAAAAGGCCGCTGCGGAAGTTCGCCGCCACATCGCCACCATGATTGAACACAAGGAAATTGAACCCGACGCCAAGTTGTATCTGCGTGTCCGGGTCCAAGGCGGCGGTTGCAGCGGGTTCCAGAACAAACTCGACCTCGACCCGAAGTACGACGAAAAAACCGACCACAAATTTGAGTTTCACGGCATCGAAGTCGTCGTGGATAAACGCTCGATGCTGTACCTTCAAGGAGCTGTCGTCGATTTTCACGACGATCTCAACAAACGGGGCTTCACCATCACCAACCCCAACGCCAAGAGCACTTGCGGCTGCGGCAGCTCGTACTCGATGTGAACCGGGCTTGGCAATTGCCGCCGCGTACTGCATGAGCGACACGGGATTGATGGTGCCCCATCGTCTGATGGCTCCCAGGTGAACGATGATGGACGCTTTTCACCGCCTCGGTTTGCCGAGGCGGTTTACGATTGATCCCCAACAATTGGAACGAGCGTATTTGACGCACTCGCGTGCCGTTCATCCGGATTACCATCTCGCGGCCGCTTCCGCCGATCTGAACGCGAGTTTACAACTGGCGGCGGAGATCAACGAAGCCTACAACATTCTCCGCGATCCCTTCCGACGGGCGGAACACCTGCTACGCCTTGAAGGTGGGCCGACGGCCAGTGAACAGAAACAGCTTCCAGCGGCATTCCTCGCCGAGATGCTCGACGCCCGCGAAGAAATCGAACAGGCACGCGGCCTGCCCGAACAACAACAACTTCTCGAACATCGGTTTCGTCACCGTTATGAGTCGTTGTTGAACGACATTGCTACAACCTTTGAAAAATTGGAGCCGCCCCCAAGTTCCCAACGTGCGAACCAATTGGCTCACATCCGTAGTCTGTTGAATGCAGCGCAGTACATCCGCGGGCTGATCCGCGATCTTCACGGCGAATGAGGAGAAAAAACCATGTTCGACGCGGCCAACATGAAGAAAATCAAAACTTTGAAGGAATTAGCCCCGGAAGGGATGGCCGCATGGGCGACCCTCAACGAGGTCGCGATGAAAGATGGCGCGATTCCGCGAAAATACAAAGAGTTGATGGCTCTGGCCGTGGCCTTCACAACGCAATGCGCCTATTGTATCGACGCTCACGCCCAAGCCGCCAAAACGGCTGGTTGCACTGATGCCGAAATTGCCGAAGCGGCCGTCGTCGCCGCCGCGCTGCGTGCCGGAGGGGCGATCACCCATGCCACGCATGCCATTGGGTGATTTTCACAAACCCAACGGAAAGCCACCTTTTCAAAGTCCAGCGTCGGAGGGGAAAATTCCGTGGGCCATAGGGGAAAATTCTGTGGGCCATACTGAGCGTTGTGAGGGAAAATTCTCTGGGCCATACTGAACCAGTGTGAGTATCATGGATGAGTATTAGGGTTTCCGATACTCACTCAGGTTGGATTGGGGGCGTGTAACTCAGTGGTGAGAGTGCCTCCCTTACAAGGAGGAAGTCAGGGGTTCGAATCCCTTCACGCCCACTCCATTGATTCTCATCAAATTATTGCTCGAGCACCACACTCGTTGCGGCGGCAGTTCAAATCCCTAGTCGCCCACTCCGTCCATCCTCACCGCGAAACCATCGCGTCTGTGACGAGAAGATGCCTAGCCGCTTATCGCTGGGGCTAGGGCGTACTATCGAGCATCAATGATAGAGACGCAGGTCAACAGATTTGCGCGCGAAATCCCGGCGTGAGTACCATCGGACTGTGTGTGAAATACGAACAAGATAAAAGGTTTGGACCATCGCCCATCAGCCACCGAACAACGGCGTGGGTGGAAATCGTCCTCTCTGGCCTTTGCGACTTATGTTTTGGCTACAATATTTCTGAGAATGCTCGAGAACCGCGCTGCGCGAGCCTGTGTCGAAGACACTGTTCAAAATAGGATGGGAAGTTTTCCGAAATGCTGTTGGTCCAGTCGCTTGGTGGGATGTTCAACCGTAGCCTGGGATGGTGGAGTGAACTTTCAGCGGGTGGAACCGGCTCTGACACCGCGCCAAAAACTGCAAGTGAATTCTCTGCCAGCAGTGACGGTTTCATTCCTATGACAATGGTCCCCAGATAATCTGATGCTCAGCCTACTCCGTCGGGTTTTTTCCGACAGCCTCTGAGTTGACTACCAGGATCGCCACATGGCTTCGAACAACTTCGCGTTGTCCGCCACTTGCCGACGAGGTATGACTCCAGACCTCAGGAAGTTCAGAAGTCAGCCCGGATGGTAGGTCACGAGTATGAGTGGACATTCACCGATCACCATCGGCTCTTATCGTGTGGGTCGAGGGCAACCGCTGCTGTGGATTTGCGGGCCATGTGTCATTGAATCGCTGGATTTCACGTTGCAAATCGCCGACGTGTTACGGCAACTGGCCGATCGCTTGTCACTACCTTTGGTTTTTAAAGCCTCATTCGATAAAGCCAATCGTTCGAGTGGGAAGTCGTTCCGCGGCCCGGGACTGCACGAGGGTTTGAAAACCCTCGCGGCGGTCAAACAGAAAACCGGCCTACCCGTGACGACCGACGTTCACGAATGCCATCAAGCCGCGGCCGTGGCCGAAGTTTGCGACATTCTTCAAGTTCCCGCCTTTTTAGCACGGCAGACGGACCTACTGGAGGCCTGCGGTCGCACCGGACGGGTGGTCAATGTCAAAAAAGGGCAATTCATGGCCCCCTGGGATATGAAAAACGTCGTGGCCAAGCTCGCCGAATGCGGAAATCGCCACGTTCTTCTGACAGAACGTGGCACCACGTTCGGGTACGGCTGGCTGGTCAACGATATGCGCTCGATCCCGTGGATGCAGGAAATCGGCGTTCCGGTGATCTTTGATGCGACTCACAGCGTACAGAAGCCAGGGGCCTTGGGTGATCGCACTGGGGGCGATCGGGAAATGGTGCCGGTTCTCGCCCGTGCCGCAGTGGCCGCGGGTTGCGATGGCGTTTTCCTGGAAACTCATCCCCAACCGGATAAGGCCCCCAGCGACGGCCCCAACATGGTCCCGCTGGCTGAATTGCCCCAACTGATCGAGATTTGCTTGCGTATCCGAGAGGCTCTCACAATCCCAACCCATGATCATCCGCCATCCCGAGTCCCCTTGTATGAATCTTCCTCATGACCGTGGTTCGACGAATGGCCTCCCCCACCAGGACCTGCGCGCAGCAACCCTGGCCACCCTGGCGGCAGTGATACTGCTTCTGGCCGGATGCAGCAAACCCCTCAGCCGGGTGGACGATGCCAATCCGGCGGAAGTCGCCAAAACCAATCCGTGGAAAACCGCGGCCAGTCGTTTGAAGAAGGAAACCGATTTGGCAGCGACCAAAGTCGTTTTGGCTACCCTCAGTGCGGATGTGGAACACAGCACCGGCCAGCGCTTGCCGGTCCTCTCAGCGGAGGCCCTTCAGGAGGTGGCACAACTGATCCCTCTGTCGCCCGAGGACCGGGAGGAGATCGCCGCCGAAGTGTTCACTCCCTTCGACAGTGCCTATCTGGCGGATTGTTTCTACCTGCGTGATGCCGCGATTGCTTTGGCCCTCAGTGGCTTACCCGCCGAGAAGCAAGCCGAGCTGGCCTTCGCCTGGGTGTGCCGGCAAGTCTATCTCCATCCGTGGCTTCAGCCGGTCGGTCCGCAACAATTTCTGGTCCACACACTCCCACCCACCGCGGTGCTGCGGCGCGGCTTTGGCTCGGGTTTGGAGCGGATGTACGTTTTTCTGGCGCTCTTACAACAACTGGAATTGGATGGCTGCCTGATCGGCCCCAGCGATCCAGGACCCAGTACGCTGATTTATGAGGTCACGACGCCGATCAAATCCTTGAGTGATTACGAAGCAGCCGTCGCCGCGGCTCCGCGCGGACCTTTCTGGGCGGTCGGTGTTCGCATTGACAACGATGTGAAATTGTTCGATCCGTGGCGGGGGGTGGTTTTCCCGCTAACGCTCAACCAACTGAAAGCCAACCCCGAAGCGGCGAAGGCTTGGGCGCAGGATGCCGCCCACCGCCCGCGCGTGACCCTCGACGAACTCAACCATCCGACAGTGTATCTTGCGGTTCCCGTCAATTCCCTTTCGGCACGCATGGGGGAATTCGAACGGCAGCTCCACAGCGAGCTTCATGTCAAGGTGGCCTACGACCTGAGCGCCTTGCGGGCAAAGCAAGCCGCTTTTGGAAATTGGCAACCCCGTTTTTGGAATCCTGTCGGTGATCCGTCGGCGTATGGTCGGGTTGCCCGGACCTTCTTGCCGGTGGAGTTGGGTGGGGCCGATCGCGCCCCTGCCGGCGGGCGGCTCTACGATCTGTACATTCGCGAGCAAATCCCCGCGAGTGCCTTTGGCCAACCGGCGGGCTTGGAAGAAGGCTTGGCGATCGACCGGCTGCGTGGTGCCGCGGCGGGCAAACTCTACCAGTCGTTCATCGAACCCCCCAATCCCCGCGAACGCATCCAACGGGGACAATTCCAAACCGCCGCGTCGGATGTGGTCGCCAAGCAACAAATGTATTCCAACGGGCTGGAACGCCTGCGTGCGCAAAACCCCGCGCAGCAAGCCCAAATCATCAACGAATGGATTGCGACCACCAACGAATTGTACAACGAATTGCGGCGTAGCCGCTTCAATAACGATAAAGACGCGGAAGCCCGCGTACAGGCCCAGATCGATAAACATTGGAGTCAACCTGGTGCGATCCTCTTGATCGACCGGGCCTCCGCGGAAGTAGGTCGCGCTGAGGCGTCGTTATTACTGGCTCTGTGCAAACACGAGCAGGCCGAACGACTGCAAGCCCGGCTCGAACAGACCACCGGATCGGACCGGGAACGCCTGCAAGCCGATGCTCTCGATGCCTGGCGGACGGCGTTGGCTGCCTGGCGTAGCTACGAACAACTCTCCTCGGCCCATGCCGGATTTCCCAACCGCGCTGCCCACGCCCGGCAACTCAGCGCTCGTGCCGCGGCCTTCGTCGAACCGAAAAAGTTGCCCAAAACCGATGAAAAACCAAACCCCAAGTGATGACAAAGGAAAACGGAATCAGAAATCCCCCCGTCATGGCAACCCCAGGCGGCTCGTCCGTCACCTGTCGATCTGGCGTGATACCTTGAAGCGAAATGACCTAGGGCCGCCGCGCACCGGTGCGCGGCGGCCCCAGCGACCATAGGCTTACTTCAATTCCTTGATGGCGATGTTTTTGAACCAGACTTACTTCAATTCCTTGATGTAGATGTTTTTGAACCACAATGGATCGCCGTGGTACTGCAGTTCAATCGGGCCGGTTTCGGGTGCCGGCTTATCCTTGAACCAGTAATTCCGCAACTTGCCTTTGTCGACCACCACGATCCCGTTGAGCTTGACCGTCACCTCGTCGCCAATAACCGTGATGTGGAAGGTGTTCCATTCACCGACAGGCTTATCGGCTTTCTTGAGGGGAATTTTGGCCGGATCGCCCATGGGATTATTCCACAATCCGCCGGAACCTTTGCCGAAATCGGCCTTGTAGCGCTCGGGGTCGAGATTGTCGGAATCCCAGATCTGCACCTGCGGCTGGCCGCGGAGATAAATACCGCTATCGCCCTTCTTTTCGATTTTCCAATCGACCAGCAACTCAAAGTTTCCGTAATCCTTGACTGTCTGGAGACTCACACCGCCCTTGCCGGTGCAATGCAGCACGCCATCCTGAACAATCCAGTTTTCTCGGGCGATTTTGGTGCGTTGTTGGATGATCTCCTCGTGTTTCTCTTTGGGGAGCGTTGCGCGTTGTTTCATGTCAAGGTTGCCTTGCCAACCGTCGAGATTTTTGCCGTTGAACAGGGCGACGAATCCGGGGGGCGGCTTATTATCCTCACTGCGGGCCGGGGACAGGATACTGGCGAAAAGCGCAATTGCCGCAACCCGTGACATCCAACGCATCATGAACGTTCTCCCTGAGAAAAGGACCTTCGGGGGGCTAAACCGACTCGCGCTGAGCCGGTGGTGGGTGGCATCAGGCTATCGTTTGGAGGCAAGTGCCGCAAGAGTGTGCCTTCAATCGATGGCGAGCGAGTCCTCCCTATGAATCGGGAAGTTGGTTGAATCGTCTGAGTGCAACAAGAGTGTGCCTTCAATCGATGGCGAGCGAGTCCGGCGTCGGCTGGAGCATCACGTCACCAGCCAAGATTCAGGCGAGAGCTTCGTAAATGACTTCCCCACCATTATCCGTGAGCCGTTCATTGCGGCCATTGTGGCGGAAGGTCAATTTTTTGTGGTTGAAACCCAGCAGATGGAGGATGGTGGCGTGGATGTCGTGAACATGGGCTTTCCCCGTGGCAGCGCGCAGGCCGATGTCATCGGTACTGCCGATCACGACACCGCCTTTGACGCCGCCGCCGGCCATCCACACGGTGAACCCATGCGGGTTGTGATCGCGGCCGGTGGTTCCTTCGCTCATGGGTGTGCGACCAAACTCGCCTCCCCAAATGACCAGAGTCTCTGAGAGCAAGCCGCGCCGCTTCAGATCGGCCAGTAGCGCGGCAATGGGTTGATCGCTGGCCCGGGCCAATCGGCTGTGGTTCTCATCAAGATGGCTGTGGCCGTCCCAGCCGTTGGTATCGCCACAGTACAGTTGAACAAAGCGAACACCGCGTTCGACCATCCGCCGGGCCAGCAAGCAGCGGGTGCCGAATTCGGCAGTTTCTTTCTGGTCGAGGCCATAGAGCCGCTTGGTGGTTTCCGTTTCTTGGGAAAGATCAACCAACTCGGGAGCTTGCGACTGCATACGATAGGCCAGTTCGTAGGCGGCGATCCGGGCGGCCAATTCCGTGTCGCCGCCGCGCGCCGCGAGGTGGTCGCGATTACTTTCCGCGATGAAATCGAGGGTTTTGCGTTGTTGCGCCGTGGAAACTCCCGATGGTGGGGCCAGGTGTTCGATCGGTGTCGGCCCGCCCTTGATCACGGTTCCTTGGTGGACGGTGGGGAGGAACCCGCCTCCCCACGCGGGCGAGCCGCCCTTCACCCAGCCGCCAGGATCGGGCAGCACCACAAATGCCGGCATGTTGCGGTTCTCGGTGCCCAAGCCGTAGCTCACCCAGGCCCCGAGGCTGGGCCGGCCCATGAGGATCGAACCGGTGTTCATCAAATAGACCGATTCCGGATGCGTCACGCTATCGCCATAACAACCGCGCAAAAAGCAGATATCATCCACACATTGCGCCAAGTGCGGGAACCAATCGCTGACCGCGATACCGCTGTGGCCATACTGGCGGAACTGCCGAGACGACGCGAGCAGCTTGTTCTTTTCCACGCCGCGGCGGGTCTTCACCGGTCCAAAACTCGCCGGCAATGGCTGACCGTGCAACCGGGTCAACTCCGGTTTGGGATCGAACGTATCGATATGACTGGGGCCACCAGACATGAAAAGGAAGATAACCCGCTTGGCCTTGGCTTCAAAATGCGGCTTTTTCGGGGCCAGCGGATCGACCGCAGTATCGCTAGCCAATAAGCCATCGTCGTGTAGCAGCGAGGCTAGGGCGATCGTGCCAAAACCCAGTCCGGCATTGCGGAGAAAGCGTCGGCGGTCAACCACGGCAGGGAGCATGTGTGAATCCTCGGGCGTGGCGGGAAGCGGGTGGGGTCCCCCGCGCGACGGTTGGCTAGTCCACATACAGGAATTCATTGAGGTTCAACAAGGCGCGGCAAAACTCACTGAGGGGCGAATCGTTCAGGAAGGCAATCGCCCGCTCTATTTCCTTCGCTGTGGGTTTGCGGCCCAGGGTTAGGCGATAAGCGAGCGTGATCTGTTCCTCGCGTGTGGGGGCTTCTTTTTTCAGGCGTTGGGCGAGGGCCTGCGCCGCGGTTACGGCTTCGGGTGCGTTGAGCAGGGCCAGCGCTTGCGGGGCGGTGGTACTGCGTTCGCGCTGGGGGCAACTGAGGTTAGTATCAGGAAAATCGAACGCCTCGAGGAATGGGTCGCGCAGATTCCGGCGGCAAAACAGGTAGACACTTCGCCGAGTGTGCTCGCGAGGATCGCTCGTCACCGTGAGTGCTCGCGCCCCCCCTGCAGCGCGGGCCTGGCTGGGCAGAACCACCCCCGGGCCGCCCATTTTCAGGTTCAGTTGCCCGCTGATCGCCAACAGCGCATCGCGAACGGCTTCGGCTTCGAGTCGTCGCCGATTCATACGGGAAAACAAGGTATTCTTAGGATCACGCTCTTGAGCTTCGGCCGTGGCGAAGCTGCTTTGTTGATAAGTTTCGGACAACACCATCAAGCGGTGCATGGCCTTCAGCGACCATCGTTGTTCGATCAGTTCACAGGCAAGCCAATCGAGTAGCTCAGGATGGCTCGGCGCGGCTCCGCGGGTCCCGAAATCGTTGGGGGTCGCTACAATACCCCGACCGAAATGATGCTGCCAGAGGCGATTGACGATCACCCGAGCCGTCAGCGGATTCTCAGGTGATGCCAGCCACTGCGCCAGAGCTAACCGCCGCCCGCTGCTCGACGCCAAGGGCGTGATCACCGCGGGTTTGGCTTTCTGGCCGGGTAACAAAATCGCGGGAAAACCCGGTTCGACTTCCTCGCGTTGGTTGGCCAGCTCGCCTCGTTCTAACAGATACGTTTTTGGGGGCTGGTTCGACGCCTCCATCAGCCCCATCGCCGTCGGCAGTGGCGTGGGCTTCTGGGCATCGAAGGCTTGCAGCTGATTTTTCAATTCCTCCAGGCGCGACTTCTCGGCCGGGCTTAACGCTTTGGCGATTTCCGCCTCGCTAACTTGGACTTTGCGTTCGGTTTCGGCAACCAATTCGAGCTGCCCTGGGGTCCGTTTGGCGGGGGGAGTGCGGTGAGCTGCTTGGGCATCGGGAGGGAGCTTGGCCAGTTTCGCTTCAAAAAGCCGTTGCCGATGTGGCTCTTCGATGGCATCGATGGCGGCGCGAACAGTTTTCGTCAAATCCCAATAGATTTCTTGCTGGCGCTGAAATTGTCGGACCTCGTCGGCGGTGGCCACTGACAGATCGCGGCGGAAGACGGCTGGCGTGAAAAACGCGAAGAAGCGGAAATAATCGAGTTGGGTGAGTGGTTCAAACTTGTGGTCGTGACAGCGGGCGCAAGTCAGGGTCAGTCCGAGAAAAACCAGGGCGGTGGTGTCGGTCATGTCGCTGAGCGTGTTGTAGCGCCGCTGGGCTTGGTCGGACGAATCCGTCATGTCGGGGCCGAGTAAGTGGAAGCCGGTGGCGATCCGGGCGTCGGGATCGTCGGGAAAGGCTTCATCCCCCGCGATGTGTTCGAGAATCAAGCGGTCAAAGGGTTTATCGGCATTGAAGCTGCGGATAACGTAATCGCGGTAACGCCAGGCATCGGGTCGCGGTTCATCGAATTCGTAGCCGTTGGTGTCGGCATAGCGGGCCAAATCGAGCCAATGGCGGCCCCATCGTTCCCCATAACGGGGGCTGGCCAACAACCGATCGACCACCTTCGCCCACGCGTCGGGCGTATGATCGTGGACAAAGGCGTCGATCTCTTCCGGTGTGGGGGGCAGCCCGGTGAGATCGAAGGTGACACGGCGGAGGAGCTGTTCGCGGCTGGCCCGCGGCGCAGGCGACAACTGCGCGGCCGCCAATTTGGCGCGAATGAACGCATCGATGGGATTGGCCCGCGGATTCTCAGGAAGTTGGGGAACCGGGGGCCGCTGCGGTTTCCTCCACGCCCAATGGTTATCGGCATCGGCCGCAAACACCAGAAGGGGAAGGCCCAGCCAAGCAACAATCACCCCGACAACCCATGCCAGCCGATACATCGCGCTTGGATCCCAGCAACGTAATTCTTCGCCTCCATTGTCCCTGGGTTCATCCCACCGTGCAAACAGAATTCTGCGACATGTTGCAACTATGGAAGGGTCGTGGTGTGCGGCGGATGACGAATCCAGCCCTCCGGCCAATCGACCGCCACCGGTTCAGCTTCCTCCATTTCTGTTTCCCACGAGTGGCTGGCTACCCGTTGGGCGACACAATGACGGGCGATGATGAGAAAGCCACCATACCATAACCATGTAAAACGAAAGAGGTTATGACCGAAGTTCCCCATAAACAAGAGCAAAATGACCGCGCCGCCGATGGCCGTGGGCAAGGTGAACACAAGGTCGTTCTGCCATTGCGGTACAGCCCGGCGAACACGACGAATGGCACGCAAATTGGCCTGAAAGCTAGCCAGCATGGCCAGAAAGGCCAACGCTCCCAGAGTGCCCGTTTCTCCGAGCAATTGCCCGTAAAGATTATGCGACTCTAATTTCGTGTTATTGGCCGGTCGCCAGGCCCCCGGACCAATCCCCGTCAGCGGGTTGTTCAACCACTGCTGCCAACCCAGGATCAACCCCTGAATGCGCCCCTCCCCCGATTCCTGAGCATTCGCGGGGCCGACCTCGGGGTTGATGATCGTCTCAAAACGCCGCTGCAACGATTCTGGCAACGCGACAAAGGCCACAGGAGCGGCAACCGCAAAAAGCACTGTGGCCGTCCAACGGTAACGGGTCCGGGCAATGACCATCAGGAAGAATAGCAACAAGCCCAACAATGACGATCGCGACCCGGTCAGCAGAATACACAGTGTCGAAAGGGCTACATAGCCGCTCAGATATACCCGGCCAAGCCGACCCCCAATCCCGGAAGTCCAAAGGGCCACCACGATCGGCAAGGCAAACACAATACTAGCGCCAAAACTATTCGGATCACCCAGAGTGGTATCGACCCCCATCATCCGAGCGATCCCCATCCGGTAGGTGTGCCGCCCCCCCCAATATTCACGCAAAGAGTGCAACAGATACAGGCTCATGACCGCGATGAAACCCACCACCAGATGTTTCAGACCGTCTTCGTCATGAATACAAGTGACCAGCAGCACATAAAATACGACGATCTTTAACCAATCTTCGACCACCGCCTGGCCATAAGCCGCCCACGGACTGGCAGCCCACGCCAGCAGCACCGCCGCGGCCAACGCGCAATACGCGGCATGCTGCACGTTCGGCAAAAACCGCTTCCTGGGATAAACGACCCACACCGCGAGGGTGAAGAGCATATACACCCGTTCGATGTGCAACTCCCCCAGCCAAGGCCAGACCTCAAACGGCCGGTGGATGAATAAAAACATGTAGCCAATCAACAGCCAGCGCATGCGAGGACCATCCGTGGTGAAGAAAGCATCTGATGGTAGCCAATCGGGCCAGGGTATGGGAAGAGCAAGTCGGCATGACCCCAAATGCACGCGATCAGCTCTCCATGAAGCATGAAGCCCTGCTCACCTTCCAGGGATGGCAAGAGCAAGTCGGGATTTGAAGAGCAAGTCGGCGCGACCCCGAGTGCACAGTTCCCAAAGCACGTCGCAGACCTACTCATAACGAATCGCGCAAGAAGCGCGCAAGAAGCGAGGAAGTATTCCGGGTCTGCTTCCCCGAACTTCGTGGCACCACTAAAATGCGTCTATGACCATTCATCTGCCACTTGTGGAAGAATTGGGGAGAGAAGCTCAACCGCTTCATTCTCCTTTCATCAAAAGCCTCTTTGAGGAATCCACCGAAAGTTTGCGGGCATGGCTGGCCAACCAGCAGCAACCGGCCTTGCGTGCCCAACAAATCTGGCGGCAAGTCTTCGCCAACCGGGCCATTACGTTTGAAGAAATGACGGACTTGCCCCAGGCACTGCGGGCCAAGCTGGCCCAACACTACCGCATCTTCGCGACGCAGGTAGTGCAACACCTGCAGGCCCGCGACGATACGCACAAACTGCTCCTGCGGCTGACCGACCAGCGCATGATCGAATGCGTGCTCATCCAGGATCAAGGACGGGCGACCGCGTGCATCAGCACGCAGGTGGGCTGCGGGATGGGCTGCGTGTTTTGCGCCAGCGGCTTAAATGGCGTTGTTCGCAACCTCACGGTGGGTGAAATTGTCGAACAGCTTGTGCGTCTGCGCAATCTGACGCCACGGCCAGGGCCGCGCGCAAGAACATCGGTTCTCACGCCCCATGGCCCCCGGGCGGCACCGGCCACACGCTTAACGCACATCGTCGTCATGGGTATGGGCGAACCCCTCGCCAACCTCGATAACCTGCTTTCCGCACTGGCGATCGCCGGTGATAAAAACGGCTTGGGAATCGGAGCCCGCCACGTCACGATTTCTACCGTCGGATTACCCGAAAAGATTCGCCAACTGGCAGCTTGCGGCAAGCCCTACCATCTCGCCGTTTCGCTGCACGCCCCCAACGATGAACTGCGCACGCAAATTGTGCCGACAAACGCGAAAATCGGGCTGGATGCCATTCTGTCCGCCGCGGACGACTATTTTGCCGCCACGGGTCGACAAGTGACCTATGAATATGTGGTTCTAGGTGGATTGAACGACCAACCGCAACATGCCCGGCAACTCGCCGGCTTACTGCGGGGCCGCAAAGCTCATGTGAACCTGATTCCCTGGAATGAAGTGGAGGGACTTCCCTTCCGCCGTCCGGTCGCCACCGACGTGAAGAACCTCACCCTCACATTGCGTAAAGCCGGTATCAGCGTGAAAATCCGCAAACGCAAAGGGGCGGACATCGATGCCGCCTGCGGTCAACTCCGCCGACGCTGGGAGGAAAAATCGACATAATTCATGAATGAACTTACTAATCCCCTACCGGGGACCATCGCTGCGTGAGTCCTGAACTGTTCTGGGCCTGTAGTCTTCGACCCTCCAAAACCTCATACCGGTCTATGTCCGTTGGTCAAACTAGCACCCAAATGGCTCTCCGCGACCCGGACATCCGCTTGATGCTCCGCGTGCGCGACGCGGACGATACCGGCGCCTTCGCGGAGCTGGTCGAACGCTTCCAACATCGGCTCGTCGCGGTCATGCATCACTTGGTTGGCCACGCGGAGGAAGCCGAAGATCTGGCTCAAGAGGTTTTCCTACGCGTCTACCGAACGCGAAAAAGTTATACCCCCAAAGCCAAGTTTTCCACATGGTTATTCACCATCGCCAACAACTTGGCTTTGAATGCTTTGCGCGATCGGCAACGACGACCGGTTACAACCATGGAAGTTCACGACTCCGGCCCCCTTGGACCCCGGCCGACCGAACAACTAGCCCCCAACCGCGATCAACCGCCGGCCCATCAACTGCAACAACAAGAATTGGCGGAAGTTGTTCGACAAGCTTTGGATAGTCTCAACGAACGCCAGCGCATGGCAATTATCTTGAACAAATTCGAGGACATGAACTATGCCGACATCGCCGAGGTGATGAACCTCAGCCCCAAGGCGGTCAAATCGTTGCTCAGCCGCGCCCGCTGCAAGCTGCGCGAGGCCCTTCAGGGTTATATTTATATGGATGAGACGCCCCCGCCCCCCATGGAGGAGGACGACGAACTGCCACGCGAGTCCTAACTTCCCCATTTTCATGCGATCGAGCCTGGCTATGCCCCACAATCCACTACCGCCGGATGATGACTCCATTCTCGATCCCTGGGATGCGGAGTTGGTAGCATATTTGGATGGCGAACTGGACCCACAGGCTGCGCAACGGGTCGAACAGCGGCTGGCGAATGACCCGGCCGCTCGCGCTCGCGCTGCAGAACTGAAAAAAGCCTACGATCTACTCGATTACTTACCGCGCACGGAACCGTCCGCGAACTTCACCAGCCGAACCCTCGACAAGCTTCCCACACTCCGACGCCCCACGGTATCGAAAATCTCGGCCACACCGGCCCCCGCCGCGGCCGAGTTATCCACGTCGGTGCCGCTGAGCCTGAATTCTCAAACATTCAAGGCAAAGCCGCCTTCCGCAGCGAAGGCTACTGCGTCCATCGTCATGGCGTTGGCAATCTTGCTGGCCGTCGTCGTATGCATCCCGGTGGGCTATGGGTTAGCGGCTCTCTCCCGTGGCATCCTGGCGGACCTGCGCGATAACGACAGCGCCACACGATCTCACGAACCCAATCCGCGCGTCATTGAGTGGCTTCCCCTGTATGCGGTGATCGACGACATCCAATTTTTGGAAGAATTGGCCAGCTCCGAGTATTTCGGTGAAGATCCGTCGGTGGCCTTCGACCCCACGTTGCGGATCCCCTCCCACGAAACCATCACCGTACCCACTGGCAAAGAATTCGATCAGTTGGCCAAGTCGTTTCGGTCACTGCCGCTGGAGCGACAGAAAGCTATCATCCAATTGGATGCGGAACTGCACCAACGCGACGCCAAGGAGCGCGACCGGCTGCTGCGAGTCTTGGAAGCCTACGCCGCCTGGCTGGACCGGTTGCCGGAGAGTGAACGGCGGGGAATTCTGGCCGCCGCCACGCCGGGGTTGCGTTTAGGCGTCGTCCGCGATGTCCGTGAACGGCACTGGTTAGATTCGCTCCCAGCAGCAGTGCGGACAAATCCTGAACTGGTGAAGCAATGGCGTGAGGAAGAAGCCATCCGCCGCGACCGTTGGGCGTTCATCCGTCAACATGCCGAGGAATTCGCCGCCAACAAATCACCGTGGCCCTTCGACACCGAAGCAGGCAAAAAAGAAGTTCTCGACTACGCGAAAAATGTCTTCAAGGTCGATGATCCGCCGCGTTGCCGACTCAACGCCGTGGAGTTGGAAGAATATCGCAGCCGGCTCGACGTGGCCCGCCGAGAGAACCTGTGGGCCTGGTTTGGATTGCTCGTTTTTGAACTGGCGAACCAAAAACCATACCTCCCAGAACCCGAGAATCCGAAACTGCTCTACACCGACTTCAAGGATTTGCCCCAAAGTATCACGTTCCCGCTGTTGGCTAAAAAGGGGTTATCGACACGCCTGCGCGCAGCCTCGGGGAAATGGCCAGAATACCCTCTGGAGGTTCATCGCGAACTCAGCGGCCTCAGCAAGTTCGGCAACATACCGCCGCTGGGACCGGCCCGCTTGGCGGACTTCAAACCCGCGGTTCGGGAGTTTGCGCGCGAACAACTTTTCCCCAAGATGTCGGCCGACGAAAAACGCGATCTGGCCCGATGGGAAGGCAAATGGCCCGAGTACCCGCAGCGGTTACTGTACTACGCCCACAAATACGACCTGCCCGTGCCCGGAGTCACCTTGCCCGGTTCGCCCAAGCGCTGGGAATCCACCTACGGGATTCGTTTCCGCCCACAACACAAAAAGTGATCGTCGCAATCGCTGGACCCTACGGCTCGTGAAGTTCCAGCGACAGTTGCGGTCCGGCGCGCGGAGAGCCGAGGGTCAGGCCACCGGATTGGTGAGTGTGCCAATTCCCGTGATGGAAATGCTGACCAAATCACCCGGCTGGAGGGTGAACTCGTCGGGAGGTACAATCCCGGTTCCGGTCAGCAGCAACGCCCCGTGCGGGAATTCGTTGTCCCTCAATAACCACTCCACCAGGCTTTGCGGCGTGCGCGCCATCTGTGTCAGCGTTGTTCGGCCTTCAAAGGCTGTCTGCTGCGCCCGGCGAACGACCAGGCGGATTTCGACCTCCCCCAGCGGCGGCATATGGGCCACCGGTGTGATGACCGGCCCAATGGCACAGGAGCCTTTATAGACTTTCGCTTGGGGCAAATAGAGGGGATTTTCTCCTTCAATGTCGCGGGAACTCATATCGTTGCCGATGGTATACCCAACAATCTGCCCCCGTGGAGAAATCACCAGCGTCAACTCCGGCTCCGGGACACTCCATCGCGCATCGGCACGAATCCGCACAGGCTGCCCGGGATGAACAACCCGTTGCGCGGTCGCTTTGAAGAAGAGTTCGGGTCGCGGGGCGGTATAGACTTTGTCGTAGAACTGGGCTGCCCCTTGCGACTCCTCTTCCCGAGCTACTTTGCTGCGCTTGTAGGTCACTCCCGCGGCCCAGATTTCTTGGTCGTTGATCGGTGCCAGGAATTCGCAATCGGTCGCACGCAGGACTGGTTCGCGGCTGATCAGTTTTTGGGCAGTGGCCACAGGGTCCGGCTGATGCAGGACATCCGCCAACGAGCGGATCTGCGGATCACGGTTCATATCGAGCGGGTAGAGATTCCCCCGGTCCAAAGCCATGACCACCACTGCACCCGAGGAAAGCCGGACTTGACCCAATTGCATGCCACAAACCCGATGGATAATGAAATCGCAATCCAGAATCGCACTTCAGAAGGCGGTCAGCTGGAGGTTATCCAGTAGGCCGCCCAGTCGGTCGTTTTACGGCCACCGCCCGTTTTACGGCCACCGCCCAGCCCATCGAGGGTGAATCCCACCGGGGATAAGCGGTGATCCGGGGATACATCGTCACGAGCCGGCAACAAGGTTTTGAGACCACGGACGATGAGGAAGCCGTGGCCCGGGGATGGCTTGCCGGAGCATATCCTACACTAAGCGCATCCTACACAAACTTATAAGTACCGGGGATCGGCACACGGGGAGTTTCGATGGGGTAATTCCAATCGTACTTCGCTGGGGCGAGGTTTTGGTTGGACGCCATCAGTTCTTTCCACGTCAACCGCCGTCCAGTATAAGCGGCTTCGCGCGCCAAAATGGCCATCAGCGTGCTGTGCGCTGCGGTTTCCCCATCGTTGATGCACTTTCCCGAACGAATGCCGGCGAACAATTCATCGTGCTCGACCTGATACATACTCTTGGCGCGTGGATCGGCGAAGACACGCTCAGCACTGCCCGTGGGGCGCACGGCAAACTCCATCAGTTGGGCTGAGCCTTTGGTTCCGATCACATGATCGTTCACATCGCCTTTGCCGCAATTGTCCATTTGTCGGCAGAAGGAGAAGACCTTCAATCCGCCGTCGAATTCCAAAGTCGCGGCGAAGTGGTCGTAGATATGGCCGAATTTCGGGTCGCGGCGTTGTTGCCGACCACCCACGGCCGTCGCAGCCACCGGAATTTTGCCTTGAAGAACCCAGTTCATCTTGTCGAAATTGTGGCAATGCTGTTCAACGATGAAATCCCCACTGAGCCAGGTGAAGTAATACCAATTGCGCATTTGGTATTCCATGGGGGTCCAGCGGGGGTCGCTGCCCCGATGCCACAAGGTGCCCGTCAGATAGGTGATGTGCATAGCGGCAATGTCGCCGATGGCATTGTCGTGGATGCACTTGACCGTTTCGCGGAGCGGATGATAGTAACGCCAGCAGTAACCCGAGCAGATACTGAGATTTTTCTGTTTGGCCAACCGAGCCGTCTCGATCACCGACTTGGCCCCGGCCACATCGACCGCAACCGGTTTTTCACAAAAAACATGCTTCCCCGCCTCGATGGCAGCCTTCAGATGCAGGGGGCGAAACCCTGGCGGCGTACACAACAACACCACATCGACATGTTCCAGTAACTTTTGATACCCATCGAAGCCGTCGAATTTGCGCTCGGGGGTGACATCCACCTTCGCGGCCACATCCTTGACGCTGAGAATGTTTTTGAGGCTGTCTTCGAGCCGATCCATGAAGGCATCACACATAGCAACAAGTTTGACTTTCGGATCGGCCCGCAGGGCTTCCCGGGCCGCAGCCGTCCCGCGACCGCCACAGCCCACCAAGCCAATGCGGAGGGTGTCGTCCGGGGCCGCATAGGCTCCGGGCAGAAGGGTTGCCGCGGCGGCCGTGGCGGCCGTGGTTTTCAAAAAGGTTCGACGTGTCGTGTCGATCATGGAGAAAACCTCATAGATAGGACAAGGGAGTGTTAGGGGAAAGCCCAACGGTATCCGGAAAACAGCCACTCAAATATCGACTCAACGGTCTGACACGGCGACGCCAAATCGTGTCAGGCAATCAATTCGTGGATAACATGAGCTTTTTCCACGCCGGTGAGCCGCTGATCCAACCCTTGGTAGCGGTAGGTGAACTTCTCATGGTCGATACCCAGCAGGCGGAGGATGGTCGCGTGCAAATCACGGACATGGACGGGTTTATCCACGATGTTATAGCTGAAGTCGTCGGTTTCGCCGTAGATTGTCCCGCCTTTGGTCCCACCACCGGCCATCCACATCGTGAAGCAGCGGGGATGGTGGTCGCGGCCATAGTTGGTTTTCGAAAGCCCGCCTTGGCTGTAGATAGTCCGGCCAAATTCCCCTCCCCAAATGACGAGGGTACTATCAAACAAGCCCAGCCGCTTGAGGTCTTGAATCAAGGCGTAGCAAGGTTGGTCGATATCCTTGCACTGCGACGGCATGCGGCCGGTGAGATTGCCATGATGATCCCAATTGTTATGGTAAATCTGCACAAAACGGACACCGCGTTCGACCAAGCGACGGGCCATCAGTGCCGTATAGGCAAAGCTGCCCGGTTTGCGAATGTCGGGACCGTAGGATTCCAGCACTTTCGCCGGTTCTTTGCTCAAATCGGTCAGTTCCGGGACACTCGCTTGCATCCGGTAGGCCATTTCGTACATGGCGATGCGGGTGCGGGTTTCCGGGTCACCAACCTCGGCATAGTGCAGTTCGTTGAGTTTGTTGAGGCCGTCGAGGGTGGTCCGCCGGACTTGGTCGGAAACCCCCGGTGGGTTGTTGATGAAGAGAATCGGGTCTTTGGCCGCCCGGAAGCTGACCGCGGCATGCTCTCCCGGCAAATACCCCGATTGCCACAAGCGGGCGGAGATGGCCTGCACTTGCTCTTCGTTGCTGGGTTTGGCCACCATCACGACAAAGGTGGGCAGATTCTGATTGAGTGAGCCTAGACCATAGCTAGTCCAGGCCCCCAGACAGGGCCGACCAGTGACCATGTTCCCCGTTTGCATGTGGGTGATGGCGGGTTCGTGGTTGATCGCCTCCGTGTGCATGGAGCGAATAAAAACCATATCGTCGGCCATTTTGGCCGTGTAAGGCAGCAGTTCATCGTTCATCCACATGCCGCATTGGCCTTTGCGGGCAAAGCGGTAGATGCTGGGGGCGATGGGGAAGCGGGCTTGCCCACTGGTCATGGTCGTCAGACGCTGGCCCATGCGGACACTATCGGGCAGGTCTTTATCAAAGTAGTCCCGCATTTTCGGCTTATAGTCGTAAAGGTCCATCTGCGAAGGACCGCCGACACAATGCAAGTAAATGACGTGACGGCACTTGGTGGGGAAGTGTGTTTGCGGCAGCGCGGCACCCACGCCGGTGGCGGTGCTGGCCCCCGGTCGCGGCATGGGGGCTAGTTCCGCGGCTTCGCCCATCAGGCTAGCGAGGGCCATCGAACCCAGCGACAACCCACTGGCGGCAAAAAAATGTCGCCGGGTCATTTCCAGCAGCGGGGGATTCTGGAAGATGTTCATGGTCGGCCTCAATCGATCACACCAGTAATGAATGCTGTAATAATTCTGTGCCCAGGTCCATACATCACTTTGGTCATGAGCTTTGTCCGATTCCCGACCCGGGGATTCTCATTCGTTCATGGTGATCTTGTCGCGACGTTGGGGTTCTGCTTGTTAAGAACTTCGGGGGTTCTACTTGTTCAGAACTTCGTCGAGGTTCATCAATTGGTTGGTGAGCATGGTCCACGCGGCCAGTTCCGCCGGATTGATTCGTGCATCGGGTTTTGATTCGCCGAAGGTGATGAGTTTCTGGGCTTCCGCCACGTGCTCGTGATAGTGGGACCGCAGTTGCGCGAGCGATTCGCGGAGGATTTTCTGCTCGGCCGCGCGGAAGGGCCGAGCCAGGAGGCGCTGACCGAGGAAATCGAGGCGCTGCGCATCGTCGGGATGGTGTTGAATGGCTTTTTCTGCCAACACCCGCGCTGCTTCGACGAACTGCACATCGTTGAGCGTCAGCAGAGCCGCCAGGGGGGTATTGGTCCGGTCGCGGCGGACAGTGCAAGTTTCGCGATTCGGGGCGTTGAGAACCTCCATCGCCGCTGGCGGGGCCGAGCGTTTCCAGAAGGTGTACATGCTGCGGCGATAAAGATTTTCGCCTGAATCTCGTTGATAGTGACGGGTGTTCGAGCCAATCATAGCCACGGCTTCCCACACCCCATCGGGCTGGTAGGGTTTTACGCTCGGTCCACCGATCTTGCGTACCAGAAGTCCGCTGGCTGCCAGGGCGTAGTCGCGGATCATTTCGGCATCCATCCGGAAGCGTGGGCCGCGGCTGAGCCAACGGTTATCGCGGTCTTTTTCGAGCTTCTCCGGCGTGGTGATGGCGGCTTGCCGGTAGGTGGCACTGGTCACGATCAAGCGGAAAAGCTGTTTGACATCCCACGGTTTGGGATCATCGCAACATAGACCGGGTGTGGGACTGCGGAACTCAACCGCCAGCCAATCGAGCAATTCGGGGTGGCTGGGCAACTCCCCTGCGACGCCGAAATCGCCACTGGTTCGAACCAGCCCATTACCAAACACCTCTTGCCAGAAGCGATTGACCGTGACGCGCGCCGTCAGCGGGTGTTCAGGCGAAACGAGCCATTTTGCCAGCCCTAAGCGGTTGCGCGGGAAGTCTTTTGGCATGGGGGGCATGGCTTCGGGCGTATTGGCTTTCACTTGATCGCGGCGTTTGTCATAATCACCCCGGAACAAAATGTAGGCGGTGGGTTCGGAATCTTTCCGCTCTTGCATGATGTGGGCAATCGTTCCGCGCCCCTTGATGGCGGCTTCTTCACGTTGCAGTTGAGCGATTTGCTTTTCCAAATCGCGGGTAGGCTGATCGAACGTCGCAAGCCACCAACTATAGACAGAATCGACTTCCGCAGCTGTGCGTTGCGCCACCGGTTTGGTCAACACCTCAGCCACCGCGGCGTAACGCATCAACTGCCCCACTTGCTCTGCGCTCAATTCGCTGTCGTAAAGGCGGATATCTTCGATGTTCGCACCGAGTAATCGCCCCTCCCCGTGCGCGCGTTGACCAATCGTGAAGGGCACCTCGGTTTTGGTTGTTCCGCTGAGCTTGTCGGTTTGAGTGGTGGTGGGTTGCGGCTGACCGTTGACGTAAATCGTTATACCAGAGGCTTTTGCGCTGCCATTGGAAACGACAGCCACATGAACCCATTGGTTGACCGGCACCGGGTTGTTGCAGCTGACCTTCAACGCTTGCTCAGGGAAGGCATGGATGAGATGCATGGCGATGCGGTTGCCCTCCACCCAAACATCCCAGCCACGGTGTTTGTTTTTCGGGTCCATACGGGCCATGACCGAGCCGGTGCTGTTGTTGCGGGTGAGTTTCAACCAAGCCGTGGCGGTGAACGGTTGGTTGGCCTCGAAGTTGCCCGCGTCGCTAATTGCCGGAGCATTCCCCTCCCCTTTGGGGCGAACGAGAAAGGCTTTTCCGGTGCGTGGCCCATTGGTCCAGCCGAAGGCGTCCCCGAAGGAAACGGAACGGATTTGACCGTCGAGAGCAAAACGGATTTCCGTCCCAATCCCTTCATTGAGCGGGGCATGCAGCCGCAAGCCGCTGCGGGGATTTTGCGCGTACACATCGGCAACATCGGCCTTTTGCGCCCATTTTTCAAACTCGGGTTTGGCGGTTTGTCGCCGTTGCGCCACATGTTGCCGCAAGCGGTTCAGTTGTTGCACGATCTCGTCGTAGCGTTTGCGGTCCTCGCGTCGTGGCACAGGGATTGTGGGCGGCGTATTGGGGATGTTGCCATCCATCGCCCCTTGCGTGGTGTTATTAAAGAATGCGGACAGCGAGTAGAAATCCTTCATCGAGATCGGGTCGTACTTGTGGTCGTGACAGACCGCGCAGCCGGTGGTTAAGCCCATCCAGACTTGGGAGGTGGTTTCGGTCCGATCGCGCGCATACAAAACGATATACTCTTCGGGAATGACCCCCCCTTCGTTGGTGGTGATATTGCAACGGTTGAAGCCGGTAGCGATGAGCTGATCGAGGGTGGGGTTGGGGAGGAGGTCGCCGGCAAGCTGTTCGATGGTGAATTCATCAAAGGGCTGATTGGCGTTGAAGGCGTTGATGACCCAATCGCGATACGCCCAAATTTCGCGGTAGTTGTCGAAATGGATACCGTGCGTATCGGCATAGCGGGCGTAATCGAGCCAATAACGAGCGCGGTGTTCGCCCCAATGGGGTGAGGCGAGGAGTTTCTCGACGTACTTCTCGTACCACAGGGGGGATGTGTCGTTGACGAACGCCTCCACATCGGCTGGGTCGGGCGGCAGCCCAGTGAGGTCAAGCGACAGCCGCCGCGCCAGCGTGCGGCGATCGGCTTCGGGTGCCGGCTGCAGGCCGCGTTTCTCCAATTCCGCCAAAATGAAGTTATCGATCGGATTGCGGACCCACGCCTTGTTTCGAACTTCGGGTACCGGAGGGCGAACCGGGGGAATGAAAGACCAGTGCGGCTGATATTCGGCCCCACTGGCGATCCACTGTTTGAGCAACTCCTTTTGTTCTCGCGTCAGTTTCTTGTTGGTTTTGGGCGGCGGCATCAGCTCATGCGGATCATCGGCCATAATCCGCCGTATCATTTCGCTGGCGTCGGGTTGACCGGGTACGATGGCTTGCAGTTGAATGGCAATGTCGCGTTGATCGAGGCGCAGATCAGCCTTGCGGGCGGCGCTATCGGGGCCGTGGCAGGCGAAGCAGTTTTCGGCCAAAATGGGGCGGATGTCGCGGTTGTATTCGATCCCACTGGTGTTGCGAGTTGTCACCGGTTTGGGTGGCGGGGCCAACGGCGGCGAGGCGGCCGAGCGTGAGAGCGAAAACGGTGTCACCACCAGGACTGCTAAACCCGCGAGGACACATACTGGAATCGGGAGGGTCATCCGCGACATCACCATAGCTGCTCCTGAAGGAAATCGCTTCGGTGAAAAATACAGTGAGGCGCGAGTCGATCTCGCGAGGGTGGCGGGATTATATCTGACGCTATTTTAGTCATTTCGCGTCCTGATGAAAGCCGGTTTTCCTAGAATTCCAGTTTGAATGGGCCGCGCGGCGGGCATCCGTGTGGGTCAACCCGGGAAGCCGATTCGCCTTCCCCTCGAAAGCCAGGTAGGCTCGGTGATGAAACTCCTGGTTCTTGGGTTTTTGACGATTTTTTCTACGAGGACACCCAAGAGTTAGCTCTCGGGACTGCGTTAGCTCTCTGGACCGTTAGCACTCTGGACTGAGCCTAGGAAACGGACTGGTTGAGTCGTAGGAGGTCTTCACCAGCTCTTGTATGCTGAGATCCTCGTATGCTGAGATCGGTGTGAATGGATGCAATGGGTCGGAGAGTTCAGAAGAGGCTTGTACAGAATATGTACATTTTACCACTTCGTGGGGGTGGCTCGGATACTTCGTGGCTGTGGGTAGGATAGGAGTATGTTGTTCCGCGTATCGAATGTCCGCTTGCCGGTTGAGGAACCGGAAACGGCGTTGCCGCAGCATTTGAGTCGGGCCTTGGGGGTGCCCGCCGGGGAATTGGCACGCTGGCGGATCGTTCGCAAGGCTTTGGACTTGCGCGATAAACGCCAATTGCAGTTCGTTTATAACCTCGAAATCGACATTCCAGAAGCGATCCCCAAGGCCGTGCCGCCGGTGCACGTGGAAGCCGTGGCCGACCCCCCCTTCACCATGCCGGCACCCGGTTCGGCCCCACTGCGACAGCGGCCAATTGTCGTCGGTTCTGGCCCGGGGGGATTAGTGTGTGCCTATTTTCTAGCCCAGATGGGTTATCGCCCGATCGTTTTAGAGCGGGGAACAAAGGTCAGTGATCGGATTCGCGATGTTCAACGGTTCGACGCGGGTGGTCCGTTTCATCCCGAGAGCAACTATCTGTTTGGCGAAGGCGGGGCCGGCACCTTCAGCGATGGCAAGTTGACGTGCCGCAGCACCGGCCCCGATGTGATGCGGGTTCTCGAGTTACTGGCCGAGTGCAAAGGTCAACAACCCGGTAAACCAAGCATTTTGTACTACCATCGGCCGCATTTGGGCAGTAACCGGCTGCCGGCTGTGGTCAAAGCCCTTCGGCAACGGATTGAAGAGTTCGGCGGCGAAGTCCGTTTTCTCACGCGTGTTGAAGATTTGCACATCCGCGCAGGTCAGCTCCAGGGAGTTACAACCTCCAGTGGGTTCCTTCCGGCATCCGTTGTCGTCTTGGCGATTGGTCATAGCGCTCGTGACACCTATCGTATGCTGGCCGCCCGTGGCGTGCCCCTGTCGCCCAAGCCCTTTCAGTTTGGGGTACGGATTGAGCATCCGCAAGAGCTGGTCAACGCCGTGCAATTCGGCCCGCGCCACGACTATTACGAACAACAGCTCGGCAATGCCGACTATTCGCTCGTCGCGCACGGTCACCACGATCTATTCACCTTTTGCATGTGCGCCGGTGGCTACATCATCCCCAGCGTTTCTCAAGAGGGCTACTTCGCAACCAATGGCATGAGCCTCAGCAAACGCGATTCCCCATACGCCAATAGCGGTTTGGTCGTGACCGTGCCCACGGAGGCTTTTGAGGGCAACGACGTTCTCGCCGGAGTGCGGTTGCAAGAGCACTACGAAGCCATCGCTTACACGTTGGGTGGACACGGCGAATACCGCTGCCCGGTTCAGCGAGCGACGGATTTCCTGGCCCAGCGGGTGTCGCGGTCGGCACCGACAACGAGTTATCCGCGTGGGGTTGCCGCGTGCGACCTACGCGCGGTTTTGCCGCCGCTGGTGATTGAAGCGTTGATGGAAGGGCTACCGCAAATGGACCGTCGTTGGCAGGGACGTTTTTTAGCTAGCGCGGTCCTGGCGGGGCCAGAATCGCGCGGCAGTTCGCCCGTGCGGATCGACCGCGACAACCACACGCGCGAATCCCCTGGGGTCAGCGGATTGTACCCAGTTGGAGAGGGGGCCGGGTACGCCGGAGGCATCGTTTCGGCTGCGGTCGATGGCCTGCGCACGGCCAAAGCCATCATCGCGAAGTACAGTCCGGTTGAGTAGTCCGCTTCGTATGGCCTATCGGATGATCCAGTGGTGCACAGCCAGTCCAGTGGTGCACAATCAGATAGCACGACAACGATCACATCGCATACTATTCATTTGTTCCTATGTCCAATGAGAGTTGGGGCCGTCTCGGGGATCGTGACGAGCCTCAAACGCGGGCAATCGTGCCTTTTGGATGCCTACGTTGTCAGCCAACGGATGCCTACGCTGTCAGCAAACGGCTCTCAATTCCGTAAGGGTTTGTTCCATCCACCATCAGGCCTCCTCACCAATGGCAAATATCACCATGAGGTCAGTTTGGTGTGGTGCGTCCGTCCGCGATCCCATTCAGGCCACGTCACAAATCGTCACGGCGTGTTTCAACCCGGCCAGCGGATCGCGGGTGGGGATGAATTCTTGGCCCACATAGCCGGTATAGCCGATGGCCCGCAATTTCTTCATCACCGCAGGGTAGTTGATTTCCTGGTGCTCGTCTAACTCACCGCGCCCCGGTACGCCGGCGGTGTGGATGTGGCCGAGGATGTCTTTGTTCTGCTCGATGCGCCGCAGTAAATCGCCATGCATGATTTGAACGTGATAAATGTCGAAAAGCAATTGGACGCGCGGACTACCGACGTTGCGGATGATACTGGCCACAAAATCGAGGTCATCACCCTGATAGCCGGGGTGGCCCTTCATCGGGTCGGAGTCATCGCGGGTATTCAAATGCTCCAAACATACCGTAACCCCTTGTTTTTCTGCATGTTGCGCTAATTGCTTCAATCCGTTGACACAATTGCGGAACGCGTCGTCGCGGGTGATTTCCCCAGATCGAGGATTATCCGGGTCGATCCAGCGATAACCCACAAACGCAATGACATTAGGAAACTTCGCTTCCGCACACTGATCGATTGTTTTCTTCGTTTGGGCGATCACTTCCTCATGAAAACGCCGATTGTTCAAGCCTCGTTTAAAAGCTGCTCCCGCCACGCCATTGGACGCGATAGCACAAATCAATCCATATTTCTTCAACAGGGGCCAATGCTCGGGTGGAATCAGTTCTACCGAAACGCATTTGAGGTCTTTCGCAACCTGACACACTTTCTCTGCCGACCATTTCTCCCCGCGAGCATGGAAGCACCAAAACGCGACGGATTGCTGGATTCGCCCCCGTCGATCCAGCAGAGGCTCCGGAGACTTGTCCGCGGAGTGATTGACGGCCAGCCCACGGGTTTGAGAGGCTGTGAGGGCTGTCAATCCCAATCCGGTTTGAATCATATGGCGTCGGGAAAGCAGGGGAAAACGTTCTTCACATAAGTCGTTGGGTTGTCGTTGGTTTTGGGTTTGCATCATTTGGCTTTGCATCATTTGGGGTTGGGAAAGCATGGGACAACCTCTCTGACAGTGCCAAGGTTCCCGAGAAACCAGCCGTGAGGGGGAAAGACGCTCTGGCACTGGTTGGTTGGGTGAGTGGGAAAGTGGAGTATACCCCCATGGTGACAGAAGTGGGAGCGATATACTGGAGGTATGTCGTTTTCCCAATTTGTTGGCGCCTTCTGGCAAGATATCGCGGGTTGGCTGCTGCTACTGGAATTTGCGCTGGTCGGTGGGACACTTCTAGCCGTTCTCCATCTGAAGCGCGAACCCATGTCGGCCATCGCCTGGGCCTTGACGGTCATTCTGTTGCCGATCGTAGGCCCGGTGTTGTTTTTACTGTTTGGCTATCAATCGATTCCCCGCAAACTCCGCAAGCGGCAACTCCGTGGGCAAGCCTACAAGAAGTTCATCGCGCGCATTGATGGCGAATCGGCCGAGGTTCCGGCCCCGTGGGCGGTCTTGGCCCGCATCGCGCACCACGCGGATGGTTTTCCGGTCACGCGCGGAAATGCTGTGGAGTTCTACCACGAAGGCACCGAGGCCTTCGCTGCGATGCTGCAAGCGATCGAGGCCGCTCAGCATCATGTTCACGCTCAGTTCTTCATCTGCCGGGCGGATACCACCGGCCGGCGATTCTTCGAAGGCCTGCGTGCCTGTGCCCGCCGCGGCGTGGAAGTGCGGTTGCTGGTCGATTCTGTGGGTTCCTACAACCTCTCGTCGCGCTGGCTGAAACAACTCCAGCAAGACGGTGTCCGGACGGCGTCGTTTCTGCCGATTCTCAACCCGCTCCGTGTGAATTTGCGGAATCATCGCAAGATTCTCGTCGTGGATGGCCGCGTCGGCTTCACGGGGGGTATGAACATCGGCGATGAATACCTCGGCTTGCACCCAAAGTTCGGTTATTGGCGGGATACCCACTTTCGCGTTATCGGCCCGGGTGTGGAGGGGCTGCAACATACATTCCTCGAAGACTGGTACTTCACCACCAATGAAGGGGTGAAAGGGCCTTGCTACTTCCCTCCGCATACCGCCAGCGGTTCGACCTTGGTTCAAGTGGTCGCCAGTGGGCCAGATAAGGAGTACAAGTCGATCCGGGAAACGTATGTCGCGGCGGTTCTGCGCGCCAGCCGGCGGGTATGGATTGCCAGCCCCTATTTTGTGCCGGATGCCGGTTTCCGCGATGCTATTGTGCTAGCGGCCCGTTCTGGGCTGGATGTGCGTTTTCTGGGCCTGTTCCGCCCCGATAAATGGCTACCCTTCCTGGCAGCCCGGTACTACTGGGCCGATATGCTCGCCGCGGGCGTGAAAGTTTACCAATACACGCGCGGCATGATGCACAGCAAATATCTGCTTGTCGATGGCGAATGGGCTTCTGTCGGCTCGGCCAACACCGACAACCGTAGCCTGTTCTTGAACTTCGAGCTGAACTGTCAATTTTTCGACACCACGGTTGTTCACGAACTGGAAATCGCCTTCTTACGCGATTTAGAACACTCGGTGCGGCTCGACCCGGAGGTGTACGCCACTCGACCACTTGTTAGCCGCTTGGCCGAAAATGCCTGCCGACTTTTCAGTCCCGTCTTATGACGACCGACACCGGCCAATATCCCCAATGAACCGCATTCCCCCTCGAAACTCCGGACCAACCAGCCACAACTGGCTAAAGCACAAACCCTTAAGCACAAACCCGGTTGCGGCCATTCCGTTTGGCTTCGTAGAGCTTCTCGTCGGCCTCGCGGCGCAGGGATGTTGCCGTCACGTCGGGATCACCTGTGGTGCTCGCTACGCCAATGCTGATGGTGAGGTTGATGGGCATTGATTCAAAGTGAAATTGATGGGCCTCCACGGCTTCCCGAAGCCGTTCGGCCACCTGCACGGCCCCCTCGCGAGTGGTTTCGACCAGAACGACGACGAATTCCTCCCCCCCACAGCGGGCAAAAAGGTCTTCTTGCCGCATAGTTCCACGAACCACATCCGCCAACTCCCGCAACACAAAATCGCCGCACAGATGCCCGTAGGAATCGTTGAGGGCTTTGAAACGGTCGATATCGAAGGCCAAAATCGACAGTGGCCGGTTGTGACGCTGCGAGCGAACCACTTCGCGTGTGAGAAACTCGTTCAAATACCGTGCATTGTAAGTTTGCGTCAAAGCATCCAGAATCGTGAGCCGGTAAATCTCCTCATGGTATTCAGCTTCGATGTTCCCCCCCGCCAAATACCGATACAGGCAATTGCCCACCCGGAGGTAATCACCATCGTGCAACGGCCAAGGGCCTTCGACAAATTTGTCGTTCACAAACGTGCCATTGGTACTACGCTGATCGGTGACCACATAGCCGCCGTTGACCGGTTCAATACAAGCATGCCGCCGCGACACCGAGTGATCCGTCAGGCGGATATCGCAATCATCCCCACGGCCAATCATGATAGGGCGGTCGCCTAACGGGTAGCGACAACCCATCGTCGGGCCGGAAGGATAAATGTGAACCAGACATGCCTCCCGAACCGTAGAGAGGATTTTCTTGGGCGTTGTCACCCAGGTATCAGTGATTCGGTCCACCATCGCATCGCCTGATTCATCACTTTGTGAGAAGAACAGCGACAGGCTTACTTCCCCTAATCGAATGTAGATCAAAAATGCGCGATGGTAGTGAACAAAGCCGCGGTTTGTTAAGTTTTATGAGACAGCGAAAGATTTTACCTGAGCAGGAAAATTCTGTTCAGCGATGAAATTCCGGAACAGTCCCCGCCGGTGCGACGATACCGTTGATCCTGGCCCGAGGCTTAGTCAAATCTACCAGCACGGGCTGACGGGTCACGATCTCTTTCACATTGCCGGCAGCGTCGCGGGCGCTGGCTTTCAGATAGACCCGCGCCGGCACTCCCGCGGGAATTCGCCACGCATAGTGCCCGGTGTTGGGCAACCGTAGGGCGGTTGGCGATGCGGCCGCGGATGTCTGAACGACGGGTTCGCTTGCGGCCGCCACAACGGGTTTCCACGGCCCCTGCGGGCTTTCACTCCATTCGAGAGTGATCGGATTTTCACCAAAGTTTCGATCGGTGGCTTTCCATTTGAGAATGAGCGTATCAGGAGCCTGCGGGTCGGGTTCGGGGGGGTAAAGGTCAATGTGCGGTGGGGTGACATCGAGAATGACCTTCAATTCGGGAGCATCCCCGGCGACTGGCTCGCGTTCACTCAGCCCGGCCCCGCTGACGGGCACTAAACGGAAGCCATAACTTCCTTCCAACTGCTGGAGATTCTCGCGCACATCAAGAACCACGCGGACAACGCCGCCTTGCCCATCGTGCTGACTCCACTTGCGCCACGTTCGGCCATCATCGCGGGTAACCCACAGATCGACCCGACTGATACCCGACGGCCCGCGTTGTTCGAGGTCGAAGCCGATATCGAAGCGGGGATAATTGATGACCTGCGCACGCACCACTTCCACCGTCGGCGAAGCCCAGGTGCCGGTTTCCGTAGTCTGGGGGTTGTGAATGGGCCGTGTCAGCGTGGATGTTGCTTGGGGATCGATGGTCGGTAAAGGTTGCGGGGATGACGGTGGGTAGGAGGCCGCGGAAGGAGCGGGTGTTGGCAGGGGTTGTGCCGCTTGCTGCGATGGTTGGATCGATGTGGGCGGCTGAGGTGCCAGCGGCAGCATCGGGGGGGCACCCGTCGGCGCGGCGGGGGTAACGGGTGCCGGGGGAACAACCGGTGCGGCCGAAGGCGGTGGGCTGGGGCTGATCGGCTCCCAGTTCGGGGGCGGCAGGGGTGCGGTGCCGGACTGGCCCCCGAGGCCGCTGATAGGGGTCAATGGTCCTTTGTCCTTTTCCTGGGATGCGGAGGAGTTGGCGGCCGCTGTGGCCGTCGGTGCACCAGCTGCCACAAACTCGCGGGTGATCTCGGTGCGGTTGCCCGCGACATCAGTCACTGCAATTTTCACCGTGATCGGTTCGTTGGTGCCCGATCGAAACCGGACTCCGTGGCGGGAATTTTCCGGCAACTTCACTTCTTGCCAATAGCCCCGCGTGTTGTCGGTGGCCCGGAAGTGAACTTTCGTTTCGGCATCGTTGGGGAATTTCTCGTCAACAGCCCATTCAATCGTGATCTCATCACCCTGGCGTTTGGCATTGGTCACCCGAACGATTGGGGGCGTCGCATCGATCAATACTTTCAGATCGGGGGGATCGCGCGTCAAATCGGTTGGCTCACGATTACCGCGGATGTCCTCGATCACCATTTTGAACCAATAGATGCCGTCGTCTTTTGCGAGATAAACAAAATCGTCTTTGTCGGGTGTAACGGCCGCTTCTTGGTACCAGGTGTTTTCGCCATTGCGGGCGACATAGAGAATCACTTGGCGGATGGATTGGCGGTCTTTTTTGTATTCAATGGGAATGCGGATATTCCGCGAATTCATGGCGTGGTAGTCCGCGCCAAGCGGCTGGCCTAATGTAATCCCCAGCAACGTGACCGCGGCGAACGTCATGACTGAACCCCCGACACCTCAGCGAAACGGCCGCGCGGAATGCGCCTGCTATCGCCTGTATCGGCTGTGCGGGTTGGGGAATTCAGTTTTTTGGCGATTGTCGCCAAATTGATTCAAGTTCTACGGTGCCACCTTCGCGACGCGAAGGAGCCTTTTCCATCCTCCACGAGAGATCTGATGGCTACCGATACTATCGAATCGATTCTCGAAGCCGTCCGTGCGGGTTCTCTGACCACAAGCGAGGCCCTCCGGCAGTTAAACGCGCTACTTTCTCCCCCCGTAGCCGAACTCAGCTTCGCCACGCTCGATTTGGACCGCCAACGCCGTTGCGGCTTTCCCGAAGTGATTCTGGCGGAGGGGAAAACCCCGGAATGGGTCGCCGGAGCGGTCCAACGCCTCGCCGACGCCCACCAGGATTGCTTTGTGACACGTGTCAACGACCTACAAGCCGCTCATCTGGCCACGTGTTTCCCCCAGGGCGAACAAGACCGGTTGGGGCGCACTTTCTGGCTACCAGCAACGCGACAGCGCCCGGCCCCGGTCGGGAAGGTCATGATCGTCACCGCGGGGACGGGCGATTTGCCGGTGGCTCAGGAAGCCCTCCAAACTGCGCGCGTGATGGGAGCCAATACGGAAATGATTGTCGATGTGGGGGTGGCCGGCATCCATCGGATTTTGCGGCATTACGACCGCTTACAAACCGCGGATGTCATCATCGTCGTTGCTGGCATGGACGGGGCCTTACCCAGCGTTGTGGGCGGATTGGTCGATTGCCCGGTGATTGCCTGCCCGACAAGTATCGGTTACGGGGCAGCGCTGGGGGGAATCGCCGCGTTACTCACTATGCTGAATAGCTGCTCCGCCGGAGTCTGTGTCGTCAATATCGACGCGGGCTTCAAGGCGGGCTATGTCGCAGCACGGATCGTCAAACGCTTGCAGAAGAACAACGCCCCAGGATAACAGGGCATTGTTCACTTTCTGGACAGATTCCTGGCGGACTGATAAGCCGCCAGGGCGACCGCCCTTGAGGGTTTCACCCCAGGAAAGGCTCATCGGGTCGGGTACAACGGCGTGTGCGGCGGTTCAGGGGTCCGGGTGGCGGGCGGTAAGGGCGGTACGGGCGCACCGACGCTCGCCGAGTTCGAACCATCTGGTGGAAGGGGGGGCATCGGGTCGGACAATCCAAGTTGCGGCGGCGGCGGAGTATGCGGCGACGGTGGCGGATTCATCGCACCGCTGACAGGCATGGTGGTGCTGGGCATCGAGGTGGTGGGAAGAGGCTGGACCCCGGGAATGGTAGGAGTCCCTATCGTTCCACCCATTCCACCCATTGCCGGTTGCAGGTTGTAATCCACCGGTGGAAAGGCGCCGCCGGACTTATTCGTGTTGAGACCGTCGGTGCCGAAGCGGGTAGTACTCGGGCCGGCGCTAGGCGGGGTGGAATGGGTTGGTGATTGGCCTTTCACCGTGGCCAATTGGCCTTGCCCGGGTGGTAGTTGCGGCGTTCCGGGTAGCGGTGGGAGTTTGCCATGATTGTTAGCTTCCTTGGAGTCTTTCCAACGATCCATACTCCAGCAGCCCACCAAATGGGCACAAACCCACACTCCCAACCCAGTGGCCATCCAGCGAATCCACCGTCTGCGCGATCCTTGCGCCATAATTCCCCTCCCCCGAACCGGCGGCAACCCCAGTTCACCGCCAACCGCTTCATAGCCTCCATGCCATGAGGCGGAATTCCTCGCTCGGTTGCGGGTCCATAACGCCCTCACCATCCAAAAACAAGGGGACTTGGGCTGACACCAACAAACAGCTACGCGAGCCGCCGCAGCGACTCGCGTCCTAGCCATTTTCGCCGACGGTGAGCTGTTTGCCGACTAGCGCATTCCGCCATTGGCGGGGGCCGGGGGGGCCGGGGCGATCGGTCCGCCTCCGCCGCCGATACCGACACCACCGCGGGCGATCCCTTCCGGGTCTTCCTGGCTCGCCAATTCCCGCGGTAGTGGGAACACCGGATCGGGGGCAATATATTGCGGGAAATGCTGCAAATAATGGCCGCTGGGTAGCGTCATTCCCCCGTACCACGTCTGACAACCGGTGGCTGCGGTCAGTAGCCATCCCAGCAAGGCCGCGACGCGGGCCAGCCATCGCCGTTGGGTTCGCATCTCGCCTTTCCCCCTCATCACGAACGACTTCACGCCCCCCGCGTGTTGTCGCCTCTGGGTCAAATATCGGTTTTTCAGGTAATCCCGCTGCAGCCGAATTTGACGGAAATAACGGCAGACTGGGAGTACGCCACAAGGCTCGACCTCAGCGTATCAAACAACTGGGCGTTGAGGATTGCAGTTGGCGGATGAGTTCAGTGGCCGCATCGTGGTGCTTCACAGGGTCGAATTCAATGGCCTGCTGAAGGTGATTGATGGCCCGCAGGGGGCGACCGGTGCTGGCGTAATGTTGGCCCAGGAGGAAGTGAAAGCGGGCAGCGTCCGTAGGCAAGCGCGTGATGGCCTGTTGGAGAATCTGTTCAACTTCACCCTGGCGGCGCTGTTGGCGGGCGTTGTAGGCCAAACCCTCGAAGGCTAAGCAGGCCCGTTCGCGGGCGATTGGGTCGACCTCGACCCAGGGGAGAAGTTGTTCCAAAGCGGTGCGATAGTGGGTATCGCTTTCGCTCCACCGTTGGCGGTCGCGGTTGACTACCGCGAGTAACAGTACGGCGTTTACGTCTGTAGCTGTCAGCGGTTCTAAAATGCCAGCGGCCTCGTCGAGCTGTTCGAGTTGGATGAAGGCTTCGGCGCGGGCGAGTTTGGCTCGCACCGATGCCGTTGCTGGGAGTGGGTAGGCCACACTCCGCTGCAAGCGTTCGATTTCCTTGCGCACCAGCATCAGCAGCTCCGCCGGCGGTTTCTGGGCCACAGGTCGTTCACTGCCCAATTCCACCAAGCCCACCAATTCCCGCTCGGCCTTGACATAGCGGCCGCTCGCCATCCACTCCTCCGCGGCCTGAGTCCGCGCCGGGATGAGGGCTTCGGCATAAACTGCACACGGGATCACGGCGAAGGCGATAGCCACGGCGCAAACCCCGTTGAAATGCAGCATCGGCTCGGTACGCGGCGGCAAAGCGGCCAGACACCACGGTAACACGAAGACAACAGCCAGTAACACACGCAGGACAAGCAACGGGCCAGAACCGAAAGTCCCTGCGGCGATCGCTTCAGCCAAACCCGCGCTGATCGCCGCGACCAAACCCACCATTCCCACCCCAGACCCCAGCCACACGGTCGCTGCCACTTCATTCACCGCGGGTAGCGACCGCAGCCAGCGCGCGAGCACGAACCCCAATGGTAGAGCGGTGATCAAATGGCTGACCAGAAGTCGCAGCCACGCGAACGGGGCGGCCGTTAGCCCCCCCTCCCAGCGCTCGCTGCCCGCTGCCCAATGGAGTCCCAAAGCCGGTACCGCCACCGCTAGTACCACAGCGATGATGGCGCGGCATTCACCCCCCGTCATGAGCCTGCCACTCCCAACGCCCTGGCTGTTTCGGGCCGGCGAAGTTTCCAGATCATGCCGTCGAAGGCGTAGTGAACGAAAGCGGCCCAAAGGTTCAGACCTTGCCAGAGAACGAATACACCACTCTCCTTCCGCGAGGCCCACGCCCCCAACGATCCGAGGATGACGACATACACCGTCAGGAAGAACAGCCAGTACTTCGCCAAGCGGCGGAATGCCCCGGCACTCCCGACGCTTTGCCGCCGCTGCGCGTAATGCGTTACAATCGCCAGATATTCCACCGCATGAAACATCGAACCAGCCGCGGCCAGCATCACGACCCCCCGAACCCAGCCCCATTGCAAGCTGAGGATGAAAGCCATGTACAATAGACAAACACTGCTGAGATAGACCATTTTGCCTGTCCGCTCGACGGTGAACCCGACAATATTGGACGCCAGCAACGCGAGCGGGATGAGCAAGATGGTGAAGTCGAGCGCTTGCAGCCACAGAAAATAGGCGGGTTCAGCTTCTACCCACCCGGTGGCCCAACCGGCCGCTCGTAGTGCCCCATAAGTGACGAAACCGCGAAGCCCCCAGCGTTCCAGAAATTCCGATCCCCCCCCGACTTTCCGCGAATACATGCGTACAACGCCCGCATGCTGGCTGGCGAAATGCCATCCATTCCAAATGTAGTCGATGAGAGCTAGGCACAGAAACGCTCCGGTGCCAAGAAAGGCACCGATGACCACCGCAGCCGCCAACACGGCGACTGCGAGTAGCCGTTGGGTGTGATCACCGCGGCGGTCTGGGTCCATTAGCACCAAGATGAGAGTGATCCAGCGATGGGGGAGGGTCAGGAAGTAGATTTGCCAGAAGTCGATAACGGTGTCGGTGTCGGTGGTGAAACCGGGCAACAGGAGCAGAAGCCAACCGAGGTTCGCAAGGAACAATAAATCGAAAACCGGGGAGACGATCCACCCCCGGTTCAACTCCATGCCGACAAGCGGTGTCACGGCAGCGGCGCGGCTTGGATTTTCCACTTGTTCCCGACCTTCACGAAGCTCCACTCGACCGTCCCTTGGTCGGTGCCCTCATCGGTGCGCACCTTCACGGTAGCCGTCGCTTTATCACCGTTGACCGTCGGCGACCCGGACAGGTCGAAGTTGTAAGTATCGTACTTGCGCCAATCTTTTGCAGGTTGGGCAAACAGTTCACCGGCCCGTTTGGGGTTGGCTTTGTACTCGTTGAAATCCTCAATCAGAACCGCAATCGCTTTCGCATCATCAGAGTTGTAGCTGGGTGCGATCGGCGTTTCGGGGTTGCTACCGCAACTGCACAAACCCACAGCCACTAGCCAGCCACAATTCATCACTAGCCAACGCAACAACGGTCGCATCATCGATGGTGATCCCCGAAATCGCAGGAAGCAGACAATGGCAGGACTTCAGAAGCCACGCTCCGTGCGAAGGCGTCAGCTGATCGCCGCGCACGGAGCGTGTTGATGACGGAACAATCAGTCGAAGTTGACCACTTCACCACCGGCCCGGGTCCCGAGGGCTTGCCATGTGGTCACATTGATTGTGTCGCGGAAAAACCGCACGCTACCATCCGCCATCGCTGCATTCACACCACCGGAGTGCTTGCTGCGGGCAGCGGCGAAGGTATCCCCGTTGGTTTGGTTTTGCACACAGGCTCGCCGATACGGATCCGTCGTGGGGATCGTCGGTTCACACGAAATGATAGTATCGGGTGTGGAGCTATTGGGAGCTGTCAGGGTCGTAAAGACGTTACCCCCCGCGGCGGGCAATAACACACAACCGCGCATATCAAGATTACGGCCTTCCGGACTCGACGACGTAGCGTCCAGCGTAACGACATCATAAGGTAGCACTTCACTGAACATGATGGTGTTCGATGAACCATCGGTAATCTGGTCCACTTTCACACCACGACCCGTACCCATCCGCAATTGCCACGGCCACTTGGCGACCTCTACCAAACCAAAGACGCCGCTGGTTGGCGTTGGCGAGAAGGACGCGGCCGAACCGAACGTTCCACCGCCCCAGCAACCGACGTAATTGCCCTTCATGAGGTTTTCCAAACTGAGATTATTAAAATGCACATTGGGATTGTGGGCTGAACTGGGGCAATAGAGGATGCGGGTGCTGAGTGTGGATTGGAAGTCGATATCCGGTCGGCGTTGCGGAACTCCATCCCAGTTATCAGCGGGATTAGATTCAGCACCCCCCGAGCCATCAGAAAGGAAGGCTGGCTCAATGCGAGCCACCAGAGGCGTTTGCTCGATTTCGGCCAAGATATGCAGCGGCCAACTGGGGCCATAACAACGGGTGCCAAAACGGGGGGGGTTCGAGGTACTGGTGCTGTTGCCCCACACCACCCACAGTGGCGGCTCACCCGGAGCAGGAGTGCCACTGCCGGGAACTGGATTGGGATTGCCACCCGAATCAAACGGCGCGTTCGATTGCAAAGCCTGCAAAATCCGCGGCAAACCCGGCGGGAAAGAACCATGGGTGCTGTGATAGTTGTGCGCAGCCAACGCCAACTGCTTCAGATTGTTTTGGCAACGCATCCGAGCTGCCGCTTCGCGGACTTTTTGCACTGCCGGAAGCAACAAGCCAATCAAGATCGCGATAATCGCAATCACCACCAACAACTCAATCAATGTAAAACCGCGAAACCGATTCGAGCGCTCTTGGCTGTCGGCCATGTAACGCCTCCACCAATAAAAGAGGAACGTGGGAACGAACCTGTGATAGCCAGCTGAGATGTTTTAAGGTGCAGCTGTAAAGAACGTGTGTAAGTGTCACGAAGAACAGCAGTTATTTTCTTCATGAAAAGATCATGAAGAAATTTGGCAAATCTTCACTATAAAAGAAACGCTCGGGGATTACGAAATCATCACGTGGATAGTTCAGAAATGAAACTGCGAGCAGATTGATCGAACAATCGTAACTGACCGAACAAACGCCACTTTATCCGCCCGATCCCGCTGGCTTCAGTAGGCTCCGAGGTCGCGGGTGAAACTCATCGATGGGTCTACCTGATCATAGTCGATGCCAAAATGGTCGGCGACAACTCGGCGCACCCGCAAGGCCGTGGCGGGGTTGATGCCTGATGGGCAGCGGGCCAAGAATTCCTCATCCGAGAGCCACCGCCTACGGGGAGCTGGACGCAACTGCGGCCATTTTCTGCTACCAACAATCATAAAAAGAATGATAAGAATTCCCATCACTATGAAAATCCACCCATGAGCATCCACGATCGCTGACGGGAGGCTCAATACCGGCTTTTCGAGCCGCCCACGGCAGCATCTCATGTTCGCACAGAAGCGAATCGGAGAAAACCCACCGAGCGGGG
>JANWYJ010000004.1 GCA_025055115.1 Gemmata sp.
TGCAACCTCGGCCTGTCGGTCGTGCAACCTCGGCCTGTCGGTCGTGCAACCTCGGCCTGTCGGTCGTGCAACCTCGGCCTGTCGGTCGTGCAACCTCGGCCTGTCGGTCGTGCAACCTCGGCCGTGGCGTTGTCGGCCATAGCAACAACATTGGCTCTTCGTTGGTTACGGGTGCGGCATTGGCTCTTCGTTGGTTACGGGTGCGGAGAGATGTACGAATCGGCCTGGGCGTTGTCGCCCACGGCGACCACATCGGGGGGCGACTGCTTCGCTCAGTCCGGCAGCCGGTAGCGATACGCGGCCGCGCCGGGGGCGTGGATTTCCCGTTCGCACACGCCCCGGCAGGCCAACCACGTGCGGATCACGGCTTCCTCATCGCCATGCCGATGGCTGACAATCAACCAGACCGGCCCGCGTAAGCCCGCCAGCTCGTCGCGATAACCCGCGGGGCGGCCGCGGTGTTCACCGCCATAAACCACCGCCGCGGGCCAGGGTTCGTTCCGCGTGTAGTAGCGGAACGCCGGAATGGCCCCGTAATACACATAGACTTGTTCCCCCGGTTGCCATTCGCCCCGCAGGCGCTGTAACACCGGGGCCAGCTCTTCACAGCGTGCCGGCCGGCGTAACTCCACAACCGCTTCCGCCCAGGGAGCAAGCACAAGCACACCGAGCAGCAGCCGTGCAGCCCACGGATGTGTCGCATCCAGGATGTTGATGACGCTCCAGGCTCCCCGCGCCACCAGGAGAAGGGCCACGGGCACCCAAAACAACATCAGTCGGCCACCCACCGGGTATTTCTGAAGCCCGGAGGCCACCAACAGCCACGCGATCGGTCCGACAGCAGCCAGCCCCATAACCCAGTGTTCGCGCAGCCATTCCCGCCAGCCGATCAGTGCCAGGACTGCGGCCAATCCCCCCAGCGGCACCAGCGTGCCGCCAAAGCCTCCTGGTTGGGTGAAAAACTGCAAGGCGTGTTCTACGAGCCATGTCAGGTCGCCCAGTGACTGCGGCGGCAGCGGCCAGAAGTGATCGGTCCAATACCGCGTCAGGTCGTGGTTCTGGCTCAATTCTTTCAAACAGAGGAAGTAGCAGAGGGTGAAGCTCACGAGCCAGGTGCTGATCGTCACCAGGACGGCACGCCGGCGAGACCGGTGGCGCGTCTGCACGGCCTGAAGCCCCAGCGCAGTACCGATTCCGCCCAGAATGAAGACTGCCGGATGGGAACACCACACGGCGATGGCCCCCCCGAAGGCCAGTAGCGCCCACCGCCAGCCACCCCGGCCCTGCAACACGCCCATCGCGGCTAAGAACAGACCAATTGTCACCGTGGCATCCCCAGCGTATTGCTTGCATTCCCCCGCGTAGCTGATCAGATGCGGCGCCCCCGCGCCCAGGGCCACCGCGATCTGGGCCGCCGGCGCTGGCAACAGACGCCACGCCAACACGGCAAAACCTACCAAACCCACCAGCGACGCCACCATCGGCACCAACCGCAAAGCCCATTCCGCAGAGCCACCAAGCCCCATCGCCACTTTGACGGCCACAAGAAAACCCGGCGGTGCCCCTTGGTTGTAATCCAACGGTTGCAGCAGTTCCGGAGGCGAGCGCTCGATGAGATTGAGAGCCAGCATGGCTTCGTCGATCCACAACGAACGCTCCCTGGACCAGGCCGCCAGACGCCCTCCGCAGCCTAGCACAACAAGCACGATCACCACAAAAAGCCCCCATCGTGAGGCGGGAGCAACGGACGAGCCACGCACGATGGCCAATGGACGCAGGCGTAACGCCAGGCGAGTGGGCAGCGCAGTTGGTGAGGAAGGAACCTGCGGGGGGTTGGCCGTCGTCATAGGGAATTCTCAACCGGATGCAGTTCCTTACCACGAACGAATCGTCAGGCACAATCCCAACTGCGCTGGCGGGGCGAGTGAAAGCTGGGGCCTTTCCCCCAGTCGGAGACGAGTCAGAGCTGGGGCTTTTTCCCTAGTCGGAGAGTCTTGAGGAATGCTGGTTGCGAATGCGGCCAGGCCACCGGGAGCGCCGGGCGAGGTCTTGGCGCAAGCCGAGGACCAGCTATACCAGCTGAGGCCTACGCAGCCATGGCCACCGGGAGCGCCGGGCGGAGTCTTGGCGCAAGGGTATCGGCCCGACGATCCCGAAGGCCGAATCCTCAGTGGGGTCGAAGGATCATTCGCCACGGAAAAAGCCTGTTCGTGGAGAGGTTGTCGGATCGAGGATCAGCCAGTACCATCAAGAAGCCCCGTTCATCCATCAACTATTGCGATGTGCCGTGAGCATTCGCACGTTCCAACCCGGTGATGAAGTGGTTCAAGCGGCCGTGTTCAATGCGGCTGCGTATCGGCTGCCTGGCTTCAAAGCGGCCACAGCCGAGGATGTCCGCCGGCGTGTCCGCAGTCGTCAGTTCGACCCCACCAGTCGTTTTTATGCCGAGGAGAAGGGCCAGGTGGTGGGCTATTGTGTCTTGGAGCCGGAACAGGGCCGAGTCAGCTTCCCCTGGTGCAAACAAGGCTGCGAATCGTGGGCCGAGCCGCTGTTCGAAGCCGTACTGCAATCGGCGCGGATGCGGGGGCTGACCAGCGTTTTCGCGGCCTATCGGGGGGATTGGCAGCCGGTGTGGCAGTTTTTCACCGATCGCGGCTTTCGCCGTGTGCGGGAAATGATCAATTACTACGCCGACCCTGTCGATCTGCCGACCTTGATCAGCCGCAGCAAACTGCCCATCAGCCGCCTTCAACGCGAGGACGTACCGGCGATTGCTGCGATGGGCCGCGGCATCATTCGCTTACCCGAATCAAAACTCGAAAACTACTTCTTCGCCAACCCCTACTTCCCCGCCGAAGCGTTTCTTCTGCTACGGACCCCCAGTGGCGTGCCCAAGGCCATCGCCATCGGCCTGGAGAGTAGCACTTACGCCGACGTGAAAATGATCGATCCTCTGGCCCCCTGTTTCCGGTTGGGGGCCTTTGGTACCGAAGGGCTGAATACCAAGCGTGTCAACGGTTTGTTCAGCTTTCTGGTTGCCGACCCAGCGGAAGCCCTGACCGCAGGGCTGGCGTTGCTCTCCGAGGCGTCGCAAGAGATGACCGAAGGCACGGTGAACGCCTTGGCGGCCCAGTGTCCCTCCGACGTGCCGTATTTGGTCAATTTCTACACCCGGTATTTCAAGGAACAGGGGCGCTTTCCCGTCTGGGAGAAAACGCTCTGAGGGTTGCTTCCCTTCCCCACAGCCACCGAAGGGTTGCTTCCCTCCCCCACAGCCACCGGAGGGTTGCTTCCCTCCCCCACAGTCACCGGAAGGTTGCTTCCTTCTCCCCCGCAGCTACCGGAGGAATCTCCGCTGAAAGGGTCTGTGCGCCAACCTTTTGGTTGGGTGTTGGAAATCACGCCGGCCGGTTGGCCGCGGGCGGCAGCCGGGTGGAGAGGCTTACCAATGGGCGATGGGTCCGGCAGGAACCGCGATGTGCGCCTGCTGGGTGTCGTATTCCGTCCAGCCGTCGGGCACTGGGCCGTGGGCGAATGGGGCGATGATTTCTTCAAATTCCGCCAAATTCGCGAGCATCACGAGCTTCTGCTGTACCTTTTTCGGCAAGCGCAGAGCTTTGGTGTACCAGGTGGCGATTTTGCGGAAGTGGATACAGCCGTATTTTTCACTGCCCTTCCACTCCACTAATCGCCGTAAATGCAAGCGCATGAAGGCGATCCGTTCGGCATAGCTGGCCCGCGGGCCGGGATCGCCGGTTTGCACCCAGTTGTTGAGTTGTCGGAAAATCCACGGATTGGCCAGCGCTCCGCGGCCGATGGCGATACCGTGGCAGCCAGTTTCTTCGATCATGCGGGCCGCGTCGGCGATAGTCCGCACGTCGCCGTTGCCAAATACGGGAATGCGTTCCACCGCTTCCACGACGCGGCGAATGCCCGCGTGATTGACGCGCCCCGAGAAGCCTTGTTCCCGAGTGCGGCCGTGGATGGTGACCGCGGCCACACCCACTTGCTCGAATTCGCGGGCAAAATACGGTGCCGTCAGTTGCGTCTCGTCCCAGCCCAGCCGCATTTTCACGGTGACAGGTACCGGAACGGCTTCCACCACCCGCCGTACCAGTTCGATGGTGGCCCCCGTGGTATCGCACAGCAGTGACGAACCGCCCCCGGTTTTGACGACTTTGCGGACCGGGCAGCCCATGTTGATGTCGATGCCGTCGGCGATCTGCCGGTCGACCAACCAGCGGGCCGCGGCGGCCATTTCGTCGGCCCGGGAGCCGAAGATTTGCACAAACAACGGCCGCTCCGCGGGGTGATGGGCCAACAGTTCCAGAGTTTTGGGAATTTGTTCCAAGATCGCCCGGGCGTTCACCAAATCTGTCGTACACAGACCGACTCCGCCCAGTTCACGCACCGACAGGCGGAACGGCAAATTGGTATAACCGGCCAGCGGGGCCAGGTTGAACCGGGACGCAACCACCACGCGCGAACCGGTCTGTTTCCCAGCCGCGGCCAGGCACAACGGTTCGCGGTAGTGCGGCGGCGGGGGCGGTAGTTCGATCGACACTCCAGTCATACCATCCGTTTACCTCGAGTCATACCATCAGTTTACAGCGGTGATGGGGCGACGGTGAGAGGCCCAAGCAGCAGTCCAGTCCAGAGAACGCCGCCGAGCAATTCCCTCGCGGTGTACAACATTTGAACAGTCGGTCGTGGCGCGAGGTGCGGTTGCAACTGTGAGGTGCGGTTGCAACTGTGAGGTGCGGTTGCAACTTTTCCCGAGGGGGACTCCCCCGCCGCGCACCCGATTGCGATAATAGCATGCAAGACCGTGGCTGATCGCCCAGTTCGCCACGCCGCGAACCGGTCATTCCGATTCCCTCATCAGGAGAGGCCTTCGTGACACACCCGCTTCGCATCCTCCTTGGCTGCGCCGCGCTGGTCGCTATCAGCGTGGGCTTAGTGACGCCCTCGGCGACGGCCGAATCGCTCCAGTTGCCCAACGATTCCTACAAGAAAGCCGCTGCGGCAGACGTCAAATTCCTGCAAACCCGCCTGGCCGATTTGGCCAAAAAGCAAAAAGCCGGCGAGCGGCTGCTCGATGGTCAGATTAAACCGGCTCTGGGTGTGGCTCTGTTGGTCACCGCCTACGGTGAAGCCTTAGGGGATGCCGCGCTCAAGGATAATGCCCTCAAAGTTGCCGAAGCGATTGACAAGAAAGACTTTGCGAATGCCGAGGAATGGGCGAAAAAGCTCGCGGTGCAACCGGGCACACCGGCCACGGTCGGCAAATTGCCCAAACCCTTCAAGGATGACCTGATACTGATGGCGGTGATGTCGCCCTTCCGGGGAGGAACTGTCGGCGGTCTGAACATCGAGCGCGACATTCGCGACATGACCAAAATGACCAACCCGACGAAAATCGATCCGGCGACGGTGGAAATCCTGGCGGTACGCACGGCGGTGATCAACGCCTACGGCTTCCACAGCCCCAACGAAAAAGCCCGCACCAGCCCGGCGAACCTGAAGAAGTGGGAAAAGTATTCCCGTGATTCCATCGAACTGAGCAATCAGATCGCTGCGGAAGCCGGCAAAGGGGCCAAAGCCGACACCGCGAAGATCAAAACGCTCCTCAATACTCTCAACGCCCGTTGCACCGAGTGCCATAACGACTTCCGCGACGACGAATAATCCCCCCGACTATCCTTCAACCCCGACCGGGGAGCCATCCGCTCCCCGGTGGCTGGCTTCAACGGCTTTCCCGAATCCACTCTCCGAAGCGTTCTTTTCAGGAGGTCAAGCGATGCGATGGGTCGCATTGTGCTGTTTGTTCAGTGGGTTGGTAGCGTATCTGGCGGCCACCGCCCAGGCGGACAACGCCGCCACGGCCGCGGATTCCTACAAAAAAGCGGCCGAAGCCGATGTCAAGTTCCTTCAAACCCGTCTGGCAGAGTTGGCCCAAAAACAAGCCGCGGGCGAAAACCTGCTCCAAGGCCACATCAAACCCGCGTTGGGCGTGGCGTTGTTGCTGGCCGCCTACGGTCAGGCCATGGGCGACAACACCCTCCGTGGTGAAGCGCTCAAGATCATCGACGCCATCCAAGCCAAGAAGTTCGCCGATGCCAACACGCTCGCCAAGAACCTGGCGGTCAAACCGGGCCAACCCGGCAAGCTCGATGCCCTGCCCAAACCGCTACCACCCGATGCTATGCTCGAAGCTGTGATGAACCCTTACCGCCTGACCAAAGTCGGCGGCCTGAACATCGAAAAAGACATCCGCGACATGATCAAAGGCAATAACCCCCTGAAAATCGAACCGGCGGCGGTGGAAGTGCTGGCCGTTCGCACCGCTGTCCTGAGTGCCTATGCCTCCCACTATCCCAATCCCGAAGCGCAAAAGACGCCCGCTGATAAAAAACAGTGGGAAAAATGGAGCCTCGAAGCGATGGAATTGAGCCAGCAACTGGCGGCCGAAGCCACCAAAGGCTCCACTGCCGACACCATGAAGATGAAAAAACTCCTCACCGAGATCAATAACACCTGCAACCACTGCCACGAGAAATATCGCGACTGAGTTGGGAGTGTACTGCTATGCCAAAGAAAGATAACGATAACACCTGCAACCACTGCCACGAGAAATATCGCGACTGAGGGAGTGTGGCCGCGGCGGGAACGCCCCTGGCCACCGGCGGTGGGCGTTCCCAATCCTGGCTCGAAAGAGGCCGGCTCGCCACACGGCGTCTGCCGTTACAACGGCAGACGCGGAGCATACTCCCAGTGCGGGCGCCAACCGGGTCGGTTTTCACACTGCGATGGGCCGCACCCGTGGCCGTGATGCATCGCCGACTTCTAGTGCGGGCGCGAACAGTTTACCAGCTCCACCGGAAATAGCTCCTCCATCAGGTGATGCATCGCCGACTCCCAGTGCGGGCGCCAACGGGGCGGCGTTCACACCCCTCCCCGTGTGGTGGTGATCGTCCCCCGTCGCGATCCGTCGTTGGTGGTGGGCGTAGCGTCAATCCCGCCGACAATCCCGCCCGGTCATGGCCGCCCGTGACGCGAATCTGACGATCGATCCGTCGCCGGTTACCTGCCAGTATCATACTTGTGATTCGCTATCGATGTGATCCGCCTGTCCAGTCCGTGACGCGAATCTGACGATCGATCCGTCGTCGGTGGTGGGCGTAGCGTCAATCCCGCCCGGGCATTGCCGCTCATCCGGAACTTCTGCCTCGGCCGACGGTTGCGCCCAATGAGCAAGCCCCCCGACCGCCCCATCCCGGGAAAACAACTTCAGCGCAAATGCTAGCCCTTGGTACTCTCCATACCTTGGTACTCTCCATAAAGGAGTAAGATCTGACCGCGCCCTCCTGGGGAAAAACAACTTCAGCGCACGCGACATTGGGGCGCGTGGTCGGGTGCGCTGAGATTCTGACAGGTAATCGTTGATCCGACCCCAGCCGTGGGGCCACCAGATTCTGACGGGTAACGTTGATTCCCAGCTAGAATCCGCGGCTGCCGGTGTGCACACGGTAGGGACAACGAGATTCTGACGGGTAACCGTTGATCCGACCCCGGCCGTGGGGCCACCGCAGGTGCCGCATAGGCCAGGCTTAGCGCTATCGGCGATCCGGCGCGGTCAAACCGATAGCCCGCCGGACAGTGAAGACGCCGCCGGCGAACCCCCGGGGCGGACCATCAGCGCCCATTGGGGGTTGTTTCCGGCCACGTGGTCCGGCGTCCTCTCAGCGGTGGCTTAGTCTGGCGGAAGATCAGCGCCCATTGGGCGGTGTTTACGGTCCGGCCCGTTTCGGGTCGTACATACTGGGGTCGTCTTTGCCGCCGCTGGAAGATTTGCGGCTTTCCACGTCTTTGACCCAGCGGTTCCATTGATCGACAATGAGTTTGCGGTCGGGGTCGCGGTCCGCTTTGAGGCTGCTGAGAACATTGAGTGCCCCATCGGGCTGGACGATGAGGAGTTCGGTGGCCACGTCTTCGTCGAAGGTGCGTGTTTCTTGGACCAAAGCCCCGGTTTTGGGGTCGAAGCCGAAGCTGGAGCGGGTCTTCACCTTGCCGCCCTCGAAGTCCACCAGGACCGCACGGCTGGTGAAGTCGATGATCCACCCCTTGGGCTGGTATTTGCCCTTGCCGAGCTTGTCGGTCAGTTCCCGCAGGACATATTGCTTGTTTTCTGACGACCACAGCGGCAATTTGACATATTGCCGTTTGCCAACGTATTCACCACGACCGACGGGCATTTCGGCCACCACCCAGGCGCCGACCGGTTCCCGTTTGCGGGAATCGCCCACCCGCACTTGTTCCATCCAGGTGGCGATCTGGATGACGGCCTGATTGTCTTTCACTTGCAGCATGTTGGCAATGGCCGCCATTTCCCGTTTCAGTTCCGCGTCGGCATCTTTGGGCGGGGTGAAGGCTTCTTTGATTTTGTCGCGGTATTCTTTGACATCGTGGGCGTAGATGAAGGTTTCTTCGGGTACCCGAATCGGCGCGGTTTCGGTCCAGCGGCTGTAGAGCATTTGGTAGCTTTCTTTGGCAAATTCCGGGTTGGCCACGAGCTTATCTTGCTTGTAGTTGGGGTTCCACATGCGCAGGCGGAAGCGATACTGGTAGATGTAGCCGGGCCGGACATCGCAATCGACGAAGCGGAGCAGGAAGTTTTCGACTTCGTTGGCGGTCGGATCAGCGCTTTCATAGCCGGGAGGCAATTCGGGCGAGCCAGGACCGATGCGGGGGCTGCCGGGGCCGGTTTTGGGAATCGGCGGCAAGCCTTCTTTGCCCGTCGGCGGTGCCATGCCCGGCAAGAATCCGGCTTTCGGACCTTGAATATCGGTGTAACCGAGGCTTTCGATGACATCGGCGGTACGATTGCGGTAGATCGAGCGGCCCGGATTGGCCCCTTGCACCCGCTTGGCGAATTCCGACAGCGGAATTTCCTTCTGATTGGCCCGCTTCAGCTTCTCGATGTTGTCGTTGATCGCTTTGAGGCGAATGTCGGGATAGCGAACCCCCAATTCCGGAACCAATTGCGGCAAGGGCATGGCCAGCATCATCTCCGGTTTGAGGAAGTAGGGAATATACCCCTCATCGAAGTGCGACACGGGGGCTTTCGAGTCGATCCGGTCGAGGTACAGTTCCTCATAGGGGTAGTTACCGCTGGTATCCTTGGGGTCTTTGGTTTCGACGAAATCTTGGAGGATGCGGATTTCGCCATTGGGCAACAGCCGCATCACACGGCGTTGGACCTCGAAGCCATCGTACCACGGCCCCCAGCGTTTGGCTTCGGCGTAGCATTTGGCAATTTCTGCTTTGACGGCGGCGACGCGCTGTTCATAGGCCTCTTTGGTTTCGTTGGGATATTGCGTGGGCAAAGGGGGTGGTGGTGGCAGCCGCAGGGTTTTGATCAGCTCATCGAGTTGGGCTTTGTACGGTACCACCGCATGGACGGTGATGAGCCGCACAGGAATGACCGTCAGAGCCGGGCGATGCCCTTTTTGCACATAGGTATCCACCTCATCGAGGGGCACATACATGATCGCCACCTCGTTGCGTTTGGCCGCCTGATCGAACTGTCCGCCGGGGGTGGGCATCATGCCCGGTCCGAAGCCAAAACCGCCTTCGCCATCATCACCCGGGCCGAAACCGCGGCCGGGCGGTCCCATGCCAGGCGGTCCCATGCCGGGGGGTTGGCCGAAGCCAGGCGGATTGCCTTTCGGCAGCCGATCCTTGTTTTTGTTCCGATTGTTCACCACCCCTTTGATGACGTTGGCGGCCTCTTTGACCTTCTGCGGGTCATATTTGCCTTCGGCTTTGGTGGTGAGAACGGCGATTTGCGATTGGTTGTTCTCGTCGATGATGATGTCGCAGCCTTGCATCGCGCCGCGGATCAAATCGACTTGATATTCGGTCAATTCCAGCACGCGGGGGTTTTCCCGTTTGGTGCTGGGCTGAGCGACGGGATCAAATAGCAGGGCTTCGCGGCGGGCGAATTCGTCGGGTTTGGCCGTTTTGAAGGTGAAACGTTCGCTCAGCCACGACGGCGGCTTGAGCTTCTCCAACTCACTGGCATCGACTTCATTGGATTCAATCCGTTGCAGGATGGATTGCGAGTTGGAGGTCAGTTTTTTGACCTCGGCGGCGGGATCGACGGCATTGCCCCAAGCCGATGCCCCCCAAATGAGCAACAGCAAAAGGATGAAGCCGGAAATCCCCATGATGACCACTTCACCCCGCTGCAGCAGGAACTCTTTGAGATTGAATTTCGCTTTGGCCATGACTGGGTTCCTCTGGGTGTTTGAGGCGTGTGGGGCGCGTCGGGGGCTGGGTCGAATGTTCTGGCGAGCGTGGCTAGGGCCAGAAACCGCGACCATCACGGCGGCTGTACCTGCGCCCGACGCGGCGCGGCCTGTTCGGCTAGTCGTTTTTCTCTTCGGGCACCGTCGCGTCAGGGACCGGCGGCGGCGTGGTTTTTTTCTGCGGTTGTTCGGTGTTGGGCTGGTCCTCTTTCGGTTCCACCTTCGGTTCGGGATACTTCTCATACAGTGAGACGATGCCGTAGATCGTCAGTTCCACCAATCCGGCGGTGATTTGCGAATCGGTGACGGTGGGCAGGCCGCTGGTGGAGCCATACGGGGCGTTGGGGTCGGTGAAGCTACCACCATACGGATCGCGGCCCGGGCCGCTACCAGGACCAATGCCCGGGCCGCCCGGAGGAATCGCAATCGGACTGACCGGGCCAATACCGATGGGATTGATCGGTTGGGGGCTGGTGGGCAGTGCGCGCGGTCCTTTGTCGAAGTCGCCTTCATACCCCAGGGTGCCCAATGTACTGGTTCCCGGAGCATACACGACCCCGCCGCCCAAACTCCCCGAAGAGGCCGTCGGGCCAATACCTTCGAGTTTGTCGCGGAAGCGATTCCACAACACTTGCGTCATCTGGAACTGCAGCGGTGAGTTGGCAAAGGCCATGATGATGTCGGGGATATACTCTTGGTCCACGATCAACATGATGGCGACCGGCAGCCGGCGGACTTCATTGTTAGCCGTCAGATAGCGTTTCTTGTTGGCATCGATGACCTGGGCGATCGGTCCGCCACCCATCGGTAAACCGATACGCGGCTGTTGCATGCCGGGGCCAGGAACGCTGCCATAGCCTCCTGGCCCGCCCGTTCCGATGGGGCCAACAGGGCCGATGGGGCCGACGGCACCACTGGGGCCTTTGGGCGCAGGGTTATCGCCCGATCCCTCGGCCCCGGTGGTGCCACTGCCCGGCTCGGGGTCTTTCTCGAACGCCGGGGCGGGAACCAGTTCCTTATCGGCGCGGCTGGAATCGAGGGCGTATTTGTGCCCCACAATCAGGGCGTCGATGCGCTTGACCGGTACGGTGCGCGTGTCGAACACCTGCTCGACGCGGACAATCTCCCGCGCCGTCAAGGTCGCCGGGATAATGTGTTCCGGCGTAAAGACGATCGGCAACTCATTCGCCGGCACTTCTTGTTCCTTCTTGCCATCCAGACGCACCAATTTCTTCTCCCCCACCCCGGGCAACGATTCCCCGCCGATTTTGAAAACCATCGGCTGCTCGGCCGGATCACGGGTGAAATAGACATTCAGCTTCATGATGCTGTTGACACCCATCAACTGCAGCCGGTCGGTCAAGTTGATGAGCTTGCCGCTCAATTTCTGGGCATTGCCTTCCCGTTCAATGCGTAACTCAATGGCCCAGATGCGGTTACGGAATAAAGCCGGCCCTTTATCCGCCCCCTTCTCCTCCTCGGGGGTGGGAATGACGATGGAGTTGCCGCGCCGGTCGCGCCGCGGTTGGCCGTTGTTATCCAATTCGATCTTGTTGCCCTGAGCGTCGTAGCTGGGGTCGTAAACGATCTCGCCTTGGGCATTGCGTTTGGCGCGACGGAAGGTGGCCATTTCGCTGTTGACCGAACTGATCGCCGATAACAGCGACCGTTGCACCCAAATATCTTCCATCAGCAGCCAGACTTGGTCTTTGGTGAGGGCATTTTGACCGAACTCGTTGACGTGGCGCAAAATGCTCTGCCAGCCGCCGCGGAATTGCGTGGGGGCGACCTTGTCAGCCATGCCCTGGCCGGGTCCGACAGCGCCTTTCTTGAGGGTGGAGTATTCCGGGAGATACACTTCGCTGTATTGGTCGCGGAGTTGGGCGAACGCCACACTGCTATTGGGAATAGGGTCGCCGAACTTGAGATTGAGCCGCTCGATGGCTTTGAGGTCTTCGGAATTGCGCGGCCAGGTGAACAGATGCTTCTGGATGTCCCAGTTGGCTTTGTGCAGATCGCTGGCCTTGACATCAATGACCGCGACGGCCTGGCTGGCCTTGCGGATCGTTTCCTTCGACTTGGGGTTGAGTTTGCTGCTGAGAGCATCGTTCGCTTTTTTCAGCTCGCTTTGTTGAGCTTCGATGGCCCCGCCGACGCCTGAGCTGATCATCATAGCGCCTAGGAGGGTCAGCAGGGGAGCAAAACCCAATAGCAGCCAGAAGTGGTGTTTTTTCAGGGGATTCTCTTTTTTCATGGCGGTGATCCGCGATCGTTCAGTGGTTCCGGGTGAAACCGCGGCAGTCGAGGTTGGGCCGCGGCGGTGATGTTCGGAGACGATTCACTCCCTACGGGTCGTGGCCATTCAACGGGTCGTGGCCATTCAGGGATTCGTGTTGGCAGCCGTCGACGGCGAACTGCCTGTCGCCCCCTCGGCGGAAGCGGGCAGCGCGGTGCCTTCGGTCGGTTCTTGCCAGACCAGCATGACGACGAATTCATAGCGTCGGCGGTTGCTGGTGATGAATTCTTCTTTTTTGGGAGGAATGACACCAGCCAGACTTTGCACCGGTCCGCTGCCGCGTTTGCGCAGAAGGCTACTGAGGTCTTGCCAAGCGGGTCCGAGTGCTGCGCTGGTACCAGTGCCGGTACCGGTGCCGGTACCAGTGCCGAAGCCGGGGATAGTTCCCCCGGGGGTGCCGCCACTGGGGGAGCCACCCGTGGGGGGGATGCCGCCGGTGGGGGGGGTGCCCCCGGGGGTTCCCACACTGGGAGAGCCGACGCCGCCGCCGCGGTCGCCGTCGTCGTATTCATCGAAGCCCCCCCCGGGGGGGTAGCCGCCGGGGAAATTGGCCGAAGGGGTGTTGCCGCCTACCAGAGCATCGAGGAAGGAGCCGCGGTTGATGTTGTAGAACTCGTTGGGTTGCGGGTCGTGGATGGGAGCGAAAACCGCAAAGACGAAGGCATGGCTGACGCGTCCTTTGACTGGGTCCACCATCCCCGGAATGTAGCGGTTGATCTTGCCGCCGGTTTTGGCGTCCGGATCGGTCAGTTCGGCGAATTCGTCCATCCGTTGCAGGTTGCGTACCAGTGCCCGGCGAACGAAGATTGCTCCGGGAACGGAGGGGGTGTCGTAATCGGTGTAGCCGCGGATTTCCACAATCCAGCCGGGGGAGGCCGGCCCTTTGGGTTTGTAGCGTCCTTCTTTGGCCGAGTCTGGTTCGCGTTCGTCGTCTTTCATCCATTCGGCGATCGAGAAGCGGTAATGCTGCTGCACGGCGCTATCGGCCGCTTGCAAGAAGGCGTTGATATCGGTGACATAGCGGGTTCGAACGGCTTCGACGTTGACCATCGCCAAGGCTTTGGGGTGAACCGAGGTGGCATCTTGGAGGGATTCTTCCAAGGGCACGCCGCGGCGCATGCGGCGTTTGAACCATTCGATGGCTTTTTTGCCCGCATCGAGTTCACCCTGCCAGAGTTTGACTTGGCTGAAGGGTTCGATGTCTTTATTGGGTTTGGAGGCTTCTCCTTCGAGGTTGAGGTTGCCGTCGGCACCCGGGCGGGGCAGCGCCGCAGCCATCACTTCCAGGAAGCGCGGCCAGTTGTAGCGGAATTTCTGACCAGCCCGGAGGTTGTCGGCCGCGGTCAGTTTGGCTTCCTTGGTTTGGAAGACGCTATCGAGTTCCGATTTTTGCTTATCCGCGGCGCTGACCGCGTTTTTCGATTGGTCGATGCTCTTTTTGATGGCCGGGTCTTGGAAAGCGGCATACGGACCCGAAAACCCCATCGCCAGGCCGCCCAAGCCCAACAGCAGGGCCGCGGCGGCCGCCGCCGCATAGGGTTTCTTGGCACGGATGAGCCGGTCTTGAATGATTTCCCGCGGCAGCAGATTCGTAGTCAGCCGAGCTAAACCCAACCCTTGCAAGGCCAGGCCATAGGCGATGGGGAAGGTCAGGATGTTTTCTTGGAAAAGTGGATCGGTCAGAACGGCGTCGCCAGCGAGTTTCTCGAACTTGGTCGGTTTTTTCACCTCCAAGGCCAGTTTATCCGCCAGGTACTTCTGCAACCCAGGCAGTTTGAAGGCGCTACCCATGCCCACCATGTAGGCCACGTGGGCATCGCGGTGGGTGTTGGTGAAGTAGCCGAGTGAGCGTTGGACTTCGCCGACAAAGTCGGTCAGCACGGGTTTGATGGCCTTCAAAATGCTGGCCATATCGGGGCTTTTGGCGGCATTGCGCTTAAGGTGTTCGGCTTTGGCGAAGGTCAGTTTCAGTTCTTTGGTTAAGGCCCGGGTGAAGTTGTTGCCGCCCAAAGGCAGGGGGCGCTGCCAGATGATCTTGCCCCCGTCGGTAATGATGAGGTTCGATGCATCGGTGCCGACATCCATCACCACCGTGCAGCGTTTTTTGCCGCGTGGGGTGGGGTTCTCTTCTTCCTCGGGGTTGGTGGTGGCCCCATCGCCGCCGGCCGCTGGTGGGTTGATCAACTCGTAGGTGGCGAAGTTCACCAGGGCCAAAGGCGACATCTGAATGAGGTGAATGTCGGTTTTGGTGCTGTTGAAGTAGCCCAAGTAGCGGGCGATGATGTCCCGCTTCATGGCGAACAGACCGATTTCGGTTTCCAGAGCGAAACCATCGACCGCGCCGCCGCCAGCGATCTTTTGGTAATCCCAGATGACCTCATCGAGGGGGAAGGGAATTTGCTGTTTGGCTTCGAATTTGACGATTTCCGCGATTTTCTTCTCCTCGACCGGGGGCAATTTCACAAAGCGGGCCAAACCTGAGGAACCGGCGATCCCGACAGCCACTTCGTCATTTTTGACGTCGTTGCGGGCCAGGAACTTGTCGAGGGCTTCGCGGATCAACGCGTCGGGGTCGGCATCCGGCTGCGAGAGGATTTTGGTGTGCTCGATGTAATCAAAGGCGGTCGCTGTGGGCTTGCCGTCGACCAGTTCCAAACGCAGGGCTTTCAGGGCGCACTGACCGATGTCGATACCCCAAACACCTTTATTGACGGTCATAATCGCTCCACTCGAAGGATTCGTGGCGGATGGTGTCATCCGCGGGGGAGGTTGGACATGCTCCAGGGGCCTGACGCCGGGTGGGGGACAGCAGGCCGGTGGCTTGTGGGTTCATCCCGTTCATCTTGGCGCGCGTATTCGCCGCTCTTTACGCTACCATTGCCGCATGAGGGCTGTCAACGAACTCAACGCTATCGCAGGCGAAATGTTGGCGCAAGCCGCATGCGTAATCGCGTTCTTTTGAATGGTGCTTTACTGTTCGGGGCCGGTGCGAACAAGTCCCCGGATGGCGACAACAGAGCGCTAACCCATCATAGCCTGCCTAGAAGTCCGATGCGAGAGGCCGCAACTGGCAAGCTATTCCCCCACGCCCTGGTCCGTCGCTGCGCGGCCTTCACAGCCCCGCACCCTCCACCCACTTTACACTCTTACCCACTTTACACTCTTGCACCTTCTCTTGGGCATCTTCTCTTGCCCAGGTGGCGAACGGCCATCACGGGTAGCGAAAGACCATTTTCACCTTAAATGATTGTGAAAGAATGACTTGCGACAAAAATTCTCACCCGCATCCCCAGACATAGACGACTCGCAAACCACAAAATTCCTAACCAACGCCCCCACCCCAGACATGGACGACCCGCGAACCGTGCCCGTTCCATCGCGCGCCGGTTCCATCGCTTGTCCGCATCCGCACGGCTTCTCCGCCGCCGCACTTGCGGCAACACAGCACGGAAGTTCTTTTATTATCAGGACTTAACCCATTTATTATCCGGACTTAACCCGCGAGGACCTAGCTATGTATCTCATTCCGCTGGGAGTTTGGCCGCCACGGAACTCCACACTTCGTCGATGATCTTCTTCGCGGCACCCTCCAGCAGGCCTTTGGGCACCATTTTCAGTAAACCGGTGACCGCGACCAGATCGCCTGTCCAGTGAACGGCCGTTCCACCGCCATCGGCTGCGCGAAATTCCAGCCGGGTTGTTACGGTGCTGCTGGCCCCAATGACCTTGGAGACAATCTGATACGCCACCGCTTGGCCGGGTTCACGAGCAATGGTTTCCGCTTCGATCGTCAGCAGACCGGTGAGGAAGGAGAGTTTCGGTTTGAGTTTCCCAACGGCCCGATCGGGCGTCGCTTCGCTGACCTGAGCATCGGGGACGCAGTGGGCGAGGAAGCCGGCATCGGAGAGTTTGGCCGCCACTTCGGCCACCGGTCGCGGGAACGTCTGAACGCCTTCAAAGTGAATCATGAGGAACTCGCGAAGTTGACGCGAAATCGGATTTTCCCATTATATCCCCGTTGCACGCCGACCACTGGCGTGCGATGTTTGACAGCCAGGGTGTCCGAATTGATTCGTGCAGCACCCTGGCCTGTATTGCGAGCGTTCATCCAACGGAGTGTACCCATTTCAACGGCATCCTCAGCTTCCGCGTCCGGTGTTTTTCCCTCATTGTCTTCGCTGCCCGCGCTACCGGCGATGAGTTTTCCGCGACCGACGATCCGTTGGTATGCGCGGTTGCGGGCGAGCCTGTTCATTCTGCTGCATGGGGCCGCGCTGGTGGCCCCGTTTTGTGTGCCCATCACCGGAGAAGCGGTGGGGCTGTGTGTATTGTTCTATTTTGTCCGCATGTTTGGTGTGACCGCGGCCTATCACCGTTATTTTGCTCACCGCACGTACAAAACCAGCCGGTGGTTCCAGTTCGTGCTGGCCTGGATTGGCTGTTCGGCCATGCAGAAAGGCCCCTTGTGGTGGGCGGCCCATCACCGCGAACACCATAAACATTCCGATCAAGCCGACGACCCCCATTCACCGATTGTTCGCACCGTGTGGTGGGCGCATGTCGGCTGGGTGTTGTCGGGACGCTACACGACAGCCCCCATCATGAAGGATTTTGCCCACTACCCCGAATTGCGCTGGCTCGACCGTTATTTCACCTGGTTGCCGGGGGTGATGTTGGCGGGGTTGTGTTACCTGCTGGCCGGTTGGAGCGGCGTGGTATGGGGTTTTCTAGTCAGTACCGTGTTGCTGTATCACGGCACCTTTCTGGTGAACTCGGCCTGCCATTTGTTCGGCACACGTCGATACCACACCAACGACCAGAGCCGGAATTGCTGGTGGGCCGCTCTGCTAACGATGGGCGAAGGCTGGCACAACAACCATCACCACTATCAGAGCTGCGCTCGGCAAGGGTTCAAGTGGTGGGAAATCGACCTAAGCTACTACATTCTTCGCCTGTTGGGCCGCATCGGCTTGGTGTGGGACATTCGCGAACCCACACCCAAAGCGCTGGCCAACCGACTCATCACACCCCCACCCACAACGGAACCAGGCCACTAGCGACGCGAACAGGGACTCCCCGTCCCACTACAACCGCGCCTGACCAGAAAGAAACCTGACCAGAAAGAAACTGTCAGGCGAACCTCCGGAAGGCCGTCCAGGGCCGATGGCACAATACGCTGTCGAGCCAGCCGCGGGCCGAGGCCCCCCTCGCTTGGTGCCGATCCATCGGAAGCTGCCAAGGACCACCCGCGGGACGGCAGGCGACCACCCGCGGGACGGCAGGCGCGTCACTGCATTCAATGTCACTCCATTCAATACCGTTCAATGTCACTCCATTCAATACCGACAGATAATTCAATACCGACCAATAACGATCAGGCCATCAGTAGCCGCCAAGAACCCCCGGGGCGCAGGAGGCGGGGCGGCGGCGGGGGTGAACGCGATGTGGACTGTGGTCGGCCCGATGTCGCGTGCCAATTCGGCAAGAAGATTGTGAAAAAACCATGAGTATTCACATATTCAATACATGCCGGCACTTCGGCGCAACATTTTCACAATCGCCCACATTCCACGGGGAACATTTCAACAACAATCGCCATCCCCAGAATCGCCGGACGACCCCGCACAAGGCAGGTCCGCAGGTGGCGACCGTACCGGCCGCAGCCGCGCGGGCGCCAAATGCCGCGGTGAACTGCGGCTTCTGGGTGAACGGCAGGCTCGGGTGGAAGCATGGCCACCGTAGCGGCGACGCCATCGCGGCAGCGGCCGTCCGTCGTGGCCCTCACATGTCGTAACGGCCGTCGTGGCCCTCACACGTCGCAACGGCTGTCGTGGTCCTCACACGTCGCAACGGCTGTCGTGGCCCTCACACGTCGTAACGGCCAGAAAGTCGAAGCCCATTCCCGCAACCCGCCATTATCGTGACGGTGCGGCGGTTCGCGAACCACGGTTCATACCTCCGGGCGATGAGCCTTCAGCTGCTTGCGAGGATGTGCACAATGTCGGCATCGTGAACGACGTAGGTTTTGCCTTCGGTGCGGCACAAGCCCCGGGCTTTGGCTTCTTTTTCGGAATAGCCACAGGCGACGAAATCGTCGTAGCTGATGACGTTGGCGCGGACGAACTTTTCGCTGAGGTCTTTGTGAATACAAGCGGCGGCTTCGACCGCGGTACAACCTTGGGGAATGGACCAGCTTCGGCATTCATCCTCCCCCACGGTGAAGAACACCTCGCGACCAACCCCGTAGAACATCGCTCGGATGGTCGCATCGCGTCGGAAGCCGGTGACGCCCAAGTCGGCCATGAAGGTGGACCGATCGTCTTCGCTGAGGGCGAGCAGTTCCATTTCGAGTTTCACGGGGGCTTGCTGCGCGGTGGGGGCCAGGGCGAGCAGGTCGGCAGGAAGCGGATCGTTGAAGCCACTATCGCCGCGGTTCACAAAGACGATTTCTGGTTTGAGGGTCAGCAGTTGGAAGCTGCGAATGGCCTTTTCTTCGTCCGGTGTCAGTCCCAGAGCCGATGCGGGTCGACCGGCTTCCAACGCGGCGATGAGCCGTTGCAAGAGAGCGAACTCGGCTTCGTCGGCTTCCCGTTCTTTGGGTGGTTTGGCTTTTTTGAGGGCCGCTTCCACTTTGGGTAGCCGATTGGCGACGACTTCCAAATCAGCAAAGAGGAGTTCTTCGCGAAATTTCCGGAGTTGTTCGGCCCAATCCGTGCGGCTGAAGCCGTCGAGGATGACGACGATCCCGTTGGCTTCGCGGATAATGCCCAAGCGGCGGGCGTTATCTTTGCGTTCGTCGAGCATCAGCCCTGGGGTATCGAGGATGGCGACTTTGGTGTAGGTCGTTTTCTTGGGTTGGAGGACGGCAGCGATGCGGGCCAGCCGTTGGTCGGGCACGTCGGCCATGGCGGTTTGCCCTTGCTGGACTTTGGCCGGGTCCGGCTTTTCGCCGGTCAGCCATTCGAACACTGTGCTTTTGCCGGTTCCTGCGTATCCCACCAACCCGATCTTCATAGTCGTGATCCTTGTTGCGCTGCCAGGAGCGTCCTTTCCCTTACGTTATGAAGTTATCTTCTTGCCCGGTAATATTGTGAGAGGGACCGTCGGGATCGTCGTGCATAATTGGGGCAATAGTTTCGGGCCTGGTAGGCCCACTCCCGCGTACAGGAGCCGATGCGATGCCGTTTGATGCTGCCCAACTGGCCCAGGACACGGAAGCCTTCTGCCAAGAGATTCGTCCGGAAGAAGAAGTGTGCTATGCCGAACGGCGGCCCAACCCACATGTGGTGCCGCTGGCGAAGAAGCACAATCTGTTGGGCATGAACATCCATCCGGATTATGGCGGCCGTGGGGCCGACAACGTGAGCTATTTTCGGGCTTTAGCCCGCATTGGTCGCGAAGGTACGGCGGTGCGAACCTTCTTTTCGGGCCATCTGAGCATTGGCGCGTATCCGATTCAAACCTGGGGTAGCGAAGCAGCCAAAAAGAAGTATCTGCCTGCGGCCGCGCAGGGCGAAAAAATTCTTGCGTTTGGCCTCACCGAGCCGGACGCAGGCAGCAATCCCCGCGAAATGACCACCACTTACACCAAGAAAGGCGACCGTTACATCCTCAATGGCGTCAAATATCTGATTTCCAATGGCGGCATTGCCGATGCGGTCATCGTCTTCGGCTACCCGGCCGAGCGCCTCCACGATCCGAACAAGCGCATGTCGGCATTCATTCTCGATACCCATCAGAAAGGGTTCGAGAAAGAGTCTTTTGCCCCCGAAGCGAAAATGGGCATGCCGACCTCCAACACCGCGATGTTCGAGATGCACGATTGCGAAGTGCCAGAAGAAAACCTGCTGGCGACTGAGGGCGAGGGTTTTCGTGTGGCTATGGGCACGCTGGTCAGCGGCCGACTCAGTGTTGCCGCGGGGTGCCTGGGTGTGATCGAAGATTGCCTGGCCGAAGCCATCGCCTACGCCAAACTGCGCCGGCAGCACGGCAAAGAAATCGCCCGGCATCAGCTGGTCCAAGAGCACATTGCCATGATCGAAATGGACCGTGTCGCCAGCGAAGCGCTCGTCGTCCGCGCCGCGGAGATGAAGGACCGCGCCGAAGCCAAACGCGGCGATCCGGAACTGGCCCGCCAAGCCGACATTCTCGCAGCGCAGGCCAAATTCTTCGCCACCAATGCCGCCTGGGATGCGGCCGATCGCGCAGTCCAAATCTTTGGGGGCAAAGGTTGGAGCACATTGTACCGCCCAGCCCGGCACCTCATGGATGTCCGCGTTTGCCGGATTTACGAAGGCACGGACGAAATTTTGAAGCTCAAGATCGCCTCGTCGGTGCTGGGTAAAGAGTGGGAAGCCTTCAAATGAGGCTCCGCCAACCCGGTGGGTCCAGACGGAAGAAAAACCCTTGCCGCCGTCGTATCAACAGCTGGCCCCGGCTGCTGCACGACGAACTTTCCACCGATGACACAGGATGACACAAACGGGAGAGTCCCCCCTTGCCGCCGCCGCAAGTCACAGAGCCGACCCGTTGTGGCGGACTTGGCCCCGGTGGCCTCCAGGAAGAAACCTCGCCTTGATTTCCGGTCGCTGCTGAGCGAACATGGCGTCTATGTTGTGGGAATCGGCGGATCTGCGCATCAGTGCGCAATACGGAGTTGGGACGCTGTGGCTGGCGTTTCCCGGTGCGCCGGTGAACGCTCTGAATGCCACGCGGCTGAAGGCCTTGGAAGCGGCGTTCGCCGCCATCGAAGATCATCCGTTTCTCCAGACGCTGGTTGTGCGTTCGGCGAAACCGGCAGGCTTCTGTGCGGGGCTGCACCCGAACGTGGCGGAAGTCACAGACCGGCTAGCCTTCGCCACGTTGGGGCAGCGGGTTCTGGCACGGCTGGCGGCCTTGCCGGTGGTCACGGTGGCGTTCATCGACGGGGCCTGTTGGGGGGCCGGCTTGGAGTTGGCGTTGGCGTGTGACTACCGGTTGTGTGTGGCCACGCCCACAACGCTGTTG
>JANWYJ010000021.1 GCA_025055115.1 Gemmata sp.
GGCGGTGATGGTCGAATCCGGGCTGCGATTGAAGAGATAAAGCCGCCGTTCCGTGATTCGGCCGGCGTCGTTGCCCCACAGTACCCCGAGATCGCCACGAACCCGCAGACCGGTCGTGGCTTTGGCGAGATCCAACTGGGCTAGCGGTATGATGGCTTCGCACAGGTAGCCGTTGTCCGTCGGTTTGAACACGACCTTGGCCTCGGGCATTTCATAAACGTCGTCGAAAGCAACTTTGCGAACCGGCGATTGATAGAGCTGCTTGCTGCCTCGTGTCCTGCCGGTTTGGACCTGCCGGTAGGCGATGACTTTGGGTTTGGTCGGGCTGGGAACTAGGAGAACGCGGAGATCTCCGGTGATCGGCATGGAGCGATCAGGAGTGCGCGGTCCGATGCACAGATCAATCGCATCGCCAGTCTTGAAAGCGTTGCTAATGTCGTCGAGTTGGTTCCGCAGCGGCGAGGAATCGGTCACTTCGGCCAGAATCCAGAGATAGTCGGCATCATAGGCTAAGGCGACTTGGGCCAGAACCTTGTCGTCCTGCTTGATGGCCTGACGGGGGATGTCAGCCCACTCGGCCGGATCACCGTTGCAGCGAAACGCCGGCTCCCGATTGCCGATGAACGGCACGTTGAGGCTGCGTTCCAGAGTGATCGGAGTGACCTTGGCGTTCGTGGCTCCGCCTTGTGGGCCGCTCATGCGAACCGTGATCGGCTTGATGCGAGTGACCTTGTCCAGCCCCTCAATGCGGGTGACGAGAGCCGCCGTATTGCCGAAGAGATACCGGTGAACGCCGTCCGATTGTCGACCGAACCACCCGTTGAACGGTTCCTCATGAAGGGTGATGTTGGTCCAGTCGGCCCCTTTGATTTCGCGATCACCGCGGCCTTGTGGTTCTTCGCGAACATCCCGGAAGAGGGTGCTGACGAACAGGCCATCCTCGCTGAAAATAAATGCCTGTCCTTTGTTGCCTTGCACAGCGATGACGTGGCCGATCTCGCCCCCGCTGTCGGCGATGCCGGCCCAGAGTAGCTCACCGATGGTCCGGCCAGTCTGACCCGGTGTGTACAAGGTGGAGCGATGCGAGCCTTGCACGCCCGGCCAGTTACAGCGGTAGCGAGCTAGCACCTTGCCGCTGAGGTCCGAGAACTGGTAGCGACCCGCAAAATAATATCCCGCCTCGGCTGATTCCCATGGGCCATGCTGGTACGAGACCAAATGGTTGCCGACGCGAAGGTAATTGTTGTTCCCAGCTTGAAGTTTTTTGGCTTTGGTCACATCGTACACGGGCACGCCCCGATCCGTGAACTTCTGTGGTACCAACTCGAGACCGCCCACGCACCAGACGAGATCGTGCGGCGCGGGGTAGTTCCATCCGTTCCAATGGTGAAGCCTAATGTTCTCCCCGGGAATCAGTTGAAATTCCTCCGGCTGACATTTGCCGTCGCCGTTCAGGTCGGACCACAGATGCGTGGCATTGGTGACGCCCGGCACTTCGGGAAAGATTTTGTTCTTGGACGGATTGCCGATTGCCATGATCGGGCGGTAGTAGCCGCTTGTGTCGGCCTGAAACAGCACGGGATAGCCGCTTCCCAGCAGGATGTATTCGCGTTCCTGGCCGCTGACCTTGGAGCGGAACAGGCGTTGGGCGTAGAAGCCGATGTCGGGAGCGTTACTGTACATACCGAAAGCGTCGCGAGAGTAGGGTTCAAAGACGTAGCGCCACGGCCGCCAGGCACCGAGTTTGCTGGGGTCGACCCGATAAAGCACGCCGTGGGCGTAGGCCAGCGTCGGGTCCTGATCGTGCAGGGCGGTGCAGGACGAGCCATACCAGGTCGTGCCAATGAAATCGCGGACGAACTCCCCCTTGGCGTTCCAGACGGCGATCCGGCGAACGAAACCAGCGCCGGTATTGTCGGTGGCACCGCTTTCGGCCGCCCACAATTGGCCGTCGTCGTCGAATGAGATGGCCTCGACGCCGTGCAAGGCGGCAGGGTCGTACTCGATGCGTCGGCCTTGGCCCCCCTTGGTGCCGATTTCCCGCAGGAGTTTGCCTTCGGGGCTGAACACTTTGACGCGATAATCGGCTCCGGCATCCATGACGCCGAGATTGCCGTCCGGGTCGAGAGCCAGGGCACTAGGTTTGTCCACCCACGATAGACGAGTCAGGGTCAACGGATTGGCCGCCGCGTCAACCCGGTATAAGCCATCGACGGCCGACAGATACAGAGTGGATCCGTCCTTGGAGAAGGCCAAGCCATTGCTGCGGGTGGGCTTCGGCAGATCCAAAATGACGCGATTTTCGCCACTATCACAGTCGAATACCACGAGCCGATCTGGAATCTGGGGATTGTCACGGTGATTCAGAAGCACCGCGCCGCGTTTGCCATGGATGGTAATGGCCGCGATGTCGGCTGCGAAAAGCAGGTCGTTGACCTTACCGGTGGGTGTCTCGAAGGGGACCGGGGTGCCGGTATGCAATTGGACGCGGTGCAGGGCTTTGTTGTTCATCCCGACGCTGATCCAAAGATAGCCATTCGCGACAGCCAAGGCCCGCGGTCCGGCCCCGAGTCGGCCAAAGGTGAAGACTTTCCGATGCTCGGCGTTCAGTACGAAACCCGCATCTCCCCCTTCGGCGATCTCCCCGCCAATGGCCACGCGCCACTTGGCTTCGGGTTTGTTGCCATGACCCCGGATACAGGCCACCGCGTTGGGGAAAGCGTGGGGTCCACCCCAAGCACTCATCGGGTAATGCTCCCAAGGCGGTGTGCCCGGATTGTAGAAGCTGTAGTCGTAGGTGACTTTCAGACCTGGCAGCGAGCAGCCGTGAACCCGGTAGTTGCCGTCCGGCACCGGTTGCCCCCAATCGTCCAGGCCGTTCCATTCGACGACCAGAGATTGCGGTTGGCCACTCTTGGGATCACCGCCGAGCCGTTCCACCGCGACGTGATCGAGCAAATTGCGGACACGAATGCCATCCAGCGTATCAACCACAACGGTAACGAACCGATGCCCAGCCGGTACTTCGAGCCGGAACGTGATACGGCGTTGCTGGTCCTTGGGCGGATCAACCCAGGCGAAATCGTGGCCTCTCCAGATTCCGAGTTTCTGATTATCGGGCAGAAGGGCGGCCGGCCCCGGAGGCTGCGGCGGCTGTGGTTCCCGCTGAGGCCGTGGCGGCGGCGCGGGCGAATCCTTCTTCGGAGTGGACGATGAAGAGGGGGACTTCGGCGTGTTGTTGGTGTCCTGCCCGACCGAGGTATGAAAACTCTTCGATTGCAAAACCCATACTCCCATGCCCACGCTGAACACGAGCACGACGAAGAGTCCAACCAGCAGCAGGAGATGGGAGCGAGACGACGTCGGGTTCGCCGCTGACTTTCGCTGAGTCGGGTTACTAGCCATAAACGACTTTCCTTTCTCAAAGAAGAGCGGTGAGCACCTTTTGATGGGTCTGCCGAAGAAATCAATTATATAGGACCGGTTACTTGACACGCAATTTGCCGAGCCATGCAGTTAAGACCCCAAGACAGTGCTGTTCATCGTTGGGCGGCAGGCGGTAGACCGTGCCCAGCCGCGTCGCCCGGTGGTCCGCACCTGCGACTCAATGAGCCGCTGTTCCGGAGCGTGTCGCGGATCTCCTCGTGCTCGCGGTTCGACCACAGCAGCCTGCGGTTGATCGGCCAGAAGGGCATCGCGACTTGTCGCCGTGCTGCCGCCAATGGTGGAGTACTTCGAGCAAGCGTTGTCGCTGCTGCACTTCCCGCAGACTGCCGGCCGGATGGAATCCACTGATGAGGTAGGAGGTCGATCCGTCCCGCCCAGCGTCCCAAATGCGCAGGACATTCGGGTGAGTCACGCGAGCCAGCGTGGCAGTTTCATTAAGTTGCTTGGCTGCCCGACCATGACCTGTCACCTTGATTGCCGTGGCACAACCCAGGTCCGGGTGCGAATAACGATAGACGTGCGTATTGGGACCAGTGTGCAGGAGGTCATCGCGAGGTAATGAGAGATGACGTGTCGCAAGTGATCTGCTCCGAAAGAAGATGAAATGGTCCAGCCACTCCTGGCAGTGGACCTGGAAAAATCACTCTGCTTGGGTATTCAGGTGCGGAAAACAGGGGACGATTCGCTTCACCTTGGCTCCCCTTTGCCACGAGGATGGTGTCGAAACCGGGAGTATATTGGGTGTCGTGGTTGCTGATCACCTAGGTGATTCCAAGCCTCTGTATCCAGTCACGTCGTGAAGTTGCGTACCTGCTGCATCAACGCATTGGCGGTTCGACGGCGTGTTGATGCCGGCTGGTCGACCCGACACGCGCTGGGGTGCAGGAAGAGCAACAGGTATCTGGCGACTACGCCGTCAAGTGACACCGTCTTGACGCTGAGGAAATCCCTGTACCACAGGGTGGCGGCATGGCATATGAAGAAGTCGTGCCAGGAACCTGGGCCAGGCTCCGGTCCCGGCTCCGGCTGTGATCGCCTAGGATCGTGGCCACCATCGAGTGGGCAGGTCCCCGGATGCCAAGTTTCTTCAGTTCGTCAAGGATATGGGTCGTGCCGCAATAGTTCTCGCGTGTCAAGCGGATGACCAGGTCGATAGCCTCCACCACATAGGGTGACACCAAGAGACAAGCCGCGGTCGGGTGGATGGGATGCAGCCCAACAACGAGACTGCAATGACGGCGGGCACGGGTCGAGGGCGGCCTGAACGACTGCGCCCGGCAGCGGACGAGCGAACTGGCCAACAATGTCGACCTCTGCATGAACCCGCCACGGATGGAGGCGGCTCCATCGGTCGGCGGGGAAGCCCCGCCGCTGCGGGTGCTGGAGTTCCAGGCCGACGATTGCCTGCCGCCGCCCGGCACGGTCATCACGCGCCGCTACAAGGGCGAGGTGCTGCAGGTCTGGGTGCGGTCGGACGGGTTCGAGTACGAGGAGAAGGTCTACGGCTCGTTCAGCGTCGTGGCCAAGGCGCTCACCGGCCAGCACTGCAACGGCTTCCACTTCTCCCGCATCGGCGGCCACGGAGGTGACGTGTGAAACGCAACGGCAAGAACAACGCGCCCGCGACGCTCGCCCTGGTTGGGTGCGCGATCCACACGCGAAAGAGTACCGAGGAAGGCCTGGTGCAGGCGTTCAACTCGCTGGACGCCCAACGCGAGTCGGGGAGGCGTTCGTCAAGAGCCAAGCCAGCGAAGGTTGGATTGGATCGTGCCAGCCCGACCGCTCCGACTCTTCGCCCGCAGTGCCCTGTAGTTGCGTTATAATAATTACTAGAACATATAAAAATAATAATTGCTTGATATACTGAAAATGGAACAGAACGCTACCACTACTGTGCCTGCTCGAGTGCCCAGAAGAAGGGCTGGCACACCTCTCCGTCCAAGACGATCCCCGCTAGCGCGATCGAGCGGTTCGTCGTCGAGTCGATCAAGAGCACTGTCTCGACTCAACGTTGCTCCAAGAGCACTGTCTCGACCCAACGTTGCTCAACGAGACCCTCGCCCCAGCCGCAGCCTGGAGGTCGGCTCAGGCTGCGGCCAGGGAAGCCGAGCGTCGGGGCCTGGAACGGGACGTGCAGAAATGGAACGGCGCGGTCGGAAAGCTCGCCAGCGACCTCGGTATGTCCGCCGTTTCTCACTCGGCCGACCACTAGGAGTGGATTCACAGTAGCGAGGGCCAGGCCACCGCGATCCGCGAGCAAGGTCATTGCCCTGAATTGCGAGGTTGTCGACAAGTGCAAGGTCGCGCTGGCCTTGTCCGTCTTCGACGCGGTTTCAACATTTTTCACGACTACGGACATGGTTTTGGTCGAACATGCGTGGTGGAATGGGAAAAAGGTTGGATGGAATGGGAGGAAGAACTGACCGGGCGAGGAATACAACCCCAAAGCCTCTTGTGGCGATCGGAGGTGTGTTGTGAGGAACACACTCTGACCGGTCCGGTCCCAATCTTTCCTAAAGTCCGTTGTGGCGATCGGAGGTGTGTTGTGAGGGGGGCGTTGTGGTAATGCCGAAAAAGCCAGCCGCAGAATTTCATTTTCGGGAAAGGTCTACAACGTGCTAAGTTGCGACAGGATTGTCCTTGGAGAATTCAAGTGTAACTTGAAAGTTCAAAGAAACAGACGAAGGATAGTCTTGCTACTGGGCTTGACTTCTTGCGGAATTACGTTAATAACAGAATAATTTATGTTAGATTGAATTGCCATGAAGCTATACATCGTGGACTGAAAAGAGATCGACCCAATGAGTCGAGGGCAAAATGGGAGGTAGAAACATGATTCGCCCACTGATGTTTTTGCTCGGCGTTATGCTCCTGGGCTGCCTTTCAACGGTGCAGGCGCAGGATCAGCCGAAAATCGACCCCGAGATCGACAAACTGATCAAAGCCCTCCGCGATAAGAGTGTTGAGGTCAGTTCGAAACTCAGAGCCCTGAAGCTACTCCGGGAGAAGGGCGAGACCGCGGCCGACGCCGCAACAGCCATCTGCGATGCGATGCTCGACCGCTCTCTCCAAGTTGCCAAAGCAGCTTTAGAAACTTTGGAAAAAGTCCGCCCTGATCTTTATACGCATGTTTCGGTGCTGGTATTGGATCAAGATTATGGCAAACGACTTAAAGCAATACGAGAATTGGGTTTACTCGGTGAACGAGCTTTACCTGTGACCAATCTTTTGCTAGCTCGTCTACGCTCAGAACTAGCAAAAGATGATTATTCACAATTTGCATCGGCATACTTTTCTGCCTTGCGTCAGATTAAGCCTGATAGTGAGGAAACTATCAAGTTGTACAAGACTATTGCAAGTTCTACAAGTTACCGCGATGGGTACTACGGAAAATCTCCTCGTTTGGAAGCGATTGAATTTCTTGTCGAATGGGCCGGTGAAGAGACATCTAGGCGGAAGCAGCTACTGCCATTGTTGAAGTCGGCGCTGAATGATCGAAGATGTGTTATACCTTGTATTAGAATTATTGGTGATTATGGAGATTTGGCAAAAGATTTTATACCGATTCTCAAAAAATTTAAATTCTCAAGTGATGAAGAGGTTCGAAAGGCTGCCGGTGAAGCGCTCGATAAACTCGAGAACCGCTGATTGAATAGGAGAGCGTAAAACTGTTTCCAAACACCGACGATGCAGCCGAAAGTCTCTCGTTGTCCTGTAATTTTCGGTTTTGGAATGGCTTTTAAACTTAAACGGCCTTCAAGATTACGTTAGAGACGTTGAATATTGTTATTATTCCTCAACGACATTTATTTAGAAACGGGGGCATATACAACGCGGAAGCCGACGTGATCGAGTTGTTCGCGGGGGCGGGCGGCGAAGCGCGCCGCCGACCGCGCCGCCGAAGCCGGCTCGCGGAACGATCCGCCACGATAAACCCGCCGTTCACCCTCCAGCGGGCCGGTCGGGTTATCCGCAGCACTGTCGGTGTAGGTGTCGGCCCGGTACCAATCCTGACACCACTCCGCGACGTTGCCGTGCATGTCGTAGAGGCCAAAGTTATTGGGTTTCGTCCGGCCGACCGGTTGGCCGAAGCGGGGCGGTTTGCTGGCATCGCCACCGATTTCGTAAGGGTCGTCGTCCGTAGGACGAAACAACGCCTGCTTTTCGTATTCGAGATGTTGGCCAAACGCGGTGGCCGTATTGGTGCCGGCGCGGCAGGCATATTCCCATTCGGCTTCGGTCGGCAAGCGATATGCCCAGCCGGGCCGCATCCACGGTTGCCCCTTCTCCGCGGTGGTCAATTTCTGGCAGAATTCCGTCGCATCGAACCACGACACCGATTCAACGGGCAAGTTGTCAGGACTGGCGGCGATCTTGGCAGCACGGGCCGGGTTGACGCCCATCAACTGAATATATTGGGCATTCGTAACCTCCATCGCCGACATGAAAAAAGGGCCGCGGATCGTCACTTCCCGAAGCGGACCTTCATCTGGGCGGCGCATCAGTTCATCCTCGGGGGAACCCATCGTGAACCGGCCACCTTCGAGCTTGACCATCTTCATTCCCAGCGAATTGGTGAAGGGTTCTGGTATCGCGGAGGGTTGCTTCAGGAAGATGATGGTCGTTGCGACCGCCAAGACACACAGAACGAACACCGTGCCTAGACCGATGAGAATCAGACTGGTGGGGAAATGATTAGTACTGCGGCGGCGAATGGGGTCGTCGCTGTTGGTTTGGGGTGGCAACCGAAAGATTTGGCTATTGGAGGTTGGAGCGGCGACGGCGGGGGGATACAGGGGAGCTTGAGGAAAGGCCGGTGCCACGCTGGGAGCGTGCAAAAGCGGTTGGGGATAAGCCGGCAGCGGGGCCACCGGAGCCGGAGCGGCTGGGGCCGGAGGGTACACAGGCAAGACGGGATGGGGCGCCGAACCGGCCGAGGGCGGGTAGCCCGCGGTCGGCGCGGGGCAGAACGGTTGGAGAGCGATCGCCAGTTGCAAGGGTGTTTGGGGCCGTTCGTCAGGATTCTTGGCCATACACCATTCGAGCAAAGACTGCAGTTGGGGGGGGGCTTCGGGTCGGTATTGCAGCAGATTGGGGGGGGGATCAGTGCAGTGTTTCAGTAGCTTTTCGGTGGGCGTAGCGCCTTCGTAAGGCACTCGCCCGGTGAGCAGATAGTAGAGTGTGCCCCCCAACGAGTAGATATCAGCGCGAATATCAACCGTCATCGGGTTGCGCGCTTGTTCAGGGGCCAGGAAGTCGGGGGTGCCGATAACGAAACCTTCTTGGGTGATACGGCCGGCGTCTGGTCCGCCGGGGGGGGCATCGATAATGCGGGCCAAACCGAGGTCTACCAGCTTCACGGTGCCGCTCTGACGTGTCACCAAGATGTTGGACGGTTTGATGTCCCGGTGAACCAGACCTGTTTCAAAGGCGTGTTGTAAACCCAAAGCCGCTTGTCGGATGATGTCGCAGGCCGTTGGAATCGGCAAGGGGCCGTGGTCCCGCACGATCTTGGTTAAATCCGTTCCATCAATCAGTTCCATCACACAATAGTGATCGTCACCAATTTGATCGGCGATGAACACTTCGACTACGTTGGGATGCTTTGTCATCCGGGACAAGGCTTGAATTTCCAGCTCAAAGCGGTTGGCCGTGGCCGGGTGTGTCAGCTTTTCGCGGCGGATCACTTTGATGGCCACGTCGCGGTCCAAGCGTGGATCGCGGGCTTTGTAGACGCGCCCCATACCGCCTTCGCCAAGAATATCCTGCAAGATATAGCGGTTGGCCAGCCGTAGCGACGCGCCACGCCCCCGGGCGATTTCCTTGATCTGAAATTGTGTCAGCCATCCGCGGCGATGCACTTCTTGGGCCAGGGTCTTCAAGTCTGGCTTCGTTTGCACCATCCACGACTGCAGTTCGGCCAACTGTTCGTCGCTGAGCAACGCGCTGGCTTTTAGATACTGAAATAACGTCGACGCTGGGTCCGGCACACTACTCATCAAACACCTGTTGAAACTCACAGGGTGGCGGCACAAGTAGTTGTACCGCCGAACCAAACCGGCGGTAACCGCGACGCTCTTCGTTCTCCGACCCTCTTCCGGTATGCTGACCTCAGCGACATTGGAGGAGCATCATGCCAACCATTACGATCAATGGCCAGTCGAAGACGTTTCCTACAACGCTGACGGTCGCCGATCTCTTAAAGCTATTCGGGAAAGACGCGAACAAATTAGCGGTGGAAGTCAATGGCGAACTGATCAGCCGTTCCCACCATGCTACCCATACCCTTCAGGACGGCGACACGGTGGAGATCGTCACCTTGGTCGGGGGTGGTTCGCAGCCGCCCTCAATGGCTTTGGATCAACCCCTCCGGGTAGGCCCATTCACCTTCCGCAGCCGTCTTTTCACCGGAACCGGCAAATACAGCAGCTACGAATTGATGCAGCAGTGCTTGCAAGCCAGCGGTTGCGAAGTGACCACGGTGGCCGTTCGTCGTGATCGGCTCATCGACCGCGACGGCAAGAACATTCTCGATTACCTGGACTTGAAGCGATTGACGATTTTGCCCAACACCGCAGGTTGCTTCAGCGCCGAAGAGGCGATTCGCCATGCCCGCCTGGCCCGGGAACTGCTTTCCAACCTCGGCAACCCCGGAGCCGATTGGGTCAAGCTCGAGTGCTTGGCCGATAAACGGACCCTCTTACCCGACCCGATCGACACCCTCAAGGCGACCGAGCAATTGGTGAAAGAGGGCTTTACGGTACTAGTGTACACAAGTGATGACCCGGTGTTGGCCAAACGGCTCAAAGAAGCCGGGGCGACCAGCGTCATGCCTGCCGGCAGCCCCATCGGCAGCGGGCAGGGGATTCTCAACCCCAACAACATTCGCATCTGCTTGGAGTATCTCAAAGAAAATGATCCGGATTACCCCGTGATTGTCGATGCCGGCGTCGGCACGGCCAGCGATGTCAGCGCCGCCTTCGAACTCGGCTGCGATGGGGTACTCCTCAATACCGCCATTGCGGCCGCACGCGATCCGTTACGCATGGCCTGGGCCATGCGCTACGCCGCCGAGGCTGGACGGCTTGCCTATCTTGCCGGTCGCATTCCCAAACGACTTTACGCCAATGCCAGTAGCCCTACCGAAGGACTCATCGCCCCTCTGGCACGCACGTAGCCATCCTACCCACAAGGGTCAGTGAGGGCGAAGACGATGCGGAGGCCCACGCCATGACTCGCTCTCCTCGAGAAACCCCTCGGCATGCGCCAGCCACTGCGACCGCGATATGCAACTTCACGAAAAAAAAGTGGTGCGTCTCGCCGTCGAATGAATCCCTCCGCGGGTCACCGGTGTGGTAGGAATGAACCCTTCGGAGTCAGCCCGCAAGGGCGCTGCTACACCCGGGCCACAGGTCAGCCATTGACCGATGGGACGTAATCCAAGCCGATATCCAAGGCCGGCGCGGAGTGCGTCAGAGCACCAACGCTGATACGGTCGACCCCGGTTGCCGCGATGGCGCGGACTGTCTGCAGATTCACCCCCCCGGAGGCTTCGAGTAACACCTTGGGGGCTATGGCATTGCGTCGCGCCACCGCGAGCCGCAGTTGTTCCAGCGACATGTTATCGAGCAGAACAATGTCCGCGGCGGCCAGAAGCGCGATTTCGAGTTGTTCGAGGTTGTCGACCTCAATCTCCACCGGCAGATGGCGATTGCCCGGGTAGTTGCGAGCCGCTGTGATAGCCTGGCGAATGTCACCGCCCAAGCCGGCGAGGTGGTTGTCTTTGATGAGAATCCCGTCGAATAGACCCAGCCGGTGATTGGTTCCCCCCCCGGCACGAACGGCGTACTTTTCCAACAAGCGCCAACCGGGTGTGGTTTTTCGCGTGTCCAAAATCTGAACCATGTAACCCTGCACCGCGTCGACAAATTGTCGCGTCAGGCTGGCGATACCGCTGAGGCGCTGGAGGAAGTTCAGCGCGGTGCGTTCAGCGGCCAGAATCGCCCGCAGTGGCCCCGACACCTGAGCCAGCACCAAACCGCGATAGCTCGCGGTACCATCCGACACCAGGGCGGTGAACTGCAAATCGCGGCAGACCGCGGTACAAACACGTTGGGCGATTGGCAGACCGGCGACCACACCGGCGCTGCGGGCCACGAAGGCCGCGGTGGCGTGGGCCGTCTCGGGAATGGTCGCCAGACTGGTACGGTCACCCATCGCGCCGAGGTCTTCGTCGAGTGCCAGGCGGATGAGCGTATCCGCAGCAGTCATTTCGGCGGGGTTGAGTACGGTTGACATGCTCTTACGGTAGCAGAGTTCGGTAGCGGAAGCGAGGGTGAAGCCACTTGACAGCGTTTGTTCAACGTCACTGTGGATGGCCGGGCCAGTGGTCAACCCACTGGCTGATCCAACCCGATGGGACAAGCCAAGATGTTCAAGTGTCCTTGGGGGAGCAGAGTCGTTGTGTAGAACGAACGCGCCCGCGATAGGGTCACGGGCGCGTTGTGGGAGAGAGGAGAATCAGGGATTCATCGGCAATAGCGGCGGCATCGGCATCATCGTGCTGCCGATTTTTTCAATTGCGGTTTTGGTCGCTACTTCGATTTGCAGTGTCGGGTTCGATTCCACAATATCGGGAATGACTCCCAGACCGCTGATAGGTCCACTGGTGGGGGCGATGAGCTTGGCAATGGTCAGGCGGACCGTGCCGGTTTTGGGTCGTTTTTGGCCGGTGGTGGGGTCCACGTCGTCGAGCGTTACGAGCCGCAGCGGATATTGGATGGTTCCTTTGCCAAAACTGGGCATACCGACGATTTCCGCCCGGTCGTTGTCTTTGAGGGCAGCCGCCAGCACTTCTGCGGCTGAAGCGGTTTCGGTGTCAATGAGAAGAACCAAGGGGATGTCGTGGGCGCTCATCCCGCTGGTGGAGGTGAAGACCTGATTGGCAATATCACTCACCTGTCCTTGGGTTGAAACGATCACACCAGCCGGGAGCAGACGCCGGGCGGTTTCCACCGCGGCCAGGAACGAGCCGCCATGGTTGCCGCGGAGGTCGATGATGATTGCCCGGGCTTCACTGGCTTTGAGGGTGGCGATCGCATCATCGAGTTCGGCCGGTGTGGAGTTGAGGAAAGTACCGATGCGGATATAACCCACGGGCGTGCCGGGCATCATGCGGATACCGTAGACGGAGGGAATCGAGATCGGGATCACCACTGTCATTTCTCCAGTACTGGTGGTGACCTCGAGTTGATGCATTCCGCGGCTAGGGTGGCGAAGCGCCGCGAGGGCTTCGGAAAGCCCAGCCCCGGTCATGGTGCGACCGTTGAGCAGGAGGATACGCTGACCGCGTTTCAATTCGGGGTAGTTCAACGCCACCCATGAATGGGGGGCGATGTAGTCGATGATGAGTTGGTCGTGTTCGATGGCCAGATGCAGGCCGGCCGCGGTGAGGTCCACGGCGGGTGGGATATCGGTGGGGCTGGTGGGGGTGAGAAATACCGTGTATTCATCCAATCCGCTACACGCTCCGCAAGCGGCTTCCACCGCCAATGCTGCGGGAACTCGTACGGCGAGTTGGTCTTGCGCGGTAGCGATCAACTGACGCAGGGTACTGCGGGCTTCGCGATGATCCCGAATGGGTCGTTTCGCCCAATCGGATCGCAAGGAATCGCGGAATTCATTGAGTTTGTGACCCGTGGGCGAATTCACAAATGATTTCGTGAACGTCGCATGACCCAGCGCCCGGTCGAGTTCTTCCACCGCGAACTGCCAGAGGTTTTGTGGTGTGGCCTTCTCCTTGTCTGCGTAGACACTCGGAACTCGTTGGATGACTTCGGCAAACAGGTCAAGGCCATTGGGCAAGGTCAGGCCGGCGACGAATTGCTGAAAACTCGGGTCGCGGTGACGGCGGATTTGCTGGACACGCCGCAACACCGTGTGGAGTTTTTCACGCAGGGCTGGGGACGTTCGATCCGCAACGTAGAGGTGACAGTAGGCGGTGAACGCCGCTTCCCAATCGCCGTTGCGTTCGTGCTTTTCGGCTTGTTGCCGCAGTTGGGCCAATTCGGCAGCCGAGGCTTTCGCGGGTTGGGCCAACACCGATGCCGGCCATAAACTCACCAGCGCCAGCAGGAGAATTCCTCGGCAAGGAATCGGCAACGGCGTTCGCACACAAGTCTCCCGATTCAGGAGAGCGCCAAAAGATAGCCGGGTGGACAAAAATTGTCCACCTCTGGCTATGATACTACTTACTAAAGACGGGGGACGTCAAACAAAAGTTTTCCCAAAAGTTACATTCCGTGACGCCCCGACAACGGATGCACTTCCGCCTAGGAGACGGTGCGGCGATGGAGTCTATGGTCATGGTTGATCCTCTGCGGTACGAAGTGGTGAACCAAGCCCACACGGTGGTGGTGAAGGTCGGTACGAATGTGCTCGCCGATAGTCGTGGGCAGCTGGATCGGAGGCGGATTCAGTTATTGGCCGACCAATTGGTTCGGATTCGTTCCGCGGGGCGGAAGGTGGTTTTGGTCACTTCGGGGGCGATCGGGGCGGGGGTGGGGCGACTGGGCTTGGGCAAGCGGCCGGCCGATTTAGCCCATCTCCAAGCTTGTGCGGCTGTGGGTCAGGCGGCTTTGATGCAGCTTTATCAGGAAAGTTTGAACCCCCACGGCCTGCTCACGGCGCAAATTTTGCTCACAGCCAGCGACTTCGATAACCGCGCCCGCTATTTGAACGTTCGCAATACCATTCACACCCTCTTCGAATACGGTGCCCTGCCCATCATCAATGAAAACGACACGGTTTCCGTGGCCGAAATCAAATTCGGCGACAACGATCACTTGGCCGCGATGGTGACCAATCTCCTCCGCGCACCGCTTCTGGTGTTGCTCACCAATGTCGATGGTCTCTATTCCGACGATCCGCGAACCAACCCCCAGGCGCAGTTAGTGGCCACTGTGCCGGTGATCGATCCCACCATCACCCGCTTGGCGGCAACCAGTAAAAGTGTTTTGGGCGTGGGGGGAATGACCAGCAAACTCAAGGCGGCGCGACTGGTGACGGCCGCTGGGGAGGCGGTCATCATGGCCAATGGTTCCATCGACGGCATTTTGGATCGCATTTTTGCAGCCGAAAGCGTCGGAACGCTGTTTCTTCCGCACGGGCAAGATGTTCCGTCGCGGAAACGGTGGCTGGGTCTCACCGCTCGGCCCAAGGGCATCCTCCGGCTCGACGCGGGGGCACGCCAGGCCGTTTTGCAAGGCAAAAGCCTTCTGCCGATTGGAGTTACGGCCATCGAAGGCGAGTTTCGCAAAGGCGATGTCGTGTCCCTGCGCGATGCCAGCGATGTCGAGGTGGCACGGGGTCTGATCAATTATGCGGTGGCCGATGCTCACAAGATTCGCGGACTGCGCACCGAAGCCATCGCCGCGGTTTTGGGTAGCGTTCCGTATGAGGAATTGGTTCACCGCGACAATTTGATGATTACCGGTTAGGATAGCAAGGGAAGGTCGTCGTATTTGCGATGACCGCTGTCTGACTTACGCGGTTAAAATTTCAGACGATGCCGAAGGGCGCCGATCAACCTCTGAACCCGGGCGACGGCTCCGGCTGTCGGGCGGAACGCCGGGCGGAGTTTGAGACGCTCTACGAACTTTATAGCCGTGACGTGTGGGCTTTAGCCTATGCCCGGTGGATGGATGCGGACTTAGCCCTGGATATCACGCAGGAAACGTTCCTGCGGTTATGGAAACAATGGGAAGCCGGGGAAGTTATTCAAAATCCCCGTGCCTGGTTGTTGCGGGTGGCTCGGAATTTAGCCGAAGATTACGCCAAAAGTGCCTTCCGCCGCAACGGCACGCAGCCCCCGGAAATGCTCAGCAGTGTGCGAGCCGCCCAACCGCTACCGGCTGAGGAACTCGAACGGCAGGAACAGTTTGCCCAATTGCGAGCTGTCCTTGAAGAACTCGCACCCGCGGATCGTGAGATTCTCACGCTCCGCTATGGGTTGGATTACGACGCCCAGACGATTGCGGAACGCTTGGGTGTGGCGGTGACGGCCGTCCACATGCGCCTCAGCCGTGCTCGCCAACGTCTCGCGGAACGGCTCTCGTACCATACCGACTTTCCTGCCGGTCAACCGGCCAGTGAGACACAACGATCATGAATCCTCGACCTCCCCATCGGCCCAACCCGGACCCGCTTGATCGGCTCCTGTCCGACTTCTTCAAAGCGCAAATGAAACAACCGTGGCCCCAAGCCCCGTTGCCACCAGCCACGGTTCCTCTCATACCCTCGGAGCTGGCAACCCCGCCGACCATCGACGCACGGTCGCGACCGGTTCGGTCCCCCGCCGATGCCACGGCCCGTGCTCGCTTCACCCTGGCCGCTTCGGTCGCGCTGGCCTTGGGCGCAGCATGGCTCTTCACAAACCACTACGAAGCCAGTCACACGGCTACTGCGCCCCCTCAAGTGGGTATCTCCGATTACCTCCAACGCGGTACAGCCAGCGGGGAAAACCACCCATTGTTGAAGGAAATCCCCAAAACCCACAACAAAGCGGAAGTTCCTCCTCCGAAGATTACCATCGACGATCTCTAGCCCATTCCCCCCTCGACTCAGAGCTTCTCCCAAACCTACCCGGTGCCTGGCTGCTGGCACTGCGATGGGAGTCATGGAAGAGGACAAGCCCTACGTTTGCTTCTCCCAAACCTACCCGGTGCCTGGCTGCTGGCACCGGGTGTACTCATGGCAAATCCCATAGACACATCCAACCGCGAGAATTTATCATGTTGGAGATGGTAAACTTTCCTACCAGTGACGCTTCGTAACGTCCCCATGTATACAATGGATTGATGGAGACTGTGTTGAATTCCCAGCCTAACGGGAGTGAACGAATCTTTCCCGAAATGGAACCCACCCCGACTGTCGACGAACTCACCTCCCACCGCCCACCGGCGGACGCACCCCCGCCGACTCGTAGCGAACTGACACTTCCAGAATCTCCTGCGTTGTTGGCGCTGCCGCCTGTCGAAACATCGACCCGACCTGTGCCCGCAATCGACCTACCGGTGGCTGAACCGACCGGTATGACGGCCGACGACTTCGCCCAAGTGGGTGTGCCCGCAATCGACCTACCGGCGGCTGAAACGACGGCCCCGGGGGGACAAGAATCCCCAAATACCCAACCCTCGCTCGCGGAGACCTCTTGCGCGTCCGCCGCACCGCCCGAAACCAATCCCACCCGCACCTTCGCCGAATTGCAATTGATGCGGCCACTGCTGGAAGCCATCGCCTACGCCGGCTACCAACACCCCACCCCGATTCAAGAGGCCGTCATCCCTCCCGCCTTGCGGGGCCACGACGTAATCGGCCAAGCCCAAACAGGCACCGGTAAAACGGCAGCCTTCCTCCTGCCATTCCTCCACCGCTGGCGGCCCCACCAGCTCCGTGGACCCATCGGCCTGGTCATGACGCCGACGCGGGAATTGGCCCTGCAAATTACGACTGAAGCCGAAAAACTGGCCCCCAGTCGGCGATTCCGCTGTGTCGCGGTGTACGGCGGAACCGGCCTGCAGCGGCAACGGCTGGCTTTGGCCCAAGGGTGCGATCTGGTGGTGGGGACCCCGGGGCGTGTTCTCGATTTACTCCAACGCGGCTCACTCACCTTGGCTCATGTCCGTTATGTCGTTCTCGATGAAGCCGACCGCATGCTCGACATCGGCTTCCGCGACGACATCGAACGGATTCTCCGCCGTTGCCCCCCGCAACGGCAGACCCTTCTGATGTCCGCCACCGTTCCCGAGCCGATCAAACGTCTTGTTCACCGCTACATGAAGAATCCGGTGCACTTGCACATGACACCGGAGAAACTCACGGTCGATAAGATCCGCCAAAGTTATTTCACCGTTGACCCCGACAAGAAATTCGAGCTTCTCCAGCGGGTGATCGAACGGGAACAACCACGGCAATGCCTCATCTTTGTCGAGCGCAAACGCTGGGCCGATAATCTGTACCGTGATCTGAAGCGTGTCGTCGCCAAAACCGCGGTCATTCATGGTGATCTGCCGCAATCGCAGCGGGAGAAGATCATGGCCGCCTTCCGCAGCGGTCAGATTCAGTATCTCATCGCCACCGATGTGATGAGCCGTGGCATTGATGTTTCCAATCTGTCCCACGTCATCAATTATGATCTGCCGACCGATATCGAGAATTATGTTCACCGGATTGGCCGGACGGGTCGCATCGGTAAAGATGGGATCGCTATTTCCTTCGTGACCCCCGATCAGGGCGAATTATTAACCAATATCGAACGGATGATCAACCGGCTCATTGAAGAAGACCATATCGAAGGTTTCGTGGCCGTGGAACCTCGGAAACCATCCCCGGCCTCGGATGTCCAGGTTTTGTTCACCCCGGAACAACTGGCGGAACTCAGCCATACCGATGATGGTTGGGGTTGGGACGACGACAATCCGGCCGCGGAACCATTGGCGGCCGAAACCGAGCGCAAACCCGTCTTCGGTCGTCCGAAGAAACGCTACAGCCAACGGTTATAACGTCGGTCGGGATAACAGCCACCGGCTGGCCCGACAACGGTACCCTCTCCAGTACTCCACCGCCACGCCAGTGGGCGGCACCGGTATACCACCGCCACGCCAGTGGGCGACACCGGTACTCCACCGCCACGCCAGTGGGCGGCACTGTCCTTTCGGCAGGGCAAGCCCCCCGATGACCTCAACGGGACGGAGGCCATGCCCGAGGCACGCGCACTCCGCCACCGCTCGTCGCTTCTTCTGAGTTAAACTGGTAACTCGTCTTCTAAGTTAAACTGGTAACTCTGCGACCTGGCCAAGCACGTTCTGATAGCGCTTACGGATAGGAGCAACATATTCTTCGAGAAATTCCTCCACTTGTTGGGGGCAGCGGCCAATGAACTGGCGGGGGTCTAAGACCGCGGCGAAGTCGACGTTGCGAAAAACCGGTTCTTGTCGGAGCCGATCGAACAACTCGGTGGGCGAGCCTTGACCCGCTTTGACTTGGGCCGTGACGGCGTGGCTGTGCTTCCGGACCACGTCATGAACCACTTGCCGATCCTCACCGGCTTGAACCGCGGCCATCATCAGGTTTTCGGTGGCGATGTACGGCAGATATTCGCGCACAGAACGGGCCACAACGGTCTGATTGACGATCAATCCGCGTTGTTCTCCGCCGCTTGGTTGCGTCAGCAGGTTCAAGGCGATACGGAGAACTGCGTCGGTGCCCAGAAACGCTTGGGGGATGTACAAGCGGCGGCCTGCGCTGTCGTCGAGAGTGCGTTCGAGCCATTGGGTGGCGGCGGTGGTGGCGGCCATGGCGGGTAGTCCCATGACAAAACGGGCAATGCTGCACATTCGCTCGGAACGCATGGGGTTACGTTTGTATGCCATGGCACTCGAACCGACTTGTTCGGCTTCAAATGGTTCGTCGATTTCTTGCCGGTGTGCTAACAAGCGGAGGTCCGTGCCCATTTTGTGGGCACTTTGAGCCACGCCGCTCAGTGCATCGAGCACTTCCGCATCAATCTTGCGGGGATACGTTTGCCCGCAGACCGGCACCACGCGCGTGAAGTGGTTTTTGCGGGCGACGAGTTGATCGAGTTGCTTGACTTTTTCCGAATCGCCGTGAAACAGGGCCAGGAAGCTGGCCTGGCTCCCAGTGGTACCTTTGGCCCCACGGAAGGGCAGTTCGTCGCGGCGGCGTTCCAGTTCGTGCAAATCGCGCACAAAGTCGTACAGCCACAGGCTCGCACGTTTGCCGACCGTGGTCAGTTGCGCCGGTTGGAAGTGGGTGAAGCCGAGAGTCGGTTCGTTTTTCCACTGGTCAGCGAATTGCGCTAATGCATCAATGACGCAAGCCAACGACTCGCACAGATGCTGGAGACTTTCGCGGATGAGGATCAGATCGGTATTATCGGTCACATAGCAAGAGGTTGCGCCGAGATGGAGAATGTCGCCGCAACCAGGGGCCACTTCTTTGAGGGTAGCGATATGAGCCATCACGTCGTGCCGCAGCCGTTTTTCGTGTTCCGCGGCACGCTCCAAGTCGATGTCGTCCAAATGCGCTCGCAGTTCCTCCAATTGAGCGGGGGTGATACGCGGTTGGCCGTTGTCCCCCATCAGCCCCAATTCGGCTTGAGCCTCGGCCAATGCGAGCCATAACCTTCGCCATGTCCGGAACTTACGTAGCGGACTCCACCGCTGGGCCATTTCCCGGGAAGCGTAGCGGCCAATGAGGGGATTATCGTAGACATCGTGCGGTATGGTCATCACTGAAGAAAATCCTGTCCTTTCCAAACTGAAGAAAATCCTGTCCTTTCCAACGCCATTTTTTCACAAGTCGCTGGAGAATTGAGTGTTTTTCACTTTCTCCCCCCAAGCGATATAAGATTGCCGTTGTTGTAGGATTTTTGCACGGGGTGTTCTGCGGCCGACCGACGTGATCGCCACATGTCGGGTATACTGGTAGTCAGGAGGTTGAGTTGCCAAGATTGGCTGTCGAACGATCGTCACAGGAGGACGAACTATGCTCCGGAAGTGGGCCTTGCGGTTGGGTGTGGCAGTTTTCGCGTTGGTTGTCTGGGCCGGTTCGACACCATCGCTTTACGCGCAGGAGCCGCCGCTGCCGCGGTTTTACTATTACCCGTACTACTACTTCCCCCACAGTTATTGGCCCCAGAATTCACCCACCTGGCCGGAACCGAAGGGGCATCCCTATGTCCGCCCCCCCGCGTACATGGCCTATCCCCCCTTCAAAGAACCGGGCTGGCGCTATGAACTGTGGACCCCCATGCGTTACTATCGTGGGAATCATTTCTGGCTCGACCAATTCTAGTGCCGGGTGCTGAACTTCGCATGTCACCCGATGGTACCGTTGCCCGAATTTTGTACAGGCCAGGCTTTATGCCCCCAACACCCCGGTGAATGGTGCCGGGGTTGATTATTGGGGTAGTCGTGGTGGTATCTTGTGGCTGCGGGCTTCGTCGGGGATAATCGGGACACGTCGTACCGCCGATTCCGGAGTACTGCACCATGCGATGGCTTCATCGCTCTGTGCCAGTTGGGGTCTGGATAGCCTTTGCGGTGGTGGCCGCTGCGCCGCGAACGGCCGCCGCGTCGGAAAAGCCGAATATCATCGTGATCCTGGCAGATGATTTAGGGACTGGGGATGTGAAGGCGTACAACCCCAACTGCCAGATTCCCACTCCACACTTCGATGCCCTGGCGCAAGAAGGAACACGCTTCACCGATGCTCATTCACCCAGTGCCGTGTGCACGCCCACACGCTATGGGCTATTGACCGGGCGTTATGCGTGGCGTTCCCAGCTGAAAAACGGCGTTCTCGGTGGGCTTTCGCCACGCCTGATCGAAGCTCAACGCTACACCCTGCCGCAGATGCTCAAGGACCACGGCTACCATACTGCTTGCATCGGGAAGTGGCACTTGGGCATGGATTGGACAATCAAGCCCGGTCGGACGGTCAACGAATTGGGGATCGAGACGCGTGAGCAGGTTTTCAACGTGGCATACGATCAGCCGATCAAAAACGGCCCCCCTTCGGTCGGTTTCGACTACTACTTTGGCATCGCGGCCTCATTGGATATGGTGCCGTACACCTTCATCGAGAACGACCGGGTGACAGCAAACCCCACGGAGGATCGCGATTTTCCCTTGCGCCTGGGCAATGAGAAGGGCCGCTGCCGCAAAGGACCAGCCGCCCCAGGGTTTGAAGTCGAAAATGTGCTGCCTGAGTTGACGAAAAAAGCGGTGCAGTACCTTCGCCAACGGGCGAAAAGCGATCAACCGTTTTTCCTGTACTGGCCGCTGACCGCTCCTCACACACCCATCGCCCCAACGCCACCGTGGCAAAAGAAAAGCGGCTTCGAGAACGCTCCGTATCTGGATTTCGTCATGCAAACCGATGCCGCGGTGGGAGAATTGCTCGCTGAGCTGAAAAAACAGCACATGGATGAGAATACTCTCATCATTTTCACCAGCGACAACGGTTGTTCTCCTCAAGCCGACTTCCCCACGCTGTACAAACTGGGCCACAATCCGAACTACCTGTACCGCGGCCACAAAGCCGACATTTATGAAGGCGGTCACCGTGTGCCCTTCATCGTTCGTTGGCCTAAGAAGGTGAAAGCCAACGCCCAAAGCGAGGCTCTGGTGGTACTCACCGACGTGATGGCCACCTGCGCTGAAATCCTCGGGGTGAAATTACCGCCCGATGCGGGGGAAGATAGCATCAGCTTTCTGCCAGCCCTGGGGCTGAGCCGCGGACCGATTCGCGAAAATGCCATTCTCCACTCGATCAATGGCTCGTTTGCCATGCGCGATGGCCACTGGAAGTTGTGCGTCTGCCCTGGTTCGGGGGGGTGGAGCCAGCCGCGGCCCGGGCAGGAACCCGCTGACGCACCGGATGTGCAACTCTTTGACCTGTCGAAAGATATTGCCGAAAAGAACAATCTGCAGGCGATGCACACCGAACGGGTGGCGCAGATGATGAAACTTTTGCAACAGCAGGTCGAGGATGGCCGGAGTACTCCTGGTCCTCGGCAAAAGAACACCACCCCCGTCATTATTCGCAAGAAGTGATCGCGTCTGCGGCGTTGTTGCTGTTGGCCGGATAGCGCCGGAAAGAGCGATTCCCCCACGGGGCTTATCCCCCTTCAGGGCGTATCCCCACATCGGGGCGTATTCGCGGCTGCAACCATCCGCATCAGGTTTTGAATTCGATCTAAGCCTTCAGGGCATATCCCCACATCGGGGCGTATCCGCGGAGCTTGTCTGCGCGAACGGATCGCATGCTCAACGGATTGCATGCGCGATGAGCGGCAAAAATCCTCGAACAGTCGCCTGAATGATCGGCGGTACTGACGCACCTCCGACCAGTGGCTTCTTGCGTTAATACTCGTGCTTTGCTACGGTTTTTGTGTGTAAGACTCAGCAGTGCCGCCTGGTATCGCGAAGACGGACAGGCATCGTTCCTTACTCGTGCGAGACACGGTATGACGGCATCTCCAGAAGTGGTGGTGATCGGTGGTGGCCCGGCGGGTTCGACCGCTTCCACCCTCATTGCGCAAAAGGGTCACTCGGTTCGCCTCTTTGAGCGGGAAAAGTTCCCCCGCTTCCACATTGGCGAATCCTTCATGCCCGACACATACTTTCCCCTGCGTCGGCTCGGCATGCTCGACAAGATGAAAGCCTCGGCGTTCGTCAAGAAATACTCGGTTCAATTCGCGAACGATCAGGGCAAAGAGTCGCAACCGTTTTACTTTTTTGAGAATAACCCCCACGAGTGCACGCAAACCTGGCAAGTGCTTCGCAGCGAATTCGACCATATGCTGCTCAATAACGCCCGCGAACACGGCGTCGATGTTCACGAGGAGTCCCGCGTTCTGGATGTATTTTTTGAGGGCGACAAGCAAACCGGCCTCCGGGTGCAGTACAAAGACGGCCGCGAAGAAACCCTCCATCCCAAAGTGATCGTGGACGCCAGCGGCCAAAGCTCCATCATCAGCAACCGACTGAAGATCAAAAATTGGGAACCCAAACTGAAAAAAGCCGCGGTGTGGTCCTACTTCCGCGGTGCCAAACGTGAACCCGGCCCCCTCGACGAAGGAGCCACCCTCGTTTTGCAACTGAAAGAAAAGAAAGGCTGGTTCTGGTACATCCCGCAGCACAACAATATCGTCAGCGTCGGGGTGGTGGCCGACCTGACCTATCTGTTCGATAAGCCCGCCCCCGAAGGAGTCGATCAACAGGCCCGGTTGGAAGAAATCTTCTGGCGGGAGGTGGAGAACTGCCCCGCCGTCAAACGGCGTATCGAAGGCTCCGAACGCTGCGACATCTACCGGACGCAAAAAGAATACTCTTACCGCTCGTCGCGGGTGGCCGGGGATGGCTGGGTTCTGGTGGGCGACGCCTTCGGCTTCCTCGACCCGATCTACTCCTCCGGCTTGCAACTGGCCTTCTCCTCCGGCATGTTTGCCGCCGATTGCATCACCGAAGGGCTGGCCAAAAACGACCTCAGCGCTGAACAACTCGGCAAATGGGGTCCGGAATTCATCAAGGGTATGGATCGGCTCAAGAAGTTCGTCTGCATTTACTACGATGGCTTCAACTTTGGCTATTTCGTCCGCAAGTATCCGCAGATGAAACGGCATGTGACCGATCTACTCATCGGCAATGTGTTCAAAGACTCGCTCGATGAAGTTTGGGAACCGCTATACGAGGTCCAACGCGAACTCATCGAGAAAAAACTCGAACCGATGCCGATGGCCACCGCGGGTTGACTTGAACCGATCTTTCTCGCACTGATCCCACTTGGGCGACCGGGCTGACTCTGCCACCAGCTCGGTCGCCCACCGCGAGTTCTACTCCGTTCATGCGTCGAAAATTCCTCACGGCTCATTGGCGTCATCTCCTTCTGGCGAACTTCGTTGTACCGGAGGAACTGCTTCGCCCCTATCTGCCACCGGATACCGACTTCGATCGACGCGAGGGCGTGTGTTGGGCCAGCCTGGTCGCCTTCCAATTCCTCAATACCCGTGTGGGGGGGATTGGCTGGCCGGGGTTTCGCCACTTTCCGGAGTGGAATCTGCGCTTCTATGTGGTCCATCGCGGGCAACGGGGGGTCTGTTTTGTGCGGGAATGGGTGCCACAATGGACCGTCGCGACCATCGCCCGGGTGGTCTATAACGAGCCGTATCGCGCTGCACCCATGACGATGGACGTGCGCGAAACGCCGGACACCGTCACCGCGACCTATCGCGTGCGCTGGGGGAGGCGGAATCATACGTTGCGGGCTGTCGGGAGCCGACCCGCGTTCTATCCCTCATCAGATAGCTGTGAGCATTGGTTCAAGGAGCATTCCTGGGGATTTGGGACATCGCGCGGCGGACGGTTGATCCGCTATCAGGTCGAACATCCGCTGTGGGCGGTTTACCCACTGCGGGACTTTACCATGGATGTGGATTGGGGACAGTTGTATGGCCCCGCGTGGCAGCGGATGAATGGTATCGCTCCCGCGAGTGTCGTTTTCGCGGTGGGTAGCGCGGTGAGCGTTTATCCGAAAGGGTAAGGTCTACCGGGGGCATCTCCCATCGGGTAAACTCGTTCCACGATGGGGCAACCGTTGGGAGGGGGCGTCATGGTCCGGCGATGGTTTTGGGTGGCGGTGTTTTTCGGAAGTTCTTGTGGCGTCGTATTTTCGGCTGATTGGCCGCAGTTTCGTGGCCCTGGCGGGCAGGGGATCAGCCCCGCGAAGGGCTTGCCCATCCAGTGGGATGCGAAAAAGGGGATCGCCTGGAAAACCGAACTTCCTGGCCCGGGGGCGTCCAGTCCGGTGTTGTTCGGGGAACGAATCTTCCTGACCTGCTACTCGGGTTACAACGTGCCTGGGCGGCCAGTCGGCCGGCCGGAAGACCTTCGCCGCCATCTGGTCTGCCTCGACCGGAAAACCGGACGAATTCTGTGGGATAAAGCCGTTGCTGCCAAGCTTCCCGAACAAGAGCGTATCCGCGACGAGCACGGCTACGCTTCGAGTACCCCCGCGGTGGATGGCGAGCGCGTCTATTGTTTCTTTGGCAAATCCGGGGTTTTGGCCTTCGATCACACGGGCCAACAGCTCTGGCAGGCCGATGTTGGCGATCGAGTGCACAGTTGGGGTTCGGCGGCATCGCCGGTGTTGGTCGGTGATGATGTCATTGTGAATGCCAGTGTCGAGAGCGAAACACTGTATGCACTCGATAAGAAAAGCGGGCAAATCCGGTGGAAGGTAAGCGGTATTCGCGAAGCGTGGAACACCCCCGTGGTCGTGCGCAACACGGCCGGGAAGGATGAATTGATCGTCGCTATTCAAGGCCAGCTGTTGAGTTTCGACCCGTCAACCGGACAACGGTTCTGGAATTGTGATACCGATATCCGTTGGTACATGGTGCCCAGTGTCGTCGCTTCGGAAGGGATTGTCTATGCGCTCGGTGGGCGTAGTGGGACCGCGGCGCTGGCCGTGAAAACCGCAGGCCGCGGGGATGTGACCCGCACGCACCGGCTGTGGACGAGTAGCAAAGGATCAAATGTCTCCTCACCGGTTTATCACGACAAGCACCTGTACTTTGTCAGCGATTCCCACGGCATAGCCTATTGTGTGGAAGCGCCGACGGGCAAAGTGGTCTACGAGGAACGGTTGCCACGGGCTGGGCAGTTCTACGCCTCGGCACTGTTAGCCGATGGGAAGATATACTATCTGACGCGCACCGGGCGGGTGTATGTCGTGGCGGCGCAGCCGAAATTTGAGCTGCTCGCCACCAATGACTTCAACGACCCCAGCCTCTTCCATGCAACCCCGGTGGCTGCGGAGGGGCGGCTGTTCATCCGCTCCGACAAATACCTCTACTGTGTTGCGAAAGAATGAAAGAGCTTTACTGTATTGGGAAAGAATGAGAGAGGCTCGGAAAACGTCGGGGCCAAAAGCCGTTGTCTTCCCCATGACGAGAAAACAACGGCTTATAAAAACAACGGCTTATAAACACCCTTGGCATCACCGATCCGCGCGGAATTGCAAAATCCCCATCCCCTCGGGACGCGGTTCCTTCTCCGCGGGGCTGCTCCAAGATAAGACGCCCTCACCGGGCACCACACGACTGACATTTACCGCCCAACTCTTGCCGTGCGCGGGCCGATCACCGGTTAGCTCATCGAGGGGGATAGCGATTTCCGCCATCCACTCCGTCGCAGTGGAGTGAAAGGCGACATGGTATTTCGGGTTCCAACGGGCGTCGCCCCAACAGTCTTCTGCCAAACAACCGCGATGGTCGATTTGGAAGCGGTAGTAGGTTTGGTAGTCACGGTCGATATCCAGAAGAATGTCGATACGATCGTGGCCGCGTAAGTCGGCATCGCGGAAGCGTTTGGCGACCGGCGGGACATTCTGCCCAGCGGGATGCGCACAGTGAACCGCGATGTACAAATATTGGGCATCGTAACTGAAGTAACTGGTCGTCGGAAAGCGTGTGCGGAAGCTTTCGGCATCCTCGGGTTTCTCGAAGGCCGCGGCGTGGGGCTTCAGCTGCAAGGGTTTGGCGTTCTGCCAACAGGCATCGTCGAGCCGGCCATCGAGGGTAGGGCGGTTCTGGGTCGCTTGACAGATGGCGATTGGCTTGGGCGGAAGGGGAATGACGTGGGGGTTCACCAGCCAGTATTCCATCGCCAGGCAATCGCGCCACGGGTCCATGCCCGGCGGCAGTTCGGCCGCTCCCGGGTTGTGCTTGAAATAATCCGCGAGGAATTTGTCGGCTTCCGCATGTTGGCCAATCTGCCGTCGGGCAGTGAGGAAGCACAGCCAGGCGGCCGGGTCGCGGCTGTAGACCGGGCCGAGACTGGCAAGTTTGGGTTCCAATTCCAAACAGGCCGCATGCCATTTGAAGATGGTATCGGGGCTGTGGAATTGGTAGCGATCTTCGGTCATGCGTGGACTGCCGATGGTGGCGGTGCCCCCGGTCGGTGGCAGCGTGCGGCTGTTGGGGGCTTCTAATGTGATCGACTGATACAAGAGTTTCTGCTGAATTTCATTGCGACGGCGGGCTTCGGAACTGGCATGATAGCGAGCCAGCCAGCGGAAGGCTTCCGCGGCCAGAGGATGGCCGGGGTAATGGATGGCGATCAGACCAAAGACTTCGCGGGCTTCACTCCATTGCCCTTCGTGGACCAGTTGCGTTGCGATCGTGAAGGTGGTTCGGGCTGCGACATCGTCGGGCATTTTCTGAATTTCCTGAGATAATGCGGCGATCACTTTGTCGGCACCGGCCAATTCGGGGTCTTTGAGGGCCGCCAAGGCTTCGAGATTGCGCCGTTGCTCGACTGCGCGGCGTTTTTCGTTCACCCCATCCGGATCGTGGTAGGGGGCGGGGGTGATTCGGCGGGCGGTGCCCCCAGGGGCGAGCGTCGGGAGGCCTTCGAGCAATTGGGTATGTCGCTCGGCCCCTGGCAGCCGGTGGGCAATGAGAACCAAGCCGCGACGGTCGGGCCGTGGGGCGGTCCCGATCAGCAGGCGGCTGGCGTTTTCGGCGAAGTTTTTCGGCGAATCGTGCAGTTTGGGATGGAAGCTACAGTGGTCGAGCGGGATGGAGGCACGAGTTGATTCGGGACTGAGTGCGTAGAGTTTCTTGGGTTCCCACACTTTCAATCCCAACAGGTGCAGTTGTTCGGGGAAGGCATTCGGATCGGCAGCGTGTTTGAAGGCCTCTTTGGCCACATTGACGGCCAGTGCCTCGGCGGACGAAACCTGGGGTGAAAACAGATCGGTGATGACGACGTCCGGTTGCCAGATACGAATCGCCAACACGGCTTGTCGCAACAACTGTTCCGCAGCTTTGCCGTTGTGAGCGCGATTCCAGGACGCAAGCAATCGCCGCGGTGGCAATTCCGCTGTGGCGGGTGCGAGCGGAAAACCCCAGCTGCTTTCAGAACTTGCGCCACCAGCGTGGCGCAAGGCGTTGCGGAGACGGAGATCATCCGCAGCCCGCTTCGGTTGAGCGGTAGCCGGATCGGCACTCATTAAGGTCACGGCGGTGCAGAGGTAGCCGTCGGCCGCCCCGAGAGCCGCGACCAGATCCAACGGCACGCTGTGGGTGTTGGCCTGAAGAAAGAGGATCGCCGCTCGTTGGCCGCCGGATTTCTGCACTTTCCAGGTTTTTCCGCCGTCGGTGGTGCCGAGGATCGTCCCCAAGTCTCCCACCAGCCAGCCGGTGTTTTCGTCGATAAATTGCAGGGCGTGAATAGGTACGTTGATGCCAGTCTTGAGGATTTCCCACGTTTTGCCGAGGTCAGGGCTGTGCAGAACGATGCTGCCGGGCCGCCCGGCGACCCAAACGTGTTGGCCATAGCTGGCGATGCAGCGGAAATCGCAAGCCGCCAGTACCGCGGCGGGGAAGGGGAGATGGACGTAACCCCACGATTTCCCGCCATCGGAGCTGATCAGAACTGCGCCGCCATCGCCGGCGGCGAAGCACCACGGTTGGCCCTGGGGGGTCTTGGTCGTACCACAGGTCACGGCATGCAGGCTTCGGCCGCCCAGGGGATCGAGTTCGGCGGTGCGATAGGTGCTGGGGAAGCGTGTCCCGCCGGCGTGGTGCGGCAGTGTCAGCGTGCCCAGTTCGCCCCAAGCCCCACTGATGAGTGCGGCCGATCGCTGGGGAAGTAGGGCAGCACTCCGGCTCGAAGCTAGCCGCGGCCCGCGGACGGCTTCCCATTTCACCCCGCCATCGGTCGTGACGAAAAGGCCCGTAGGAAAGGCATCGGAGCTATCACCGCCAACAATGCCCGTGTTCTCGTCGACAAACTTCACCGCGGACAACCCGGGCATGATGTTGGTACCGACTTCTTCCCAGTTCCACCCTCCGTTGGTTGTCTTCAGCAAGACGCCCACCGAACTACCCCCGGGGGTGTCGAGCCGACCAACGGCCCAGCCCACATTCATATTGAGGAAATGGATACCCCGCAGACTCGCCCGAGTTCCGGATTTCATTCGTTCCCAGGACTGGCCGCCGTTGATCGTGTGCCAAATGGCTCCATCGTCGCCACAGGCCCACCCCTCGCGAGCGTCGAGGAAGTGAACCGCGTGCAATCCGGCATCGTCGAAGGCTATGGGGGGGTGGGCTGTGGCGGACAGTGCGATGACCGCCAGTACCAGCCACGCGACCAAAAACCGAGTGTGTGTCATGCTCGCATCCTCCCAGCACGCCAGCGGATGCGCCGCTCATAAGGAATGCGATGGAAAGAAGCTAGAGGAGTTTTTGGGGAGCGGGGAAAACGCCCCGCAGGGACGGGCGCGGGGCGGCCTGAGAGCGGATCAAATGAATGCAACCCAAGACGACGACTACGGTTACGACCAAAGACATCGAAATGCGGGACGGCCTGGGAGTGGGGCGAGTGCATGCAACCGTCGCGTCGGTCATAAGGCTCCCCGGTAAGGTCGCGAGGCCGCCTTGGAGCAACTGGAGTTGCGCGGAAAAGAGTTGGGTGGCAACAGGTTTGGCCGTTGAGGGGAGGGGGGCGAACGGCGGGCCTGTAAGGTCAAAGGTGGGTGGAAAACCTCCTAGCGCAACAAGGCGCGGGTCGGGGTTGCCCGATCGCGGCTCTTAGCACCTACTGTTGCGGAGGCGAAACCTTCTCGCGCAGAAAGATCGCGCAGAAAGTCGCTGGCCGGAGAGAACTTTCTCCATCGGGTGTTCCGCGCCTCGGACGGGACGGGGCGAAACCTTCTCGCGCCAGTAGTCGTTGGCCGGGGTTCGGGGGAACTGTCTGTCCGCGCCGCGGCCAGGGTGCCCCATCGGGAGCTACTTCTGGGAGCTCCTTCTTTGTGGTTGACCGCTTGAACGACGCCGATAGTCACCCCCACCGGACGGCGCGGGGACCTCCTTCTTTGGGGGGACCTCCTTCTTTGGGGTTGGCCGCGTTGCAGGACCTCGGCCCGCCGCATGGGGACCGTATCCGATCTGAAACTCGTGCCCGCCACATGGGGACCGTATCCGATCTGAAACTCGATGAAAAGGTCGAGAACTCTCGGAAAAATCAGACATTCCGGACGGAATCCCCCACGATCAGAATCGTGGGGGCTAGGCGCTGATTCTGATCGTGGGGGCTAGGCAATCACGAAAGCAAGGCTTTGACTTGCTCTTCCTTCACTTGGCGAAACGGCACGCCAAGTTGGCAGCTGATCCAGCTTTGAACGGCCGGGGTGTACGGAAATTGGCCAGCGGCGATGAGTTTTTTCATCCGGGCGTCGCGGTTGGCGCGTTCTTTACGTTTCCGGTGCCCGTTGGCTGTTCGCGACAGGGCGAAGTTATCCCGCATCCGGTCGTAGCGAATGCGTGTGGACATCCGTTTGGCCATGATCCGATTCCCTCGTCTACCTGTGTTTCAACTTGATGGAAGAATGATGAGAATATGACTTCACCGACGGGGTGGCCAGAGGGCCTCAGGGCAACTCCAGCACATACGCGGTGCCATCGGCATTCGCGGTGATGAACAATTTGCCATCGGGGGAGAAGGTGGCGTTATTCACCGTCACCGGCAATTCCCACGTCCGCAAAAGCTTCAATTGGCCATCGGGGAAGTCGGTCAACGACCACGCTTTGACCTCACGATCGTTACTGACCGTGCAGAAGACATTGTTGGTCGGCGAAACGAAGAGGGCACGCACCCCACCGCGGTGGGCCGATCCTTCCGCGATCTTTTCGCGTTTATCAGTGGAAGCCACTTTCACGGTGCCGGTCACATCGGCAGCGACGATGTACTTTTTATCACCGCTGATGCCCAGATCGGCAAAACTTTGGGGGAAGAAGGCCCAATCGCCGCCGAGGCGCTGTTTGTTCGCCACATCCCAAATCCGTAGTGTGCCATTTTCATCGCCGGCAATGGCCCACGTGCAATCCGCACTGAAGGTTGCGGAACGGATGTTGCGACCTTGGTCCGTCACACTACTTATGAGAGTGCCTTGGGCATCATACAATTCGTAGGCGTTGTTTTTCACGGCATCGCCAACGGCCGGTCGCGCCGCCCACGCCGCGAACTTGGAGCCGTCTTTGGTTGCCACAAGGGTGTACACTTCGCCGGTCGCTACCGTTTTGATGGCCTTCACGGGATTGATGGCCCACAGGTGCAGCCGGCCGGAATCGGCGGTGGGTGTACGCCCACCCATGACCACGGTGGAGTTGTTCGTGAATGCGATGGCAAAGGGAGTATCGGCATTGCCGATGAGTGTGGCCACTTCTTTGCCGGTTTCGATATCCCAGATTTTGATGGTTTGGTCGATGCTGGCGGTGGCCACCCACTTGCCATCCGGGCTAACCGCCACCGCGTTGACCGCCAGGGAGTGTCCGCCGCTGCCGCTGCTGCTGTCGAGCAGCGACAGCTCGAAAAGCCGCAAACGGTTGTCTTTCTCTGCGGCGACGGAAGCCAAGGTGCGGCCATTGGGGCTGAAGGCGATGGACGTGATCCAATCGGTATGCCCGCGCAGAGTCCGGACTTCGCTTTTGGTTTGGATGTCCCAGATACGCACGACGCTATCGGCGCCGGCGGCGGCGACAAATCGGCCATCAGGGCTGAAGGCGACCGTTGAGAGGGGAGCCGTGGACGTTGTGCCGGGGGCCGTTGGGCTGTCGAACTTCACTAATGGCGTGAGAGTGCCGTTGTCGTTGATCGTCCAGATGCGGATGGCCCCATCTCCCCCGACGCTGGCCAAGCGCGTGCCGTCGTGGCTGTGAGCCACGGCCGCAACTCCTGCGACATGCGCGACTTGCGAGGCCATTTCCTTGGGCGTCGAGCCGCTCACATCGACGGTGAACAGGGTGCCATCGGCCAGGCCGACGGCCAAGTGGGTATTGCCCTTCCGCAGGCTGACGGCGCAAGCCGCTTTGCGGGAATTCCACTTCCACAGTTGCTGGCCGGTAGCTGGGTTATAGCCGCGAACCGTGGCATCCGCGGAGCCGGCGACCACGAGTTTGCCATCGTCGCTGGCGGCGATCGCCAAAACGGCCAATTCCGGGCCGGTCATTTCTTGAACCACTTTCTTCTGGGCAATGTCCCAGAGCTGGATTTTGCGATCACCGCCACCGGCGACCAATCGGTTATTGTCGGGGAGGAATGCCAACGATGTCAGAGCGGCTTCGGCGGTGAGTGTGGCTTCGAGTTTGCCCGAATCAGGATTGTAAACCCGGATGGTCTTATCAGCTCCCGCGGTGGCCAGCCGTTGGCCATCGGGGCTGAAGGCGACGGCCCACAAGGAGTCTTTCGCATCGCTGATGACCCGATGGTCGTCGCTGGTGCTGAGGTCCCAGATGCGGATCGCGCCATCTTCGGAGCCAGAAGCCAACTGCCGGCCGTCGGGACGGATGGTAACCGTCGAGACTTTCGCCATATGCCCCTGGAACGAGCGGATGGGTTTGGCACTTTTCACGTCCCAGACCCGCACTGTTTTGTCTTCCCCACCGGTCACCAACAGACTGCTATCGGCGGTGACGGCCAGGCTTGTGACCGCCCCACTGTGGCCGATGAATTCGCGAATCTTGGTAGACGTGTTGGGGGCATTGCCGCCATCGGGGGTGGGGCCGGCAGTCAACCGGGCTTTGCCATCGCGACCACAGCTAAACACACTGGCGTTATCCGCGCTATAAGCAACACCCAAAACCTCGGGAATGTCCGATCCTTGAATGCTCATGGCCAACTTGTTCCCCGCCCCTTCGGGGACATACACCGCGATTTGCCCGGTACTATCGCCGACAACCACCAATTTGCCGTTGGGGCTGAAGGCGACCTGCTCAATACGAGCATTGCGGGAGGGGCTGGTGTAAATCTCTTTGCCACTATCGCTTTCGATGACCCGGAGAATGCCATCGTCGGCCCCCACAGCCAGTTTCTTGCCATCTGTGGAAAAGGCGATCGACTTGATAGGCCGGTCGGTTTTGCCGATGTTCAAAACTGTCTGGAGCTTCTTCCCGGTGGTGGCGTCCCAACTGTGGATTTGGTTGCCTGCTGAGGAGAAAATCCGCTTCGGATCCGTGGGGTGGAAGGCGACATCGGTTACACCCAAGACATCGGTGCCTTTCTTGGTCGTGTCGTCCGGCTGGTCGAGATGTCCGCGATACGTTATCACTTCACGGCCGTTGTCGAGGTCCCAGACTTTCACAGTGCCGTCGCGACAGGCACTGGCCAGCCAGCGGCCATCCGGGCTGTACGACAGCGCGTTGATCCGGGTGGCCTGCCGCATCCGCGATTGGCCCAGCACGCGCGTCACATGCTCGGGCAATCCGGCCGGCAGGTAGGGTAATTGCCAGCGGGCTTCGCGCCAGTAACGCAGGGCCGCGTTGAGATTGTTGGCCTTGGCGGCGGCTTCGGCACGTTGTGCCAAATCATCAGCTTTCTGGAAGGATTCGCGGGGGAATTTGGCCTTCACCGCTTGTTCGCGCTCAAGGAGAAACTTCTCACGAAAGCCGGCAACGTCTTTTTCTGCCGGCCCCTCAGTCGGTTGAGCGGCGGCACCAGCCACCAGAACGCAACCAACCAGAAGCCCGAGCCAACGCTTCAGTAAGTCCATGACCACCCTCACCCTTCCACGGACGCGATTGCAAACAACACCCCGCAGACTGTCAGTATACACAGACGCTCGGACCGAGCGAACGTAACAACAAATGTACAAAAAGTGAACAGGCTCCCGGGATGGTCGGACATTCTCCCTCGCGGTACGAGGGTAGGGTGGGCGGCCGTCTTCGGTTCTCGAAGCGTCATCAGAGACTGACACCGTGGCCGCCACGGGCAGAAGGACCGGTTCGGAGCAATGGTTCCTTATGGGCCGACCCCGCCAATTCCACTTCACGCGGAAACGGGCAGAAGGGCCGGTTCGAAGCAATGGTTCCCGGGCCTACGAATCGCGATGTGGAAGAGTGAGCGGGGGATTCCATTCCACTGTGGTGAGCGGGGGATTCCTTCCACTGTGGGCCGAATCCCCCGCGTGCCGGGTGTGTCGTGCGGGCTTCTATAACACGGTCACGAATTGCATGTCGCTATTCACATTGCCGGCGTTGTCGGTCACAATCGCGTGGACGGTGTAAGGCCCCCCCGAGGGCACGGCCAGTGTCCACGTCGCAAAATCGTCGTTGGTTAGCACATCGAGGAAGATTTCCTCAGCACTATCGAACTGGGCGGATGTACTGAGGTAGTTCGTTCCATTGAAGACACTGACGCGGACCGTGGCAACACCGCTGCGGTCGTCGCTTGCGGTACCTTCGATGACGCCGGGCGTTGAGGAAGTCTCTTCGATCACCACGGTTGGCAGGGTGGTATCCAGTGTTACCGTTTGCTGGATGATGTTTTCGTTGCCGGCGCGGTCGGTGATTTTGGCCCGAACGGTATAGGTGCCTTCGATCGGCAGGTTGAAATTCCAAGTGGCAAAGTCGTCGGTCGTCGCGACGGGGAGGAACGTTTCTGCGGCTGTGCTGAAACCGTCCCCCGGACCGGTGTAGTAATTGCCGTTGGCGTCGCGAATACTGATAACGACGTTTTCGACGCCGGCGACTTGTACGGTGCCATCGTCGCTGGTGCCGGTGATGGTGGTTTGCCCGAAGGGGTTGATCGTGCCGGTGGGCGGTGTGGTGTCGTAGATGATGGTGAAGCTATCGGGTTCGTTCGGATTGCCAACGGCGTCGAGGGCCACCGCCGCGGGAATGCTAACCGTCACATGACCATCGAGTTGGGGGAAGATTTCGATGGTGTAGGTACGGCCGTCGATGGCCTGGAAGTCGCCCTTAGTACCATTCCCAACGGCGATCGCGGCGGCGGTGAAATTCGTCACATTCTCGCTGAACAAGATGGTGACGATGACGGTACCGGAATTGGTGATGGCAGCCGGTGACGCGCTGAAACTGATCGTGGGTGGCGTGGCATCGATGACCAAACCGCCGCTGAGGGTCGTCGAGGCGGTATTGCCCGCCGGATCGGTGGCGCTGGCGCTCACCGCGTAGGTGCCGTCGATCAGAGGGGTGGTCAGTGTGGCCGACCAAGTCGTGCCCGTAACGGTGGCAAGCAGGGTTTGACTATTCACCGTCACTTCCACCGTTGCGGTCGGATCATTGACCGTACCGGTGATGGTCGGCGTGGTATCGTTAGTCGCCAACGGATTGATGGTGATCGAGGGCGCGACCGAATCGAACGTTCGCGAAATGGTGTTGGAGGCAATGTTGGGGTTACCGAAGATATCGAAGGCACTACCGGCTTGTACACTGACGGTAACCACGCCTTGGCTGAGCGGTAGGACCTGGAAGGTATAAGTTCGCGCATCCAATTGGAGGAAACTCGACACAGTACCGTTGGTCAGCAGGATACCGCTGGCATCGAAGCCGGTCACGTCTTTGTCGAAGTTGACCGCAAAGGTGAGAGGGGCGATCCGTGTTGGGTCAGGGGCGGTGGTGGTAAGAGTCGGCACCGGGGCCGCGGAGACCACCGGACCCGGCGGCGGTGGAACCGCGGGTGGTTGCAGGGTGACATTGAACCCTTGCCCAATGAAGTTCGGACGCAGAATCGTCGAAGCGATATTCTCGAAGGTGTCGTTGCCACCTGGATTATGCATCATCAAATCGCGGACACCCACCCGATTGGCGATCACCCGGTCGTTACCAAAACCTGTGTTGATGAAGACCGCACGGCGAAACGCGGAACTATCCAGCACAATCGTGTCGTCACCACTAGCAGTCTCGATCACCGTTTCGCGGCGATGCCCCGCATCCGACACCGATACGAAATTGTTCCCCTCCCCCATGCCAATGTCGAGCTGGCCGTTAGTTCGCGTGCCACTGATGATTAACACATCGTCGCCACCATACATGCGGATGTAATAACCCCGAGTGATACCCTTCACAAACAGTGGCTCAGTCTGCCCATTGATCGTGGTGGTTCCATCCAGTGAGCGAATCACCACAGTGCGAGTGCCAGCCCCGGTAATCGAAATGCGGTTGTCCTGATCATCACCGGCGACATAGAGAATGCCATCGCCAACCACGACCTGCACATTGCCCGCCGGCACGGTGCGATCTTCCAACGACTCCATCTGTGGGGCGAAACGAAACGGCCTTGCTGCTGCATCACGACCTTTGCTCATAAACTGCACAGCCTCACTGTTGGTGGGAGCGAGCGACTCAGACAATTCTGCGTTGGATACGAAATCCCTTGGCAGCCGGTTCGTACCCACACCATCAACCATTCAACATTCAGTCTCGGTGAACAGTTTCGCCCCAAACGATGAGAATTGCCGGGATTTCGCGGATTCAGCCCCCGCGCAAGTCGAGTTGTTCTATCTGTTCAATAAGAGACCAACGGCGACGTCCGATCGACAACGTTCGGCGGTTACCATCCGAACTGTTGTTGTCGTCAGAAGAGGATCGTCTGTTCAGTATCTGAACAGGCACTTCACGCCCTGGAGTGAACCGCCGACGGCGTGCCCGGCTCTCTACCGCTAGGGCAACTTCACCCGCGCGGGTGCCTGACTGAGAAATCGATGAAAGCCGTCGCATCACGGCGCGTCGGCCGTTTGTCTAAAGGCCCCAGTTAAGCGAAAAATCGTGAATCGTCGTGTAAGGTGGAGGCTCCAGTTGCGAAATACTTATTAAACGAACGGATTCGAGACAGGAGCGAAACGATGTTATCGGTTCTATCAATCATCTGTCCGCCCCTGGCGGTACTTTGGGCTTCCAACTCTTGGGAAGCACTCAAAAATCTTGGTTTGACCTTGTTGTTCTACATTCCAGGCGTTATCCATGCGCACGCGGTCGTTGAACGTTATCAGGCTAACCGACAGTACGACACGCTGATGCGATTGCTGGAATCCCGCAAGGCCCTTCGCTCACACCCCCTGTAACCACGGATTCCATCCTCCCTCAACGGCGTTCCATGTGCCGTTGAGGAATTTTTTCCATTGACCGGCGTTTCCTCTCCCATCCACTTCTTCTCGATTCTCTCCCACCTCCACTCTTGCTCCTCGCGATTCGTCCGGTTATTGCACCCTATGCAACCTAGCGGGTCGGTCTGCCCTCGGTGGGCATGCGGCCAAAGTCTTTTTGCGAGCAGAGATTGTGGTTGTTTGTTCAAATTTTGAACACTTCTTCGACCGGTCTGTGCTTGTCTGCTGCCTTAGTCTGTGCTTATCTGCTGCCTTAATTGGCGTTTGTGCTCCAGGATTGGGCAATTCTCCGCCGACTTTGTGAAAATTCCGGCAAAGTTGGCTGGACACTCTTGGCCGTGTGTTGTAATCACACATTATTGCCGGAAATTCCGGTTGCCCGGAAGTTTCGCCGACTCGGATCGTGCCCGCAACGTTCGCCTAGCGATTGTCGCTGTCGGAAGGAGTCTTTCCCGTGGATCAACCATCGGTTACGGCGGCCAAGCCGCGTTCGCCGAACGACTCGTACATCGCCCGGGGCATGGCGGGGGCTTCGGTAGGGCTGGGGTTTTTCAGTGTCTGCGTATTTTGGTGGACGCCGTTTGCCGGTATCCTGGCCACGGTCGGCTTCCTGTTGGGTCTCATCTCGTTGATTCGCGGCGTCAAAGGCGGTTTACGAGGTGAAAACTATGCCCTGGTGGGCACGCTGTTGTGTGCCACGTCCTTGACAATCGCCCTGACGCTCAACCAAGTGCTGCGTTACCTGCAGTGGGACGAGTTGCCGATGTATCCGCTGTGAACGAAGTTATCCGCTGTGAACGAAGCGCGGGTTTGGCTCCACAGCGTGTTCGGTAAGGTGTGATACGGCTACGGCACACGCTCGCGTGCCGACTTCCTGCAGAAGGCGGTTCTCCTATGCCCCAAATTTTTCCCAAAGCGCTGAACCCCATCGCCAAGATGATCGTTCTTGGGCTGCCGCTTTTCGCCGGAGCCGCGGGGCTGACCGGGGCGGCCTTCTACCGTTCAAGTTACGCGACGGGCGTCAACGAAACGGTTCCCCAGCCGGTGGCTTTCAGCCATGCGCACCATGTGGGGCAGTTAGGGATTCACTGCGTTTACTGTCATACCAGCGTTGAGCGGGCGGGATCGGCGAATATCCCCCCCACGAAAACCTGTATGAACTGCCACCAGCAGATCTGGCAAGGCTCCGACATGCTCGAACCGGTGCGCGATAGCTACCGCGACGACAAATCCATCGAATGGATTCGTGTTCACAATCTACCGCACTACGCTTACTTCAATCACTCGATTCATGTGGCTAAAGGCGTAGGCTGTGCCACTTGTCATGGCCGCATCGATCAAATGAACCTGACCATGCAGCACAGCACGCTTCTGATGGAATGGTGCATTGCCTGCCACCGCACACCCGAGAAGTACCTGCGTCCGAAGGAACACATCTTCAACATGCAATACGATCCGGCCAATGCCGGCATCGATCCGGTCACCGGCCAACCGTATCCGACCGATCAAAAGGAACTCGGCTTGCTGTTGAAAGAACGGTATCGTGTCCGCGATGCTGTCACTCTCACCAACTGTTCGATGTGTCACCGTTGATCAACAATTGAACACCCTCGGCGTTTTCCTGGAGCGGCCACCCCACGCGGAGAGATCGATGACATTCCCCACTACCGACCCCGCCGCGATGCGTGCAAAATCCCTGCCGTTGCTCGAAGAATCGGCTGCCATCGCGGACTACCAGCGCGACGATGAGTTTCCCGAAGGGGTCATGGAATTCACCGATGAGCCAAGCCGACGGCGGTTTTTGACCCTCATGGGGGCCTCGTTGGCCCTAGCCGGTGCCACCGGGTGTAATATTCGCCCCGCATCGCAGCGGACGATCATGCCCTACGCCCGGGAAGTGCCCGCGGAAATGCTGCCTGGGGTACCGCTGTACTTCGCCACGGCTGCTCCTTTTGCCGGATATGGCCAAGGGGTTCTGGTGCGCAGCAACGACGGACGACCGACCAAAGTGGAAGGCAACCCCGATCATCCGTCGAGCCTGGGCGGGGCCGGCATCCATGCCCTGGCCTCTATTCTCGATCTTTACGACCCCGATCGCTCACGCACGGCAACCCACATCGGCAATCCCTCGAGCTTTGAACTGGCCGTTTCCGCCTTACGTGGCAAGCTTTTCACCGAATCGGTCCCCAATGCGGGCGTGCGCCTGCGCCTGCTGACCGGCACTATCACCTCGCCCACGTTGGCACGCCAGATCACGCAAATACTGAACCAGTATACAGATGCGAAATGGGTTCAGTACGACGCGATCAGCACCGAAAACGCCCGCAACGGGGTCGCCAAAGCCTTCGGTAAGCCCTTGCACGTCACCTACGATTTTGCGAAAGCGGACGTGGTGGTGTCGTTGGAGGCAGACTTCCTGTGCGTCGGTCCTGCGGCCGTGCGCTACAGCCGCGACTTCGCCGATCGCCGCAAAATCCGCGCAGACGGCAAAACCCGGGCCGAAATCGATGCGGGGCGTCAACCCGGCCAACCGTTCAAAGAGGGGGTGAAGTTCGATCCTCAGGCCAAGATGGAAGAGGCTCTGGTCAATCGTCTTTATGCGATTGAGTGCATGCCCACGAACACAGGGGCGGTGGCCGATCATCGCCTGGCTCTGACCACCACGCAAATGGGGCTTTTTGCCCGCAGCCTGGCTGCCGCCATAGGCGTTCCGGGCATCACTCCGGCGGGCGATTGGACGCCAGCGCAACAACAATGGCTGGCGGAAGTGGCCAAAGACCTATTGGCCAAGAAAGGCCGTAGCATCGTCATCGCCGGCGACCATCTTCCGGCCTGGGTCCATACCGTGGTCGCGGCCATCAACGTTCAACTGGGGAACATCGGCAAAACCGTGCTTCTGTCCGCCCCGATCGAGGCCAGCGTGCCCGGCAAGATGAGCGACCTCAAGACGCTCGTCGAGGAGATGAAGGAGAAAAAGGTCGATGTGCTACTGATTTTCGGGGGTGTTAACCCCGTCTACAGCGCCCCGGCCGATCTCGACTTCGCCGCGGCCTTGAAGAACGTGCCATTCACCTTCCACATGGGCACGCACCAAGATGAAACCGCCGTCTTGTGCGAATGGCATGTGCCCGAATCGCACTATCTGGAATCGTGGGGCGACATCCGCGGTCACGACGGAACCGCTTCCATTCAACAACCCCTCATCGCGCCGTTGCATGGCAGCAAATCGGCGATCGAAGTTCTGGCCGCGATTTTGAAATCGAATGAACCCGGCGTTCCCCCCACTCCGCGGGACCCGCTCGAAATCGTGAAGGCCACTTGGGCGAACTTCGAAGAAATCCGCAAAGCGTTTCCGAATTTCCAAAAACCGGCGGTCTTTGAAATCTTCTGGCAGCAATGTGTGCGCGCCGGCGTCAGTCCCGGCACCGCGTCCCCCCCCGACCCCACCACCCAACTGGCCGAGAACTGGAACGCCGACATCCCGGCTCCGGCACCTCTGGGCGGGGATTACGAACTCAACTTCCGGGCCTGCCCCGTGCTGTACGATGGCCGCTACGCCAATAACGGTTGGCTCCAAGAATTGCCCAAACCGTTGACCAAGATCGCCTGGGACAACGCCGCCTTCATGAGCCTCACCACGGCCAAAAAGTTCGGCGTTCTCACGAACTTCGATTGGATCAGCTTCCACGAACCCAAGCGGGGCAGTGGCGGTCAACATGGTCGTGCCAAAGTCGGCGTGATCGAACTGGATGTGGCTGGTAAGAAGCTGAAAGTGCCGGTGTGGGTGCTGCCGGGCCATGCCGACGGTGCTATCACGGTCCATCTGGGTCATGGCCGCGAGCGGGCCGGCCGGGTGGGCAATGCGGCCGGTTCAGCGAATATTAACACCGAGGGGAAACAAGCCCGCGGGTTCAATGCCTTCCGCCTCCGGACGCTGTCCCATCTGTGGACCGTCGGGGCCAAAGCCGTAGCCACCAACCAAACCTATGTCCTGGCGTGTACGCAAGGGCATTGGTCGATGGCCGAGCGCGATCCATTCTCCGGCGAGCTGCTCGACCGCAAACCGGTGCGGCATGGCACCCTGGCGGAATATCGGCAAAACCCGATGTTTGCCAAAATTCCACCCAGCGCGACAGGCGAAACACTGCTGATCAACGAAAACATTCCGCAACCTGTCAAACCCGGCCAGCCAGTTCCCAGTGCGAATGTTGAACACCCCCACGCGCACGATCCCAGCCATAAGCGGATCACCCCGCTGAACATGTATAACCCTGCGGAAGTCCTCACGCCCGACTTGCGCGACGCCCAGCGCCGCCGTTGGGCGATGGCTGTCGACCTGTCGGCCTGCACCGGCTGTTCGGCCTGTGTGATTGCCTGCCAAAGCGAAAATAACATCCCGGTGGTCGGCAAAGAGCAGGTCAACTGTGGCCGCTTGATGCACTGGATCAACATCGACCGCTACTACCCCGGCACCCAGTACGAACCCAGCGCTGCCGCCACCTACTTCCAACCGCGGATGTGCGTACAGTGCGAAAACGCTCCCTGTGAGGTGGTCTGCCCCGTGGGGGCCACGGTTCACTCGTCCGATGGTTTGAACGACATGGCTTACAACCGCTGTGTGGGGACGCGCTATTGCTCCAACAACTGCCCGTACAAGGTGCGTCGGTTCAACTTCCTGACCTTCCAGGATTGGAGCACCGATACGATCAAGCTCAGCCGCAACCCGGATGTGTCGGTCCGGAGCCGCGGGGTGATGGAAAAATGCACCTTCTGCGTCCAGCGGATTCGCAATGCCGAAATTGTCGCGGAGCGTGAAGGCCGGGCCATTAAGGATGGGGAAATTCTCACCGCGTGCCAAGCGGCCTGCCCCTCCGGGGCGATCGTCTTCGGCGACATCAATCAACCCGACTCGATGGTGTCGAAGTGGAAAAACGAGCCGCAGACCTACGGGCTGTTGGCCGAACTGAATACCCGGCCCCGCCTGACACATATGGCGGTGATTCGAAATCCGAATCCCAACATGCCCAAAGAAATCAACTGAAGTATCCATCGGCCGGCACATGCGCATGTGCCACCAGACCCATGACAGCCAACGGTTAAGGGGAACTCAACGTGGCGACAGTGGAACTCCCGCCGCCCCGCTCCACAGAGCTGCCGCTGGAACCGGAGATGCATCCGCTCATCAAGAGCCAGCATACCGGCCAGCCGCACGATCTGGTTTCGGTCGGCGATGCGATTGGCGAAGTGGTTCTCAAGGGTGAGCATCCACGCGGCTGGTGGATCGGCTTTCTGGCCGGCTTTTTCCTGCTGCAGGTGCTGGGCGTAGCCGTCGCGTGGTTGTTCTACCTCGGCGTCGGCATCTGGGGTATCAACGTTCCGGTGGCCTGGGGCTTTGCCATCGTCAACTTTGTCTGGTGGATTGGCATCGGCCACGCCGGTACCCTCATCTCGGCGATTTTGCTCTTGATGCACCAACGCTGGCGCACCAGCATCAACCGTTTCTCCGAGGCGATGACCATCTTCGCGGTCATGTGCGCTGGTATGTTCCCGCTGCTGCACATGGGTCGCCCATGGTTCTTCTACTGGCTGTATCCCTTCCCCAACGTGGCCGGCGTTTACCCACAATTTCGCTCGCCGCTGACCTGGGACGTGTTTGCCGTCACGACGTACTTCACGGTATCGTTGGTGTTCTGGTATCTGGGATTGGTCCCCGACCTGGCCGCCCTGCGCGATCAGGCCCGCAAGAAGTGGCAACAAATCGTTTACGGGATTCTGGCTTTGGGTTGGCGCGGCAGTGCCATCCACTGGCGGCGTTATGAGAAGGTGTACTTGATCCTGGGCGGTATCAGTACACCCCTGGTGTTGTCGGTGCATACCGTTGTGTCCTTCGACTTCGCCGTCTCGATCGTGCCGCTGTGGCACGCGACGATCTTCCCGCCGTTCTTCGTGGCTGGGGCGATCTACTCGGGTTTTGCGATGGTGGTGGCCATCGCGATTCCTGTCCGCAAATGGTACAAACTCGAAGACTTTTTCACCGATCACCACCTCGACCTGATGGGCAAGGTGATGCTCGCGACCGGGTTTCTCGTCACCTACGGCTACTTCAGCGAGGCGTGGATGGCCTGGTACGGGCACGGCTTGTACGAATGGGGCACGACCTTGGAACGGATGTTCGGCCCCTATGGCTGGACGTATTGGGCGCTCATTATCACCAACTGCGCTTTCCCACTGACGTTTTTGTGGTCCAAACGCGTGCGCACCAGTCCCTTGTGGATGGAGTTAGTTTCTATCTCCGTGCTCATCGGGATGTGGTTCGAACGCTATGTCATCGTGATCACGCTGACCCGCGAATATCTCCCGTCGCAATGGGGCGACTACACCCCCACGATCTGGGACTTCGCCACGATGTTCGGTTCGTTGGGTCTGTTCCTATTCTTGTTCTTCCTCTTCCTCCGCTATCTGCCGATGATCTCGATCACCGAGATGCGTGAGCTTCTGCCGAAGAAGCAAGGCGGCGGCGGCGGGCACTCGATCATGGAGAACGCCCCATGAGCACAACCGTGACCCCGGGCACCGGCTACGATCCGGGCCATGCCGAACACGGTGCCGACCCGACCGCGCCGGTCACCTACGGGCTACTGGCCGAATTTGCCACCAGCGACGACATGGTGCAGGCCCTGCGGAAAGCCACCGCCGCCGGTTACACCCACCTCGATGGTTATAGCCCCTACCCGGTGGGAGAGGCCGCCGATGCCCTCGGCTTCCCGAAATCGGAAATGGGGCCGGTGATGTTTCTGGGCGGCCTGACCGGAGCCTGTGCCGGCTTCATCATGCAATACTGGTCCGGCACCTGGGGCTATTCGCTCAATGTCGGCGGCCGGCCATACTTCAGCTGGCCCTCCTTCGTGCCCATCACCTTCGAAATGATGGTTCTGACCACCGCGCTGACCGGGCTGTTTGGCCTGCTGGCGATCTGCGGCTTGCCACGCTATCACCACCCGCTGTTTGGTGCCAAAAGCTTCGATCGAGCCACCAAAGATCGCTTTTTCGTGTGCATTGAGGCCAGCGATCCGAAGTTTCAGCTCGACGAAACCCGCGCCTTTCTCAACAGCCTCAACCCGCTGTCCGTCGAGGAGGTGATGGAATGACACGGCCCGACCACACCCGGACCTCAGACCCCACAATGGACACCGCGGCCCACCCTGTGCGAGTCCGTTGGCTGCTACTCCTTGGGGTGATCGCTCTCAGTGCCACCCCCGGATGCCGCCAGCGGATGGCCGATCAACCCTACTATCGGGCGTTGGAATACGCGGAATTCTTCGCCGATGGTCGGGCCAGCCGCCCCCTGGAACGGGGCGTGATCCATCGCGGCCAGCACCTCGAAACCGATCCCCTGGTCACCGGATTGACGCCGGAAGAGTGGCTGCGGGCTTACGAATACCAGGTTCCCGCCAATCCCGAGACGATGGTGGTTCTCGACGATGCCGAAAAGCGGAAACGGGCCATCGGTGCCCCCCGCTTTGACCAGCGCCTGCCCGGTCCCAAAGCGTATGTGGAAGAATTTCCCTTCCCCATCACCCAGGACGATCTCCACCGCGGCCAACAGCGCTACACCATCTTCTGCGCGGTCTGCCACGGTACGCTGGGCAATGGGCAAGGGAAAATCTGGGAACGCGGCTACCTGATCCCCACCTCCTTCCACACCACGAAGGTTTCCCCCAAAGAGGCGGATGTATCGAAGATCAACCCGCAAGGGTTAGGGAAATCGCGCGGCTACTGGATGTGGGGTATCGATATGCCCATGGACCAAGCCCCGGTGGGCTACTACTTCGAGGTCATCACCAAAGGTTACGGTGGGATGCCTAGCTACAACGCCCAGATTCCCCCGGACGACCGTTGGAGGATCATCGCGTATATCCGTGTGCTGCAAATGAGCCAAAACGCCGACCCCACCAAACTGCCTGCGGAAATTCAGAAACTCCTTGCCAGCGCAGGAGGTCAACCATGAGTACCGAATCCGCTCCTGCGAATGGCTCTGGGGCCAATGGCCACGGTACACCGCCATCGCATACCGATCAGCCCCATTGGGCCAGCTACAACCGCGTCGCGGTCATCGCTGCCATCGCAGGCTGGACACTCTTCGTGGTCGCAGGTGTACTCAATTTGAGGGGTGCCGAAGATGCCCACGCCCAACACGACGCCATCGCCCGGTTGATGGTGGGCTATCTCTCCGGTTACATTTACTGGGCCAGCCTGCCCCTGGGAGCGATGGCGCTATTGATGATCCGATATTTGGCCAAAACCTCGTGGGGACTACTGCTGACGCGGCCGCTGGAAGCCGCCACCCGCACCTTGCCACTGACAGTGCTGCTTTTCATTCCCCTGGCCGTCTCCGTGGCCCTCATCGACCCGGACACGCACGAAGCCAAATATTCGCCCTATTGGTGGTCCCGACCGCACCATACGGAACCCCACGACTTAGACCCCACCGCACTACAAGCGGAAAACAAGCGTGACCTGGCTGAACTCAAAGGCAAGGAGATGGCCAATCGGGCCATTGCCTTCCAGCGCGCCATCGACGAAGCCCACGCTGCGGAAATGGAACGGATCAATGCCGGCCGGAATCACTTCCTGTCAGCTCCCGCGTTCATCGGGGTCGGGGCGGTGCTGTTTATTATCTGGGGCATCATGATCTACTGCCTCAATGCCTGGGGTCGAGCGGCATCGGATTCCCACGATCCCCGCGTGGTCGATCGTTACTTGGAGAAGCTCTCGAACATCAGCGGTCCGGGCCTGATCATTTATGCGATCACTACCACCGCCGCGGCCACACAGTGGGTGATGTCGACGGAGCCGGGCTGGGCCTCGACGATGTTCCCTGTCATTTATGCCGTTAACCAATTTTTGACAGCCTATGCGTTCTGCTTGGCGCTGTTTTTGCTCTGGACACAACGCCCCCCCTTCGCGGGATTCATGCGCCCCAAATTCCAGCTCGACATGGGGACACTGCTATTGGCCTTTACCCTGCTGTGGTCCTATACCTCCTTCTCGCAGTTCATGCTGGTGTGGATTGGTAACCTCCCCGAAGAGATCCCCTTCTACCTGAAGCGTTCGAACAGTGAAGGGCATCGGACCTTCTGGTGGGGGGTCTCAGCGGCCCTGATTGCCCTACACTTTGCTTTGCCGTTCCTGCTATTGCTGTTCCGCGACATCAAGCTCCACCCCGCCCGGCTGCGAGCCGTCGCGATCTACCTGGTGCTGATCTGCATGATCGACGTGATCTGGTGGATTGCACCCAGCGCACCCGAATACAGCCACTTCCCCGCCTGGCTCATCGATGTCGGGGCGGTCTTCGGCATCGGTGGCCTTTGGGGGTTGTACTTCATCTACCAACTGCGGCAACGACCGCTGTTCCCGGACAATCAAGCATTCTTGCTGCCGGAGGGGCACCATCATGAGCCGCACTAACACTGGCCATCACCATGCGGACGACACCGGTGGCATCGGGATGCCCGCGCCGGAGGTCATCGCCCGCGGCTACGAACCCGATACCTACGACACCCGCACCGTGCTGAGCGTGCCGCTTCTGGTGGTGCTGTTCTTTGTTCTGGCGTTCATCACGGTGACGATCTTGTTTTCGTTCATTGCCTACCCCGATCCGGACCCGATGGCCCATCCGGGACGGGTGGCTAAAAATCAACAGCCGCTCAATGACCGCTTGATGCAGAACTATCGCGGTCCGAAAAATGGTACGGGGCAACCGCGGCTGGAGCCTCTGAAGCTCCGCACAGGTGATCCGCGGGCGATTTCGACCACAGAATTACCCGTCGAGGCGGGGAATTCGCCCGAATATCACCCTGAGGACTTGATCCCGACCAAAGAGCGTTACCCAGAATTGTTCCAAACCGGCCCTGGGAAGATCGGCTTGGATGTCATGATGACGCTCAGCAACGACACTCTCAAACAGCTGTTCCCGACCCAAGCGACCCCGAGCCAACCGGCCAGCTCCCAGAATCGGCCAACTGGCTCCAACGCTGGCCGCGGCGCTGGAGAAAGCACCGCCATCCTGCCGCCTGCGCCCTCCTTGCCGGTACCCCCGGCGCCCCAACCCCGTGGAGGTCGGCCATGACCGTTGGCTCTCCCATCCGCCAGGGGCTACTGTTCGGCCTCGCCGTCCTGGTGGCGTTGCCCGCACTGGCACGCGCAGGCAACGACGGTGTTGTGCCCCGCCACACGCCCCCCGAACCCCCCGGGTACCGTCCCAATGCGGGTGTTGACGAAAAGATCGGCGCCCAACTGCCGCTCGACCTCACCTTCCGCGATGAAGAGGAGCAACCAATCACCCTCCGCGAGGCGATCAACAACAAGCCCACGATTCTCGTCCCGGTGTATTACCGTTGCCCCATGCTGTGCAATGAAATTCTCAACGGCCTGCTGACTGCCATCCGGCAGATGCCCCGCAGCTACTCCGTGGGTGAGCAATTCAGCATCGTGACCATCAGCATGGACCCCAAGGAACACGGGGACCTCGCCAAGGCGAAAAAGAAAGCCTACCTGAGCGAATATGGCCGCCCCGGCGCTGAGCGTGGCTGGCGATTTCTCACCGGAACGAAGGACAACATTGGCGCACTGCTCGACGCCGTCGGCTACCGGTTCGAATTCGACAAGATGCTCAAAGAGTACAACCACCCCAGTGCTCTGATTATCGTTTCGCCCCAGGGGAAGGTCACACGCTACTTCTACGGTCTGAAATACGATGGGGAGTTTGAACTCGATGCCGACGTATCCACCGATCGTCAGGGTCAGGTGACCCGGCCCACCACCACGTTGCGGCTATCGCTCATTGAAGCCAACGACGGCCAAGGTGGTTCGTTGCTCGATAAAATCACACTCCTCTGTTACCGCTACGACGCTCTCCACAAAGGTTACGCTCTGAATGTGCTGTGGGCGGTCCGCATCGGTGGCATCATCACACTTCTGGCGGTGGTGATCGGTGTTATCGTCGCGTTCCGCCGCGAGTGGCGGCACGGAACCGTAACCACTGCCCAGACGCCCGCCACAACCACGCTCCCCACACCGGAGCTGGGAGGCCAATTATGAATCTGACGCCGTTTATTCCGGAAATTGCCTCGACCCAGGCGTATCAGTTTGAACTTCTCTTCTGGTACATTGCCATCACGACCGGCTTGGTGGGGGGGGCGGTGTACGCGGCACTGGCGTACTTCTGCATCAAGTACCGTCGTGGCAACACCACCGGCAGTACGCCACGGATACTGGGATCGCATCGGCTCGAATTGGCCTGGACGGTGATGCCGCTTTTCGTCTTCATGTCCTATTTTGCCGGCGGTGTGATCGTGTACAACAACGCCGCTCACCCCCCCGAAGACGCGATGGAGATTTTCGTCATCGGCAAGCAGTGGATGTGGAAAGCGCAATACCCCACCGGCCAGCGGATTATCATCGGCGGCAATCCGCGGAACATGACGGAAGCGGAACGAGAATCCATCGGCAAACTGATCCTGCCGGTGGGCCGCCCCGTGAAAATCACCATCACCTCCGAGGACGTGATCCACGATTTTGGAATCCCCGCGTTTCGCTCCAAGATGGACGCGGTCCCGGGTCGCTACACCCAGGTGTGGTATCATCCCACGCGCACCGGGGAATATCACATTTTCTGTGATCAGTATTGCGGAACATGGCACTCCTTGATGGTGGGGAAAGTCAAAGTTGTCGAACAGAAAGAATTCGACGACTGGCTCATGGGCCATACGCCCCTCCAAGGCAGTCGCAACGCCGTCGATGGTTCACTGGCTCACGAAGGCCGGCAGTTGTTCCTCAAGCTCAACTGCATCTCGTGCCACAGTTCCACCCCCAATGGCAAAGCCCCGGTTCTGGAAGGGCTTTATGGCAGCCGAGTACCACTGCGGGGCGGAGGGGCGGAGATTGCGGACGAGGAGTACATCATCAAGTCGATCCGTCGCCCGCGTCTGGCTGTGGTCGATGGGTGGGAATCGATCATGCCAGCCTATGATGAAACGCAAGTCACCAAAGAGCAGATGGATGCTCTGGTGGCATACATTCGCAGTCTCAAGAAGGGGCAAACCCCCGACCGGACCGAATATTTCCCCGCTCCCAACGGAGCGCCAACCTACCCGCGGACGCAATCGCCGGAGAAGAAGTAATGAGCATCGCCATTGGACAACAAGGCCCCATCGCGGCACCGCCGCCACCGGAACCCGATCCGCTGCCGGTGAACTATCTCAATAATGGCTATTCCATCTGGTCGTGGCTGTTTACCGTCGACCACAAACGGATCGGCATTCTCTATTTGGTGTCGATCTCGATCTTCTTTGTGGCCGGAGGAATCGCCGCCGGTGTGGTCCGGCTGAACCTCCTGCAACCCGATGGCGCGATTGTCACCGAAGATGCCTACAACCGGGCCTTCACCGCGCACGGGGTGATGATGTTGTTCTTCTTCCTCATCCCCGCGGTGCCCGCGGTGTTCGGGAACTTCTTTATCCCGATGATGATCGGGGCCAAAGACCTGGCCTTCCCCAAATTGAACCTGGCCAGCTGGTATGTGTTCATGCTGGGAGCAATTCTGGCCATTTGGTCGGTGCTGGCCGGCGGGATTGATACCGGCTGGACGCTCTATCCGCCCTATAGCACCCGCGCCAGTCAGTCGCATGTCATCCCGGGGGTGGTCGGGGTGTTCATCTCGGGTTTCAGCTCGATCATGACCGGGCTGAACATCATGGTGACCATCCATAAGATGCGTGCCCCCGGGATGACGTGGGGCCGCTTGCCCCTGTTCGTCTGGGCCTTGTACGCCACCAGTCTCATTCAGTTATTGGCGACACCGGTGGTGGCCATTACGCTTCTGCTCATTGTCGTTGAGCGGATGATGGGGGTGGGGATTTTCGACCCCACCATCGGGGGTGACCCCATCTTGTTCCAGCATATGTTCTGGTTCTACTCACACCCGGCCGTGTACATCATGATTCTGCCAGGGATGGGAGTGATTTCTGAAGTATTAACCTGCTTCAGCCGTAAAAACATCTTCGGCTACCATGCTGTGGCGTGGTCGAGTGTTGGTATCGCCGTGGTGGGCTTTTTGCTGTGGGCTCACCATATGTTCGTCGCCGGTATCAGCTTCTATGCGGCCCTGCTTTTCAGCCTTCTGAGTATGCTGGTCGCGGTTCCCAGCGCTATCAAGGTGTTCAACTGGACGGCCACGCTCTATCGCGGCTCGATCAGCTTCCACGCCCCGATGCTCTTTTCTCTGGGGTTTGTGGTGCTGTTCATCATCGGTGGGCTGACGGGGCTTTTCCTGGCGACCCTGGGTACCGACATTCACCTCCACGACACCTACTTCGTGGTGGCCCACTTCCACTTCGTGATGGTGGGCGGCATGGTGATGGGCTATTTTGCCGGTTTGCATTACTGGTGGCCGAAGATGACGGGGCGGATGTATTCCGATTGGTGGAGCCGCGTGGCCGCGATCATCATCATCGTCGGCTTCTTCTTCACCTTCATCCCGCAGTTCTATATCGGCTACCACGGCATGCCGCGACGCTATCCGAACTACCCCCACGAGTTCCAAATCTTCAACGTGATGTCCACCGCTGGGGCGAGTATTCTGGGCATTGGCTATCTGATGCCAGCGGTGTATCTGACGCTGTCCCTCTTCTACGGCCCGAAAGCTCCGGCGAATCCCTGGAGTGCTACTGGCTTGGAGTGGCAATGCCCCAGCCCCCCGTCGGTCCATAACTTCGACAAAACCCCGGTGGTCGTGTGTGGCCCGTATGAATATGCGATTGGTGTGGACCAGATGGGTCGTGGCTTGCCCGAACCCCCCGGTGTGGACGATAACCCGGCCCGCCGCAGTGGCATCACCGGACCCGCAGGCCCCATGAATAAGGAGACCGAAGTTGTCGGCTAGCACCCATTCCCCGGTGCTGAAGCACCACTTCGAAGACTTGGGTCAGCAGCACGCCTGCGAGCGGCTGGGCATTTGGATGTTCCTGGCCACCGAGATCCTCTTCTTCGGCGGTCTCTTCGGCGCCTATGCCATGTATCGCATTTGGTATCCGCACGAGTTCGAGCTGGCCAGCTCGCACCTCAACCGGACCCTGGCGACTATCAACACAATCTTCCTGATCACCAGCAGTCTGACCATGACACTGGCCATCCGCTCGGCCAAACTCGGCCAGCGAGGGGCTTTGATCGGCAACTTGCTGATCACCGCCGCTTTGGCGACCGCGTTTATGGTCGTCAAAGGCTTCGAATATGCTGAAGATTTCCACGAACAACTCGTCCCTGGCCCCGGCTTCGGGACACACTATCACCAAGAAGCGGTTAGCCGCGGACTGGACCCCGCCAAAATCCAGCTATTCCTGTGCTTCTACTACGTAATGACCGGCATCCACGGCATTCACATTCTCGTGGGCATCGGCTGCATCTTGTGGGTGACATGGGAAGCCTGGCGGGGAACGATTCCTCCCGAAAACTACTCCACCGTGGAAATCGTCAGCCTCTACTGGCACTTGGTCGATGCCATCTGGCTGTTCCTCATGCCCCTGCTGTACCTGGCGGGGGCAGGCATGAAGCACTAACCACCGCCGCGGGTGGCCGACCTTGTAACCACCCGCGCTAACGCTGCGGTAACCAACACACCAACGAGACCCATATGGCTGAACCCAACACCACCACCGCTCCCGACGATCCCCACGGCATTCGTCAAGATGTCGACAATCCCGGAACGTTGATTCTGGTGTTCGTCGTCCTGATTGGCTTAGCCTTGGCGAATATTGGTATCTCGGGAGCCATGGGGCCAACCAAGTTCACGCTCCCGCTGCAACTGGCCATTGCCTCGGTGCAAGCGGGACTGGTCGCCTACTACTTCATGCACCTGCGGCAAGGTGATAAAGTGGTGGTCCTCACCGCCCTATCGTCGCTCTTCTGGATGGCGATTCTGTTCGTCTTATTCCTGGCCGATTACCTGACCCGGCATATGGTTGTGGGTTGATCGAGTGAAAGGAATGTGCAGGCACAGACTCCCTCCGGCTCGGCCTTCCGCGATGATCCTCGTGGTTGCTGCTGCGCTGTTGGCGGCTGTGCCGATCGGGACGGGGTGTGGCACCCCAGCTGCAAACTACCCGGCCCAGCTCGTCTTTCCGCCACGCAGCGATCGGCTCGTCCTGCAGTTGCCAATGCAACCGCCGCCCAAGGAAAACACTGCGGGGCGGCTTGATGAGGAAATTGCTGCCCTCGATGCCTACGGCGGACGGACCGTCGAACCCCGCTCCCTAGCAGAAACCGCTCGGAATGCGCTGGATCAGTTTCTCACCGAGACCTTCGGCACACCCGCGGAACCCCGAACGATCTCTGCAACCCTCAAACTCACCCGCGAGCATCTGCTCGAAGGGGGGCGGCTCTATAAAACCAAATGCTTCGACTGCCACAACCTGACCGGTGATGGCCGCGGTGCGAAATCCGGTCAATTTGTGGTTCCCTTCCCGCGTGATTATCGCCAAGGAGCCTTCAAGTTTGTCACAAGTGGCGCAGGCCTGAAACCCCGACGGGCCGACCTTCTTCGTACCATCCACAACGGCCTGCCTGGGACGGCCATGCCGCCGTTTTCGCTGCTGCAACCTGGGGAACGCGACCTTTTGGCGGGTTATGTCATGTTTCTGTCGATCCGGGGGCAGATCGAGTTTGAAGGGCTTTGCGCGATCGCCGAAGGTCGGTCATTCCAGCCTGCCGAACGCCTCGCCGCTTTAGTCCGCGAATGGGAAGCGGCCGACGCGGCACCACCGCTGCCGTCCCCGCCCGACGATGGCGACTACGAATCGCCTACCTACCACGAGGCTGTTCGCCGCGGCTACCAGCTTTTTACGGCCAAAAGAGAAAATTCCTGCATCAGTTGTCATGAGGATTTCGGCCGCAAGCCTGTTTTGCGGTATGAAGTCTGGGGAACTGTGGCCAAACCAGCCAACTTCACCGAAACAACACTCAAAGGGGGGAAAGAACCACACGATGTCTATGCCCGGATTCGGTTCGGCATTGCTCCCGTGGGCATGCCGGCACATCCGCCGTCGCAGTACACCGAGCGTGAAGTGTGGGATTTGGTGCGATTTGTCACTTCGATTCCCTACCCGGTCCGATTGCCCCCAGACGTTCGCGATGCCATCTACCCCAACCCCGAGTGAAGCTTACTGCCAGAAAACGGTTCTATTGGTGAGCCATTGGGTGAGACATTTGTTCACAAACTGAACAGACCGGAAATCTGCCTCTGTTGTGAACAACCACAGTGAACAACCATACCCGAACCTTCGTATTGTTCTGATCCGCAACGTATCTATGAATTCACCATCCTCTCGGCCGACCCCCCGTTGGTTGCACATCTGGGCCATCATTTGCGTGGCTGTGACGTTCCTGTTGCTGGTGATTGGTCAATTTGTGACCAGTTTTGGGGCGGGAATGGCTGATCCGGTCTGGCCCACGGAACCGTGGTATGTCTTCCACAGTGCGACTGAAACCGAGAAAGCGAAATTCCGCGAGCAATTCGGCTTTTTCATCGAGCATACGCACCGGATTGTGGGGTGGGCCGTCGGTGGGTTGGTGACGGTCTTGGCGTTCGGAGCGTTATGGACGGAAACCTATAGAATACTGAGGGTTGTGGCGATTTTGGGGGCTGTGGTTGTTTTGGCCGGCTACGGAGACTTCCACCGGGCGATGATGGCGCAACGCGACAGTCTGGCCGCGGAAGTCATTTGGCCGGCCCGGGAGGCGACCACCACCTTCGTGGGGCTGGGGTTGCTCTTTGTGGCCATCCTGACGGGTTGGCTTGTCGGATCGCGCGGGGCCGGGTTGCGGCTGTGTGCGGCTCTGGCGCTGGTCGCCGTGATGGTTCAAGGTTTACTGGGTGGCTTCCGAGTGAAGTTGAATGAGCTGGTCGGGACCGATCTGGCGGCCTTTCATGGGATTTTCGCCCAAGTCGTGTTGGGTTGGTTAGTGACCCTGGCGGTGCTGACCGCGCGGCCGGCATCACAAGAACGAACCGAGTCGGTCCGCCGATGGGCCGGTTGGAGCGCGCTCTTTGCGGCCGTGATCTTCCTCCAAATCATGCTTGGAGCGTGGGTTCGCCACTTCCCCACCCCTCTGCCCCAGCGACTGCACTTCCTGACGGCTTTTCTGGCGACTGCTGTGGCCGTGTGGTTGCTGGTGGCGGTTTTTGCCGATGCCGCGGCACGCTCCCGCGCTGGGTGGGTCGCGTGGGCTTTGACCGGATTGCTGGTTCTCCAACTGTATTTAGGTGTGGAAGCGTGGATGACACGCTTTGGGCAATACACACTTCCCGAGTTGGTACCCGTTACACCCGCCGGTGGGGCCATCCGAAGCTTGCATGCCCTGATCGGCAGTGCCGTGTGGGCGGCGGCGCTAGCTCTGACACTGCGGTTGTGGCGGACGGTGCCGGAACCGGTTGATACATTGAATGATGTCACGGAACAGTGGCGGGAATCGCCAGACCCTGTGGTGCAATCCGTCTGAAAACCACCTTGTGAGCTGCTGTGGAGCCGCGGAATGATGAAGGCGACGCTTCGCGCCGAAACCGATTCACTGCCGCCGATGGCCGCGGCGACAGCGTCCGTGGTGGCTCCGCGGACGTTAGCTCCCAGTCGTTGCGCCGATTACCTCGAATTGACCAAACCGCGCATCGCGCTGATGGCACTTTTTACGGTGGCTGCGGGATATCTGTTGGCGGCAGGAAACCAGCCCGATCTGCGGATTCTGTTGCATACACTTGTCGGCGCGGGGTTGGTGGCGGCTGGAGGTAGTGCCCTCAACCAATTGTTCGAACGCAAGATCGATGCCCGGATGCGCCGAACCATGAAGCGACCGCTTCCGGCCGGTCGCATCTCCCCCGAAGAAGCGGCGATGTTCGGTTCCGCCCTCGCTGGTGCCGGTGTGGCCTATCTTGCTGCCACGGTGCCCCTGCCCGCAACGATCGCCGCGGCTCTCACCTTCGTTCTTTACGCCTTCGTTTATACCCCCCTGAAAACACGGACAGCGTGGAATACACTGGTGGGGGCCGTACCGGGAGCCTTACCTCCTGTGATTGGATGGTATGCCGCGAAGGGTTGGTCCGGGGCTGCCGGATGGGAAGGGGCCGCCATCCTCTTTGCGATCCTGTTTTTCTGGCAAATTCCGCACTTTTTAGCGATTGCATGGATGTACCGCCGCGACTATGCCGACGGTGGCCTCATCATGCTGCCCGGCTGCGATCCAAGTGGTCGGCAGACCGCCGGCGTGATGGTTCTTGCGGCCGCGGCTCTGATTCCGCTGGGGTTTGTAGCGCTGGCCGTGGGCTTGGGCGGCTGGTTATTCGCCCTCGGTGGGGCGGGGCTGAGCCTGTTGTTCACCCGCCGCGCCGTCGAGTTTGCCCGCTGTCGGACCGATCAGAACGCCCGCCGCGTTCTGCTGGCGTCCCTGCTGCACCTGCCTGGTGTATTGGCCTTGTTCATGATGGACGTTCTTCTCGTGAGATGAACATGAAGCGATGGCTTGTGCCGTTGGTGATAGTCGGTATCGCCGGATGTGGATGGTTCCCCGCCCCCACGACTCCTGCGCCGACTGACCCGCCCCCTCTCGACCTCGACTTTCCCGTCGGTCAATTCTCCCTCATTGAACGCAGCGGTAAAACCATCACTGAGAAAGACCTTTTGGGGAAAGTCTGGATCGCCTCGTTCATCTTCACCCGCTGTAATGGGCCATGCCCCGCCGTAACCAACACCATGGCCCGGCTTCAGCGCGAACTCCACAACGAACTGGCCAGCGGGCAACTGAAATTGGTCACCTTCACCGTTGATCCGCAACGGGATGACCTCACCGCCCTCAACATTTACGCCAGAAACCGCCAAGCCGACCCCAACTATTGGCTGTTCCTCACCGGCGATGAACAGACCATCCACCAACTCATCCGCGAACAATTCAAGCAGACGGTCATCGTGGAAACGGGACCCGATGTCAAAGAAGGGTTTGAATACGACCACAGCACACGTCTGAGCCTGGTCGATAAAAACGGCATCATCCGGGCGACCTACGAAGGCCTGCCCAACGAAAACCGCCCCGATGGCCACGAACGCTTCGAAAAAGGCCTCCAGCACCTCCAAGCCCGCGTACGCGAGTTGCTGAAATAGCCTTGGCCATTGCGTGCTGCGCATCCTGTGGTTTCAATGAAGGGCCATTGCGTGCTGCGCATCCTGCGGTTTCAATGAAGGTATGCGGCTTTGCGCGTTCGATCAGGTATGGACCCATGCGCGGATCGCCACCTTCGATCCCCGCATTCCAGCACCGTATGGGCTGTTGGAAAACCACGCCCTCGCCGTTCAAGGCGATGCCATCGCGGCAATCGTGCCCGACGATGCCCCCGAGCTGCGGCGATGCACTGGTACCGTCACCGATTGCCGCGGCCGGTTGATAACACCCGGTTTGATCGATTGCCACACCCATCTGATCTGGGGTGGTTCGCGGGCCGCCGAGTGGGAAGCCCGCCTGGCTGGAGTACCCTATAGCGAGATTGCGCGTCGTGGTGGCGGGATTCTCGCCACGGTTCAAGCCACGCGCGCTTGGAGTGAAGACGAACTGCTGAAAGCGGCCATTCCCCGGCTGCGCGCGTTAGTCGCCGAGGGTGTGACATGCCTGGAGATCAAATCGGGCTATGGCCTTACCCTCGACGACGAACTGAAGCTGCTGCGCGTTGCCCAGCGGCTTCGCGACGCCGATCCATCGCTTCGCATCGACATTTCTCCCACACTGCTGGCTGCACATGCGGTGCCCCCGGAATTCGCCGGCCGTGCGGACGACTACGTTTCCTTCATCAACGACGCCATCATCCCCGCGGTGGCCAACCACCGGCTGGCTGAAGCGGTCGATGTCTTTTGTGAAGCGATCGCCTTCAGCCGCGCCCAGTGCGACCGCATCTTCGCTACTGCCAAGCGGCACCATCTGGCCATCAAAGGCCATGTCGAGCAACTGACGAATTCGCATGGGGCCGAATTGGTGGCCCAGTATGGGGGTTGGTCGGCGGATCATCTCGAATACCTCGATGAGGCGGGCATCGAGGCGATGGCGAAAGCCGGAACGGTTGCGGTGCTTCTACCCGGGGCGTACTACTTCCTCCGCGCAACGCACAAGCCCCCCGTGGCCCAGCTCCGCGCCGCCGGTGTGCCGCTGGCCGTAGCCAGCGACTTCAACCCCGGCACCAGCCCCTTTGCCTCGCTGCGCTTGGCAATGAACATGGCCTGCGTGCTGTACGGTCTTTCGCCCGAAGAAGCTCTCGCGGGAGCGACACGCGAAGCCGCCAAAGCGCTGGGCCGCGGGGCCATCTGCGGAACCCTGGCCGTCGGCCAGCGCGCGGATTTCCTCCTTTGGGATGTGTCTCATCCCGCCGAAATCGTTTGTAGCCTCGGCACCCATCCGCTGGTGCAGCGTGTGGTGGCCGGAATCCCCGATCCGCCATTGTGAGATTCGCCTGGGAACCGACGGCGATGTTGCAAGCCGATAGGAGCGTGTGGACCGGTCGTGTGGATGCCGCCGATGGCCCCACGGCCCTACGCTGGCATCAGCAGGTGCAGCCGTGGGCACCGGAGGCACCCCCGGGCTTGGTGCTGATCGGTTTTGCGTGCGATGAAGGCGTTCGCCGCAACGGCGGCCGTGTCGGTGCTCAGGACGGCCCGCGCGCCATTCGCGCCATGCTTGCCAATTGCGCCTGGCATCAAACGGATCCGGTGTATGATGCCGGCGACGTCCGCTGTGACGATGGTCAGTTGGAAATCGCCCAAGAGGAACTGGCCCAACGCGTTGCTACAATCCTCCGCGGCGGACACCGGCCGCTTGTCCTGGGCGGTGGGCATGAAACCGCATGGGGTACGTTCCAAGGAATCATCACCGCGCAGCCTGGGGGGCGTGTGAGTGTGTTGAATATCGACGCTCATCTCGACCTGCGCGCGGATCTACCGGGCCACTCTGGGACGCCGTTTTCTCAGATCGCGCGATGGTGCAAGGAGCAGGAACAGCCCTTCCGGTACTTGTGCGTCGGCGTAGCTCAACCGTCGAACACCCAGGCCCTCTATCAGCGGCTGGCCGAATGGGGCGGGCGATACATTCCCGATACGGACTTTCGACCACTTCCCTCGGCTGAAACGCTCGCGACCATCGCCGACTTCGTGGGCCGCGCAGAAGCCATTCACCTGAGTATCGACCTCGACGTTCTTTCCGGGGCGATCATGCCGGCGGTCAGCGCTCCGGCCGCGCGCGGCTTGGCACTGGAAGCCGTTGAGCTGGTGGTCGAGCGGGTGATGGCGTCGCCCAACGTGAGGGCGGTCGATGTGGTCGAATTGAATCCCCGATTCGACATCGACCACCGCGGCAGCCGTGTCGCGGCCCGGTTAGCGTGGGCAATTGCTCACGCGTGGCAAGGTCCGGAGAATCGCACATGAACTTCACCCGCAATGATCCCACCCGCATTATCCGTGCCCCCCGGGGAACCACGCTGCGCTGCAAAAGTTGGCTCACCGAGGCCGCTTTGCGCATGCTTATGAACAATCTTGATCCGGAAGTCGCCGAGCGGCCCGCGGAACTGGTGGTGTATGGGGGTGTGGGGCGAGCCGCCCGGAATTGGGAGTGCTTCGACACCATAGTGAAAGTCCTGGAGCGGCTCGAGAACCACCAAACGCTCTTGGTCCAATCGGGAAAACCTGTCGGCGTGTTTGAAACGCATTCCGATGCCCCGCGTGTGCTGATCGCCAACTCCAACCTCGTGCCCCGCTGGGCGACGTGGGAACACTTCCAGGAACTCGACCGCCGCGGGCTGATGATGTACGGTCAGATGACCGCTGGCAGTTGGATTTACATTGGTTCACAAGGTATCGTTCAAGGAACCTACGAGACGTTCGCGAGTGTAGCGCGACAACACTTTGGCGGTCACGCGACCGGGAAGTGGATTCTCACGGGTGGCTTGGGAGGCATGGGGGGAGCGCAACCGCTGGCGGCCACGCTGGCTGGCTTTGCCATGCTCGCGGTGGAGTGCGACGAAAGCCGCATCGATTTCCGCTTGCGAACCCGCTATTTGGACCGGAAAACGCATTCCCTCGACGAGGCCCTGGCTTGGGTTCGCCAAGGCCGGCCCGTATCCGTGGGGTTGGTCGGCAATGCGGCCGATGTGTGCGCGGAGCTGGTGGCCCGCGGCATCACACCGGATGTTGTGACCGATCAGACCGGCGCCCACGATCCGCTGCATGGTTACTTGCCGCAAGGTTGGACGTTGGCACAATGGCGTGCGAAAGCCCAAACCGCGCCTCAGGAGGTGATCGCGGCGGCCAAGCGGTCGATGGCCGTTCATGTGCGTGCCATGCTCACCTTACAACAACGAGGAGCCGCAACTTTCGACTATGGCAATAACATTCGTCAAATGGCCCGCGATGAAGGCGTGGCCAACGCCTTCGACATCCCAGGGTTTGTGCCCGCCTACATTCGCCCACTCTTTTGTGAGGGGATCGGGCCGTTCCGCTGGGTGGCACTCTCCGGCGAACCCGACGACATCTACCGCACCGATGCGAAAGTCAAAGAATTGGTCGCGGATGCCCATTTACATCGGTGGTTGGAGATGGCCCAAGAGCGGATCGCCTTTCAGGGATTACCCGCACGCATCTGTTGGTTGGGGTTGAAAGATCGCGCCCGGGTGGGCCTGGCCTTCAATGAGATGGTGGCCCGCGGCGAACTGCGCGCGCCCATTGTGATTGGCCGCGATCATCTCGACAGCGGTTCGGTCGCTAGTCCCAATCGCGAAACCGAAGCCCTGCGCGATGGCTCGGACGCCGTCTCCGATTGGCCCCTGCTCAATGCCTTGTTGAATACCGCCAGCGGAGCGACCTGGGTCTCGTTCCACCATGGCGGTGGGGTGGGCATGGGCTTCAGTCAGCATGCCGGGATGGTGATCGTCTGCGATGGCACGCCAGAAGCGGCGAAACGCATCGCCCGTGTCCTCCGCAACGATCCTGGCACCGGGGTGATGCGCCATGCCGACGCCGGCTACGCCACCGCCATCCGCTGCGCCCACGAAAACGGCCTCGATTTGCCAATGGTGCCCTCGCTTTGCCCAACAACTCTCTAGTATTCATGGAGAACCGGTGAGAAGTATTCATGGCGAACCAGTGAGAACCGGTTCGCCGGAAATCAGGAGATGAACTCGTGACGCGATCCTTCCTCGTCACTCTGGGGCTGCATCTGGCGCTGGTGATGGTGCTTCCGTCACAGGAGAAGTCGCCACGGGAATTGCGCGTTGTCGAAGAACCGGACCGCATCCGCATTATCACGGATGCCCTCGAAGCCAGTATCAAGAAAAAGGGTTACGTCAGCGGGGTCGAAGGTGGCAGCCTGCGGGACAAGAAAACTGGCGCCCGCGATCTGGGCTTCGGCCTCGATATCGTCGATTGGATCATGGAACCCGGCAGCGACGAAGCCTACCGCGATCAGCTCCCCGGCGATTTACCCTACGAATTCAACAATCTGGTCCATGGTAAACGGGCCAAGCGATCTATCGAGGGACCTCAAATTTGTACACAGGCCAAAGAACTTCAGCCCAGAGTCATTCGCGGTGACGATTTCATCGCCATCCAACAAGAATTCACCTACACGCTGGCCGCTCCCGGAAAGAAGCCCGGTTCCCAGTGGCAACAAACGATCGTCTTCCCGGCCGGTCAGCGCTACTTCTTCTCCGCCGACCGCATCACCGCCAAAAACGCCAGCGACGCTATGTTCCTCCGCATCGACCTGCCCGGCCATATCAAACACAAAAACGGTGATACCTTCTCGGAAATCTATTTAAGTTATTATGGCAAAATACCTTCCGACAAATTCACCAAAGACTTCGCGCCGGATGAACAGTTTCTGTACACCCGCAACGAGACCCAAATTCCCCAACGCATGATCCGAGCCTACCGGATTCGCGATCCCCAAACCGGGCGACTTGGGCCGTGGTTGGCCGGTATGACCCTCGACCCTGCTGTGGTTTACGAGGCCTGGTGCCACCAACGCGGCTATGTCTGCATGATTCAAGAAATCGGGGGCCGTCGCATCCAACCGGGCGACCGTTTCGGCGCGGCGTACATCATTGGCTATTTCGACTCCATTGAAGAGATGGAGAAAGTGTACGATCAATACGTCGGCCATCAGGGTTTGGAAGTCAGCGCCAAGGGCTGGAAGTTGACGGCAAAACCGTAAGGTAATCTCCGTTGTTTGTGGCACAGGGGGCGGGATGGCGATGCGGGTGGTGGAACTGGAGGCGCGGCAGGTGCGCGTGGCCTTGCGGCGGAAGATCACCCACGCGAGCCATGTTCGTACCGAAACCGATAACCTCGTGGTCCGCTGCAAACTCACCGATGGCAGTACCGGGTATGGGGAAGGGGTTCCGCGCGATTACGTCACCGGAGAGACGATCGACTTTTCCATCGACTTGTTGAAACAATCCCGACTCCCCGAACAACTCGAAGCCGGCGCGTCCGACTTCCTAGAGGCCGTGCATCTGGCCGAGAAAATCCGCCTGGCGAACTGCCCGAGCGACGATCGCGGCATTCGGGGCCACGCCGCCCGTTGTGCCGTCGAACTGGCCCTTCTGGACGCCTTCGGTCGGGCGTTTGGCGAACCGCTGACCCGGGTCACGGAGTTGGTAGCCCCCGAGTTGTATGAGTTTCAGCCCGAGGTCTGGTATAGCGGTGTCATTGGCGATCCACGCGGTTGGAAGAAACGCGTCTACCCGCTGGTGTATTGGCTGGGCGGCTTCAAGCAGGTGAAACTGAAAGTGGGCATCGCTGGTCAGGACGATGTCCAACGAACGAAGCTCATTCGCCGTTGGCTCGGACGGGCCATCGATTTACGGGTGGATGCCAACGAAGCCTGGTCGCCCGCGGAAGTCGTCCAGCGGATTCGCGAATTGGAGCCATTTGGCATCAGCTGTGTCGAACAACCGGTCCGGCATGAGGACGTAGCTTGTCTGGCCGAGGTCCGCCGGCAGGTCCAAACCCCGATTATGCTCGACGAATCGCTCTGTGGCCGTATCGACGCGGAGCGGGCCGTGCAAGGGGGGTGGTGCGATCTGTTCAATATCCGGCTTTCCAAATGCGGCGGCTTCATTCCGAGTTTACGCTTGGCCCAATTCGCCCAACGACATCATCTGGGCTATCAGTTGGGCTGCCAAGTGGGCGAAACCGCGATTCTTTCAGCAGCCGGGCGCCATTTTGCCACCAGTGTCACGGGAATACGCTATCGGGAAGGTAGCTACGACCGGCATTTGGTGTGGGAACCCCTTTCGGTCGAAGACCTGACGTTCGGGCGCGGGGGGCGCGCCCGCGCCCTCGTCGGCAGCGGACTGGGGTTCACCCTCGACCCAGCCCGGCTCGACTGGCTGACAGTCCGCAAAGAAACCCTTCTGGAATGACCCAACGACCCCCCCTCTGGAATGATCACAGCCAACAACCAATATTCTCCCGTGAGCTGATAATTTCGGCCTCACCTGAAAGACTGAGACCGTCTCCGCCCTCACCGCGACACACTCCTCACCATGCCGGTATTGGCCCAGTTTCGTGCGTCCGATGGCTATCGGTTCTACTACCGCCACTATCCGGCGGATGGTCGGCCGAAGGCGCGGTTGGTCTTCATCCATGGGATTCGCAGCCACGGCGAGTGGTATACCCGTTCGTGTGAAAAGTTCGCTCACGCGGGTTACGAGGTCGATTTTCTGGATCGCCGGGGGGCCGGCCTGAACACAGCATATCGGGGGGATACCCCAGCTTTTCGTCGCCTACTCGATGATATCGCTGAGTTCATTCAGCAGCGACGGGCCGAACGCGGTTGGTTGCCGATGTTTGTGGGCGGCATCTCGTGGGGGGGGAAGCTGGCCGTCGGGTTGCCCTATCGCCGACCGAATCTTGTGGACGGTCTGATTCTGCTGTGCCCGGGCTTGGTGCCGCGAATCGCCCCGCCATGGGGCCGGCGGATGCGGATTGCGTTAGCTCGTGTGTTACGGCCGTGGAAGTTTTTTCCCATTCCGCTCAATGAACCCGAGCTATTCACCGCCTCCGATGTGTGGCAGCGGTATATCGCTGACGATGTGCGCGGGCTGCGCGAGGCCACCGCCCGGTTTCTCTTCAGCAGTTTTGCTCTGGATATTTATCTGCAACGAGCTGCTCGACGTGTCACCGTGCCAACACTGTTGCTGTTGGCTGAAGAGGATCGCATTATCGATAATTCTCAAACGGCCGCATTTGTGCAGCGATTTCCCGGCCCGGTGCACATCTGCACCTATCCCAACGCCCATCACACCCTGGAATTCGAAGATGCCCAACACCCGTGGTTGGCTGATACCTTGAACTGGTTGGAAAGCCAATTGGCCTAACATTCCGAGGCTGATTGGCTCAATACGAGTGAGAAACAACGCCGCGCCGATAGCTCGGGGTGCGGAAACCGTAGCGACAGCTCAGCCACCAACGCGCGTGCCTCAGCATCCACCAAGACCAGAAGCCGACGGCTCGGCGTGCAAAAACCGCGGCGGCAGGGGCATGCGTGACTACCGGAAGGAAATCGTGAGAATGCCAGCGGCGATCACTATCAAGCCGGCAATCAGGAACCACAGAGGTAACAGCGACCGTTGCTGCCGGGCAGCTTCGCGGGCGTGAACTTGTAATTCGTGCTTGTGCTTTTTGCGTGCTAACTCATGGTGCTGTTTTTTGGCACTGTGGTTCATGGCAACCTCCACGATAAGCCGCTGCGCGTGCCGGTGGGGAGGAAGTGAGCACGACGCGGTGAGCGGCCCAGAAGGTAAATCCAATCTACCGCAAGTCTTGGCCGATTCCCAGCTTCAATTCTCTGGGCTTTGGGGACTACGGCGGGGGAATCCCCAAGCCGATCGGTTAAGAGCCACGGCGGGGGAATTCCCAAGCCGAGTGGCCACGACACTCAGCCCCAAGGGATGCTATCCTAGAGGCTATCGCCACGGCCGCGTTGGGACCACCACGGCAGGAACAAGCCGCCATCGACGTGTAAGATCGTCCCGGTGATATAGTCAGACCCTGGTTCGGCCAAAAAGAGCACGGCGCGGGCAATTTCGTCGGCGGTGGCTAGCCGACCCCAGGGCAGCGTGGCCCCGGCCTTCTGAATCACTTCCTCCGAGAAGAATTTGCGCTCACCGGGGGTGTCGGTCCAACCGGGATACACGGCATTGACGCGAATCTTATGGGGCAGTAGCTCGGTCGCGGCCGTGCGCATCATCTGATCGAGCGCGGCTTTGGCCATGTTGTAGGCCATGCAGTTGGGAAAGGCGATTTGCGCATGCGGACTGCTCACGATGATGACCGAGCCGCCTTGGCCCTGCTGGACCATGTGACGACATGTGGCTCGTAAGGCGTAAAAGGCTCCCCACAGGCTGACGTCGAAGGTTTTGCGGAAGCCTTCCATGTTCGCGGTCAAAAATGGTTCGCGGTCGCTATAAACCGCGGACGATACAAAAACATCGATGCGTCCTAACTGGGTGACCGTATCGGCGACCATCTGTTCCACCGCGGCCTGGTCAGAAATATCGACGCGCCACAGAAGGGCGCGACGGCCGCGTTGTTCGATCTCCCGAGCCGCGGATTCCGCCCCGTCCGGCATCGTCAGGTAGTTGAGTGCAACGTCGGCTCCGGCGTCGGCCAACTGGATAGCACAGGCCCGGCCAATGCCCGACGAAGCCCCCGTGACCAGCGCGACCTTGCCCGCAAGTGTCTTGACCATCGTGCGTTCTCCCAACGAAACGGCCCACCCCATCGACCAGGTGGGCCGGTGATTCATCGCGTCTTCCAGGTGGGCCGGAGATCCATCGCGTCTACGCCGCCACCGGGCGGGGCGTTGTCAATAGCGACGCAGGGAATGCCGTTTGGTTACTTGCGTCCTTGCTGGGGGGGCCGCTTCGGCTTCTCCAAACCCGCTTTCTCCAAAAGCGATTGACCGAAGGGATTCTCTTCTTCCTCAAACACTTCGTCCAGCTTGGTTCCGGGTGAGATTTGATAGTGAATGATGTATTTGTGTTTCGCGATGTCGATTTCATCCCCCGGCCGCAATGGCCGCCGCAGCGTTCGCTCCCCGTTAACCTTAATGCCATTGGTACTGTTCAAATCGCGAATGTGCCAGACGCCATTGCGCAACGACAGCTCACAATGCGTCCCCGAGATATTCTGAAATTTCAGGCAGATATCGCACGACTCCCGGCGACCGATGGTCATCACTTCACTCACCAGGGGAATGGCATCACCGCCTCCCACAGGGACCAATTCACCCAAGTAACCGTTTGTCATCGGCTCAACCTCGTGGTATCGACACGTCGAACAACAGCGATGATATGATGGCGCTCCAGGGCACCTTACTTATCCTAACTCCTCATCCGTCAGATGCTAGTGGCTTGGCGGAATTCCTGCGGGATCAAAAAAAGTGTTGCAGGAATCGGTCGCCAGATTCCTGCAACACCGGGTAGAGATGGTCAATTTTTGAACACTATTTGCTCGGCGGGGCCGGTGGTGGTGGAGGAACGTTGGGCTGCCCACCGGGGGGCGTCATCGGTGGCGGGAAGTAGGGATTGACAGGGAAATGGCCCGTCAGCGGCGGAGCATGAAACGGACCGCTGATCGGTGCCGGAGTTAGAAAATGCCCGTCGTAGGGCCAATACTGATACCACGGTGCGGCTTGGAAGACCGGCAAATTGGGCTTGTGGAGCAAATGGAAGTTCTGCAAGCGTGCCCGCAATTGCGGAAAGCGTGGCCCTTGTTGCGGTTCATGATGAAAATGGGAGGCGATAGCCCGGGCCAAGGTTGATGGGGCGGGGCTATACGGATCGTTGGCGGACGCCCGATTCGTGAGGGCCACAAGCCCCATCCCCACAGCCGTCATCACCAGAAAAGAGCGATAGAGTTTCATCTCGGTGTGTCCTTTCCTTGAAATCTCGATGCACCTCCGTGTGAGTCGCACCGAGTGACCAGAGGGTGGCATCGCTCGGGGACACGTTCCCTTCACGATGCGATGGTGAAAGTCCGAACTATTTGGTACCCGCGGTGGGAATTACGTCCCAGGTCGGGTCGAGGGTCGGGGTGTTTGCGTAAAAGACCGCGGATTGTGTCGGTGTGCCAATACCTGAATAGCGAGCCAGAGCATCACCGGTCGGCTCCGTGGGAGTCGCCACGGCCACTCCGCCACAACTGAAGCACCCAGGGCGCAGGTGCTGGCCAAACCCACCACGCAACCACACATGGCCGCGGAACCATCCACCATGCAACCAGGATGCATGCCAGAAACCACAACTGTTGCAGCCGAAACGCGGAAACAGGTTGGGCCAATACCACCCACGACGGGCGAACCCACCACCGAAATGGCTGCCCAGTCCGTCTTTCCAGCCGTATAGATTGTCGCCGGTGGGTTTTTCCTTCAGCTTGTGGCTCGGATAGGTGGGCGGAACATACGTTCCCCAATCGCGGTAGGGATCGCCGTAGAAGAACGGATCGTAACGCAGGTACTCATCCCATGGTCCATACGGCTTGAAGGGATAATAGCCGTAATAAGGCCCATAGTTGAAGAGCGGGCCGTTTTGATGCAAGTTCGCAAACAAGCGAAGGCAGATACCCCCACACCCAAAACCCCGGCAATCCGGTGGTCCTGCCGCAGGGCTAGGAGGTGTGGGCACCAGAAACATGGGCACCGCCAAGAAGGCGGTGAGCAAGAGGCGTCTCATCGGCGCGAGTCCTTGCGGTGCTGCCCGCCTTGGGCCGAGGCCCGTCCCCGTCCATGTTGCGGGCAACCAAACTATGGCATGCCCCAGGCCACGATGCCACCCATTCACGCCGAAGATCGGAAAACCGTTCCGTGACGACGAGGAATCTTAAGAATAACCCTTGCCGGCTTACCGACCGGTGCAAGCCGTAGGCTTGCGCTGATATCGCCGTAACGCAACCAGCTCGGCCGGATGTATCCCATACGAGCCAATGGAGCGCTGGGACGCTGGTCCGTGGCAATCGCTTCCCCCAGTCACCGCGAAACCCCATTGCGACGCCAGCAGCCTCCAAGAAACGCTGGAAGAACGACGACCGCGGGGATAGACCGCTTCGATGGCATCCAAGCCGCACGCCCGCAGGCGAAGGAACGACTCTTCCGGCCAATCGGCGGGCGGATGGGCCAACGATGTCACCCCACCCGCCTCATGAACCAATGCAATGGCCTTTTCGATGGGCAGAAGAGTTTTCGGAAGGACCTGTTTCGCCAGTGGTTGCACATATCGGTGAAAGGCTTCAGCATAAGACCGGGCTTTGCCACAACGCAACAACAACTGCGCCACATGCCTGCGGCCCAGGCTGGTGCTCGAACGGACCAGCTGTTGCACGCGATCCTCCGGCAGACGGATGCCGTTGTGAGCCAATTGGTGAATCCAGTCGTAGAAGCGTTCGCGACGCGATTGTTGGAGACGCGCCAAGGCGGTGTTGAGACCGGGGTGATCGTCACGCAGAAAGTAACCGAGGAGGTGAACTTCCCGCTGTTCAAAAACTGTACTGATTTCTACGCCGGGTATCCATGTGACGGCATCGCCCGCGGCCTGCTGGGCTTCGACCCAACCAGCGAGTGTGTCGTGATCGGTGATGGCCACGGCGGCTAGCCCCAGACGGCGGGCGTGGGCCATCACCTGGCTGGGCGTGTACTCGCCATCACTGGCCGTGGTGTGAATGTGCAGATCGACCACCCGCGGACGAGCCAACTCGGCCCACTGACCGCATAACCAAGTGAACGGAGCCTGTCGAGGCATCGGGGGAACCATCCTTCAGGAGTTGGCCGAGTGCGGATTGTTGACTGTTGGCTCCGGGAGCTGAGCGATAACGGCTGTTTTCGCTGCGTCGGAAGTTGCGGCGTGCTCCGTGACCGCGACTTCGCCCGACGTGGATATCCGGGGGCTTTTGAGTTGGGCCACCTTATCCAGAATGCCATTGACGAAGGCAGGTGATTCTTCCGTACCAAACCGCCGAGACAACTCAATCGCTTCGTTGATCACGACTTCCACCGGTTGACCGTTGGGATCGAAGAGTAACTCATAAGTGCCCAGGCGGAGCACGTTCCGATCGACCGGCATCATCCGGCTCAGCCGCCAGTTGGTCGCGGTTTGGCTCAGCAGTGGATCGATACGGTCTTGGTGCGCGACCACACCATCGAATAGACCCAGAGCGTACGCGACCATCGCTTCATCCCCCAACAAGCGTTCGCGCGCAAACTCTTCCAGCGCCGCGCGGGGAACGGGGGTCGGGTTCTGATCCCATTGGAACAGCAATTGCAAGACCACTTCACGAGCACGCGAACGACGAACCATAGCTCCCAAGCCTTCAACGTGCGGATACTTTCATGCTAGTAGCTTTCCCCCCACGGGGAGATACAACGGAAGTATTCCGGGAAGGAATTTCGCCGAGAGTAGGGGATACGGGCTGGTATGTCACGTTTTCGGGTTGTTATTGCCGATTTCATTACCGATGCCATGCTCCCAGAGCGGGAAATTTTAGGCGATGTGGCCGAGATTGTCTCGCTGGGGGCCAGTCGCGAAGAGGAACTTTGCGGCCATGTCGAAAACGCCGATGCCCTGATGATCTACCACAACATCGCGATTTCGGAACGGACCATTTCTCAGCTGCGCCAGTGCAAACTGATTATTCGCTGTGGGGTGGGGTTCGATAATGTCGCTTGTGCCGCGGCGCGGGCTTGCGGCATTCCGGTGGCCAATGTGCCAGATTACGGCACGGAAGAAGTCGCCGATTCCGCCATCGGGCTGATGTTGGCCCTGACCCGGGGCATCGCCCTGTTGAATCGTCGTTTGCAGCGGCACGCCGGAGAGTGGAGCTACATGCAGGCCGTTCCACTGTCGCGGTTGCGTGGGCGGGCATTTGGTATCATTGGTCTGGGGCGTATCGGTACGGCAGCGGCTTTGCGCGCCCAAGCGTTGGGTATGGATGTCGTCTTTTACGATCCGTATGTGCGCGATGGGTACGATAAGGCTCTGGGCATTCGCCGCGTGGAGACACTCGAAGAATTGTGGCCGCAAGTCTTTGTGCTAAGCCTCCATTGCCCACTGACCGAGGAAACGCGGCATATCGTCGATGCCCGGGCATTAGCCGCAATGCCGCGCGGTTGCTACTTGGTGAACACGTCCCGCGGGGCCACGGTCGACACGGCGGCCATACCGGATGCCATCCGGCGGGGCCATTTGGCGGGAGCTGGCATCGATGTGCTGCCCAGCGAACCGCCCCCACCCGATGATCCGTTGGTGGTCGCCTGGCGCGACCCGAACGATCCCTGCCACGATCGCGTCATCCTCAATCCTCACGCGGCTTTCTATTCGGAGGAAGGCCTGCTCGAGATTCGCGTCAAAGCGGCGCGAACGGTGCGCCGGGCATTGTTGGGTGAACCGATCCGCAATGTCGTTAACTGATTTTGTGCTCATAAATGTACTTAAGTTCATATTGCATCGGAACTTACGCTAAGACTCTCGCCCCAACGGTGAGCCAGTTGGGGTAGATTCCCCACGAGGAGTGCAGTCATGGAAAAGATCACAGTAGCCGCGGCGCGGAAACCCGAGTCGATTGGCAAGGTGGTGAAACTCCAAGGTTGGGTGCGGACCCGCCGCGATTCCAAAGGGGGATTCAGTTTTATCGAACTCAACGATGGTTCGTGCCAAGGTAACGTACAGATCATCGCGGCGGCGGAGTTGCCCAACTACGAATCGGTGGTGAAGCATTTGCACACCGGAGCCAGTGTGACCATTGAGGGGGAAGTGAAGGCGTCTCCAGCGGCCAAGCAGCCCACGGAGGTACACGCCCAGCGCGTGGAGCTGATCGGCGATGCCGACCCCGAAACGTATCCGCTGCAGAAGAAAGGGCATAGTTTCGAGTTTCTCCGAGAGATTGCCCACCTCCGCCCACGGACCAATACCTTTGGCGCAGTCACACGCCTGCGGCATCAGGTGTCGATGTCGATTCATCAGTTCTTTCATGAACGTGGTTTCTATTACATTCATACGCCTATTATTACGTCTAGCGATTGTGAGGGAGCCGGTGCGCTGTTCCGGGTCACCACGCTCGATCCCGAGGCCATTCCGAAAGTGAACGGCCAAGTGGACTACACCCAGGATTTCTTTGGCAAGCCGGCGTATCTGACGGTCAGTGGGCAGTTGCAGGGCGAGGCGTACGCTTGTGCGCTTGGGAAGATTTACACATTTGGCCCGACGTTCCGCGCGGAGAATTCCAACACGCCGCGGCACTTGGCCGAGTTTTGGATGGTCGAACCGGAAATGGCCTTTTATGAGCTGTCCGACAATATGGAGCTGGCGGAAGCCTTCCTCAAACGCATCATTGCTGATGCCTTGCAGTATTGCGGGGAAGACTTGAAGTTCTTTGCGGAACGACTTGAGAACAACCAGGGGCTATTCGACAAGCTGGAAAACGTACTGAACAAGCCGTTCCAGCGGTTGCCCTATACCGAAGCGGTCGACATCCTGCTGCGCAGTGGCCGGTCGTGGGAGTTTCCGGTCGCCTGGGGTAACGACTTGCAAAGCGAGCATGAACGCTATCTGGCCGAGCAACACTTCCGCTGCCCGGTGATTCTTTACGATTACCCGCGGACGCTCAAACCCTTCTACATGAAAGTGAATGACGATGGCCGAACCGTCCGCGCGATGGATGTTCTGGTTCCGGGGGTAGGTGAGATCATTGGCGGCAGCCAACGCGAGGATCGGCTCGACATTCTCGAACAACGGATGCAGGAGCAGGGGCTGAACCCCGAGGGTTATCAGTGGTACTGTGATTTGCGGCGGTATGGGACGGTGCCGCACAGCGGTTTCGGACTGGGGCTGGAGCGGACCATCTTGTTCCTCAGTGGTTTATCGAACATTCGTGATGTGATTCCTTTCCCACGAACTCCGGGCCATGCGGCGTTTTAGGGGAACCGGGCTACAATGGATTTATGCCGACAAACCCCACACGCGACGAACTGCTCGAAGTCCTGAAAAGCCATATTCTCAGCCCGGACTTCAGCCGGGCGACCTTCGCCGGGACGCGACGCGGACAGGCCACGGCGTGGGTGCGGGTCGTGGTGCGGCCGGTGGAACTGCGTAGTCTGCGCTATGTCCAATTCGCCTACCAGAGTGCGAAGAAAGTGGTCACGCGCAACTGTCGGCCCGAGGAAGTGGATGAACCGCTGGAAGAACTGTTGCGGATTGGCTTTGCGGCGATTCACATCTCGACACGGGTGGAAGAAATCGACATTCGTACCAGCCGGAAGGGTCGGGTGCACATCGGCCGGCACCGCCTGGCGGAACCCCGCGCGGCCAACGAGGCGAGTCACAACCGCGTCAAAAATCTGCCCTTACCTGAAGGGCAAGCCGATCATTTGCTGGAAGTGATGGGGATTGCGACCGCCGACGGTCGGATTCGTCCCACGATGCGGGCCAAATTCACACAGATTAACGAGTTTCTGAAACAACTGGGGCATGTTTTGCCCGAGACGCATCTGGATCGCTTGGATCGGCCCGTCGAGATTCTCGACTGTGGTTGTGGGGCCAGTTATCTGACCTTGGCCGCCCACTATTACCTCAACGAGAAGTTGGGGATCCCCGCGCGGGTGTTGGGTGTGGACATCAACGAGGAAGTGATTCGCAAAAGTATCGAGCGGGCCGAGCAGTTGGCCGCTGATGGGCTGAATTTCGCTTGCCGCCGGATTGGTACCACGGATACTCCGGCGGACATTGTCTTCGCGTTGCATGCGTGTGATACGGCCACCGATGATGCGATCGCCCACGCGGTGCGCAGTGGGGCCAAACTGCTGTTGTGCGTACCGTGTTGCCATCATCATCTCCATCAGGCCCTATCGCGCGACGTGGGTGAGGGCGTGTTGCGTCCGCTGTTGCGGCATGGGATTTTGTTGCAACGAACCGCGGATGTGGTCACGGATGCTTTCCGGGCGTTGGCGTTGCGGATTATGGGGTATCGCACGGATGTCGTAGAATTCGTGGCGACCGAGCACACCCCGCGCAACGTGATGATCCGCGCCGTCCGCACCACGCAACCTTGGAGCCATCCGGACGCGCTTCGCGAATATCAACACTTCAAACGGTTCTGGCAGGTGACGCCCTACATTGAAACGGCCCTGGGAGAGGAGTTCCAGCAGTGGGTTGGGAGGGGAGCTGGATGAGGGGGAATGGCCAAATCGCCTGAGAAGTTAATATTCGGCAGGAAATTTCATTTTTCCCGAGAGTGTTTTCTCATTTCTGTTTGCGGTTTTGTGGGTGATCGCTAGACCGCGTCTGATCCTTGGAGGATAATGGGCGAACTTCCGACGAGGTGGCCCATGACCACGGAAAACGCCCACAATCCGTTGCCGGAGCGACGTTCTGCTCCGCGTCGCCAGCCGACTGTCAATACCGTGTGCCGATTTGAGACGGCCAACGGTGGCCCCCAGTCGTTAGCGCTGGTGTGGAATATCTCAACCACGGGCATCAGCGTGCTGGTTCCCGAACCGCGCGAAGCCGGAACCATCCTGGCCGGCTTCCTGGACACCTTCGATGGCGACCACATGCGACCCATCAGAATTCATGTGGTGCATTGCAAGCAGTTGGAAACGGGGGACTATGCCCTCGGCGCTCGCTTCGAGACACCGTTGAGCGAAGCGGAGCTGGCACCGTTTGTTGCGGATGCCTGAACGCTGCGGCGGGGGTTATGTCAGTTCCACGATTCGTTCCCCACTGCGCGCGGAGGCCAGGCACGCATCGAGGACTGTTTGCGTCTTGAGGGCCACTTCGGGCCAGAACGGATCACGGGTGTGCGTGGTCACCAGATGGCTGAAAGTGCGGATCATGTTGGTTTCTTGAGCATCTGGCGAACCGTCGCTGTATTCGGCCACAGCGAATCGCCGCGGATGGCTTTCCCAATGATAGCGGGTGCCGCTGACGTTAAAGACCGGACGATCTGCCAGAAACTGCGATTCGCACCCATAAAACGGCAGCACGAAATCCGGTACCCAAATGCTGCCCCGTGTACCACTGATGTGCGCCCACTGCTGCAATTCGGTGGTGAAGGAACAGTAAAATGACGCACTGGCCCCGCTGGCCCAGAACAACTCGCCGCTGAATTCCAGGGGTACTCCCGCCGCATTGACTTTCAGCAATCGGCCACAGACTTTGGCCGGCACGACATAATTCATTGCAAACAGTGAAAAGCGGATATTGTACCAGCCCAGATCGCCCAATGCCCCCAACGGTTCCAGATGAGGATCAATCCGGATGTTGTTTTGGAGAAATTCGTCGTTGGCCGCAAAACTGAATTGTGAGCTGATACGGTGAATCGTCCCGACGGTTTCGCCATCGTCGAGGGTATTTCGCAATAGCGGCAGCCGCTTGCTGTGCATGAACATGACGCCGTCCATAAATTGGACACCCTGCGCGGTGCAAGCGGCGAGCATGTCGCGGACTTCCGCGGCGTTGGAACCACAGGGTTTTTCACACAAAACGTGCTTTTTCGCTTCCGCGGCCTTCACCACCCAATCGCGACGAATGCCGGTGGGCAGGGGGATGTAGACCGCATCCACATCGCCCCGTTGCAGAAGTTCGTCGTAATCCGTGGCCGCGGGTGGGGTTGGGAATGGGCATTCGCTTTGACATTCCTCAATCCAAGCTTTCGCCCGGCTTTTGTCCCGACTGGCCACAGCCGTCAGCGTGGCATTTCCCGCTAAACGGATGGCTTTCCAGTTCTTCCGGGCGATATTCGCGGCCCCGAGAATACCCCAGCGGCACGGATTGGTACTCATCATCCCCCCCTTGTGCGTTTTCGTTTGCAGAACATCGTAGTGGTCGGTTCAGTCCCGGCCAATTGCCACCGCAACCGCGGCTGGTCCGTTCAACCCCAAGCGACTGTCAGCCGCGATGAAGCATCCCTTGGGGCTTTCGATCGCGGCGGGAGGGGTGAGGGGGATGGGGTTTCCGCTTGTGAGTGAAAAACCGGGCGATTATGCTCCAGTGCGAGCCTTTTTTGAGCGCCGCGACGATAGCCTGGCTTTCCGTTCTGCTATGGTTCCCCGATGGGACGATGAATGCGGGCAGACGGAGCGATCGTAGCGGATTTCTCCCGGCAAAGCCCGTTCGTTGGCGCCCGATTCGGCCTTAGAATACTCCCAGCCGATGGCTCGGCGATTGGGCCTGTGGTTTTGCGAGGTGCCCCGTGTCGATTGTTGTGGAGTGCCCCCACTGCCAGACCCGCTTCAATCTGCAAGACGATATGAACGGGAAGACGATGCGGTGTCCCAATTTGGAATGCCGCCAGTCTTTTGTCGTGAAGGCCAAACAAGCGGCCCCCCCGCCCCCGGTGTATGCTCCGCCGCCGCCAAGCGCCAGCAAACCGGCCAAACCCCAGACACCGCCTCCCCCGCCTGCGCCGGAAATCGTTGAGGCCGTGGTGGTTGAGGCGTCCTTGGTGTCGAAACCGAAAGTGAAGGAGGTGGTCTGGTCGCAGGAGAAAGAACCACCGCCGGTCCGCAAAAGTCCGCAACCGGTCCAACCGGAACTGGTCGACGATTCTGGCCGTAGCGACGTGCTGGCGGACATTCCCCTCCGTCGTAAGAGAAAACGCTCATGGGGGCCGATCATTCTTATCGCCATGAGCATTTTCATTGTCATGGCTATTGGTGGTTCTATTCTCTATATCGGATATTTCCAACAAGAAAACGAACGTCAGCTCGCTGCGGTGGCCCAAGAGCAGTATCAGAAAGGGGAATGGGCCGAAGCCGCCAAAAGTTATGAGAAACTCCTCAGCGAATATCCCAGCAGTGACAAAAGCGACGAGTACCGCTTCTTTGCCGCCCTCAGCGGAGTGCAAAAAGAGGTCCGCTCGGTCACCAATCGGGAAAACTATGCCGCGGCTCTTCAACGATTCTACAACTTTCTCCAGGAATACCGTGATTCACCCCTGGCCAAACCCACAAGCGGCTATGGGCGTGACATTCTCGAAGCCGGCAAGAAACTCGCAGAAGATATGGCCAGCTTTGGCGCAGATCGGCTCCAAGCGTTTCGCGCCAACCGCGTGGCCAAAGGGGGGGAACTTGGGCAAGCGGAAAAGGCGATCACCGATGGCCGTGCACTGATCGAGCGGATTCAGCCCTTTCGGGCTACCGACGACGACGACGCGCCGTTCCAACGTCTGCGCGACTCGTTCCACAACATCGAGCAAGGCATTACGCGCGAACGGGAACGAACGGCGGCTCTGGCCGCAGCCCGCGAACAACTCGAAAACCCCACGGATGCGATCATTCAGGCGGTCGTCAGTGATTTGCAGGCCCGGGGGTTTCATGACGATCCGGAAGCGATCGACCTGATTGCTCTGGCCAAAGGCAAACTGCGCGACTTGGTTCGCTACGAGGAGGCTTTCGCCGAAGCTCAGCCGCCGCCGCCGACGGCGGCGGCGACCTTGTTATTCGTCACCCCGCTGGGACGCGAGAAGTTCGTCAACCCCAATGAGGTCGATTCATCATCCACGGTCTTCCTCTGCGTTTGCCGAGGGATTTTGTACGCCTTCCAGGAATTCGACGGTCAACTGCTGTGGGCCATGCGGGTCGGGGGCGATATTCTCGACCCTCCGGTGATGGCCCGGGTGCAATTGGAAACCGGGCCGACGGAAGTTGCGGTCGTGGCTTCCAATGTGGGGAATGCCCCGGCGATTGCCGGCGTGGTGGTCCCCACGGGGAAAATCCGCTGGTATCAGCCGTTACCTGCGCCAGTCGCCGGACCGGCCGTATTGGTCGGCACCCGCGCCTTCGTGCCGCTGCGTGATCCGCTGGGCACCATCTATGAGTTCGATGTGGCCACCGGAACCCGTTGGGGCTGGGTCCGCATCGGCCAGCCGGTGGCTGAGCGGGGGGTGGTGTTACGACCGGGCACGAATCTACTCTACGTGGTGGCCGACGCCCGCCGGGTTTATGTCCTCGACACGGGGGGCATTGATGAGAATGGCCGTCGTGTTCACCCGCGGTGCGTTCAAGTGATGGCCACTGGGCATCTTCCAGGAACCTTGCGGGTTCCACCGTTGTTTATCGGCCCGGAAGGGATGAATCCCGGTCCGGCCTTAGCCACCAGTCCGGAAGGGCCGGTCGATCGCTTCTTAGTTTTCGCCCAAGCCGAGGGGACGGAACGCACCTTGCTACGGGCCTTCGCCGTCCGGCCTCCGGCACCCTCGGCGGGGGGAACTATCCCCGAGACGCCGGCGAAGCCACTGGTGGAACTACCTGTGCCCGGCTGGGTGTCTTCCATGCCCATCACCGATAACGAACGGCTGGCCCTGATCACCGATACGGGCGAATTCCGCCTCTTTGGAGTCAACCAACCCGAGAACCGCGACCGCCCCCTATTTCCTTATCCTCATCCAGCCCCGCTAAAGGCTCCGGGCGAGCGGATTCCCCCCGGCTTGGTCGTTCCCGGTGGTGGGGAATCCACCTATTGGCTTCTGACCGCCGGCCAGCTCCAGAAAGCCCAACTGGCGATGGTGCCAAGTCGCGGGCAGGAAGTGGTGTTGACTGGTTCGCCCCGACCGATCGGCGAGCCGGTTCACCCCGCGCAGGTCAATACCCGGCGGGATACCGCGTGTGTGGTGGTCCGTTCGCCGTCATCATCAGCGTGTCGGGCGGTCGTGTTCAGCCTGAAGGACGGTGAAATCCTATGGGAGCGGCAATTGGGTTTGGTCCCGGCGAAGGCCTCTCCCCGCGGCGACGCGGCTCAACCCATTGCCCAGGGCGATAAATTTCTGGTCGTCGATGAAAGTGGGGCCATTTTCGCGATTCCTGCGACCAATGCCGTCGCGATCGGTCAAACCCTGACAATACCCGAAACCTGGCGGCTGAAACCCCCACCGGAGAAAGCCCTCGGAGCGACCGTGGTGGTCGCTGCAGCGGATGGACAAGTGGTCTTCACCCTCACGCCCGTCTCACGCGATCGGCCAACCTGGCTGATTCGCCGCATCGTGCAGGCCGAGGTTTCCCGTGATGACGAAGTACTAGCGCCCGAAGCGCTGGCCGGTCAACCGGCCGTGGTGGGCGGCTACTTGTTGGTGCCAGCAGCCGATGGGTTTGTGTATCGGTATCTGCCTGGCGAGGGTGGGCCGCGCGCCGGTACGCTGGTTGCCGGCCCCAAATGGCACGATGAGCGACGAGGGGTCTGTAGCATCACGCCACTGTCGGATTCTGCCTTCGCCACTTCCGATGGGGGCAAGAAGTGGCACCGCTGGGAATGGCCCACCCCCAACGGCAAATTCCGTGATGGTGGCAGTTGGGAGTTGAATCAGAACACCGCCGGCCTTGGGGTGGTTTTGCCCCCCGCCGAGGTTGGGTCGCCACCACGGTGGCTGGTTGCCGACAGTAGCGGCACCGTCTGGCTCTTTGCCGCCGATCGAGCCGCCGGTCCGCTACGCTGCTGGCGACCCGGAGCCGACAGCGGGCTGCCTCCCGGCCCACCAACCTCCCGGTTTGCGATCCTTCCGACCGAGATGAAACCGCTTGTGGCGTATGTTGTTGATGATAAAGCCGTTGTGGCAATCGATCCCGAATTCGATCAGGTCGCGTGGATGGCCACGATGGGCGATGCTCCCACCGATCGACTCCTCGGCACTCCCCAACCGATCCGCGGCGGCCAGTATTGCGCCGTGACCGACTTGGGTGGGAATATCCGCATTCTGAATGCGGTCACCGGTGCGGAGGTCGCCAAACCCAGCGTGGGGATTCGGGGAGCTGTTCCGGTCACTGCCGGTGTCATCAACGGCAACACCGTGTTGACACTCTTGACCGATGGCTCCGCCACAGTCATCGAACTCCCCCCCCTCGCAGCACCAGCTCCGAAGCCATGACCTTGGCCCCGTCTGGAGGGGCAGGGGCAGGTGGGTTGAACTTCATTCAGCGCCCGCTCCGAAGCCATGACCGTGGCCCCCGATCATCCGCGGGCCAGCCAATAACCAGGCGCCGAATCCTTCATCAACCCGAAGAAAAAATGAAGGGTACTGGCCAGAATTTGAGCATCTGACCTCCTGGGGCTATATCCTCACTGGCCAGGATGTGAGCATGTAACCTCCTGGGGCCACCCCCTCACTGGCCAGAATCTGAGCATGTGACTTCCTGGGGCCACGCCCTCATTTACGGGGTGGTTGGGTGGAGTGAATGGTGAGGTACACTGCACCGACGACTGGTCGGCCATCCGTATTCGTAAGATTATACCCCACCATCATTTGCATCACCGGTACGAGCTTGGTGAAGGTGAGTTCCACCGTGCGGCCATCCGCCAATAACCGCGCTGAGCGGATCGGAACGTCGTCTTGACCTTCGGTCTGGGGATCGGAAACTTTCCACCGTTTGGAACCGTATTCGCCACTCCAGCGGTAATTCCACCAAGCCGCGGCGAAATTCGCGGTGTTCTCGACGGCGCGAGCCTCTAACGGACGGCTGAATGTCAGGCGGAGCGTATTTTCACGCACTTCCAGCGCCAGGGGGAGATCGAGCGGCTGGCCGGTGTAGCGAACCCGCTGCAAGCAGCCGTCGGCCTGGGCCGCCGTTTGCCAGCCGTTGAGGCCGCAAACATACAGGTGACCATCGCTGTGGAATCGCCCACGACAAACGCCGGCCAAAAATCGGATGGGTAGCGGAACTACGCCTCCCTGGACGGTTCCATCGTGCAAAGGCTGGCGAAGCAGCACAAAGGGCCGACAGCGGCCGTAGGAGAAGTGCAGCGGTAACCCCGCCAGCGGGCCGAAGGTTTTTTCGGGCACCCACACTTGCCCGCCGGCGGAGTTATCAACCTCGCGCGGCAGCCAACAAATTGGTGGATCGTAGGTAGTTGGCGGGGTCGGGCGATGGTGTGCCCGCATATCGCCATAGAAGCCGCCGCGACGGTATTCATCGATGCGCGTGGCTGGCATCCAATTACCCTCCTGATCGGCACCGGTGATAATCCCGGTGGGTGAAATACCCAGGCCTATCGGATGACGAAATCCTGTGCAGAAGACTTCCGACCGGGTGCCATCCTTGCTGACGCGCAGCAGGCAGCCACCGGTGGGGGTGTCGGTATCGCCGGTTTTGAAGAAGTAGAAGTGACCTTCCGGGTCGGTTTCCAAACAGGTGTCGTAGGAGTGTTCGCCGCCGCCGGTGTGCCAATCGTTATTGAGACATTCGTAGAAGTCGGCTTCACCATCGTCATTGCCATCGTGCAGGCGGGTCAGTTGGCCGCGTTCCAGAACAACCACGCGATCATCGACGACCTTCAGGCCCAAAGGTTGATACAAACCGGTGGCAAAGCGCTGCCAAGCACATGTTCCGGCTTTTTCATCCACTTGAACAAGCCAAACATCGCCGTGGCAGGTGCAAACGGCGATACGGCCATCCTTGAGGAAGTCCACGCCGGTGCAGAAAAACAGAGCTTTGAAAGGGTTTTGGTAGGGAATGGTGAGGGTGTCGAGGGCGAATGGCCCATGGTCGTGGCCGCGTTCAAGCGGCGTGATGATAGGTTTCCCCCAGCGTTTCGGGCCAGGTTGGGTGAAGGGTGTTAGTTTCTGGGGCGCTGGAAGTTTTTTGAGTTTCTCGATGAAGGCGTCGAGATCTTTGGCCGCGATCCTGGCCACGCCGACGGTCAGATAAATCGGTTGGGGGGAAGCAGGCACTACGATCGTCGCACGACCCTCGGTTGGCAGGGAAATTCCCCCACAGTGACGAACCCAAGCCACCCGCCTTGTCGCTGCGGCTCCGGAAACGAGGATGGCCAGCTCGTCATCCTCGATGGTAGTGGCTATCAGCCCGGCGTTGTCTTGGATCTTCTCCAGCTCGCAGAGAAAACGTTGCACTGCGGTTTTCCCCGGGCCAATCTCCAATGTGCTGACCACGACGGTTTGATCGCCCACGGCGATGGTTTGCGGGCTTTCCAGCACCGTTCGCGTGTCCACGCGGTAGCGGAAGACGACCCGGGAACCGTGGTGATACAGACCATGATATTTCGCCCAGTCGGCAGGTAACGGCGCGGTGAATGGGGTTGCGGGGGCATCCCAGTGGCCCTGGGGGTTGGCCCATCCCGGCCCAGGCGGGGCGGCGAATTGCAGGTCGCCCTTGGGAGTCGGCGTGTTGAGCAGTCCAAAACGCCGGTCCGAGTGGTGCAGATAGCCTCCGGTCCATGCGGCGCTCAGTTGCAGCGTATTGCGGTCGAAGACAGCGCCGGCGGTGGTGGCATCGCCCAGTTTCACGGCGGTGGCTTTGTAAATGGTGGCCGAATGGGGTCCTAATGGGTAGCGGAGCGTGCCGTTGAGAGCCGGACCGGTATTCATTTCCCGAAAACGGGGATCGATCCAATCTTTCTCCGTGGCTTTTTCCCAGGGTTCGGCTTTACCTGTCGCCGGACGGGGCGTCCAATCGCGCAGGATCAGGTCCACTTCCCGGGGTGCGGGGGCGATGGGGACGGGGGGCGGGGCTGCCGTCACCGCGGTCAGAAGCCAGAGGATTGTCATATCGTTCCCCCCAAAAGCCTGGAATCGGTTGGCATTGCAGACGTTGTGAATCGTGGTATCCGTCTCTGAGAGGGCTAGCAATCCTTGCGCGCGAGTTTTCGGTTGACAACCGACGGTCGATCGAGGATGTTAAGCATACTGGCTGTGAATACCTTGCAAATAGCAAATGAATGCAAATAGCAAAAGAATCTCACAGTCGGGTGGATTTTCTCATTTTTCTCTCCTCAATCAATCTCTTCAGGAGGTTCGGTTCCATGTGTTGTTCTCTCCCTCATCGGCTCCGCGGGTTTACGCTCATTGAGCTACTCGTGGTGATCGCTATTATTGCGATTTTGATTGGTTTACTGCTACCGGCCATCCAGAAAGTCCGCGAAGCGGCCCAACGCAGTGAGTGCGCCAACAACCTGAAACAGCTCGGGATTGCCATGCACTCCTACCACGATCAGTACCAAAAGTTCCCCCTGGGCATGCCCGATGACGATGGCCGCAGTTGGTCATGGCGGGTGTATTTGTTGCCGTATATCGAGCAAGCTCAGGCCCTGACAGCGTTGCAAGCCGACACGGCCCGCTTCTGGCTGCCCCCCAACCAAGGCGAAGGCCCCAACGGCATCAATATCGACTGGGTCCCACAATCGGAAATGCACATCGGCAACGTGACACCAGGTGGCGGTCCACTGCAAGGCCAAACTGTGGCCGTGTCGGGTATTGACGCAGGCGGTGGCATTGCCCGGCAAGTGCTGAAAGTGTGGATTTGCCCGGCCTGCGAATTGCCCAAGTGGACCGACCAAGGTTATGCCAAAGCCAGCTATGTCGGGAACGCCGGTAATACCACAAGCTGGCCGCAAGCGTTGCGATTGGTCAGCAACAGCAGCACCGCCGCGGCGTGGCGGACCTGTGGCCAAGTGAAAGGCAATCATCAAAACGGTATTCTGCTCTACTCCAACGATAATAACACCAACTGGGTGGTCAAGATGTCGGACATCAAGGACGGTACGAGCAATACCGTGATGATTGGGGAAGTCGGTATTTCCGAAAACGTTTCGCCACAAATCATCAACCACGGAGCATTTCCCGTGTGGGTTGGTGGCAATGCCCGCGGGGGCTGCAACGGCTGGCAGACTGCCGGTAACGCCCTGCGTCTGATCGATGCCGATCTTCCGCTCAACGCGTGGACCCGGGGCATTCAACTCCCCGAACAAGCCGCGGGGATGGGCACTCTCGGCCAATCCAACGCCACCTTCGGCAGCAGCCACACCAACGGAGCGAACTTCCTCTTCGGCGATGGCTCTGTACGCTTCATTACCGACGCCATCGCTCCGGCCGCCTACCACGCGATCGGCTCGCGGAACGGCCGCGAAGTGGCGAACATCCCCTAAGGCGAACATCCCCTAAGAAGCCGTCAGGCGTCGAGACACCGGCTGAACGAAAAATGGCCACCCCGGCTGTCCAGCAACTGGGGTGGCCTTTTGTTTACTATATTGATCCGCTTACGGACGATATTGATCCGCTTACGGACGATATTGATCCGCTTACGGACGTTCTGACATTGATCCGCTTACGGACGTTTCTGGAGCCGCTGCAGAGCCGCTTTCGCATCCGCGGCGATATCGAATCCGTATTCTCCGGCGGCGATTTTCTCCAGAAGAGCCTTGGCTTCGGCGGTTGCGGCCCGTTCCAGGATGCGCACCGCCCGGACCTTCTTGCCCGCTTCGCTGACGGCACTGCCGTTCACCTTCAGCTTCCGCAAAATCAGCTGCGCCCGGTAGTGGACTTCGTCGTTGGGAGCGTTCGTGACGAGGCTTTGGACCGCGTCCACGGCGGCATCACCTAACCGGATCAGGGCGTCCGTAGCGCGATCGCGGACGTTGAAATCATCGGCATCCAGGTCTTGAATGAGCTGCTGAATGGTTTTCAGCAGCTCCGTGTTCACGTCACTGCGGGTCAGCTGTTCGCGAATGAATTCGACATGGGATGTCGCGGAGGCCAGAAATTGGCGTTGGGCGGCGGCGGCTTGAACGCGATTGGCCCCCATCAATTGAGCCCAGAGTTGCTCGCGTTCTGGGCCGGTGGGAATTTTTTCCAATCGGATCCGTCCCAAGGCGGCATCGGTCGCTTTATCGAGGTCGTCTCGACTTCGACCCAAAAGAACGTGATCGAACAGGGCAAACTGGCCATCCAGAGGTGAGAGGGCCATCCCTGTCAGCACAAATGCTCCATAATCGGCGAACAGATCGCGCGTGACCAATTCCCAATCGCCAGGCAGTTGGGCCGCGACGGACTTCGACGGTTCCCAGTTAAACACATTCCGGCCGGCGTGGTAGCGCATGGCCCAGGTTTTGTGGAGATCGTGGAATTGGATCATGATGCCCGTCCCGCCGTTTTTCTTCCAGGCGAAGCGGAGGTAGCGGAATTCCCCGGCCCGGGCCGGTTTCTCGACAATCGAGAATTTCCATCCTGGAATGGTCGAGCGGTACCGTTGCATGGGAACGACCTTGGCCGCTTCGACGCCCGCGAACACGTCCCGATCTTCGCGGACGGCTTGGCCCACCTCGTGCGAGAAATCGTTGTGAAGCACGGGCAAGAATTGATCGAGCGATTCGTCGGCCAGTTCGACCACAGCCCCATCGGCCGGGGGTGGTTGGTAGTTGCGGTCGCCATCCGCCGGTAGCGCCGGCGGCCGCTGCGCCAACGGGGCGACCGGACCGGCAACCCCGGGTTCATTGGCTCCCCCCGTCTGCCACACCAGCAGCGGTAGAAGACCACTACAAATGACAATCAACCCCCGTGACATTGAATGAACTCCTCCGAGATCGTCGAAGACGACGGTTCCGTAATAGCTGGTACCTGACCACGGCCGGTCTGGAGCGTCTGGTCGAATCGCTACAGCGTAGGCCCAATCGACCAGGGAGCGAACTCTTCTTCGCCAACGCCGTGAAGTTCGCTTTTGGTGCGCTCGCCACTGGCGACGGCAAGGATTTTCTCAAAAATTTCCTGACCGACGACCTCCACCGGGACCCCTTCGAGAATGCGGCCCGCGTTGATGTCCATATCCTCGAGCATGTGGTGATAGAGTGGGGTGTTGGTGGCGACTTTGATGCAAGGGGCGGGTTTGCAGCCAAAAACGCTGCCACGGCCGGTGGTGAAAACGCAGACATTGGCGCCGCCGGCGACGATGCCGGTCATGCTCACTGGATCGTAACCGGGCGTATCCATGACCACAAACCCTTTCGCAGTCACTGGTTCCGCGTAGCGGTAGACCGCGCGTAACGCGGTGGTCCCGGCCTTGGCGATGGCTCCGAGGGATTTTTCGTAAATGGTGGTCAAACCGCCTTCCTTGTTGCCGGGGCTGGGGTTGTTGTTGATTTCGGCACCAAAAAGGCTCGTGTACCACTCCCACCATTTGATCCGCTCGACGAGTTTTTCGCCAACTTCTTTCGAGATGGCCCGGCGGGTGAGAACGTGTTCGGCCCCGTAGATTTCCGGGGTTTCTCCAAGAATGGTCGTTCCGCCCTGCTGAACGATCAGATCGCTAGCGACGCCCAGAGCCGGATTCGCTGTCACGCCGCTATTGCCGTCGGAACCGCCGCAGTTGGTTCCGAGAATCAGGTGTTTAGCCGGCAGTTGCACCCGGCGCACGTCGTTGATACGCGGTAATAGCTCGGCGATGGCTTTCACCCCGGCTTCGACCGTTTTGCCAATACCGCCACATTCTTGGATCGACAGGGCCAAGGGCGGGGCTTTTGTGCCATCGAGCTGAATGAGATTCAACCGTTCGTTCTCAATCAGATGCGCAGCTTGAACGATTTCACAGCCCAACCCGACCAATAAGTACGCCGCGACGTTGGGATGGCGAGCAAAACCGGCCAGTGTCCGGTCGAGCTGTTGGTGGTCGGGGCCATCGTATTGCATGCCACAGCCTTGGCGGTGGACGATGGCCACCACGCCATCGACGTTGGGATAGTCTTTCAATAATCCCAAGGCGCGGACCCGCTCGGCGATGTATTTACTGGTGCTGGCGGAACAGTTCACCGTGCTGATGACGGCCAGATAGTTCCGGGTGCCATAGCGGAGATGGTCGGGCTTGTGTGGGCCGCGGTCGTAGCCCCGAAAACTGCGGTACTCCGCGGGCGGGGGCAGCGGAGCAGGCACGGCGCTGGCAAAGGCGTAATCCCGTTCAAAGGCCCCGACTTTCACATTGTGAACATGAACGTGCTCCCCGGCTTGGATCGGCCGACTGGCAAAGCCAATGATCTGCCCATACTTGCGAATTGCGTCGCCCTCGGCGATGGGTACCAGTGCGAATTTGTGACCCATCCGGATGGCGGCCGGCAGGCTGATTGTCGCACCGTCAAAGAGCACGCGCGTGCCGGCGGGAATGGCTTGGCGAGCTACCGCGACGTTATCCTCCGGCCGTAGATGGACCGCGTATGCGTTCAAAGGAACCGCCATGATCCGACTCCGCTCGGAATGCTGTGCTGTGCGGGTTGTAGTCCACTTGGAGTCAACTTAGCGGCTTTTCTGGCTGGGGGTAAGCTCAACCCCCGGCGAGAGTGCGTGGGTACCGGATATGTCCATTGACGAAGTAGGTATTCCGGAAGGGGGTAAGCTCAACCCCCGGCGAGAGTGCGTGGGTACAGTTGGTGGGAGCGTTGTCATTCCCGCCGGAGGGAAGATGCGGGTTGTAGCGTTCGCCCGGTGCCACCGCGGCACAGAAGACGCTTCCGTGGTTCGCGGGTTGTTGCGAGATGATCGTTAGCCAGTAAAATTGCAGCACGTTTGCACACACGGTGTCCGTTTTCCCAGCGTCTTACTATGCTGACGGCCAACAGTGGGGTTGCCGTCATGGTGGAAGTTGTTATTGGTCGTGGGTTGCGGAAAGGTCGGGCCATGCAGAAATACCTCTGCTACGGGGCCTTGGGCGTCGGTGCCCTGATGGCACTTGTCTTTTTGCTCGATCTTGTCGCAGGTTTTCCCTTTGGTGGTGGTGAATTTGTGACCGGCGATATTTTTGGTTTCCTTGCTTCCTTGATCGTCATCTACCTAGCTTTCGATGCCTCTCGCGACCTAAAATAACTCACCCGACCCCGTGTCTTGGGGTCCATGGCGAGTCGGTAATGACCATTCTCGGTCGTGGTGTTCAGCCTCTCTTGCCACAATCGCCCCGCTTCGTCAGAATCACCGCACATCGGAGTGGGTGTGATGAAGACGAAAGCGGAAATCGTGATGGATTGGCTGCCGCGGTATACCGGGCGGCCCCTCGATCAATTCGGCCAATATATTCTCCTCACCAACTTTACGCATTATGTCGAATTGTTCGCGGAAAAGTACGGGGTGGAAATTCTGGGCCGCGATCGACCCATGACCTCCGCCACTGCCAACAACATCACCATCCTCAACTTCGGGATGGGCAGCGCGATGGCCGCCACCGTGATGGATTTGCTCTCCGCCATTGATCCCAAAGGGGTGCTGTTTCTCGGGAAATGTGGCGGGTTGAAACAAACCAAAGTCGGTGATTTCATCCTGCCAATTGCCGCCATTCGTGGGGAAGGCACCAGTAACGACTATTTGGCCCCCGAAGTGCCGGCGTTGCCATCCTACCGGCTGCAAGCCGCCGTTTCCGCGGCGATCATCAAACACGACCTCGATTACTGGACCGGGACTGTGTACACCACCAACCGCCGGGTGTGGGAACACGATGAAGGCTTCAAACGCTACCTCCGCGATATCCGAGCCGTCGCCATCGATATGGAAACGGCCACCATTTACGTGGTGGGTTTTGTCAACCGCATCCCGAAAGGCGCTTTGCTGTTGGTTTCGGATAATCCCATGACCCCTGAGGGGGTCAAAACGGCCCAGAGCGATCGGGTCGTTACGGAGCAGTTTGTCCGCCAGCATCTGGAAGTGGGCATCAGTGCCCTGGAGGAACTTCGCGACTTCGGCAGCTCGATCCGCCACTTACGCTTCGAAGAACGTCCGGGCTGAAGAAGGGCCGGTCCGCCGCCGAGGCGGCTACAAAACCACCGAGGCGGCTACAAAACATAGTGATGAACCGCCCACACCGACCACAAGGTCAGGCCAAAGAGAAGACGCAAACCCATCTGCAACGTCACCCACACAATCGACCGCTGCAGGCTCGATTGATATTCGGTCAAGCTTTTGCGGACTTCCTCATCAATCAGACGCTGCGGGTTGATGTACCCCAAGGTGACCACCCGCACCAACGGTCCTTTCCAACCCAGCCAACTTTCCGCCTGGTCGAGATACTTCACCGTCTGATCGTGGTCAAATTGACCGATCCGAATGATGAAGTAAAGGTCCACCGCCAGCATGGGAATCATCGGTACAAGGATGAGACCGATCCACCACCACTCCTCCACTAACTGCGGTATCGTGAGTATCGCTTGGGGGAAAATGATCCGGGAGGCGAGCAACTGCGCGATAGCAATCGCCAAGGCCAGCACGACGGGGCGGAAAAAGGATCGGTTGAGAATGAGACTGCGATGTTCGTTCAATCGGGCCAGCAGTTTGGGCCAGCGCCACCGCACCGCCAACAAGATACGCACAGCATCCACATAAACCGCCCACCGCCGCACAATGCTGATGACAAACATCAACATCACATAGAAATCAAAGACCCGGATCAGGTTGATTGGTGGTGAATCCGCTGACATGGCTTGGCTCGAGTCCTGCGGATGGCGGGTGCCCCACCCCACGGGGTACACCCTCACGCCGGATTATTCGACCATGCCAAGCGACTTTTGCCAATGACAGTTGCGCTGAGTCACAAGTGGGATTGTCCTATCAGCCCCAATCCTCACTGACAGCGGAATGATGAGGTGGTACGTTTCTGGTGAAAAGCGGGGATCACGCTCCTTTTTCACGTCAACTGCCGCGCAAGGTGGATGTTTCGCCATCGGGGGGGAATTGGGTCTGATCAAGAATTGGGTCTGATCAATCATGACTCCCTTCGCTATGACGGGTTGGGGTGAGGGTGATACGGGCAATCGGGGCACCCGGCCGATCATTGGCGTATTCGACCGTCAGGCAGTAGTCGCCTGGTTGGAACGGATGGAGTAGATCCACGGGCATTAAGTGGGGGATCGGACGGTGAAGCGTCACCAGGTACGCCGCATCCGCGATGGGGGTGCTGGCGGAAATCGCCGCGTTGGTCACAGGAGCCGGAGGCAGTTGCGCCAGCTGGCGTTGCGCGATTATCCGCGGCATACCAACGTGGAGGCTCATGAGCAGTTGGTCGGGAGGCAGTCGCGGAGGCCATACGGCCAACTCACGGTGGGGGGAGAGGTCTGCAGTTTCACTACTATCGGGCGTTTGATACGCATCGTAGACGATCCAGCCACCAAAGGCGATCATGGCGGCGATCAGAACCCCGAGGGGCGAACACAACATGTCTCGGGCCGTCGTCATGATTCCACTCCAGAAGACAATTGCCGGCAATAAGGCTCCACAACGACACACACGTGTGTGTCGATACCACGAAAGTTTTGAGGTTGGGGGTTACTGGGGTGCTTGTACCAACTTAACGGTCGGGGTGACCCTTGCGTTGGTTCCGCCGAACTCTGACCATTAGAATCTGGGGGCGACAACCTCTTCTCTTCAGACGTACGTGGGTTCAATCTCTAACCACTCATTCGTCTATACCACGTCTTTCTTAACGTGTTTCACAAGAATCTGCAAAGTCCGTAGCCATCATTTCTTCACCGCCCCAGATGTAATTCCATGCTAAAGTTTTACATGCGTGTTCGTAGTCTTTTTCTGGGTGTCGTGGGGGTCTGTACCGCGACGGTGTTGGTCGGTCAAGTCCGACAATTCCTGGCCGATCCCCACATCTGGCCACCGGATGATTTTGTGGAATATTGGGCGGCGGCGCGTCTGACCCTCAACGGACACAATCCCTACGAGGAATCGCTTCTAGTTCCTCTTCAACAATTCGCTGGGCGCAACACCAACGAAGCCATCATGATGTGGAACCCACCCTGGTCGTTAACGGTGGTGCTTCCCCTGGGATGGTTCCCGCCCCGGACAGCGCAACTCCTGTGGCTATTTGGACATGTGCTCATTATGGGCTTCTGCGCCGATCGTCTGTGGCAGCTTGCCGGTGGGCCACTATCTTTTCGATGGGTCGGCTGGATCAGTGGATTCTTTTTTCTCCCAACGATTTTTGCTCTGGCCAGTGGGCAGATCAGCCCGCTACTGGTGTTCGGAGTCGTTTTGTTTTTCATCTGTTGGCGCAAAGCATCGACCGATCGCCGTTGGGAATATGCCGCGGGGGCTGCGACCATCTTGGTCGCGATCAAACCACATTTGGCGTATCTGCTGTGGGTGGGCTTGGCTATCGAAGCTGTGCTCGACAGACGTTGGCGCGTGATCGTCGGGGGGGCCACGATGGGGATGGTTTGTGCCGCCATACCCTTGGTAACTAATCCGAGCGTCTGGCATCAGTATGCGGAAGCGATGACCCATCGCCCCCCCGCACAGTGGCTGTCCCCCACCTGGGGGACCGTTCTGCGGTTGATCGGGGGAGCTGAATACTTCCGCTTGCAGTTCGTTCCGGTGATCGTCGGGTTGCTGGTGTTTGCGTGGTATCGCTATCGCTTGCGCCAGTGTTGGCATTGGTTGGACCAACTTCCCTTTGTGCTCTTGCTGTCGTTTGTGACAGCTCCGTATGGGGCCTGGCCGTTCGACATGGTTTTACTGCTACCTGTGGTGATGGTGTTGATCGTCCGTTCTATAGCAACCTGGGCCTCTTCGTCGTCGCGGTGGATACTGGCCGGGCTACTGGCGATCAACGGTGGGTGTCTGGTCTTGAATTTGTGCCAGGTGGGTTCGTTTTGGTTTTTGTGGGTATCACCGGCGATCTTGATTCTGTATGTTCTTCACCGGCACTTTGAACAGGACCGGGGGAAGACCAGGCCGGTGGCGGCCCCCTCGATCACACCGGCGGTGGTGCTGCCATGACGTTGCCGCGATGGCTGACGCCCGGGGCTATAGCCTTCGTCGTGATTTGGCTGTTTCTTTTAGCCACCGGCCGCTCGGCCTTTTTTCGTGATCCCGGTACCTTTTGGCACACCACAACGGGCGAATTGATCCTCACCTGCGGTTTCCTGCGGACTGATCCGTACACGTTCACCTTCGCGGGGCAGTGGTGGGTGCCCTATCAGTGGCTGGGTGAAGTTGTGATGGCCTGGCTGCACCGCGTCGGCGGCTTCGATCTGCAGCTCTTGGCCGCGGTTACGCTGTTAGCGGCCTTGTGGGCGTGGCTGACGGCACGGCTGTTGCGCACGGGGCTTCACCCGGTTCTGGTCGCAGCAGTGATGGCCTTGGCGTTGGCCAGTGCTGGCTCGCATTTTCACGTGCGTCCCCATCTGTTCACGCTCGCCGCGATGGCGATTGTGGCCGTTGTGGTGGCCGAAACCGACGTTTTCCGTCCGAAATCGAAATTCACGCGGCTGTGGTGGTTGCTACCGCTGTTCATAATTTGGACAAACGTTCATGGTGGCGTTCTGGGTGGGATCGGCACCTTGGCTATTACTGTCGCTGCTTGGACCATCTTTTGGCGGCTTGGTCGTCCTTCGCCGGTGCAATCGTGGCGCGAGGGGGTGTGGCTCGCTCTCCTGGTGATGGCCTGTTCGCTTTGTACCCTGGTCAGTCCCTATGGATGGGACCTGGTGAAAACGTGGCACGTCATTATGGGCGCCCCGGAACTGCGGCAGATCATCATTGAACATCGCCCCCTTGTGTTCACCGAACCGTATGCCTGGCCCGTCTTAGGATTGGCCGGTCTGTACCTGGGACTATTCGCGGGGGTGAAGCGAGCAGCGGTTCGTGTCAGCTGGTTGTTGCCGTGGGTGTGGCTCATCTTAGCCTTCAGCCGCTGTCGGCATGTGGCGATCTTTTCGGTCATAACAGTGGTGATGATCGCGGCGATGTGGAAGCAGACGCGCTGGGCGTTGTGGTTGGCGGTTCGTCGACCGGATTGGTATCAGCCGGGCCGGGGGGAAACTCGGCCGTGGTGGGCCAACGTGCTGGTCCCGGCCGCTGTGGTGCTGCTTGCCATGATGTTCCAACTGATGCGACTCGACGTGCCGGTGGTGGGGTACGGCTGGGCCTACCATGACCCGGAAACCTGGCCCGTAGAAATTCTCGAAGTCCTGAAAGCCCACGAACCGCGACCGGGTGAACCCAATAAACTGTTCAACTCTGGCTACACGGATGGTGGGTTTGTGATCTATCACGCTCCTGGTTACAAAGTTTTCGTCGACGACCGCTGTGAGCTGTTTGGTGGTCCGTGGCTGTTGAAGTTTGTGGAAGCCAGCGCCAATCCGGCCCCGGCGCTGGCCGCGTGGGAAGCACGCTACGGTCCGTTTGATTACGCTCTGACGCGCACCGGGACGGCATTCGACGAGTGCCTGCGGGCTTCGCCCAACTGGCAAGTGCTTCAAGTGACCCCGACCGCGACCTTCTACCGGCGGCTCAGGGACGTCGGCCTGGGGCCGTAATGTATCATAAGTCTCTGATAATGTATCATAAGTCACTAATACAGAAGCACTTGCAGCTTGCGGCGATATTCATTGGCCAGTTCACTCCGCGGTCCGATCACCTCGAAGATTTGCAACATCCGTTCCCGAACCGCGCTGCGACCAAGTTGTTGATCCACCTCGGCAATGGCCAAGAGGGTGTCCAGCGCCGCGGTATAATCGCCACGGGCGGCCAGAATCTGGGCCAATTTCAATCGTCCCTCCGGGGTGGGGTCGGCTTGGGCGTTCTGGAGATCGGCATCGGTATGAGGTACCGATCGCAACGCGACGAGCGTTTGTAACCGCTTGGCTTCGCCAGTGAAATCGCCAAAATCAATACCCGTCAACAGTTGGGTCGCTTCGGCTTCCTGACCGGGGCTGGCCAGAAGGATCCGGGCCAGGCCCACCCGGGCGGCGGGGTCCGTGGGCGCTTGGGCTAACATCGATCGATACAGTTCCGCTGCGGCGGGCGGGTTTGTCTTTTCCAGCTCCAAGGCCTGTTGCAGGTCCGGGGATTCCTGCGCCGGCGAGGGGGCTAAGCTCTCGATCCATGCCCGCAATTCTGGCTCGGGCATCACACCGACGAAGTGATTGACGATTTTGGCATCGCGAATAGCAAACACCGCGGGAATGCCTTCCACTTGGAAGGCCTGAGCCAAATCGGGATTGTGATCGGTGTTGACTTTCGCGAGGAGAAACGCCCCGTTTTTCTCCTCGGCCAATTGTTCGAGCATCGGCCCCAGACGCCGGCAGGGGCCGCACCAGGGTGCCCAAAAATCCACCACGACTGGCCGTGTCCGCGAACCGTCCACGACCACACTTTGGAAGGACTCCATCGTGACGTCGATCACCCACGGAGTATGAGCCACAATTGATCTCCTTCAGTGTTGGCTGTTCCACTAGGATAGCAATTTTGTCAGCTATCAGCGAATCGCCCGACGACGAACAGCGTCCCAAACGCCGAACTTTGAAATCTTAGTGAAAGGATCGCAACCGATCGGGGTCCCGGTTTCAGTTTGTAGTGGGTGAGTGCTATCATGCCAACATCGTCAGTATCGCTGGAAGTTCTCGACCGGTTACGTCGCTACGATACGCCCACGGTGTGCAACGTGTTGGAGTTGTTCGAGTGTCGGCCGCGGCACACTGGTTATATGGATGCCCGGATCAAGGCGTGTTACCCGGCGTTACCGCCGATGGTGGGTTTTGCCACCACGGCCACGTTCCGCGCTGGCGCACCGCCGCGCGGGGGCGATACTTATATCGGCCTCGGGGGGCAGATCGAGAAGATCGCCGCCACGGGTGGGCCGCAAGTGGTGGTTTTTCAGGATTTGGACGACCCACCGGTGGCTGCGACCTTTGGGGAGATCATGTGCACCACCTACCAAGCCTTCGGTTGTGTGGGGCTGATCACCAGCGGTTATGGCCGCGACCTCGAACAGGTGGAAGCCTTGAAGTTTCCGTGTTTCACCAGCGGCACAATCCCGTCGCACGGTTACACCCAGATTGTTGAACTGGACATCCCCGTGCGCGTGGGGGGGGTGTGGGTCAATCCGGGCGATCTGCTCCACGGCGATCGTAACGGCGTCACGACCATTCCCAACGCCCTAGCCGCATTGACCGCCGACGGTTGCGCGGGCTTTGTGCAAGCCGAAGCGGTGATCCTCGATTATCTCAAGCAAGGTTCGCCCACTGCGGCGGGCTTCCTGGCTGCGCGCGATGAGTGCAAGCGCCGGATCGCGGAATTGGCCCAACGGCTACGATCCCAGGCCAAGGACCTTCTGTAACGTCAACGTCGCTCAAAAGTTTGAGAGAGACTCGCCAGGCCGAAGTGAAGGACACCGAAACTGGCCTCGATCGGACCAATCCGCGTCGGGGAGGCCAAGCTGGCCTGTGCCTGGATGGGATGCGCCGAGGGCGGGGATCACCAGATGGCTTCGTCGTCGAAGGCGCCCCAGCGCGGTTCTGAGGACGAGCGGCTTTTGGCCGCCCGTGCTGCCAGGATCGCTTCCGCGAGTTCAAAATCAGCCTTGGTCGTGATTTTCAGATTCAACGGTGAACCGGGAACGACGACCACCGGATGACCGACGGTCTCGAGCAGTTGCGCATCATCCGTGATCGGTGCGGTGATGGTGTGGCGTTGGGCATAGGCCTCCAGCAGCCAATCGCGGCGAAACACTTGCGGTGTCTGGGCTTGCCAAAGACCGCTGCGCGATACCGTCGCGGTGACATGGTGGGTGGTGGCATCGACGTGTTTGAGCGTGTCGGCCACGGGTATGGCCAACATGGCTGCGCCGTGTTGCTGCGCGGCACGGAACACGGCATCGATGAGCGATCCACTCACCAGGGGGCGAACGGCATCATGAATCGCGACGAACTCCACGTCGGTGGGAATCCGGGCCAGGGCATTGGCGACCGATTCCCAGCGTTCTGCCCCTCCATCGACAACTTCCGCGTTGCTGAAGGCCAGGAGATGGCCAAAGCGGCGGCGGAAGTCGTCCCGGTCTTCGGGAGCGATCACAATATAGACCTTGCTGACTTCGTCGCGATTCCAGAATTGTTCAGCGGAGCGCTGCCAAATCGGCCGTCCTGCTAACGACAGAAACGGCTTCTTCTCCATGCCGCCGAACCGCGACGATCGACCCGCCGCCGGAAGGATGACTGCGAATCGCGCCATGATGCACCTACTTTGCGGAATCGGTTTGCTGTTGTTGTAGCAGTTGTTGCCAGTCGGCAAACCGTTTTCGCCAGCTTTTGAGGGCGTTGGTGGCTTCGTTCCAGGGGCCTTCGGCCTCGTGCACGATCCGCTCTGTGTCGGCCAATCGGCTGATCCAGGCGTCCCAAAGGTTCTCCCGCAGCACGCCAGCTGCCGGGAGTTCCCCCTCACCCGCCGAAGGAGCCAAGGCCAACTCGTACCGTTCTTCCCAGCGATTCAGACTCTTCTCCACGGTCTGAAGGGCGGTTTCCATCTGCTGCAGGGCCTCGTGCCATTCGGGTCGGGGGAAAGTGTCCATGGGCAGTTCATACTCTTCGTGTCTGATGGGGCTTTGAGAACGGCGGGCGTAACCAACGGCCGCCGCGGGAGCAAGCCGAGTTTTGTGAATTTTCTTCTTGCAACAAGTGCGGGGGCTTGCTATTGCACCGGCCAACTCGGACAGGGGGGATCGTCGATTCCGTTTCGATTCCGTTGGCAGCGGCGGGGGCCGGGCCAAGGGAGGAAACCGACGAAGGGGGCGCGGGCGCTCGCTGCCAACGACGCTTGCGGGGAGGTTACACCGTGTACATTGCTTGCTCGACACTCAGTTTTCGAAAGCTGTCACTGGAAGAAACTCTCCGGACCATTCGCGAAATGCGCTTCAGCAAAGCCGATGTGGCCATTCATGCGGACGGACCCCATCTGACTCCCGCGGAAGTGGCCGCCGATACGGCCCGAGTGGCCCAACGGCTCAAAACCAGCAACCTCGCCATTGCCGCCTTTCATGTGTCTGTTCACCAACCCGATTCCCGCGACAGTCGGCAGCAGTTTCACGCGATCTGTCGCCTGGCCCGTATGGCGACTGTACCGCTCATCACCATGCTGGCGGCTCCGCTGGGCAGTGACTTCGACCAAGAAATCGCGCGGCTACGGGAATGGCTGAAAATTGCGGAAAAAGAAGGCGTGATTCTGACGGTGGAAACCCATTCGGCGACGATCACCGCCGATCCGCTGGGGGCTATCGAATTGTGCCGCCGCGTTGCGGGTTTGGCGCTGACACTCGATCCGAGCCACTATCAGATCAGCCCTCACGGTCCACTCAACTACGATTGCCTCCTGCCCCATGTTCGCCATGTTCGCTTACGCGACAGCGGGCGAACCCCGGACCAATTCCAAGTACGTATCGGGCAGGGGGAAATCGAATATGGCCGCTTGATCAACCAATTGGATCGAGTGCGGTACGATCGGGCGTTAACTGTGGACATTCGTGACGTCCCCGACAATCCCTTTCCAGTGGAGCCGGAGGTGCGTAAGCTCAAATACCTGCTCGAATCACTCGTGTGAGAACCGCCGAAGAACGGGCGGGGCGCGACGGCCTTCGCGTGGGGGCGCGGGGGCCGTTTTTTTGTATTGTTCCTCCATCTGGGCCGTGTTTGATCCCTAGCGCGTTCGTTGCCGGGCGGAGATGGGTTCTCATCAGGGTAGTATCGGTCTTGCGATGCGTCGCGGATGGCATCTGTGATGGCATCTGTTCAGCGGGCGTGGAGGGGCGCGTTCTGTGTAGCACACCAGAAGCTGGATTCAGTGGCTCTTGCATCATTGCCGAAAATGAGAGAAAGTAGAGAAAATTGGTGAACCGAGTCGAATCCCGGCTCGACCTCCGCTATTCTTCATGGAAAGCACACACGTTGCGGTTGGAGTCGACATCATGACCGTTTTTCGGTCGGCCCGGTGGGCCGCCTCGTGGACCCTGGTGGTGACGCTGGTTGCGGCTGTGGCCCTGGCCTCGGACCCGGCCCCGGAACCGAGTTTGAAGTGGGACCCCGACCGGACGACGCCTCCGGAGGACCTAGCCGAGCTGAAGGCCCTCCAGGCGGTGGTGAAAAGTGTGGTCGAAAAATGCACACCGGCGACGGTGGCTGTGCTCAATGGCCCCAGTGCCGGCAGCGGGGTGATTGTGAGCGAAGATGGTTTGGTTCTCACCGCGGCCCACGTCATCCGCGACTATTCCGCACCCAAAAAAGGAGCGTTAGAAGGTCGGGCGTTACCATACACCAGTGGCAAAATCCTCAAAGTCATGCTCCCGGATGGCAAGCGGGTCGATGCGAAAACTCTCGGTATTAATGAGGGCATGGACAGCGGCATGGTGCAGATTGTGGAAAAAGGTCCACTCGATGGGAAATGGCCGTTTGCCCCATTAGCGAAAACCAGCAATCTGCCCAAAGGGCAGTGGGTGGTGGCGTTGGGGCACCCCAGCGGGCCGAAAGTCGGCCGTGATCCGGTGGCCCGGTTGGGACGCATTCTCGGCAGTACCAAAAGCGCCCTTCGTACTGATTGCACCCTGGTGGGCGGCGATTCGGGAGGGCCGCTGTTTGACCTCCGTGGTCATGTCATTGGGATTCACAGCCGCATCGGCCTGCCGATCAATCAAAACCTGCATGTGCCGATTGACCAATTCCGCAAAGATTGGGATGCCTTGGTCGCCGGTGAATGGGTCGATAAACCGGCCTCAGCCAAAACCACCTTGGCTTACTTCGGTGTCGCCTTCCCACCGGATGATGAGGACGATGCCTGGTTGGTGGAAGTGGAAGAAGACGGACCGGCAGGCAAGGCGGGTCTCAAACCTGGCGATACCATCACGAAGTTCAACGATACGGTCATCAAAAGTGTCAAGCAGTTTCGCAAACAGATGGAAACGGCTAAACCCGGCGATCGGGTGAATATCACCGCCCGGCGCGGAACCGATATCCTCAAATTCACCGTCACACTGGGCAAGCGTACCTGAATAGCCCCGCCGGGCGATTTTGGGCAACCGGCCCGATGGCGATCGCGAATACAATATCAGATGAGAGAGAGTTTCGGTGAATCGTCGACTTGATGGAAACTCTCTGATATTAAAAACGCCCCGCCAGGGAATCCGAGAACGAAGGCCTCCCCCCACGAGAACTCTTGCTCGTGTTATCTCAAGAAGGAGCCAAATCCGAATCCTGCTGGAGTTTCGACCGATGCTTGCACGTCTGCTCGCCGCCCTTATTGCGATCGTCCTATCCGCCACACCGGTGTTGGCGCAGTTGGGTAAGGACCCGAAAATCCTGGCCCCGTTCAAACCGGTCGTCGCCCATGTCACCGAATCGACGGTGCGTGTCAAATGCAACGATAAAGACACGATTCTTGGCACCATTGTTGATGCCGATGGCTATATCCTCACCAAATTGAGCGAACTCAAAGGTACCATCCATGTGCGCTTCTCCGACGGCACGGAATTCGAAGCCACGACCGTGGCCGAGCATAAAGACACCGACTTAGCTCTCTTGAAAGTCGATGTCAAAGGACTCAAACCGGTGCGGTTTGCCGATACGAAGAAACTCGAACGCGGAACCTGGGTAGCGGCCTCCGGACCCAATAGTGATCCCATCTCCGTGGGCATCATCAGTGTCATGACCCGCAAGCTGACCGGGCCAGATACGCTCATCACCAACCCCAACCGCGGCTACATGGGGGTCATGCCCGAAGATGCCAAAGACGCCGACGGCAACCCCATCGGCGCTAAGATCACCGAGGTCGTTCCCGGCGGGGCCGCGGAAAAAGCAGGGCTGAAAGCCGGGGATATCGTCATCGAAATGAACGGCAAGAAAATCGACAGCCAAACCGCTATGCGGGCGTTCCTGGATACCGTGCGCGGTGGCGATGAAATCACCCTCAAGATCAAACGCCAAGACCAGATCAAAGAACTCAAGATGAAATTGGGGAGCGCCCCCAAGGACCGCGGCGACATCCAAAATGCTATGGGTAGCACCCTCTCCAACCGCCGCACGGGATTCCCCCTGGTGTTGCAAACGGATATGGTCGTTGACGCCAAAGATTGTGGTGGCCCCGTCGTCGATCTGGAGGGCAACGTCTTGGGAATCAACATTGCCCGGGCCGGTCGGGTGGAAACATGGGTCCTGCCCAGTGAAGTGATTCGCCCGCTGTTGCAAGAATTCAAAGCGGGCAAGCATGCCACCAGCAATGCCAAGACCGATCTTCCTCCCTTGCCCGAAGCGCCGCCACCGCATCGCAAATAATCCGCCTCCGCGCAGATAGGCTCCGTGTTGTGCCGTAGCTGCCAGGCCACATCCTTTGGTTGAGGAGAAGATTGATCGGCACGGAGGATAGCCTCCGTGTTGTGCCGTAGCCGCTAGGCTACGGCCAAGCTTGCCAGCCGGGGGATTCCTCCGCCATCCGGCTCTGTCCAGTATCTGGACAGAGCCTCACCTCGTTGTCGGATACGAAGGTCAGATTCTCGCAAGTAGCGGCTTTTTCCAGCGCGCAATGCTGCGCAGTGTCGCGGATGGCAGATCAGACAGAGCCATTCGCTACGCCAAACCATCGCTCTATCATCTACAGCGCTATGTGCAGCGCTGCGCAGTGTCGCGGATGGCAGATCAGAGAGCAGATTCTCGGAAATAGTGGCTTTTTCCAGCGACACCGACATGCCGGGGCGACTGAGAGGATGATGTCCCTTCCGCCGTCGCGACTGCTCCCCTGGATGTCCCTTTCGCCGTCGCGACTGCTCCCTGGGTGGATGCGGCGGTCAGATTCTCGGAAGTCGTGGCTTTTTCTAGCTCGACAGAGTCTTGCTCCCTTGTTCTCCCTTGTTGGATGCGGCGGAGGAAGCAACGGAAAGTTCCCACCCGCCGCCCCGCTTCCCGACAGAGGCACGATGTTACTGATGGCGGGATTGTCGAATGCCTGGCCTGGATGCCGTTTCGGCTGGTCCGGATGCCGTTTCTGAGCAACAGGCGGTCTTCGAGCCCCATTTTTCGAGCCATTTCCGCAAATCTCCCGGTAGCGGCATCGTCCAATGGAGATGTTCACCCGTCACCGGATGTTCAAAACCCAATTCTGTCGCATGCAACGCCAGTCGCGGGGCTTCGCTGAGATCAGCAACGACCGCGCCGCTGAGGGCTTTCCGATAGACCCGATCGCCACAGACCGGGTGGCCAGCTTCCGCTAGATGAATGCGAATTTGATGTGTGCGACCCGTTTCCAGCCGGCAGGACACGAGGGTATACCCGGGGAGGTACTCCTCCCCGGCCACATGGGTGATGGCCTCCTTGCCCACATTGGGTAAGCGTGTGCTGCCGCGCCGCCCGTCGCCGCGATCACGCACCAGGAAGGAGCGAATCGTTTGGTTGGTGATCCGACCGGGAACAACCGCCAGGTAGCGTCGGACCACGGTGTGTTTGCGGAACTGTCGGCCCAATTCGCGTTCGGCCAGGGGGGAACGAGCGAAAACGACCAGCCCACTGGTTTCTTTGTCCAAGCGATGAACGATCCGCAGCCGGGGCAGTTCTCGCGCGGGTCGCTGGAGTCGATGAGCAATGGCCCATTGCGTGAGGTCTTCCAGGGTTGGGTCGAGTTGGCGGCGCTTCTCGGACCATTCCAGCTCCGCCGGATGGCGCACGGTATTGACCCCAGCCGGTTTCTCCACCACCACCACATGCTCATCGAGATAGCGAATCACCAATCGCTGGGGGTGGGCTACGCGTGGCAGGGGTTTGGGATGGGCCAGCAATGTGACCAGTTCATTGTCCTTCAGGCGGCGGGCCTCATCGGAACAAATAGCATCGCCCACCTGGACCCGCCGGGCTTTGATCAATTTCCGCACATCGGACCACGTCGCGTGGCCCAATCGCGAGCGCAGAACTTTCGCGAGGGTGAATCCGGCTTCCTGCGGTGTGACGGTGAAGGGAGCAAGTGTGAACGTCATGGGGGATCGTCTCATTCGGCAACGGTCTGGCCAGTGGGGCGGTTTTCGCCGTCTTGAGAGCGAGTCTGGCTCAGCCTTATCGGAAGTCTATCAATATCAGAAGTCTATCAATTGGAAGTCTATCCGAAGGGGGACGCAGACCGCGTCATGTTTCTTCGCTTGGGGCATCTTCGGGTTGGCCGAAGTCGATGCCGGACCAATCGTCGTCGGGGTCGGGCACGTCCATGTAGGCCCCACAATGGGGGCAAACTTCGGTGGTGCCCATCGCGGAGGCGGGCCATGCGCTGGTGCGGCCACAATCCGCGCACGTTGCCGAAACGGTGCCGGTCCGGTTGGCCCGTTTCTCGCGGATAGCGCGGAGGAGGGCTTGTTTTTCTGCGGTGGCGAGCAGTTCCTGGGCTTCGTCGAATTGTTGGGGGTTGGTCACGATGACCGGATATTCTTCGGCTGGGCTGGTACTTAAGCCAGTCAGTGGGGAGCTGTCCGGTTCCCGGGGTGGTAACAATTCGGCCGCGATCCCCGCATGGGCCAGCAATTGAATGACAGCCTCGGCCACTTGCGGATGCTCCGCCACAAAGACCAGACGGGCTTCGTGTTCCGACATGCGCTGCACTCCCGATTTCACTGGGGCGGATGTTTTCGGCCGGGTTTGTTACGGCGCTGGTGGGTGGTGCGACCGGGGCGATACCCGGCCGGGCGCGGTGGCTCTGTGGCCACGGGGGGAACCGCGTGGTAATGATCGGCCGACAGCGTGCGATTCGCCCGTTGTCGGCGGGCTTCAAGCGCCTCGCGGGGCGGATGGGCGGGGATTAAGCCATCGCAGCCGCCAATCAGGTCAGCACGACCGGCGCGGAGCAGGGCTTCGCGGACGGCAAAGTAGTTCTCCGGTTTGAAAAATTGCATCAGCGCTCGCTGCAACTTACGGTCGCGGAGGTTTTTCGCGGTGGGGACTGGCTTTTTTGAAAAAGGGTCGATGCCGGTGTAATACATGCAGGTGGCGATGTCGAATGGGGCCGGGATGAAGTCTTGGACCTGATCGGGCCGATAACCATTCCGCTTCAGATAGAGGGCCAGGTCGATCATCGCGTGGAGATCGCTGCCGGGATGGCTGGCGATGAAATAGGGAACAATCTGTTGCTGGGGTTTGCCGGCCGCGGCGCTGGCGGCCCGGAATTGTCGGGCAAAGGTACCAAAGTTCTCGATGCTCGGCTTTTTCATCAACTCGAGCACCTGGGGGCTGGTGTGCTCGGGGGCCACTTTCAAGCGCCCCCCGGTGTGGTGTTCGGCCAGTTCCTGGATATATTCCGGGGAAAGTTGGGCCAAATCCATCCGAATTCCCGACGACACCAGGACTTTGCGAACCCCCTTTACCGTGCGCACTTCACGCATCAATGCGAGCAATGGCCCATGATCGGTGCTCAATAGCTTGCAGATGGTAGGGTGCACGCACGATAGCCGCTTACACTTCGCTTCCACTTCTGGGCGGCTACAGCGCATGGCATACATGTTGGCTGTCGCGCCGCCGATATCGGACACAATCCCTTTGAAGTGGGGGTCGGCAGCCAGTTGCTGAACTTCTTTGAGGATCGATTCTTTCGACCGGCTTTGGATAATGCGGCCCTGGTGAGCGGTGATCGAACAAAACGTGCAGCCTCCAAAGCAGCCGCGCAGGATGGTGACCGAGTCTTTGATCATCTCATAGGCGGGGATGGGCTCGGTATAGCCGGGATGGGGCCGCCGTGTGTAGGGCAGGTCGTATACCGCGTCCATTTCTTGTTGGGTCAGCGGAAAGGCCGGGGGCGTCTGCACCACGGCTTGGCGGTCGTGAAATTGCACCAGTGCGGCGGCGTTGAAGGGGTTGGTGTTGGTGTGGATGATCCGGGTCGCTTCGGCGAAAGCCCATTTATCATCCCGGACTTCTTCGTAGCTGGGCAAGCGCTCGACCTTCTCCCAACCCAGTGTGTGAAGACCTTGCTCCAAAAGAACTTGCGACTCCTTGGCTCCCAGAGCATACGTCACACCACGCAAGCCCCGCAGATCACGAACGCTCGCCCCGGCGTGAAGCTTTTGGGCGATCTCGACAATTACCTTCTCCCCCATGCCGTAAACAATCAAATCGGCTTTTGAATCGAGCACAATCGAGCGGCGGACACTATCCGACCAATAGTCGTAATGGGCCAAGCGGCGCAGCGAAGCTTCGACTCCTCCAGCAATCACTGGAACCCCAGGGAACGCTTCTCGGGCACGTTGGCAGTAGGGCAGGGTGGCCCGATCCGGCCGCAAACCGATGCGACCCCCAGGAGAGTAGGCGTCGTCGTTGCGGACTTTCTTATTCGCCGTGTAATGATTGATGAGCGAATCCATGTTCCCCGCACTGATGGCGAAGAACAACCGCGGCCGGCCAAATTGTCGCCAAGGCTCACAGCTGCGCCAGTCGGGTTGGCTGAGAATCGCGACCCGGAACCCTGCATGTTCTAACACGCGATGGAGAATCGCCATCGCAAAACTCGGATGATCGACATACGCATCACCCGTGACGAAAACGATATCGACGGCATCCCAGCCACGCGCCGCCATTTCGTTGGCGTTGGTGGGTGCAAGCGGGGCAGCCGCTCGTTCCTGTCGCAAGGGCAGGGCGATCCGTTTCGAGCCATCCGAAGGCGTTGTGGTCATGATGGCCACCTGGCTATTCCGGAAATTCCAGAAATTATACCAAAAGCGCCGCCGATCGATCGATAACCGTCGGCGAAACGACGGAGGAAATGGTCATGACTTCTTCGCCCTGAAGCCGGTTCCTCGGCCGGATACGAGAGTTGGTTGTTGGTTCCTCGGCCAGATACAACATTTTGGTAGAATCTGAATCCTTGATTCTTTCAGCGTAGGTGCACAATTCGTAACAATTGGCGAGATTTTCCGGCATCCCGGGCTTTTACCTGGAACACTCATTTGCTAGTCTAACGAAAGTTTATTGTTGCGGCGAAAGGATGCTCTGCCGCGGGGACGAGGACCACCAAGATGTTGATTCGCTCGAAAATCCAACTGGCTACGGGCATTGGATGCCTCGTGGTCCTGACGGGCCTAGGCAACTCCGCGCGGGCGAATGAACCGTTTGTTGAACTGCTGTACCGGCGGCTCGAACCCAAAGATCAGTTCAAATATCGTTGGAAAGGCCAAGAAGCGGTCTGCTCCGCGGGCATTTTCCGGTGGGAAGTGCCTGCGCAGGAATTCGGCACCAATGGCTTGGAACGGGCCTTCACCGGCTATTGTGCGGAAGTTCTCGTTTCGATGGTAGCCGAGCAGTTGTACCGTTTTGAAGTCCGAAGTATTTACGACATCAACAATTACAACGTCGGACCGGCGAACGACCCCCCGTCAGCCGCGCGACGACGCGCCCAATACGTTCGGGAGCTGTTCGGCCGCTATTACCGCGACCCTACCTCCCCGACTCTCGACGCGACCGAGGCCATTGCCCTGCAAGTGGCGTTATGGGAAGTTGTTCAAGAAACCGAACAGCCCGAGGGTCCCCCTCCGTTCAATCTGTTTGCCGGCGACTTCCAAGCCAACTATCCGCCCGCGGAAGCTCCCGCGTTCGTTCGGCAAGCCCAGAAATACCTCGACTCGCTCACCGGTAACGATGTGGTGTATTACGACAACCCCCTTCTGCGCGGGCGAGAACTCGTTCGCCTGCAAGGGGTTCCGAATGCTGACAATATCGTCGCCCAATCCCAATTCGCACTGCGGACGGTCGGCGGCGGTGGTGTGGGCGGCGGGAATTTGGCCCGAACACTGACAGCCGGCAGCGGTGGTATCGTTCCCTTGGGAGGAATGGTGGGGGCGCCCAGCCCTGCCGCGGGGTTCGGCGCAGGTGGTGGCGGTGGTGGATTGGGGGGAGGCGGATTCATCGCCCCCAACACGGGCAACGGCAATGGTACCACGCCAACTAATACCACCCCCCCTCTAGGCGGGGGGGTGGTAACACCTCCCCCGGGAACTCCGCCCGTCATTACTCCCCCCATCGGCGGCCCCACTGGACCTGGTGGCCCCACTGGACCTGGTGGCCCCAGTGGCCCCAACGGTCCAGGAGGTACAGATCAACCACCCACCGAAGTTCCCACCACCCCCATTCCGGTGCCCGCCGGTGTTGTCCTCAGTATGATCGCTATCGGCACAATCGGCTCGTGGCGACTTGTGACCCGCCGCCTCCGCCCCATTCGCCCCAACTGAATCGAAACTTATTCCTGCCACGAGGATGGCATGGTATCATGCCATCCTCACGCATTGCGCACCTACACCGAGGCCCGCTATGGAAGTGGTCGAATATCGCGGATGGAAGAATAACCTGCGGCTCAGTAATCGCGACGTGGAACTGATTGTGACCCTCGATGTCGGCCCACGGGTGATCAGTTACCGCTTCCACGGCGGCATGAATGTGATGAAAAATTACGAGTCGATGATGGGGGGAACCGATGAGCCGGAATGGCAGATTCGCGGTGGCCATCGGTTCTGGATCGCCCCCGAAGACCTCACACGCACCTACTTCCCCGACAATCGCCCCGTGCAATGGGCGGCGCTAGGCCCCTTGGCCGCCCGCTTCACCCCGCCGCCCGAAACCGAGTACGGGATTCAAAAAGTCATGGAGTTACGCCTGGCGGAAACCGGTTCGCGGGTCGAAGTGACTCTTCGTGTCACCAATATTGGCACCCAGCCCACGGAGTTAGCCCCGTGGGGACCGACCGTTTTGGCCCCCGGCGGAATGGAAATCATCCCCCTGCCGCCCAAACGACCGCACCCCGGCCACGTCCGGAATGCCAAATCTCCCCAAGACTTCGCCCCCAATCAGGAACTGATCCTGTGGCCCTACTTCGATTTCGCCGATACTCGCTGGACCTTCGGCCATAAGTACATTTTCCTCCGTCAGGATGTGACCCGAGGGCCCACGAAGATTGGCTTGGCTCACCGCGAAGGGTGGGTGGGGTATCTCCATTCTGGGGTCTTGTTCGTCAAGAGGTTCGATTATCGCGAAGGGGCCGTCTATCCCGATCGGGGAACCCGATATCAGACATTCACGAATGAAGACATGTTGGAAATGGAAACTGTCGGGGAATTGGTGACGCTGGCACCGGGCCAGTCGGCCGAGCTGGTGGAATCCTGGGAACTGTATCGGAATGTACCCCCGATTCAGACAGAAGCCGATGTGGACCGGTTCATTCTGCCGTTGTTGGCCCGCTAAGACGGGGTCGCTGCGCCGACCACCGCGCACCACTAGGCTCAGCGCAGGGGGGATACTCCCAAGAAACCGTCATGGCCCGAAATAACGGCTTGGACCACCGCACGCCACCAAGCTGGGGGCGGTGCGTGGGGGCATTCAAGCACTGACCAGCGTGATCAGCTTATCGGGGTGTTTCAGATGGAACGCGAGGCGCAACAGTTCGCGTAAACCAGGTTCTTCGAGGCGGTCGAGGGCATCGTCGAGCGTGAACCATTCGCGGGTTCGCAGACCTTTCTCCGGCCACTGCTCGCGAACTTCGGTCACCAGGAGCCGATAAACCAACACATGGTGTTCTCGACCCATCTTTTCGTAGACATAAGTTCCCAGCGGGTCGGCATCTAGCGCGCCAACGATTCCCGCTTCTTCCCAGGCCTCCACCAGGGCGGCTTCGGCGGCCGTGTGGCCTGGATCGATCTGCCCTTTGGGAATAACCCAACGGCGGCCACTGCTGGACGTCACCAAGCACACCCGATCGTCTCGGATAGGCACAGCCGCAGCCTGACGTACCCAAATCGGCATGGAATAGTTCCGTGCGAGTCTGATGAGCGTATCTTGACCGGTATGGTTGGGTGCGGTCAAGCTCCGTATTCGGGGATTATGCTAACCCCGTGTCAGGAAATCCCTGCATTGGGTAATCCCGCTACGATAGGATGACTTTCATCAATCGTCGAGGTTTGTGGAAATTATGGCGAAAACGACTTTCACGGTCCGGGAGATTATGCAACCCGAACCGGTTATGGTGGCGCCCGATTGCCCGATCAGGAGCGTTCTGGAAGCCATGAATCGTCTGCGGATCGGGAGTGTTCTGGTGGTGGAAAATGGTACACGATTGGTCGGTATCTTCACCGAACGCGATCTGTTGCGGCGGATTATGACGTCCGAAGAAGGTTGGCGGGATTTGCCTGTGTCGTGCTGGATGACGCCCCATCCGCACACGATTTCACCCGATATGGGTTGGGACGAGGTTGTGGAATTCATGAATCGGGCACGCGTGCGCCATCTGCCGGTCGTTGAAGCCGGGCGTGTCATTGGCATCATCTCCACACGGCTATTGATGAGCCGACGGACCGATTATCTGAACCGACTGGTGGACGATCGCACCCAAGAACTGAAACGGGCGATTGATGAAGTTCTGGCACGCGATGCCGAATTACGCCACAACCTCCGGGCCGCGGGGCGGTTGCAAACCCGCTTATTGTTACCGCACGAGCCGCCCGATTGGCCGGAAATCCGCTGGGGGGTTCACTATGCGCCTCTCGATCACTTGGGCGGGGATTTCTACGCGATTGCCCTTCCGGACCCAGACCATCTGGGCTTTCTCATCGCCGATGCCAGCGGCCACAGCATTGCGGCGGCGATGGTCGCCATCATGTGTCGGACTGCCTTTAACGAAGTTTGCGGCTCCACCATTTCCCCCGGCGAAGTTCTCAGCGCAATGAACGAGAAACTGCAAGGCTTGGCCGACGAGCGGTTTGTTACCGCGTTCTACGGCGTGTTTGATCGACGCAACCGCCGGCTCACCTACGCCAACGCCGGCCATCCGTACCCGATGCGCTTTATCCCCGGCCGTGGCGAAGTACAAATGCTTGTGGCACAGGGTTTTATGTTGGGCATCGTACCGGGCGAAAGCTATCGGGAACAAGAAATCACCCTCGAAACGGGGGATCGCTTGTGCTTCTATACCGACGGTTTGATCGAAGCCCGTAACGATTGGGGTGAAGGCTACGGGACCGAGCGGCTCAAAGAAGCGCTGGTCGCCCACGGACATCTGGGGGCGGGCAAACTCACCGAGGAATTGCTCAACGACCAGCGGAACTTTCGCGGCGACCAACCGTTGAACGACGACGTGACCCTGGTCATTGGTGAACTCTGTTAGTCAAGCAGCAGTTGTGGCCGTGTTCGGCTGAACAACGATCCTCCCTCGGCGGTGGCGAACGGGTCTGAGAATCCGCCGCCGACTGCTCCTTCCCAAGGTTTATCCCACGGTCTATTTCCCATGGTTTATCCCACGGTTTAATTGTGGGGCGTGGCCGACCGATCCGAGCGGATCGCGGCTTCTAAGATCCGGTACGTCGGTAGATCGGCTGGGTGGATCATTTTTTGATCCAACCCCCGGCGTTGCGCCTCGGCAAAGGCTTTTTTCGCCTGCTCGGTTGCGGTGGGGGATTGATTCATCCGCAGCAGGGCGACATGGAACCAGCGCAAGGCCGTGGGTTGATGACTGATCGCCTCAGCCAGATCGGCTTCGGCATCGTGGAGTTGTTTGAGGGTGATACGAATGCGCGCGCGGGTATCGAGTAAATCCCCAGTCAGGCCGCGTTCGCGCGTCGCCCGGTTGACCAGTTCCATCGCCTCAGCAGCGGTAGTCGCGTCGGCGGCCAGCATCCACGCCAGATTGTTCAGCGCCACGACATGATGCGGTTGCTGGGCCAAGACTTTGCGTAACAATGTGGCCGCCGAGGCGGTATCACCCCGGTGCGCGTGAAATTCAGCTTTGTTCAGTAAATGTACAATCGCCTCGGGTTCGGCCGCCAGACATTCGCTCAGCCATCGTTCGACGACTTCGGCCTGTTGATCGGTCACGTGCCCGGCCCGAACGATGGCCAGGCCGGCGGCCGCGCGCAACCGCAGGGAGAGATAGCGATGGAATCGTTCAATCTGCTCGAAGGCTTCGGCGACGCGGCCATCGGAGGCCAAAGCCCCGACAACGCCAACGATGGCATCGGGGCGGTTGGGCACCAGGGCTGCGAAGCGTTCGGCGGCTGCGGTGGTCATTTGCCGGCCTGCGGCCGTACCGCGCACGTTGGGCAGACGGCTCAGTTCATCGAGTAATTCCGCCACTTGTGCCGAGCGGGTCAGATAATCCCCCGCCGCGGCATCGGCCCAGCGTGCGTAGTCTTCGGCGACCGTCAAGGCCCGTTCGGCGCGCCCGGCTTTGGCTTCCATGCGGGCGATGGTCGCCAGGGATGAGAAATCGTTGACGCGCAGCTGCAGTAATCGTCCGGCGAAGGCTTCGGCAGCGGCAAAATTGCCATCTTCGACCAATTCTTCCAAGGCCGTGGTCAGGTAGAAGGTGTAGGAGGGGTCTTTTTCCAGTTCCTCGCGTGGACGATTGAGGAGTTGTTGTAAGCATTGGCGACTGGCCGCGCGGTTATTGGCAGCGCGATAGAGTTGGGATAGTCCAAAAAGATCGGCGTGGGCTTGGGTCTGTTGGTGGATGGCTTGCATGGCATGAATGGCCCGTCCGAGGGCTTCGCGGCGATCGGGGCCTTCCAAATAGCGGGCCAGAGCTGTCATGGCGGTGACAGTGGCCCGGAGTTCGTCGACGCTGGTATGGGTGTCGGTAGCCACTTCGCGAAGCAGTTTCATCGCCCGCACCCGATCGTCGGGGGTGCCTCCGACCGCGTAAATCATCGCCAGATTGCGTCGGGCCCAGTCGGCATGGTGGGCCGGGAGGGTTTTGTCGGCAAGAAAATCCTCCAGAAGTCGGCCGGCGGAAGCAGTTTGTGAACACGACAACTTCACGGCCAGTTGTGCTTGGACGAGCCGTTTTTTCTGTTCGGGCGTTTCGGCGCGTGGGACGAAGGCACGGCCTGCCGAACTCTCGGTATAGACGGCGACCAGGCTCAAGTACTCCGCTGGCGGTAATTGCTTTTGCGCTGCCGCCAGAACGGCAGCTCCGGCCGCCGGATCGGTTTGGGCGACAAACAAGGCCTTGCGGAGCCAATCATCGCTGTGGGAGGTGGGTAATTGCGTAGCCTTATCGAGCAGCTGAGCGGTTTCGGGGTGCTGCAACTGGATGGCGCAGTCGGCCACCCACGCCCGGGCTTGGGGGTCGCCCTTCAGGAGGGGTCGGCAGGCGTTGAGAATATCCACCGCCACCGTAGGAACTTGTGGCAAAACGCGGCCGACGACGCGGCGGAAGGGTTCACCTGCCCAACGCGGATCGCTGGCAAGTTGTTCCAACAACGCCTGAATACGCCCCATGTCGCGGCTTTTGGCGGAATGCAAGAGCAAGGCTTCCACCGTTTCGTACCGCGTCGGTTCGAGACGGAAGGCCCGTTGCACCAAGGCGGCGGCGGTGGCCGGATCGCCCGCCGCGTCTCGGCAGCGGGCCAGGGCCAAGCAAGCGTCGGCCTGAGACGGGTTTTCCCCGAAGGTTTGGATGAGCCGGGCCAGATACTGGTGCGGCTGCGGCCCGCGTGCATCGCACAAGAGAACGGACGGCCCTTGTTCACCTTCCAGCTTCACCAGGGCTGCGCGGGCTTCACGGGCCGCGTCGTCGGTGGGGGCGGCCCGTTCGTACATTTTTCGCCACATGGCGACATTGTTTGGTTGGCGGCTGAGAAGCCGCCGTAAGGTTTGGATGAGCCGCGGCTGGTCGTTGATTTGATCGTAAACTTCGACCAAACCGGCCAGCAGACGGAGTTGTTCGGTTTCGGGCCAGGCATCGATTTTTTCGCCCAAGGGGGCGATGGGGCGAATGCGCCCGGGTTCGCGGGCGTAGAGCAAGGCCCGGGCCAGGCGGACATCGGTACCATCGCCCACGAGAGTTTGAGCTTCATCCAGAATGGCCAGACCAGCGGCAACACCTTGGAGGTCGGCGGTGGTCAGGGCGAGGGCGGCCCACAACCGGCCGTCGTTGGGACGCATGGCCGACTCTTTGCGCAGGAATTTCACCGCGTCGTTGAGTTGTCCTTGCAAAACGAGCATTTCGGCGCGGAGGATCACCGGTTCGGAGGAGCCGCGGGGGAATTTGTGGGCGTTGGCATTGAGATCGCGTTCCAGCAATAACCAATCCCCGGGGCGAGCCGAGCGCAGGATGATTCGTGATTTCAGCCGCACATATTGGCTGACGACGACGCCCGTGGCGAAAGGGGATTTGAGAGCCATTTCCAGCTCCCGGGCCGCATCGTCGAAACGCCCCAGGTTCATGTAGAGGTTACCCAAACCCACGCGGGCGATCACGTTGGTAGGGTCGGCGTTGGTGACACGTTGGTAGGCTTTCTCTTCAGCGTCGGGGTCGCCCAATTTCTGGTGGCATGTGGCCGAAAGCAGGTTCAGTTGCATCTCCAGACCCGGCATGTTGAGGATGTCGCGGCGTAAGTTCTCCAGAAGGGTGAGGGCTTCGGCCCACTTTTGCTCGCGCATCGCCATGCGCGCTTGGAGGTATTTGACCTGCGTGGGCGGTGCTTTGGCGTGTTGTAGACGCACAAGAATTTCTGCCGTTCGCGTCGTATCTCCTTGCTGGACCATGAGATCGGCCAAAGGCACCATGAGGTCTAAGCCGTGGGGCACGGCTTTGACACCGTCTTCCAAAACGGTGATCGCCGCCGCTGTGTTGCCGCGGACCAGTTCCAACCACGACAGCGCCCGAATCAGCTTGATGTTGCGTGGATACAGCGACACCGCATCCCGCAGAAGGGCATGGGCGGCGGGAATGTTCCGTTGGCGTTGCATGATTTCGGCCAACAACAACGACGCCTCGGCATGTTCCGGGTCCAGCTCCAAAACGCGATGCAGGTCGCGGCGGGCTTGGGCCAGATCGCCGCCTTGACCCGTACTGACGCCGGGGTCGTCCGCGGTGTACACTTCAAAACGGGCGCGGATCAGATAGGCATCGGCATCGTGCGGCAAAGCGCGGACCATGCGGTTGAGCACATCGCGGGCGGCGACCGCATCGTTCATGTTACGCCATGCCAGTTGGGCCAGGCGTTGGTAGCCGAGCAGTTGGTCGGGGGCATGGAGGATGGCGTTTTCATAGGATTGCCGGGCGGCGGCCAGTTCATTGAGGCCGGCTTGGGCGGCTCCCAGTTGTTGCCACAATTCGGGTTCGGTGGGGAAGGTTTTCAGCAGGTATTCGGCGTGTGTCACGGCGTCGGTATAACGACCGAGCTTCAGGCCAATCGCGAGGGCTTTGCGGCGAATGTCGTGGCGGTTGGGGTCGAGCCGCAAAATCCGGTCGTGCAGGAACAATAAGTCCCACCAGTTGCGGGAGGTGGGCAGGCGTTGTTCCAGCCATTGGGCCAATTGGATTTGAGAATCGACATCATCTGGGTGAAATTCCAGATATTGCCGCAGATAGTGGATCGCCGTATCGAGTTTTCCCTGTTCGGCCGCCCGTTCGGATTGGGCTTTCAGTGCGGCGGGGATACGCCGGGATTGCACCGCGTGAACGGCGATCAAGGCGGTGCTACTGGCCAGAAGGACGAGGACCAGTTTCAGGAGAAAACGCTTGTTGATTGTCGGCATAGCTTCCGCGTCCCTGCACACGCCGCATCCGGAGGCCAAGGCCGCCAATGGCAAAGCTTGGCGCGGCGCTGCGACATCGTAAACCGCCAGGGTGGCCACTTTCAACCCCAACGCTCTGCGGTTCTGGGCAATCTCGTTGAATTTTCACATCGGTGAGTTCGTCTAACACAGTAACGAGTATCGTCCACCGCATACCGGGGAGTTCCAGAACAACGGCGGGGAGTTCCAGAACAACGGATTGTTAGTAACGGATTGTTGTTGTTGGTGGCAAACTCCGGGCCAACGTCGATGGTGTCGGTCCAGGTTATCGGGGAGGTGCAGAACGGCGTATTGCGGGTGGCAAAGGGCTGTACCGGATGGGTACAATGGAGTTGTTTTAGTTTGATCTGCTGGTGAAATGCCGCCATGCCGCCGGTTGCCTCCCCCACGGACGAAATCCTCCTTCGGCGCTTCGCTGCGGGTGATCGATCGGCACTCGATGAGCTTTTCGGCCGCTATCGCGTGGTGGCTTATCGTGTGGCCTACCGCTTGCTGGGTCACGAAGCCGATGCTCTGGATGCGGTACAAAATGGCTTCGTCAATGCCCTGAAACACCTGCACCGCTTTCGGGGGCAAAGTACGTTCAAAACATGGCTCTTGCGTGTCATCTGCAACGCGGCGCTTGATATTGGCCGGCAGCGGAAACGCGATGAGCGGATCCCCGCTCAGCCCATCAGCCCGACGCTGGACGAATTGGGTACAGCTACGGCTTTACCGGTCGATGCCGGTTTGGAACGCGACGACCTCCGCCGGGCGGTGGACGCGGCCCTAGCTCGCTTACCCGCATCGCAACGGCAAACCTTCGTCTTGCATGTGGAGGGGGGATTGACGTATCGTGAAGTGGCGCAGGCGCTGGGAATTTCCATCGGGACCGTGATGAGCCGGCTTTTTTATGCGCGACAGAAACTCAAGGAACTGCTCGCGAACTATCAACCAACATGAAACTGCACAGCCTCGATCCTCTCGAACCGCCTTTCCGCGACCCGTTCGCGGCCTACATCCACGGCGACCCGCAGGCCGTTGCGGCCGCGGCGCCTCCCGAACCCAGCGCGTCGGCTTGGGAAACCACCCGCCAGGCCATCCATGCGAAACTTTTCCCCCGCTCCCAGACACTCCCGCAGCCAGCGAATTCCCCACGCCGTCGGCCCTGGGTCGTGGGTAGCTTCACCGCCTTAACGGCCGTGGCGGCCACTGTGGTCGGACTGCTCCTTGCCAACGACTTCAGCGTTCCGGCCTTGTCCCAATTTTCACTGGTCCACAACACCCCCGCCGGAACACCCGCAACCCCGAGCCTACCCAACCCGACAACGACAGATGAACTCGGCGAGATGGCCATCTTGCCGATAGCCACCGAGGATGAAGTGGTCCTTCACCGAGTCCCCGGCGACGGCTGGCTACCGATCGGACGCGATCTGTTGCCGGCACTGATTGTTCTGGCTGGCCCCGATGAGGTGGAAATGAATGATACCCCAACCGCCTGGCCCCCGGTGGTCACCGCCCCGGATGCAGCCCCGATGATTTTTGCCGCCAAACCCCGCTGACTCATGACCGCACTGATTGTCGCCTCACTCATCACCCTGGCTGGCCCGGCGAAGGACAATCCCGTTCGGGTGACTGTGGTTATTGTGTTGGCCACCGAGAACACCACCCAGGTCGATCCGCGCTTGAAAGACCTCGCGAAAGAAGTGCAAAAACGCGACCCCAAGCTGACGGGCTTCAAACTGGTGGCTACCGAGTCCAAGTCGATTCCCGTGGGCGAAGCGGCAATCGTCCCTCTGACCGATCAGCAGGTGCTGAAAGTGCAAGTTGATCGTCACAAAGATGAAAACGGCCGTATTACCCTCACACTGCACCCCCCGGCGATGGACGTAGTCAGCTATGCCTGTGTGTGTGACAAATTCTTCCCCATCGTTACACCCTACCGCACCAAAGCCGGTGAACAACTCATCATCGCGGTGATGGCCAAACCCTGCACCGGCATGAAGTGATCCGCGTGTGCGAACAACGGTCTCACAACATTGCCGAAGATAGTGGACTCACTCCAGCCTGTAGTGGCCCATGCAGTTGGTGGGCGGTTGGGCGGCCATCGCGGCACCATCGACAGGGTCATCCGGGAACCATCACTTGATGCATGCAGTTGGTGGGCGGTTGGGCGGCCATCACGGCACAGCCGCACAAGATGTCGAGTTTTGTTGAGGTAATATCGCGTGCGCGTTGGGGGGGAAAATCGTGACAACGCCATGAGTATTCATATGTTCAAATCTGGTCATCACTTCGGCGCGACACTCTCATCATTCTCATCATTGCCGACACTCTCATCATTGCCGACACTCCACGTTGAGTTTCGCAATCCGATGTTCCCCTCGCTGTCCGATGTTCCCCCCGCTGTCCGATGTTTCCCTCGCTGTCCCTTGGCTTCATTGCCGACACTCCACGTTGAGTTTCGCAATCCGATGTTCCCCCCGCTCTGGCTCGGTCTCGGCGTGACAGTCTCACCATCGCCCACGAGCCACGGGGAGTATGGGACTATCAGTCGACATCAGCGCGTGCGGGGACACCAACACAACCAGGATGATCCGGTCGGGTTGTTCGCTCCGCGTCAGGGTCTGTGGCGGAATTTCGCTGGCCCAACAGATACAACACAGCTGATCCGGCTGGCGTTATGCGGATTCCCTACTTGCTTTTCGGCCACGGTTGCCGCATTCTCAAGTTGCAGAGTCTTTGAGGAGTGCTTCCCATGCGGTATGTCCTCTCCTGGTGGGCGATGTTGGCTTGCGCGTCGTCGGCCGTTGTGACGGCGAATGACGCTCTGACCCCGGCGGAGGCGGTGAAGCGGTTCAAGTTACCCGCGGGGTTTCAGGTTCGGGCTGTGGCCACCGAGCCGATGATTCGCCAGCCGGTCAGCATAAGTTTTGATGCTCGGGGCCGATTGTGGGTGCTGCAGTACCTGCAATACCCCCACTATGCCGGGCTTAAACCGGTCCAGCAGGACCAATACCTGCGCACTATCTACGACAAAATCCCGGCACCGCCGCCGCATGGGCCTGTCGGGGCCGACAAGATTACCATTCTTTACGACCCCGACGAAAACGGAGTTTTTCGCAAATCGAAGGATTTCGTTACCGGCCTCAACATCGCCAGTGGCTTCTGCCTGGGTCGCGGCGGGGTTTATGTCGCTCAACCGCCCTACCTGCTCTTTTATGCCGACCACAATGAGGATGACATTCCCGATGGCGATCCGGAAGTGTTGCTCACTGGCTTTGGCATGGACGATACCCATTCGCTGGCTAATTCCCTGCAATGGGGACCCGATGGTTGGCTGTACGGGGCCGCGGGCAGCACCAGCACCAGTCGCATTGCCAATCCGGCCAACCCCAAGGAAATCATCGAATTTCAGCAGGGTATTTGGCGTTATCATCCGCCCACCCGCCGCTTTGAACTGTTCAGTGAAGGCGGCGGCAATACCTACGGCCTCGACTTCGACCGCCACGGCCAGGCCATCGCGGGGACCAACTGGAGCGGCTACGTCTGCCTGCATCCGATGCAAGGCGCATACTATGTGAAAGGATTCAGCAAACACGGACCGCTTCACAACCCGTACACCTACGGCTACTTCGAGCATGTGCCCTATACCGGCTTCAAGGGGGGGCATGTCACCTGCGGCGGGGTAGTGTACGACGCCGACGTTTACCCCGAACAGTTCCGTGGCCGTTACATCGCCGGGAATTTACTGGCCAACGCCATCTACTGGCACACCCTCGAACCGGTGAAAGCGAGCTTCACCGCCTCGTTTGGCGGCGAACTGATGACCACCGACGACATTTGGTTCCGCCCGGTCGATCTGCTGTTGGGGCCGGATGGCTGCATTTATGTGGCCGACTGGTACGACAAACGCGCCGCCCACCTCGACCCCCTCGACACCTGGCACAAGGACAGTGGACGCATCTATCGCATTGAATACCAAGGTGGACCGAAGTACCCCACGTTCGATGGGCGGAAGCAATCCACCGCCGCGCTGATCGAAGGACTGCGAAACCCTAACAAATGGTGGCGGAACGAAGCCCAGCGGCTACTGCGCGAACGCGGCGACAAAACCGGGCACGCCACCTTGCGGCAGTGGCTGGTCAACGAAAAGGGACAGCTCGCGTTAGAAGCGCTGTGGGCTTTATATGGCTCTGGCGGATGGACCGAAGACGACTTTCATCGCGTCGGCCAGCACCCCAATGAACATGTGCGGGCGTGGATGGTGCGCCTCCTAGGTGATGACGAGAAACTGACGGACAAGACGTTGGCTGTCTTCACCCACTGGGCCCGCACGGAAAAAAGCCCCATCGTCGCCGCGCAGCTGGCCTGTAGCGCCCGCCGCTTCACCCCCGTGCAAGCGATCGCGATTGTCAAAGCCCTACTAGAAAATCCTCTTCTCAGTGATGATCCCCATCTTCCCTTGCTGGTGTGGTGGGCAATGGAAGAGGCGAACCGGCGCGATACCACCGATACGGTGCAATTCCCTTATCCGGGTGAACCGAATCGGAAACTGGCGTCGTTCTTCAACGAACGGGTGGCCCGGCGGCTGCTGTCGGGCCAAATCTCCCGTGGAACAGAACGCATCGGCCTATTGCTGGCCAGGACGCAACAGGCGGGCGACGACCTGACGCCCGTTCTCCGCGGCATCGCCACCGCGTTGCAAGCTCATCCGGGCAAGGACGTGATCCCGGCTTTGCGCGAACCGTTGGCCGATCTGCTCAAACAGCGGCCCGACGATCTGTTGGTGTTGGAAGTTTTAGCCCGCATGGGTGATGCTGACGCTTGCAGCCGCTTGCGGCGGATCGTGGCTGATCCATCGGCCCGCGACAACGACCGTCTCCGTGCCGTGGCTCTCCTGCGCGATGTTCGCGACCCGCGAGCGCAAGAATTGTTCTTGCAACAACTCACGACGGCCCCGTCGGACAAGTTCCGCATCGAACTTCTCAGCGGCCTGGAAGCCTTTGAACATGATGCCGTTGGTGCCGCGATTCTGGCGGGCTATGCTGGCTTCTCCCGGCCTGTCAAGAATCGGGCACTGCAAACCCTGCTGACACGCCCCAATTGGGCGCTGCAGCTACTTCAACAGTTCGACAGCGGGAAGTTTCCCCGCGCCGACTTCACCCTCGACCATGCCCGCGCCGCCGTCAAACTCGACCACAAAGACCTGACCGCCATCGTCGAGAAGCACTTCGGCAAGTTGGCCCCGGCCACACCGGGGGAAAAACAAGCCCGCATCGGCGGTCTCTCTATTGCTCTGAAGAAAGAGCGCGGTGATCCGGTGCGTGGAAAGGTGCTCTTCACCAAACTGTGTGCCGCCTGCCATCAACTCCACGGCGAAGGCGGGGCCGTGGGGCCTGATCTGACCACCAGCGACCGCAAAAACACCCTCTACCTGCTCACCCATATTGTCGATCCGTCGAGTGCCATTCGCCCCGAATATCTCGTTTATTCGGTGCTGACCCATGATGATCGCAAATTCTCTGGTATCGCCACCGACAGTGGCGAAACGATCATCCTCACCAATGTTGTGAACGACCAAGTCGTGAAAACGACGCTCGCAAAAGCTGATATTGCCGCGATGAAACCCTCCCCGGTGTCACTGATGCCTGAGAAGTTGCTCGATTCACTCACGGAAGCCCAAGTGGCCGATCTGTTCGCCTACCTGGCGTCCGATGCCCCGAAAAAAGCCTTCTCTGCACCACCGGACCCCAAGAATTCGGCCAGTCGGAAATGGCGCGTCGTGATGGTATCCGGTTCGTTTGAATACAAATCGGATGCGTCGTTGGCGGAGTATAAAAAGTATCTGGAAGCGCATTTTCCGGTCGAATGTCGGCTTATTACGGCGAAGGCCGAGAAGGACACGGCACTGCCTGGGCTGGAAGCCCTCGACGATTGTGACGTGGCCATCTTCTTTACGCGGCGCTTGCGCCTGGAGGGAGAATCGCTCGAAGCGGTCAAGAAGTATGTTCGTTCGGGCAAGCCGATCGTGGGCATTCGTACCGCCAGCCACGGGTTCCAAAATTGGCTTGAGATGGACCAGGAAGTTTTCGGTGGCAATTATCAAGGGCACTTTGGCGCTGGCACCACCACCGTCCAACCCGTGGAGAAGGCCAAGGATCACCCCATTCTGCGCGGGGTGAAACCCTTCCAAACGGTTGGCACTTTGTACAAAAACCCCAACGTGGCTCCGGATGTCACGATCTTGTTACAAGGTACGATGGGCCAGGAATCACAACCGGTGGCCTGGATTCGCGAAAAAGACAACCGCCGGGTGTTCTACACGTCGTTGGGCCACCCGGACGATTTCAAGGACGAGAACTTCCTCCGCTTGCTCACCAATGGACTGGCCTGGGTCATCCAGAGCGACTGGAAAAAGTAACTCCGTCATGCGTCCTACCCTGATCCCTCTTCGTGAGGATTTCCCATGACCCGCTGGGCATCGGCCATGGGGGCGATGGTGATCGTGGTCGTTCCGTTGGGGGCGGCGCCGCCCACGGATGTGGCCGCGGTCTTCCCCCCCGGTACTCTGGCGTATGTGGAATTGCACACGCCGGCGGAAGTGGCCCCGTCGATCGCGGCACTGCTGAAGGGCACTCCACTGGCTGATAGTATTGCTCTTGTTCATGCGAAAAAGAACGCGGCGAAGAGTTTCCGTGAACTCCAGGCGCAACAAGAACTTGCGGCATGGGCGCTGTGGCTGTCGCCGGAGGTTCTGGCCGAGGTGGGCCGGCTGAAGGGCCTGGCGGTGGGCTTGATGGGCTTCAGCGATCAGGGGGAGCCGGAGTGGGCGGTCGCGGTTCTCACCGGCGACAGCACCGCGGCGGGGTTTGCGGCCCGGGCGTTTTTGACCACCAGCCCAACCATCTGGGAGGTGGGGAAAGTCGGCCAGGTGCCCATCTTCCAACACAAGACCCCTGCGACCCAACCCGACCCCAACACCGGCCAACCCATGCTGGCCCCCCCTCACAAGCCTCCGGAAGGGAACTACGAACCGACGTTTGCCTACACCCCAGGGTTGTTCGTCGCCGGTAGCAGCAAGAAAGCCATCGCGCCTATTATTGAACGCTTTACCGGCCGGTCCACCGAAACACTTCGGGACCAGCCTTTCTTCGCCGCGGCCGCCACGGATTATCGCCAGGCGGGCATTTTCTTTTTCATCGATAGCCCGAAGTTACTGGCCCAGCTCGACGAAGCGGGGAAAAAACGCACGGAGCCGTATGCGTCGGAATTCCTCGCTTGGTGGCGGATCGTGGCCAATCAGAAGGCTGTGCAGTGGCTGGCCGGACGCGGGCAAGGGCGTGACGGTGGCCTGGCCCTGAGTGTGGGCGTGGCCCTCGACCCTGCCCAGCCAAGCCTGTTGCGTGACGTTTTGTCGGGTTCGGCCGTGAAAAGTGAGCTACTGCATCCTGCGGCGAAACCCGCATCGCTGGCTGTCGCCCTGACTTTCCCAGAGAAAAATCGGGCTGCCACCCTGCTTGGTGTGCTCGACAGCTTCGCCAAAGCGCAAGGCGTGTTGGGCAAACTCCCCAGCGATTACATCCAGCAGGCCGAAGAAAAGCATCTGCTGCCCCTCCGCGATGAACTGCTCGCCCACATCCGTGCCGTGACCATCATCCGCACCCCGTTGCAGGAACGGGCGAAAGATACCTCACGCCTGCCGCTGCTGGTGTTGCATCTGACCGATGCGAAGACGGCGACGCAATGGGAAGCGATCATGCCCAAGCTCATCAGCGTCATAGCCCAGGATGACGTGGCCCAGCCGGCGGCAGAAGCGATTGGTGCTGTGAAAGTCTTCGCGTTACCAGCGACGGGGTTGCCGTGGAAGTCGGCGATTTACTATGCCCGTCGCGATACGGTGTTCGTCCTCGGCCAGGATCGCCAGCAAGTGGCTGCGGCCGTGGTGGCCGAGGCTGCTTCCTCGGTCCTGGGTGATAAACCCGCAGCACTCCCGGCGGGGGATATGGCCTTGGTCGGCATGGCCTCTCTGGGCGAACTGCTGGGTATGATCGACCTTCCCCAGTCGATCATCGTAGGGCTTCCGAACGATCTAGCGATGCCACCGCGTCCTTCGCCGCCCACCGGTCCTTCCCGCGCGGAGTTGCACAAGGCGGTGGACCAGGCACGCCAGGCTGTTCTGGGCGCGTTCCACCAACTGCCACAAGCGCGTATCGCGGTCCGCCGCCAGGCCGACCGTATCATCCTGGAGTTGTTCCAGCCCGAGATGCCGTCGAAGTCGCTGACGCCGATCGTGAATGCCGTGCTCGATTGGTTCGAGAAATGGCTGGACTTTCACTCACGCAGCCCGCGCCGCCCCTAGCCCGGGGATTTTCACTCGCAGTAGCCGTGGTAACTGGTGAACAATAACCCCCGGCGGCTGTGGCGGCGACCGGAGATGCCATCCATGCCACTTCAGGAAGACATTGCGCATAAGGCTTCGTGGTTGCCTCGATTCATGGTGGCGTTGATAATACAGATGCCAGTCGATGGTCGATAATTTCACCGCGGGATACTCTTCATGGCGATTGAGTTCGATTGCCCGCATTGTGGGCATCACTATCGGTTGAAAGATGAACTCGCCGGCAAAGCCGCCGCTTGCAAAAACTGCCGTTCGAAGCTGATCATTCCGCAGCCGGTGGTCATTTCACACCGGCCTCCCGCCGATGTCGAAGCCGCTGCGGTGGCCCTCTTGGCCGACGCCGCCGAAACCCCTCCGGACGCGAGGCGACAGACGATCGACGTCGAGTGCAACTACTGCGGGCATAAGTGGACCGAACCAATCGCTCGCGCCGGCAAAAACACCCTCTGCCCCAACATCGAATGCCGGCAACGGATCAAAATTCCCGAACCCAAGGATGAAGGTCAGTACGACTGGCGGCAAGCCCGAACCCGCGGACCGAGCCTGGCCAAACAAAACGTGGAGAAACTGGAAGGGGTTCAAGACGCAGCCGATGTATCGCTGGTCTCCGGCCAGGCCCTCCGACAAGCGGAAGTCTTTGAGGAAGAGCTAGAGCCTCGCCCGTGGCGTGAGAAGATACTGTTCATTCTCGTTCCGCTGGTCGCGCTCGTTGGGTTGACCTGGGGCATCCGCTCCTTTCTGGCGTCCCGAACCGAACAGAGGCAAGACCGACTCGTGAAGGAAGCCTTCGAACAGTTCACGGCCAGTGCGGATGAATGCCCCAAACCCGAAGCCCCCCTAGCTACGGCGATTCTGCACATTGCTGCGGGCGAACACGCCGTGCGTCACGATACGAAAGAGGCTCTGCGCGAAGCTATGACGCACTTCCACAAAGCGCAGGGTGTGCTGCAATCGGCCAGTCCTTCGCCGGCGCGCCATGCGCTTGTCGTCGAACTCGCCTGCGCAATCTTGACTCTGGGCGGCAGTGAGGAACAAGCCCGTGAACAAATCCGCATCCGCTGGACGCCCGACTTGGGGATCAAATCGCGCCCCAATGAACGGGTCTACACCGTCTATGAGGAACTGCGTCGCCTGCTGAGCATGGCTCAAACGACTGCCGATCTCGATTTCCGCACCAGCCTGGCCCGCCAACTGACGCGGGCCCTGGTGCAGCACGACCAGGCCGAAATTGCTGCCGAACTCATCCCGCTGGCACTGTTCAATGCGACCGAGCGCATCGAAGCCCGGGCCTTGGTCGCTCTCGAACTGTACCACCTCAACCCCGATTCCGAAATTCCGCGGCGCGTAGCGGCGGAATTGATGAAAAACTCCAACGACCTGCCTTCTGCGCGTTCCCCTTCCGCCCAAGCACTACTGCTTGTTCTGAAAGTGGAGAAAGCCCCGGAATTTATCAGCCGCCCAGGGACAGGAGCGGTTCTTGAACCGACGCGCCTGGCGTTCGTGGCAGTCCAATTGCTGGAAGGAAAGGAGGGCGAAGCGGTGGCCCTGGCGATGCGGCCGGGCCGGCTGGAGGAGCAACTCCGGGCCTTGGTGTGGTGTGCGGAATGGCTCAAAGACCCCCGGGCTGCCCTCGACGCCGCCGGGGGGCTTGTCGCGGCTAACAAGAATCGCAAAGATACGCCCCTGCCCGCGTCGCTGGTTGCGCGCTTGTCCCAGATTTCTGCCGCTGGGGGTCTGTGGGAAGAGGCACAACAGTTCGCCGACGCTCTCCCCGATGCCACCGCGCAGGCTTGGTTCCAGGGGGAAGCCGTCCGCCGTCGCTTGGCCCGCGCTGCGACCGAAAAAGGCGATCCAACGTGGGCGGAAGCGGCCGACGATGTCCGACAATTCCGCGCCGGGCAGGCCTGGGCGCGGTTGTGGATCGCGCGGCAGAATGCGCGTCTGTCGGGGAAAGCCCAAGAGGAAATCAAAGCCATCAACTCGTGGCCGGCTCCGGTTGTTCCCTTCGGCAAAGTGGGTATCGCTTTGGGTTTGCAGGATCGGGATCAGTAGCGTGCTGTCCGGGGCGGGCAGGGGCTTTCTGTGGTGGGAGCTGCAACGCATGATCCGGCGGGGAACGGTCGTGTGGGGCGGCTTGCTCGTCTTGGGCTTCCAAGTCTTGGTCCTTTTGGTTTTCGCGGCGTATTGGTTCTCACCGCGGTCGCCTGAAGAAGTGTTCCGCTTCGGTTGGTTGCGCGTCTTGCCCGAGGAGGCCTGCGCCTTCACCACCGCGGCTACCGTGGTGCTTTTGGAGGTTCAGTTGGCGATCGTGGTTACCATGGCCCCGGCGCTGGCAGTTACAGCGCTGGCAGAAGAAAAAGATCGGCAGACCCTCCCATTATTACTTCTGACCGAATGGACCGAGGAAGACATTGTTGGTGGCAAGGCGGTGGCCCGCGCCGCGATTCTGTTGATCACTCTGGGTGGCAGTTTCCCCCTCTGGCTGGGGCTGTGGGGCCTGGGACCACTAGATTGGGCGGTTGTTGCGGCGGGCTGGCTTCTGACGGTGGGGACAACCGTTTGTTGTATCGCGTTGGGAATTTATGCCGCGTGTTGCACCGATGATTTTCGCTCCGCGGTTCTGCAAGCCTATGTCCTGGTGGCGGTGGTCGTCGGCGGGGCGTTGGTACCACCCGGCGTGCGGGTCAGCCCGTTTGCAGTTGTGGCCTCCTTGCCAGCGGGCGATGGTGGGTGGTGGTGGGCGTGGTGTTATCCGTTTGTTCAGATCGTGGTGGCGGGGGTTGTGCTCAAGATCGCTGCCCGGAGGCTGCGCCGCGGTGAGGCCGGGGCCGGTCCTTTGGTCAGTGCCTATCCGCTACCACCCCGACCGGCTTACCCCATTCTGATAACTCCCCGTCGGCGGCATCGTGAGCCGCTTCCGCCACTGGATGCCCGCAACCCCCTGTTGTGGAAAGAACGTTGCTTGCGCCGTCCGCTACCGTGGCTAGCGCCGCCGGTGTGGCATGGGATGGCAACGATGATGGTCGCAGCGATCGCCTTGCTTTCTGTCGGGGGCGCATGGTTGGTTTTTCATCGCGTTGAGCGGGTCTGGAGGGAGCCGCCTATGATGGTGGCGAGCGAACAAGGACGGATTCCAGATCATGGCGGTTGGCTATTGACGGGTGCGGGAGTTCTCGCGGCCGGGTGTTACTTGTTCCCGGTGGCTGTTGGGATCAGTGCAGCGGTGGCGGGGGAGCGCGAACGCCGTACGCTGGAGCCGCTACTAGCGGCAGCCTTTTCGCGTCGGTCGATTCTGCGTGCGAAAGTGCAAGCCCAGATCGAGCGTGGTGTGGGCTTTGCGGCGGTGGCTGTGACGGCGGTTGGCATGGCTTTCACGGCCGATCACGGCATTCGGCTGGGGGTGGCGACGGCGGTTATGGTGATGGTGGGGATGGCGTTGGTGATGGCTGTGGGGGCGTGGTTGACGATCCGTTGCCCGCAGGAGTGGCGGGCCTTGCGCTTCCTCTTACCCGTTACGCTGCTGGCCGTGATGTGGCCGTTGGGTGTGAAAGCCGTATTGCACAATCGTCCCGACGTATCCGCGGAGGGAGTTTTTCGCGGCTTGATAGTCGTTGCAGGGGCGGCTCTCGTCGCCACGTCTCTGTTGTGGTGGTGGGCCGAACGGACGATGGACCACGGCGATGGCTGCTAGCGTCCGAGATCGGCGGCCACGGCCTCCGCGGCACGGCGGCCACTGGTGAGCGCGCCATCGATGGAGGCATTGTCGCGATGGTCGCCACAGACGTATAAACCGGGTTGAACCCGTACCGGGCGTTGCCAAGGGTCCAGGGAACCGGGGGGCTGCGCGGGCAGAGCGTGCGGAATCCGGTATGTCCGCAAGGATTTCCAGCGATTCACGGTGGAGCCATACCATTGCACAAGTTGCTCGCGGATGCGGCCATCCAGTTCAGAATCATTTTCCGGCGGAATGCCCACCACGGAAACAGCGATGAGCGCCTGACCAGGCGGGGCGTAGGAAGGTGCGGCATTCGACATTACTGTTAGGTTGTTTACCGGTCCGCCGCCATCGCCATTGAGAACCAGTATCGGTTCGCGTAGCGGTGGTTCCTCGGCAGCATAATACACCGTGACGGTACCGTGACACGCTGGGGTCGGAATGAGTCCGCCGAGCAACCGCGCCGCGGTAGGACCTTCGGTGGCTACGACAATCGCCTGTGCGGACAGTTCTTCACCGCTGGCCAGGATGATGCGGTTGTCGCGAATGGCTTCGACCGGGTGCCGAAAGAGAATACAGTCGGCTGGCAAAGCGGCGGCGAGCTGTTCGGGAATCGCTTGCATCCCCCGCGAGGGCACAACTCCAGGGCCGGCGGCAAACAGGGGGAAAAGAAAGTGAAAGAACCGCGCCGAGGTGGCCAAATCGGGTTCTAAAAAGACACCGCTAAAAAATGGACGAAAGAGCCGGTCGATGAATGGTTCACTGAACCCGGCTTGCTGCAGTCGTTCGCGCGTGGAACAATCGTGGCGCGGAACCGAGGGGGCTTCAGCCCGAAGTTGGCGATACAGCGCCAACAGCTTGATTTTGTCGCTTGGAGAACCAATGGGATTGAAAAGTGACCACGCTGCGCCAAGGGGTTCAGAGCGTGGATCGGCCACGCGATGAAAGCGGCCACGGAAGCGGACAAGCGCCCCGCGAACAAAGGGTTTCAGCTCAAGCGCGGTTCGATCGAGTACGCGCTGGCCCTCCGGATAGGCCGCCAGGTAAATCTGGAAGCCGCGATCGAGCCGGAAGCCATCGACGATGTCGGTGCGCACCCGACCGCCCACGGCATCGGAGGCTTCGAGAATCCGGAAGGAAAGGCCGCGCCGCGCTAACTCACGCCCACAGGCTAATCCAGCTAGCCCCGCACCAATAATCAGAACATCCGGCTCACTCGCCATCGCACTATCATCTCCTTGAGGCCGTCGTCATCTCCTTCCGGCCGACGAATGGGGCTACAGACGAATGGGGGATACATCGGAACAACGGCTCAAGCACACCATGTGGGGCAGAGACTAGCGCGCCGCTGAAGGCCATCATCCTGAAAAGCCTCTGGGGCCAATCAACCACACCGTGTGGGCCGGAAACTAGCTCGCTGGGACCACTTCGGTTGGTACGTTGTCGGTCGGTTTGAGGCGATCGCGGAGTTGCCGGGAAGCGACCCGGTTGACGACTTCCAGATACGCTAACGCGCTGGCTTCCACAATATCCAGGCTGACGGCGCGGGCCCGTGAGCGTTTACCGTTGAATTCAATCTCGATCGTGGCTTCGCCCAAAGCGTCCATGTCTTGGGTGACAGAGCGCACGCGATAATCGACCACACGCACCGGAACACCCGTGATGCGATTGATAGCTTTGATGAGAGCATCGATCGGTCCGTTGCCAACGGCGGCATCGCGGTGGATGGTGCCGTCTTGATGTTTCAGGGAAACCGCAGCGCTGGTTTGCGACCCGGTGCCGGCCGTACTGGTGAAGCCGATCAGCGTCCAGATGTTACCCGTGGCGGTTTGCAGTTGATTTTCCGCGAGGGCCTCAATGTCACCGTCGTAAATTTCCTTCTTTTTGTCGGCCAGTTTCTTGAATTCCTCAAAGACACGGTTGAGTTGTTCGTCGGTCAGGTGATAGCCCAGATCGATGACCCGTTGTTTGAGAGCGTGGCGGCCGCTGTGTTTGCCCAAGACCAACTCAGTCCGTGGAATACCCACATCCTCAGGCTTCATAATTTCGTAAGTGCTGCGTTCTTTGAGCAAACCATCTTGATGAATACCGGCTTCGTGGGCAAAGGCATTCTGGCCGACGATGGCTTTGTTCCGCTGCACGGGATTGCCCGTGATCAGGGACAGTTTGCGGCTGACCGGGTAGAGCAGTTTGGTGTTGATGCCAGTGGTCAGGCCGAAGAAGTCGTGTCGCGTCCGCAAGGCCATGACAATTTCTTCTAAGGCCGTATTCCCGGCTCGCTCGCCGATGCCGTTGATGGTGCATTCCACCTGCCGCGCCCCTTCCAGCAGCGCCGCCAACGAATTGGCGACGGCCAGCCCCAGGTCGTTGTGACAGTGGACCGACAAAACGCACCGCTCAATGCCGCGAACATGCTGCTTGAGGTGACGGATGATCGCGGCATAATGTTGCGGAACCGCATAACCGACCGTATCGGGAATGTTGAGGGTTGTGGCTCCCGCTTCGATGACGCGCTCCACAACTTCAGCGAGAAAATCGAGTTCGGTCCGGGCGGCATCTTCCGGAGAAAATTCCACATCCTCACAGCGCTCGCGGGCACGCTGGACGCCTTCGACGGCCCGTTTGACGACTTCTTCTGGCGTCATGCGCAACTTGAATTCGCGGTGGATGGCGCTGGTGGCCAGGAAAACGTGAATGCGTGGCCGTGCGGCTTCTCGGAGAGCTTCGGCGGCACGGTCGATGTCGGCCGGGTTGCACCGGGCCAAGCCCGCGATAATCGGTCCCTGCACCTGCCGGGCAATCTCGCGGACACTTTCAAAATCGCCGGGGGAGGCAATAGGAAACCCCGCCTCGATCACATCGACGCCCAAATCGGCCAAGGCCCGGGCCATCTCCAGCTTCTCACCCAGGTTCATGCTACAGCCGGGGCTTTGCTCGCCGTCACGCAGTGTCGTGTCGAAAATGATGACGCGGTTCGGGTCGCTCGGCAGGGGCATGGGAGAACCTCCTGAACGCAACTGGCCCCGGAATTGTCACTCCGGGGCCGTTGCTCGTCGTGGATCGGGTCTGTTATTCACCGAAACGCGAAAAGCACCAGCCCCGTGGAGGGCGAAGAAGGCGAAGGTGAAGACAACGCATATACCCCATCGGTGCCAACTCGCGTCTAGTTATCCGCTGGTATTCTACGGTGGGCCAAGCGGTTCAGCAACAGGCGCCGGCAGACTCCAAGGCATGTTACGACTGTGATCCGACACGAGACGGAACGGCACTTCTGCCGTGAGAGACTGTTTCAAAACCCGACAAAAGCCGAGCGATAAGCCGTATTCGGCAACTATCCCGGTGCTTGGAAACGGCCTCTACTCGCCCGGCAGAGAACGATATGGACGAGCTATCGAGCCAGACGGTGGTTGGACCCTGGGGAGCAGGGGGGGGCGATAAACCTGAGAAGCAGACTTGGCGACAGCATCCTTGACAATCTGAACACGCCACGGTTCACGGCCTTCCTGGGCGACCACTTTCAGCCCCAAGGCTCTGAGGATTCCGGCCATGAATTCCCGACACGACGGGAAGCGATCTTGCGGAATCGGGCACAACGCACGCGACAAAATCGGCCGTTCGGCTTCGGTGACGCCGCTGAGGTCCGCCAACGGATGATTCCGACTGCGCGACGGCGTTTTCGGTTGCGGCGGAAACGGTAACTGCCCTGTGCGCATGGCATAGTAGGTCACGGCCAAACTGAATTGGTCCGACCAATCCGTGAGGGTGCCCATGAAAACCTCGGGCGCCGCGTATTCCCGCGTACCTTGCCGCGAACAGGGGGTGCTCGGCCCATAAGTGGGTGTCGCCATCCCGTGATCGGTCAGTTTGGCAATATCTCCAAAGAGCAAAATGTTATTGGGTTTGACATCGCCGTGCTGAAAGCCGACTTTGCGGCCTTCGCGGAGATGGTGGCGGGCATTGAGGAAATCGAGAGCTTCGGCCACTTGCCACAAGTACAGGCACAGCACCGCAGAGTCCACCGGTTGGCCCAAATCCTCGTGATACAGCTGAAGCAAGTCGAGCAACGTTCCTTCCGCCAGCTCCATGGTGATGACGATGTAGCCAGGGACCGACCACATGTCATAAGTTTTAACGATGTAAGGATGGTCCAACTTTTGGAAAGATTGCACCGACCGCAATTCCCGGGCCGTGCTGCTCATATTCGAGCTGGGCATGAATTTGAGCGCTACGGGTGGTCCGTGGGGTGATTCTGCTTCCCACACTTCGGCAAATCCACCCCGACCGCGCAGGCGACGCAGGCGATACCCGGGCGATGGCTCCGCCCCTACGCCGATGGCGAAAGCACCCGGTGTCGTCGAGCGTATATTGACAGGTGCTGCCACCACCCAATCCCCTTGTGGCGAGCGGTTGTGAGCGTAACCGCCGTGGACGAACAGCCGATGGAGAAATTGCTTGTGGCAAATTTAGCACACGAATGGCTGCGACAACGTGCTGCCGTATCAGTTTAACCGAAATCTGCGTCGCACCCTGGGCGCATGATTGCCCTTCAGTCATTTGTTAAGGTGAAGCTCCAACTTTGCGGTTTCCCGTTGTGGTAGGGCATCACTCCGTGAAACGGCGGTGAGGCCGGATCGAAAATTCGTGGCAAAAAGTAGTAGTCGCCTTCCCACAAGGGCAGCGTTAAGACCCGATCAACGTCAATCCATTCTAAGGTTCCTTCGGCATTGGCGGCGAAGGGCGTTCCTGTGAACGATTCCACACGGAAGATAAAACCGAACCAATCCTCCCCGCGTCGGCCAAAACCGGGCCATGAAATCGTACCGGCGAGTCGAACCGTTTGGCACTCGATGCCGGCTTCTTCCCGAATTTCGCGCTTCAAACCACTGACAACATCTTCATGCCGTTCCAGTTTTCCCCCCAGGCCGTTGTATTTGCCAAAGTGCGGATCATCGGGCCGTGTGTTCCGGTGAATCATCAGCACTTGCCGACCATCCGGTGAGAAAACATACCCGAGTGTGGCCAGAATCGGGGTGTAGGGCATTGTTGACTCCTTCGAGAACCCGCGGGGCAAGCAGTGAACAATAGTGTGAAGGAACTGTTCGATGTCCTGGGGCGTTATTCCGTCCTTGGGTGGCCGTGGTGTGGGGGCGTCTCGGGACCTGCACTGGCTGGGTTGGCGAGCGGTTCGGCGGTGTCGACGCTCGGCGGAGGGCGGAAAACCGCGAGGATGCGCCGCACCTGCTGCAAGTCGTCGTCGGAAACGCCCTCACGCCGCCAATAGCGCCGCTCCAGCGCATCGAGAAGAGTTTCCCACATCGCCCGAGTGACCTCCGGCGCGTCTTGCCAGGGGGTTCGTCGCGCCCAGCGGATGGAGAAGTGCCACCGGCGAGCGAACTTGCACGCCCGCACAAAGCGTTTGTTGCCTGTAGCCGGGTCTTCATCGGTCCATTCGATTTCCATATTTCGCTCCTGCCGAGGAACAACATACAATTCCACCATAGCCGTTGGCGGCCCGATGTTGGAAGAGCGATGGTTTAGCGCACGCACCCGTACCTGGCGGTAGGTTCGCATATGCTGTTATTCGACGAACACCGTGAACGCTGTACGACGACAACCCACAAACCCGTCGTCTACAGTATCGCCTTCTCTCCCGACAGTTCAGCACTCGCGACCGGGGCTAAAGACGGCTCGGTGTTTGTGCGTGATGGCACAGGTCAGGTTTGCCCGCTGTTTCAAGCCAGTCCGAAGAACCTGGCCGTGTACGCGATTGGCTATTTGCCTGATGGCTGTGGCGTCATCGTGGGGGGCGAATTCGGTTGGGTGCATTGGCAGTTCAAAGGCCATGCGTGGGAGGTCGTTGGCCCACCCGCAGTTCGCCCGGTGACTTCGTTGGCGGTTGTCAGCGAACGGATGGTCGCCTTCGGCATCGGCCAACGGTTCCAAGCCACTGCAGGGACATTCGAACTCTGGGACATTACCACCGCTCGGAAGTTAACTCCGTACTTTCATGAACCCAACGGTGTGCAAGCGATTGCTGCTTGCCCCGCAAAAAAGCTGGTCGCCTGGATGACCGGGCATCGTCAAGTTCGCGTCTACGACATCACGTCTCCCAAGCCCATCGACTTCCCCCAACCGAAGGATTGTCGCAGTATCGCCCTGAGTGCCGATGGGCGGTTGTTAGCCGTAGCCGTCGATTGCTCGGTACGGGTTTACGACATTGAAAAACACCGGGAGTTGCACACGCTGAAAGGTTTTCAAGGCCCGGTGGCGGCAGTCGCTTTCAGCCCTGATGGCCGGCTGTTGTTGACCGGAAGCTGGGATGGCAGCACGCGCCTGTGGGACACCGCCACAGGGACCCAGCGGGCCGCATTCCATTGGAATATCGGGCGGGTGCTGTGCGTCGCTTACGCCCCTGATGGCTTACGCTTGGCCGCGGGCGGCGATCGGGGCCACGTCGTCGTCTGGGACGCGGAATGAACTTCTACCAAGGCCCTGCCAAGGGGCAACAGGCACGGATGAAGTCGGTGCCGTTGGCGTCAGCCGGCAGCATCAACGGCTCGTGTGACTGGTAAAGTGTGGCACGGATGAAGTCGGTGCCGTTGGCGTCAGCACCAACATGCTAGCTCCTGGCACGTGACATTCTGGGCCTGGTGGCCACAACTCTGTCGGTCACGATGGATCAGAGTACCTATCGCTTCACGTTGTTGATGTTTTCCAATGCCACCAACAGGGCGTGTGTGCCTTTGCGACCCATCCCCTGGGCACGGACTGCTTCGTAAAGTTGCTTGGCTAAGGCCAGCCCTGGCAGGCAGAGGTTCATCTTCTCGGCTTCGGCCAAGGCAATCCCCATATCTTTGATGAAATGTTCCACATAGAAGCCCGGCTCGAAGTTGCGTGCCAACATCCGCGGACCTAACACTTCCAAGGCTTTGCTGCCGGCCGCGCCCACGGAAACGCTCTTGAAGACGGTTTCAAGGTCCAATCCAGCCTTGTAGCCGTAGAGCAAGCCTTCGCACAGAGCGATCATGTTGGAGGAAATGAGAATCTGATTGACCATTTTGGTGTGTTGCCCAGCGCCAGGGCCGCCTTGGTGGATGATGGTTTTGCCCATGCACTCAAAAACTGGCTGCACCGCGGCGACCACTTCGGCATCCCCACCAATCATGATGGAGAGTGTGGCGTTTTTCGCGCCAACATCGCCGCCGGAAACCGGCGCGTCGAGTGCGGCCACACCCTTCGCCTTGGCCGCGTCATAAATTTCTTTGGCTAACGACGGCTCACTGGTGGTCATATCGACCAACACACTGCCGGGTTTAGCACCGGCCAAAGCCCCCGCTTCGCCCAGAAACACTTCGCGCACATCTTTGGGAAAACCGACGATCGCAAAGATAATATCCGATTGTTCAGCGACAGCTTTCGGCGAGGGGGCGAATTGCGCCCCCAAGTCGATGAGCGGCTGGGCTTTCTCCCGCGAACGGTTGTACACGGTAGCGTGATAGCCTTTTTTCATGGCGTGCTCGCACATCCAACGCCCCATCACGCCTGTACCAATCCAGCCAATGCGCGTTTTTCCAGGTTGTGCGACAGGAATTTGCATTGCGTAGTTCCTGTGAAGAAAGTATGTATATTCTTGACAGATGGTTCGCCGCAGTTGACCTTGTCCGGGGCCGATGCACCTCCGGGTCAGGGGTTGGCGAATGGCGCTTGTTTTACAGATTCGCCACGCCCTCTGACACACCCCAGCTTGCGCGAAACGTGCTGTATTCGCCTACCACCAGCGGAAACGGTGGTGGGTACCGCTGATATTGGCTCTTGTCAGGATGCTTAGCCGTGGCTCGTGGTGTGATACCTCAATTGAAACATCCGATTGTTCTGGTTCATGGCTTGTGTGGTTACGATCGGATTACGTTGGGTGGTTGGACACTCAAGGATTACTTCCCCGGGATTCGGGAGAAACTCGTCGCCGCGGGGAACCAGGTGTTGGTTCCACGCTTAAGCCGCACCCGGGGAGTCACGGAACGCGCTGCGGAGTTGAAACGCTTCATCGACAAACACGTGCCCCGGGGCCGCGTCCATGTGATCGGTCACAGCATGGGCGGACTCGACAGCCGCTATATGATCACCCATTTGGGCATGGCTGAGCGCGTGGTGTCGCTGACGACGATCGGCACGCCGCATCGCGGCACCGCGTTTGCCGATTGGGGCGTCCGCTATTTTCGTCGCCTGGTGGCGCCGTTTTTTCAACTTGTGGGGCTGTCGTATCAGGCCTTTTTGGATTTAACGACCGCCGCCTGCCGGCAATTTAACGCCGCTGTGCCGAATATGCCGAATGTACGCTATTTCGCGGTAGCCGGTGTTTGCCCGGTGGAATGGATGAGTCCACCCTGGCGGCTTCCGGCGGCGATAGTGGACCGGGAGGAAGGCCCCAATGATGGCGTTGTGTCGGTGGCTTCGGCCCAATGGGGCGAACACACCGAGATATGGAAAGGCGATCACCTGAATCTGGTCAATTGGCCCAACCGGATCGCGTGCAAACGGGGCTTCTGGGACAGTTTGGCGCCCGATTATGGCGGTCTATTGCAGCGGTTGGCAGGCATAGAACGATCTCCATGAATATGATCGAATGTACATATCCATTGCTATTGTGCGCAATGCCTGTGGAATTGTCAAATTGGGAACAGGGATTTTTTTGAGCGAAAATGATCGCCTCATTGCGACCGTATTAACACGACCCCCCCCAACGGTTTTGCGTGGACTCTTTAGTGGCTTTCGCCAATTCCTGAGGGTGGAACCTCCGAAAAGACAATAGCCGCCAGGGAAGCGGCGCTTTCTCACGGAAAGGTTTCCACCATGCGTAAAGTGTATTTGACGCTCTGCGGCCTTGTGGCCTTGGCCGGCTCCGCGGCGGCGCAAGAACCGCACATCCAGATTGTCACGCCCCTCCCGTCGACCTACCCTTCGTATCCGCCCGCAACCCAAGCGGCCACGCCGGTCGTCCCGGCATCGGGGGCGAATATCATTCGGGGTCAAGGATGTACCCATGGCGATCGCCCCTCCTTGGGCACTACCTTCAAGATGGTGACCGGCGGTGACTGTCCGTTTGGTCATCCGTGTCAAAACGGCTGTGGGAGTTTGAAGAGCAATCTGGCGTTTGCTTTTGGCTCGTGTAAGAACTTCTTCAATCCCTGTGGTCCGACGTGGGGGCATGGTTTGTTGGGCTACAAATGCCCCAAAACGCCCTTTGCCACACCCTTTGGAGAAGGATGGCACTGCCCGCGCCAGTACGATAGCTACACGAATCACTAAGAAGCCGCGGGCGCATTGCCGAGCAGGGTCAAACATCGATGTCAGGGGCAAGGGACCAACTCCCGGGTCGTCAAGACCGTTGGCGCCAAAGCGGCCCGGGGGTTGTCTGACCCATATCGGTCTGACCCATATGAGAAGTACCCCCCTGTCAGGGAATAAGCCGACACCGCGAAGTTACCTTCGAAGCGAAGTTGTTCGCAGCGAGGTTGATGGGGGATGATATCGTCGTTGCGTGGAGATCATTTCATCAACTTTTTCCACCAGCGGCCGAACCATTCCCCTAACCACCAGCGCGGTTGAATGTCGGGTCCGTAGGTAAGGCCGAAGCGTTTGAGGGCAATATCGGTGATGCCCGAAACCACCTCCCCGGGATTGTCGGAGATAATGAGTTGGTCGAGATCGGCGGCGTCGATGGTCTTCTCCATGACCATAAGGCGGAGTTGGTCGATCAGGGGCCGCCAGTAATCGGTTCCCATCAACGCTACGGGGAAGCTTTGGACTTTTCCGGTCTGAATGAGTGTGGCTACTTCGAATAATTCGTCGAGCGTACCAAATCCACCAGGCAACACAATGAACGCATAGCTGTACTTAACCAGCATCACCTTGCGTACGAAGAAGTACTTGAAGTCGATCCATGAATCGACATACGGATTGGGTTTTTGTTCGCGCGGCAAGACGATGTTGCAGCCCAGCGAGCGGCCACCGACATCTTTGGCGCCGCGGTTGGCGGCTTCCATAATGCCCGGCCCCCCCCCGGTCATGACGGTGAAACCAGAACGGGCCAATAGCCGCCCCACTTCGCGCGCCAGTTTGTAGAAGCGATGCTGCTCATCGAAGCGGGCCGAACCAAAGACAGTCACACACGGCCCGACAAAGTGGAGTTTCCGGAAGCCATAGAGCAATTCGCGGAACATTTTGAACGCCTGCCAGAACTCAACCCCCCGGGGCCCCGGCCCTTGCAGGAATTTCGTTTCGTCAGGAGCCACAGACGCAACGTGCCGGCTCCATTCGCCCGAGAGCTTGCCAGGGTCCCCATCGAGGGTTTTGTCGGCCATAGAACTCACACCCGTTGGAGAGGGATTGTGTGCTATCTCTATTATTCGCGCTGAATGCCCGTGCGGCGGAGCAATTCCGCGGTCGTTTGATAGGCTTCCGTCACCCATTCCACGATTTTTTCAGGCTCCGGCGAATACTCGAGTTCGACGCTGATGGCTCCGTCGATACCCAGCGCGGCGATCTCCTGCAAGTATGGCTCGAATTGCACAACGCCGCGGCCAGGGGGCAAATCGCCATGAACTTGACCATCGCAATCACTGATGTGAACATGAATCGCCTTGCCGCGGAGCGCTTGCAGTTCTTCCGGGCGAGTGCCTGCCAAGTGCAGGTGCGAAATGTCGATGTTGGCCCGCACGGCCGGATGGTTCACCTCATCCAGAAAACGTACCATGTTGGGTACGCTATTGAGCAGTGACAGCTTGAAAGGTTCTAATTCCAAGGCGATCTGTAGACCCAGATCGGCGGCATAATCGCCCAAGCTGCGCAGATGCTGCACCGCGGTTTGCCATTGTTCCTGCGGCCGGATCACCTGCTTCTCCCAAATGTATTCGCCCAAAACCACAAGCAGATTTTTCGCCTCCAGTTCATAGCAGAAATCGAGGTAGGCCTTACATCGCTGCAGATGGAAACGTTGCACACTGGGGTTGAAATCGATCAGCCCCACCGCGACACAGGCCACACTGATAATCGGTAGACCAGCTTTTGTACACTCCGTGCGGATGAGGCGGCGTTCTTTGGCGTCGATATCCAGCGGATCGGCAAAAATGTCGATGCTGTCGAAGCCAATCGCCCGCGTCTGCTGAATACCGAACGCGGTTCCACGCCCTGCTTGCACCCAGGCGGAGTTAATCAGACCCAGTTTCATCGGCCAACTCCTCACCGGACCTCGGACCACCCAGCGGCTGTTCAAAATTCATTCACCCCTAACCGGAGTTGTGTTCTCGTGGTACCCTGTTTAACATCAGCTTGCGCGGAGGTTTCTCCCTCACGGATCGTGTGATGCTGGAACATTTTGACCAATATGGTTATCAGGGCGTTTTCCTGGCCCTACTGGCCGCGGGCTTTGGCTTTCCGATTCCCGAAGAGCTGCCGGTCATCACCGCGGGGATTTTAGTCGGTCACGAAGATACCAGCCTGTCGTGGTACATCATGCTCCCGGTCGTGATGGCCGGCGTGGTCATCGGCGATGGTGTGTTGTATGCCGCGGGCCGCATCTGGGGACGGCGTTTGCTGGATATTGGCTTTATTCGCCGCCATTTTGTGCCCTTGGAGAAGCAAGAGCAGATTGAAAAAAACTTCGCCGAACGCGGGATTTGGGTGTTACTGGGTGCCCGGCTGTTACCGGGGATTCGGACACCGATTTTCATTATGGCCGGTGTGCTACGGGTTCCTTTGGGCCGATTTCTGCTCGCCGATGCCATTTATGCTATCCCGCTTGTGAATTTGTTGTTCTGGCTGTCGTATTTACTGACCGACCAGGTTTTGGAAATCTTTAATAAGATCAACGAATATCGTCCTTTGGTGGTCGTGGCGGTGCTGTCGGCGATCGCCGGGGCGTTGATTCAAAAGTACATCCTCAGCCGTCCGGTTTCGACCGGGGATCCGCCCCATGTTCCCAACATTATTGCCAAACCGGCCGCGGCGGTCGGCCATGCGGTCGAGAAAGTGGTGGAACGGGCTGTCGAACGCATGACGGGCCGGCATCTGGACAAAATCCCCGAGCCACCTCCGGATGGCGCGGCCGACCAAGAATTTGGTATTCGTATCGGAGAGGCTACGGAAGTGCCCGTGGTTCCCATGACGCAAACCTCTGCGGTTGCCGATGTGGCAGGGGTGCCCCAGCCACCGGCTGCTGAAACGTCACCCCCGCTTCCGGCCAACGCCACGGTGATGGCCGCGGATAACGCCACCAACACAGCACCCCCCTCACCGCCGACATCACCCATGGCCCGTCATTCAATAGCCGTTGAGGTGGAAGCTGTTGCGGTGGAGCCGCAGCCGGCAGCCCCTGTCCCCGGTTCTAAGGCTAGCGCGTAAGGGATACATCATTTCGCCAACGTGCCGTTGGCACGCAGGCGCAGCAAGTAATCGTGCCATTGCCTCTCCGCGGTGGCCAGGTCGGTTTGGAGCAGATCGGCGAATGCTTCGCGGGGGTTGGCGCCACTATTGAGGGTCATCAAATACTTGTGGAAGGCTTCGGTTCCTATCAGGCGGCGATCGAATAGCAGATAGTACGCCAAGGCCCACGATGACAAGTAAGCGCGGTCTGAGGCGGCTTTCTGGTCGGTATGGGAGGCGAGGAAGGCTTCCTTGCCGGTTGTGAGTAAATCCTTCAGCGGCAATAACTTCTGGCCATTAGTGCCCTTGAGCCAACTCTTCACACGGTCCAAGCGGTCCGGGTCCGGATGATCGACGCGCAATTCCCCCGCTTCGACGACGGCGGTTTCAAAAATCTGCGCCAAGCCTTCGTTGAGCCAACGGGGGAGTTCTCCTGTGCCTTGGCCGGCTTGGACTTCGGCGGGCGCGCGTGCCGGGTACACAAACGCGGCGACATAGGCGTGAAAGGCCTCATGATACAGCAACGCGAACAGCCGCCGGGTGGCTTGGTCGAACTGCCGCCCATTGGCCACATCCGCCTGATAGACGCGCTTGCGTTCCGCAGCAATAGAGCGGCGGTGGCGGACCAGTTCTTCGCCTTTGTAGAGTCGTTTGATGTGCTCTTCGTAGCGGTCCAGATCAGCGAGTTGCTGCGCGTTGTGGAGGCGGGCCGATTGCAGGTCGCTGCCGAGTTTTTCGAGGTCGCTACCGCAGTAGATGCGATTGCGTACTGGGTCGTAGACGGCCGGGTTGAGCAATTCAGCGCCGCCGATTGAACGCAGAAGGGTTTGGTATTCGTGGGGTTGAGTGGCCAGGAGAAAGACAGTCGGTGAGGCGTTTTTGACCGTGGGGGGCAGGAAACGGGAAAAAGCGGTGTAAATCTGTTCCAACCGTACCGCGGATCGCCGCGTCAGTTCTTCGGAGCCGGTGCAAAGGAGAATGAAGTAATCCGACTCATACTGTCGGGCGCCGCCGATCTGTCCGGGCCAATCGGCAGCCACTAGCTCCAGCGATTCCATCCGTTTGCGTTCACCTTCACCGCTGGGATCGAGTTCGTCCAATTTTTCTTTCAGAACGGCGCGTTCGTCGGGGGGAAGTCGTTTGATTTCAGCGATCTCATTTTTGCTGAAAAAGCTGGTCAGGGTGACGGTGGGGCGGCCTGGACGGCGGTAAACCGATTGAAATTCCACCACATCGGGCAGTTCGTTCAACATCAGCCCTTTGAACCTGGCTCCGTTTTTGAGAATCAGTTCCTCCAGGGGCCAATGAGATAATCCCGCCGGCGGCTCCGGTTGCGCTGGCAGTGGAAGAGACGCCAGAAGGATGAGCCAGCCTCCGGCGATGGTCGTTGTCAGTGCTGTCCGCATCATGGCGTTTCACCGGTGCTTCGTTGTACTCTCCTCCATTGTGCGGTCAGAACTGTAGGATGGGAAGAGACGTTGCGGCTTTCGCGGGTTGTGGGAAGGTCGGTCGAATGATGTTGCAAGATGAGGCAGCGCGGGGCCGCTTGTGACCAAGGGCTGCTGCACTCTCAAAACCACAAACCGCAAGGCGGGACGAGGGCGTGGATGGCGACAAGTGACCTGGTGGTGGCGTTCACAGGAGCGAGCGGGTCGCCCTATGGGCTGCGCTTGGTGGAAGTCCTTCTGCGCGCCGGGCGCACGGTGCATTTGACGATCAGCCCCGCGGCGGTCCAAGTTTTGGAATCCGAGTTGGATTGCCGCATTCTTTTGGCCGCCGAGGAATTTTCACCCCAGGCGCTATTGGGTGCGCGAGCTCGGGGATTGGACCTGGGCCGATTGCATTATCACTACTATCGCGACTTTCGCGCCGGCATCGCCAGTGGGTCATTTCTCACGGGGGGCATGGTCATCTGCCCCTGTAGCGGTGGGACGTTGGCTGCTATCGCCCACGGCCATTCGGAAAATCTCATCCACCGGGCCGCCGATGTTCATCTCAAAGAGCGGCGCAAGCTGATTCTTGTGCCACGGGAAACTCCCTTGGGATTAGCGGCTTTGCGGAACATGGTGGCGGTGACGGAAGCCGGAGCGGTCGTGTTGCCGGCGATGCCGGCGTTCTACACCCGGCCGCAGCATGTGGACGATATGGTCGATTTCATTGTGGCACGGATTTGCGATCAACTGGGGGTCGAACACCAGTTATCGCGGCGTTGGGGGGAAGCATCGTTGGACTAATCATTACCAGTCCTTCGCGAACGGCCCTGTTTTTCGAGCCGGGGTCCTCCGCGAGCGGCTTTTTTGTTCTATGCTTTTTGCGCCTGTGATTGTCTGCGACTCGCCCAAGCACTCCGGATTCGTACCCTCATGGCAGCCATCGCCCCGGCATCGGCCGCCGATTTATTAGAATTGATTCGCCGCAGCGGCATTCTGACAGCCGACCGGGTCCAAGCCCTACCGGCCGTGGGCAACTTGCCGGTGGAAGCCCACCAAGCCGCCCAACGACTGGTGGAAGGGGGCTATATCACGCGTTTCCAGGCGTCGCAGTTGCTGTTGGGCCGGTACAAAGGCTTCCGCATTGGGCAGTATGTGATCCAGGAACTACTCGGTCGCGGTGGGATGGGGGCCGTATATCGGGCGAAACATCTCGAGCTGAATCGGCCTGTGGCGATTAAAGTCCTGGCCCCATCACGGGGGGAAGACCCCAAGTTGGCCACGGAACGCTTCCTCCGCGAAGCCCGAGCGGCAGCAGCTTTGGACCACCCCAATATCGTTCGCATCTTCGATGTCGCACGGCACCACCAAACACCGTATTTGGTGATGGAATATGTGGACGGCGAGACGCTTCAGCAGGTTCTCGATCGCGATGGAGCCATGACGATTGAGGATGCCGCCGAGTGTATCGCCCAAGCGGCTGCCGGGCTGCAACACGCTCACGAGATGGGTTTCGTCCACCGTGACATCAAACCGGCGAATTTGATTCGTGACCGCAATGGCCTGGTGAAAATTCTGGATATGGGGCTAGCCCGCACAGCCAACGCCCAAGACCGCCTGACCGAACATTTTGATGAAGGGGCCGTTGTCGGTACGGCCGATTACATCGCCCCCGAACAGGCGATCAACTGCCCCGATATTGACCATCGCGCGGACATTTACAGTCTGGGGGCCACCCTCTTTACGCTCATCAGTGGCCGGCCGCCCTTCGAAGGCAACACCACGCAAAAGCTGATGCAGCACCAAATGAAAGCCCCGCCGCTGCTGCATACGCTGGTGCCGTCGGTCCCGGTGCCGTTGAGTAAGATCGTGGCGCGGATGCTGGAGAAGAAACCCAGTCAGCGATTTCGCGATGCTGGGGAGGTGATCGCGGCGTTGGCACCGTGGGCGGGGGGCAGTGCACGGGTTCTGGCGGGTATTGCCCGCACGAGTTTGTCCCAAAGTCCGGACATTCACGCTTCGTTGGCCGAGTTGTCGTTCCCCGGCTCTTCCAATTCCGCGGTGCGTCTGCCGCCAAGTGGCGATGGCGGCTCGTCCTGCGATGTGATTGCGGTCAATATTTCGGAAGCGTTGCAGTCCACCCACGTCAGTTCCAGCGCCGAAACGACCCGGACGCCAGCTGCGACCGCTCCAACGACCGTTGCTGAGCCGATGATCCGGCCCCCGATGGGGCCATCCCGCCGCCTTCTTCGTGTCGATTCCTCGGCGTTGTGGCTGGTCAGTGTGGGGTTGGGTGTAGGGTTTCTTCTCGGGTTGCTGGGGGGGTGGTGGTTCTTTGGCCGCTAATCGCCTCGGCCATGCCCTGTTGGCTCTCTCCCCACGTCGCTTCTATTCTGCTAGCGTCCTTAATGACGACATTAAAAAGTTGGCCAGTTCGACACTGTTGGCTCTCTCCCCCTGTCGCTTCTATTCTGCTAGAATATCTGTTGTGTTAGGATAATATTTTCTGGGTTACTTCGGTCGCATTTTCTCTGAGGGATGGTTTATGGCTAAGGCCAAAGAAGCTCGCCTCATTATCAAGCTCAAAAGCGAAGCGAGCGATCACTGTTATTTCACTGAGAAAAACAAAAACAACACCAAGGAACGGATCACGTTACGCAAGTACGACCCGATTGTGCGTAAACATGTGCTGTATAAGGAAGCCAGTAAGGTGTAACCTGTCGGCTCACCAGTTGGGACCTGTGCGGAAAAATTGGCCCATGCGGGAAACCCAGACGGAAAGTCTGGGTTTTGCCGTTTTGTCTGGCTTGACACATCCCCTGACACTGGGTTGGCTGTAATGTGAAGGTGGAGGCAGCGGCGAAGTTCGATTGGTCGCGTTTTTGCCCCCAAGGGGGTTCCCATGTCGGATCGGGTTTTGGTGGTCATTGGTCGCACTCGTCACAAGATGGTGGTGGCGGAGTTGCAAGAAGCGGTCAAACGGGGCGCGAAGTTCATCGAACTGCGGCTCGATTTTTTGGCCAAAGCGGTGGATTTTAAGCGTTTGGCTCCTCTGAAGCAGTGCCCGTGGGTGGCGACTCTCCGTCGCCCCGCGGACGGCGGCCGTTATTCGGGCAGTGAACAGGAACGGCAGGTCATCCTGCGGCAAGCGATCGTCTCAGGGGTTTTTGAGTGGGTGGATTTGGAAACCGACATTGCCGATGCCATCCGCCGTTTTGGCCCCGTCAAGCGGATCATCAGCTACCACAATACGAGCGAAACGCCGGCGAATTTGGAAGAAATTTACGCCCGAATGCTCCAACAAGACGGCGACGTGTACAAAATCGCCGTCATGGCCCAATCGCCCGACGACGTGGCTCGGGTGGTTCAACTGCAACGCACAGCCCCGAAGCCGACCGTGGCGTTTTGCCTGGGCGATATTGGGTTGCCATCGCGGTATTTGTCCTTAAAGTTCGGCGCACCCTGGATTTACGCCGCGTTCAACAAGGAGCGAGGCATCGCACCGGGGCTGCCCAGCTACGAGGAGTTTCGCACAACCTATCCGGTGTACCGGATGCGTCCCGAAACGAAGATTTACGGCGTGGTCGGCGATCCGATCGGGCACAGTTTTAGCCCGTTGCTGCACAATCACATGTATCAGCGCTTGGGCGTGGATGCGTTCTATCTGCCGTTTCGGATTCCGCGCGGGCAATTGGCCGCCGGCTTGAGAGCCTATGAGAGAATTCCCGTGCATGGTTACAGTGTGACCATCCCGCACAAAGAATCTGCCGCCAACATCGCCCGTGAAGCGGAACCCACCGTGCAAGTCACCGGTTCGGCCAATACCCTGCTTCGCCGCGACGATGGCCACTTCATCGCTGCTAATACCGACTATTCCGCGGCTTTGGACTCGCTCAAAGCCCATTTGGCGGAACAAGCGAAAGATGGCCCGGTGCCCCAGTTGAGCCAGTTATCATTTCTGATTCTGGGCGCCGGTGGTGTGGCCCGCTCGATCGCCTTTGCTTTGCACCGCGAAGGGGCGCAAGTGACGATTACCGGTCGCACCTTGGAGCGGGCGCAACAATTGGCCGAAGCGGTCAAGTGCCGCGTCGTCGATTGGCACGCTCGCCACAATGTGTCCTTCGACATTCTCATCAATTGCACCCCGGTTGGTATGCATCCGAACGTGGATGAAGCCCCGTGCCACTTCAGCATTCTCAAACCCGGCACCACGGTTTTCGACACGATCTACAATCCGGAAACCACGTTATTGATCCGCGAAGCCCGTATCCGCGGTTGCGAGACCATCACCGGCGTGGATATGTTTATCCGGCAAGCCGCCCGGCAGATCGAATTGTTCACCGGTCTGACGCCCGATCTGGAACAGATGCGCGTTTTGATGCGCAAGGCCCTCTCTCCCCTCACGCGGGCCTTCGACGACACCGAAGCCCCTCAGCAATCTCCATCCACCTCGGCTTCCGCCGAAGACGACTGAACCGCAAGAACGTCTTAAGGATTGCTCTGATGCCGCCGCCAGCGATCATTCTCATCGGCGCCCGTTGTACGGGGAAAACCACCGTGGCTCGGTGGTTGGCCGATCAATTGGGTTATCCGTACGTCGATGTTGATGAATGGGTTGAAACCCAGGCCGGCAAAACGGTGGCGGAAATCTTCGCCACCGAAGGGGAAACTGGCTTTCGCAACCGAGAAAGCGCGGCTCTTCAGCAGATTTGCTCGGCGGGGCCACGCGTGATCGCCACTGGTGGTGGTGTGGTGCTACGTGAAGCCAATCGCCGCTTGATTCGTTCGACCGGTTTGGTGGTGTGGCTGACCGCGACTCCTGAGCGATTGTGGGAACGGCTGCAGCGCGATCCGGCCACAGCAAGCCGCCGCCCTAACCTGACGGCGACCGGGGGGCTGGAGGAAATTCGGGCTCTACTGACCCATCGCGAACCGCTGTATCGAGAAATCGCCGATTTGGTAATCTCGACCGAAACACTGTCGCCGGAAGCGGTTGCGGATGCTATTCTCTCCGCATGGACTGGTGGCAATATCTCCCGATGGTCGTCTGGTGCCTGTTTGTCTTCATCACCGGGCTGATGATCGGCTCGTTCATCAACGTTCTCGTCGCCCGGCTGCCGTACGAGAAAAGCATCGTGTGGCCGTCGTCGCGGTGCTTCTCGTGTTATCGACCCATCCGGCGGCTCGATAATCTCCCCCTCATCGGCTACCTACGGCTGCGTGGGCGTTGCCGCTGGTGCGGTGCCCCCTTCTCCCAACGTTACTTGTGGGTGGAATTGGGTACTGGATTAGCATTCTTGACTTTGTTTATCGGCGAAGTGATCTTCAATTGGTTTCATCTCCCCACCGTTGCCTGGCGCTTGGTCGGTTTGGACCCCGGTCTTCCGTCGGTGGCAGCGATAGCGGTTTTCAGCTACCATGCGTTTCTGGTCAGTGGCCTGATCGCCGCGGCGGTGATTGATGCGGAGCATCGCATCATTCCCCCGCAGATCACTTACACCGGCTTGGTCGTGGGCGTTGTGGGGGGAGCGTTGATGCCGTGGCCGTGGCCTCATTCCGCGGAGGCGGTGCAGCAGATTCCAGCGGCCACGCCGTGGTTTTTGGAAGAATGTTCCGGCAAAATCCCCATGGGGGTACAACCCTGGCCGTTCTGGGGGCCGACTTTTGCAGCCATTCCCCCCGGTAGCTGGAAAATGGGGCTTCTCAACGCCGTTCTGGGAGCGTTGGCGGGTTCGCTCGTGGTTCGCGCGGTCAAGTGGCTGTTTGAAACCGGCTTCGGCCGGGAAGCCCTCGGTTTGGGCGATGCCGATTTGCTGATGATGGCTGGAGCTTTCCTCGGTTGGCAAATTGCCGTCTTGTCGCTGTTTGTCGGCTCTTTTGCGGCGTTGGTGTTGAAAGTGGGGGAGTGGATGGTTGGGCGTGGTCGGTCGTCGGTGCCGCGTGGTCCGGCCGTGGGGGGGCCGATGGCGCCGCGGGAACTGCCCTTCGGACCCGGATTGGCTCTGGGGGTGGTTATCACGTGGATCGGATGGCCGTGGTTGGGGCCGCGTCTGCAGTTTCCGTTCTTCGACGCGCAAATGATGGGGATTCTCGTAGCGATGATGGCCGTGGGATTGCTGGCCGCAGCGCTACTGTTGCGTCGGTCACCCACGCCGGAAACGGTGGCGAAGTGATGGCTTTGGTCGTCGCCTATCGGTGACTGATCGGCTGGAGAAAGGGGACGTGACGATTGTGGTCGAAACGGTGATTGTTGATTATGGCATGGGCAATCTGCGCAGCGTCCAGAAAGCCTTGGAATCTGTGGGTCATGCTGCCATCATCAGTGGTGATCCGCGGCGGGTGGCGGCTGCGGGCAAAGTCGTACTACCCGGCGTCGGCGCGTTCCGCGATGCGATCGCCCGGCTGCGTGAAAGTGGTTTAGCCGATGCTGTGCGGCAGCACATCGACCGCCAACGGCCATTTCTGGGCATTTGCTTGGGAATGCAACTGTTGTTCAGCCGCGACCATGAGGACGGACTTCACGAGGGTCTGGGCATCTTTCAAGGCGATGTTATCCGCTTCCGCCCCACCCCGGGATTGAAGATTCCTCACATGGGCTGGAACACTCTGCGGTTCCGCCAACCCCACTGCCCGCTCTTTGCCGGGCTGCCTCCCGAACCGGCTGTGTATTTCGTTCACTCGTACTTTCCCGTTCCCGAATCGCCTGACATCGTGGCTGCCGAAGCCGATTACCCCACCGCCTTCTGCGCCGCCGTATGGAAAGACCACATCTTTGCGACCCAATTCCACCCCGAGAAAAGCCAACACATCGGCCTGCGGATGCTGCGGAACTTCGCCCATCTCTAGGCCAACGAATGGTCCATAAGTTCAACACTATCAACGATTTACGTAGCCGCACGGCCTGTCGTTGGCATGCCCCGCCAGCCAGGAACGACAGGCCACCGACGATGGTCGCGCTCAAGCCAGCATTCGCGCGTGCGTTGGGTTCATCGTCTCGTCGGGGGATTGTTGAATGGTTCAGGGTCGAATTCGTCGCCGCGGGGGCCGGTTGTGGGTGGTTGCGCCGGTCGGCGGGTTCCGAATTCGCCTTTCGCCACGGGTGGCGGCGGTAGCGACGCTGGCCGGGGCTGGACCACGCCTGGTCCTTCGGGCGGCATGGTCCGCGTGGGCGGTGGCACCGGCACGGGGGGAACCGGAGGGGCCGTCGTGGCTGGCGGCGGGACCACCGGAGGCAGGAGCGGCTTCGACTCGTCATGCCCCGGCGGTCCTGGCGGGGGAGAAGGTAATATCGGAGCCGGCCGAGCGTCTCCCGGTGGAACTGCCGGCGGTGGCAACACCGGAATGGAGGGGATTTGCAACTCTGGAATCGACGGGAATTCCTCCTCCGATGGAACGGGCGACGCCGGTCCCTGCGGAGCCAGTGGTGGTGGCAGCGTGGCTCCGGATGTGGGCTGTGCTGGCGCCACGGGATCGGCGGCGACACTGCGCGATCGGCCGACGGCAAAGATAATCCACGCTTCTAAAGTTTGGTACATCGGGGCCTCGCGGCGATCGATGGACGCTTGCTGTTGCCCGCCGTGCGCGGTTAGTGACTTCACCAATAACGGGCTGGCTTTGGGGTTGGCCCGGTTGATTTGCCCCGCGACAGCCCGGAGGTTGGTTCGGGTCGCTTGGGGAGTCGCTTCGTCGGGGGCGACCCGCGCCAGTTTGAACGGACCAGGATAATCGCTTTTCGCATGGCAGCCGACACATTGATTCGCGAGAAAGGGTTGAATTTGTTGGGGGAATGTCTTCACAGCCTCCGGCGCCAGCTCCCCGTCGGTGTCGCTGACGGCGGGGGGGATCGGCGGCGGAAGCGGTTTCAATTCGGTCGGGAATACGGGGGCCACAGGAGTTGTCATTTTCGGCAGTTCTGCGGGCGGGAATTCTTGCAGCGAACGCTCCAGCGAACGCGCTAATTCCGTGGCGGGGCGATAGTCGGGCTTGAGCTTCATCACTTCCCGGGCCTCACGGAGGGCCTGTTCACGAAGCCCGGCGAACATGCACCACTGCGCGACCTTCAGCCGAGCGACTGGGTCGTCGGCGGGAACCTTGGCCAGCATGAATTGGTACACTTCATCCTTACTGGCCCCAACGAATTGCACCTGACTTTTCGGGAAGGTACGATCCAACGCCCCTTGCCGCACCACCACCGTATTGTCCGCCACGCGCACGTGACTTCCCTCGATCAATTTGTTATCGCTGAGAACGACAAAGCGGCCGTTCATAGCCCAATCCGGGGCGGGGGCTGTGCTGTGACGTGGGGGTTCGCCGGGCGAAACGGGCGGTTGAAGCACGGGTGCCGGCAGCGGTGTGGGCGGAGCCGGTGGTTCTGGGGCCACTGGCCGTGGGGCGGGCAGTGGTTTGGGAGATGGCAAGGGTTGAGGACTTGGCGGCATTGTCGAAGCCGTCGGCTCATCGACCATCGGCACTGGAACGATGGGTGCCACCGGCGTTTGGTTGGATTTCTCCGGTGTCGATGGCTGAATTTGGTTGGATTTCTCCGGTGTCGATGGCTGAAGCGGTTGGGTCGCGCTGGGCGATCCTTCCGCCGATGGTAGCATGGGCGATGCGATAGGTTGTGATGGTGCCGACGGCTGCGGCATCGTTCCCACGACCGGCAGTTTCGGCGCGGCCTCCGGGGGGGACAGAACAATCGGCTCAGGCGTGCTGGGAGCGGTGAGTTTGGGCGGTAGCGGCGGTTCTGACGCGGAGACTGGGATCACGGGGGGAACCAACGGGGGTTCCGGTTTTGTCGGCAGTGGCGGGATGGGTACAGCCACGGGGCTGACATCGGGCACAGGTCGAGGCGTTTCTTCCCCCGCTGGGGCGACCGGCGGTGCCTCAGGCGTTACAGGGGGCGGGGGAAGTTCCAATTCCCGCACATGATGCCGGACCTGCGCCACCCGCGGCGCGACCGCCGGCGCCGATTTTTTCCCCGACGACCGCACATACACGGTCAACCCCACAGCAGCTCCAGCCGCGATGAGGATCAGCCAATAGGTTGTTTTCATAGTGACGCTGGCCATAGCATTCGACCGGCGGCGCGACAAGCCCACTTCCCGGAGCGATTTATGAAGGTGGAATTGATTGCCGTGGGTACCGAAATGACCACTGGGCAGAATCTCGATACCAATTCCCAATGGCTCAGCCGCCAACTGGCGGAAATCGGCATCCCGGTGGCGTTTCATACGACGGTGGCCGACAACATGGCCGATAACGTCGCCGTTTTCTCACTGGCGGCCCAGCGGTCCGATCTGGTTATCAGCACCGGGGGGTTAGGACCGACCCAAGACGACCTGACGCGGGAAGTGTTGGCCGCGGTCATCGGTGTCAAACTCGTCGAAGACCCCATGTCCCTCGCTCAGATTCAAGAAATGTTCGCCCGGCGAGGCCGGGTGATGCCAGAGCGTAATCGCGTGCAAGCCCTGATTCCCGCCGGAGCCGAAGCGATTCCCAATTCCTGTGGGACCGCTCCGGGGATTTGGGCGCAAGCGGCCCGGGCCATCCTCATCGCCTTGCCCGGGGTGCCCAGTGAAATGCACCGGATGTTCACCGAACATGTCCGACCACGGCTGCTGCGTTTGGGTGTTGGCGGTGGGGTGTTCATTCAGCGGAAAATCAACACGCTCGGGGCCGGCGAATCGGTGATCGAAGAGAAAGTCGCGGATTTGACCCGCCGCGGGCATGTTCCCGAAGTCGGGATCACGGTCAGTGATGCGGTGGTGTCGCTGCGCATTTTAGCCCGTGCCGGCTCTCTGGCCGAAGCGCAAGCGCAAATTGCCCCCGTGGAGGCCACCATCCGTGCACGCTTGGGAGATTTCGTCTACGGGATCGACGATGAAGAAATTCAGGATGTCGTTGTTCGTTTGATGCACCAGACAACCAAAACGGTCGCGACCGCCGAAAGCGTCACCGGCGGCCTGGTGGCTCATCGCATCTGCTTGGTCCCTGGGGCCAGCGATTTCTTCGCCGGTGGGGTCGTGAGTTATACCGATGAGGTGAAGGCCCGGGAACTTGGTGTGCCTCACGAACTCTTGAGGCAATATGGCGCCGTCAGCGAACCGGTGGCACAAGCGATGGCTGAGGGTGTGCGGGCACGCTTCGGCACCGATGTCGGCGTGGCGACCACCGGTTACGCCGGACCCACCGGCGGCACGGACGATAACCCGGTGGGCACTGTCTACATCGCCATTGCGCATGCTCAGGGCACCGCGGTCACACGGTATGGTTGGATCGGCACCCGCGCCGAAGTCATGAACCGCACTGCCAAGCTCGCCCTCAACGCCTTGCGTCTGCACCTGATGAAAAGTTAGACCCTGCGTCTGCACCTGATGAAAAGTTAGCGCGCTGTAGGGCGATGGGGAGCCTGTCGCGCTGACACCATCACGTCGCCTAATCTCAGGCGCCCAACAGAATTTCCGAAAACGCTATTTCAGAAAATGCTCAACAGCGGATCAGCCGCCCCGTACTCGGGTCGGGTGGTGCCGGGGCAAAGGCTTTCGTCATCAGGGGCTCGACTTGTCGATGACCAACCGCAGATTGGGCTACTGGCCCAGATGACGCCGGGCTTCATCGAGGATAGCTTGTGTGGCGGTTGCTCCCACCCGTGTCACACCCAAAGCACGCACTTCCATCAAGCGTTGGAAGGTTCGAACGCCCCCGGCGGCTTTCACCTGCACCCACGCCGGGCTATGCTCGCGCATGAGCTTGAGGTCTTCGAGCGTCGCGCCGCTTTCCGCGTAGCCGGTGCTGGTTTTCACCCAATCGGCCCGAACCTCACCACAAATGCGGCATAATTCTTTCTTATGTTCATCTTTTAAGTAAGCATTCTCGAAGATCACCTTCACCTTGGCGTTGCGGGCGTGAGCCGCTTCGACGACCGCGGCGATGTCGTGAGCGACGTAATTCCATTCCCCTGAAAGGACTTTACCAATGTTGACAACCATATCCAGTTCGGTCGCGCCGTCGTCCATAGCGCGTTCTGCTTCAAATACTTTAACGGCCGTGAGATGGCCACCATGGGGAAAACCCACCACGGTACTGGCTTGGACGCTGCTGCCAGCCAGCAGTTTTGCGGCCAATCGTACGGCATAGGGTTTGATGCAAACCGACGCCACATTCCACTCGCGTGCCAACAGGCAGCCGCGCTCAAGGTCGGCGTCGGTCAGCGTCGGTTGCAGCAGCGAGTGATCGAACATCCGGGCGAGTTCAGCCAGCGTCGGTGTTGTCATAAGCTTGAAGTGGGGCAATCACAACGATGAATCAACCATCGACCAGCGACTGTCCATCATCGTCACCGGTTCGCACGCTGCGGGCTATCTTAGCGTTTCACGCAAGGGATTCCAAATCCCCGCCGCAAGACCTGGCGGACCGGGCTTGACCAAGCGTTCCTCACTGCTATGTACGTCGGCTTGGCGGGGGAGGAAATTGACGGAGGAACTGAGATGCGTGGGGCCGCATTCGTCGGGTTGGTGGCGGGGGTTATCGCGGGACCCATCGCGGCGGCCGAACCAGCGATGTACCGCGCGGTGGTGACGGAAAGCGAAGTGAAGATGCGCGCCGGCCCCAGTGATTCCTTTCCCGAAACCGGAACTCTCCACCGCGATCAGGTCGTCATTGTTGAACGCGAAGAAAACAATGGCTGGTTGGCAATCACCGCACCCCATGATGCCGTCAGTTGGATTGCGTTTGCGTTTGTCGAAGACCTGGCTCCCCAGAAACCTACACCTAAAAACGGTTTTGTACACAGTGAAGGGGAAGTGACAATTGCTGCCGGCAAGCCGGGGGAATTCCAACCACTCCATACTCGTCGGCAGAAAATCCCTCAGGGAACACGGGTGCTGCTGATCGGACCGCCGGTGGAGTTTGCCGGTAAAAAATGGTGGCCGATCGCCCCGCCGCCTGGCGATGTACGCTACATTCCCAAAACCGCTGTGCGCTTCGATCAACCCCATCACCCGCACTTCACCGTGCGGATTACCGAAAGTAATACGTCAGGCTCCAGTCCTGGTGCTACAAGTTCAACAGCGCCGACCAACGATCGAGTGGCTTCATCACCATCCCCCAGCCCTCTTGCGCCGGCACAGAGCACCCCTCCCCGCCCCGCCATCCATCACCCCTTGTGGACCCAAGCGGAAGCCGCGGAACGCGATAACCGCCTGGCTGACGCGGAAAAAGCCTACTTTGAACTCGCCGCTCTCATGAACGGCCCTGGTGGCGACCACGATATTGCCAACCTGTGCTATACACGCATCCATGCCCTGCGCGAGAAGAAACGGAACACCCTCGCGTCGCAACCGTTGGCCCCGGGCGTGCCACCACCGGCCAAAGACGATCGCGGGGTTCGTCCCGGAACGCCTCAACCACTTCCCGCAGCCGATAGTCGTTCCAACACCACCCGCCCGTCACAACCCACCGATCCACGGGGCCAATGGAGCGGTCCGGGAATGCTTTTACGTTCAGCCGTCACGCTCGACGGGCTAAACCGCAAGACCTACCTTCTGGAAAGTTCCCCCGGTGAGGTGAAAATGTACGTGTTGGCCGCTCCAGGGGTTGATCTGGAGAAGTATCTGGGCCAGCGGGTGGAAGTGTATGGTGTGCTGCAAACCCGCCCGGGGTTAAAGAAACCCTACATGGAAGCTTTCGCCGTCGAAGCGGCCCGCTGAGGCAAATTCCTTCTAGCGAACACAACGGAGTGAACGATACTCGCCTCACGGAGTTGCGACGACAAAGCAGCCTGATGAGGCGAAAGCCATCCGCCGGAGTCACCCTGCGCGCGCGGGTGTTGCGAGGCTCGGCCGCCCTGTGTTCTCATGTTCTATATGTGCGTATGTTCAATAATGATCAGGACTTCGGCGCGACATTCTCACAATCGCTGATGTTCCACAAGGCAGATCGTATCACAAATCGACCGCAGCAAGGAATGAAGTGGGTCGATTCACCGACTGGGTCAGATCGAGGTCCACAGGCTTTAGCGTCGCATCCAACGTCAGCAGTTCGCAACTCGGAGACGGAAGAGCTGGGCGCCCACTCCACCTGCGGCGGAGTCGCTCGGCTCGAAGAGTTGGTGGGCCAGTGGGGTAAAACCGCCACAACGATGGCCCACACGAGGTACACTGCCGTTACTTCTGCAGAATTGGCAGGTAGTTGTTGGGCAATTGGAGAATGATGAGACTCATTGCCGTGGCATAGGCGGTGCCGTGGTATTGGTCACTCCACACCCCGCTGCTATTGCGGGCGCGATGGAGCAGTTCATCGCGAATCGCCGGGAACCATGTACGCCAGTAATCGCCCCCCGCCGTCCACATGGCCAAGGCAGCGTAATATTGGCCGTAATAGTAGTGTTGTGGGGGGATTTCCCGTTGGTTGAATTGCCGGCCGGGGGTGAATTGTTGCAAGTAGCGTAACCCGCGTTGGATGGCCTTGGCGTTGACTTCTTCATCTTCGGGGACACTGGCGCTATAAAGCCCGACAATCGCGGCCGCGGTGCGGGCGAATGCCGAGAAACCTTGATTCTGACTGCGGAAGTAGCTGAAGCCACCATCCGGCATCTGGCATTCGCGGATGTAGCGTGAACCGTCGCGGATGACGTTTTTGCGCACAAACACCCCGGCATTGCGCGCTGCCCGCAAAGCCATCATGATCGCCACCGTCACGGACACGTCCGCATAGGCGGCACGCGGTTCGTAGCGCCAACCCCCTTCTTTGTTCTGTGCGGCCACGGAAAAGGCGGTGGCCTGTTCCAACAGGGCGCGCACCTTCTTCTGCCGCTGCGGGTCGGGCAACATGCCACAGACTTCCGCCAAAAACAAGCTCATGAAGCCGTGGCTGTACATGGCACTGGGCTGATTGCCCAAACGGGTGATCGGCCCGCCACCAGCCGTCAGAAAGCCTGGTGTGTTGCCTTTGGCCAGATCAAGGGCATAATCGACCGTTCGGGTTACCTGCTTGGCGAACGGACCCCGACCCGGTTGGTGGCCAGCTCCCAGAAGGGCCAAGCCGCACAATCCGGTGATTCCTGCGCTGGTGCCACTGGCTCGCTCAGCAAAGGAACCGTCGCTATTTTGCGCTTGGGCCAGATAATTCAAGCCGCGGTCGATGGCCACTTGCGTTTCTGGGGTGATGAATTCAGCGCCAGTATCCGAGGGGGGGGGAGCTGGGGTTGGGCTGGGGGATTGAGCCGTGCCGATCCAGTTGAGACTGCCAGCCAGCCCTACCGTCGCGGTGGCGCGGACGAAATCACGTCGGGAAATTGAGGAAGACCGCAGCAACATCAGTTGACCTCAGCCGAGAACCTGGGGCAGGCGGTGTTCTCTTCTCCAGCCAGTTGGTCTCACCCGCGAAGCCACACGGACCACTGTTGAGGTGCCATCGGTAACCTAACTGGTTACTTCCGGCTTCGGTCTTCTGGCCCCGGAGTCGCAACACGTGGTGTTGCGGTGCCAACGCTAACCGACGGGTTACTTCCGGGGCGGTGCGGGGCTAGTGGTTTTTTCCGACAGCGAGGAATAATACAGCCGCAGCAGTTCGGAATATTTGGGCGTCACGTCTTCGCGGTAGTACTGCGTCATCTGTTGCCGGAGTTTGTCGGGCAAATGGCCCCAGATATCTTTGGCCACGTCTTCTTCAAAAGGAAGCAACGATTGAGGAGCCATTTTGCCTCCGGGTTGGCCGCCCGCCACCGTGGTGGGGGCGGAGGGATTTTTTTTCGGCGGGGGTTGGCTTGCTGAGGCCGGGTTCATGGGCTGCGGTTCCCTGCTGCTGGGCGGATCTTTCTTCGCCGTGCTGTTGGGATCGCCCCGGCGGGGACGACGGCTATCGCCCATCGGCATCGGTGGGGTGTCGTTCATGCTGTTCATGGGCATTCCCGAGTTTTGGTCCATACCGCCGCCCCTGGGCATGTCGTTTTTGTTCGAGGGGTTGTCCTTGTTGTGAGCTTTGTTGTCGGGATTGCCGGAGCTTGGTTGATTCATGGGGTTTTGTGGGGAATCCGGATTCGAGTTCGGATCGGGTGGGGGGTTGTCTGGCCGGTTCAGAAGAGCATCGATGTCTTTGAGAATTTGGTTTTGCGTCTGCCGGGTTTCAGCGCTGGTGTCGCTCTGGGCGAGTTTTTCCCCCACCTTTTTGGAATTCTGAATGATCCGTTCGATCAGCACCGCGGGGTCTTCAGCCGCGGCGGGCGGGGGCGCAGGGGCGCGTGTGCCATCGGGACGAATTTCGCGTGGCATGGGCGCCACCGGCGGTTGGCCGCTCACCAGCTGGCCCGAGGCGGCCAGTGTTGTGCCCACGAATACGAAGAAGGATAACCCGCGCATCAGGGATTCTCCGGTTCGGGCGGGGTGCTGTCATTCTTCAACATCCGCGCCATTTGTTCGAACAGTTCGGCGATTTCGGCTTGCGCTTGTTGCAGTTCGCGCAGTTCGGCTTTGGCGTCGTCGGACAGTTCGACCCCCTCGGGGTGGTTTTGGGCGAATTCCGCGGTGCGTTCATTGAGTTCGGCTTGCAAGGCCCGCAGCACCTTCAGTTGCGCCAGGGGAGGCACGAGGTCGGCGGCGCGGCCGGCCTCGGGGGGGGCTGGCGGCATGCCAGCTGCGGGGGGCGTTTTCGGGGTGGCGCCGGGTTGTTTTTGCGGTTCTTCGGGTTGCAGGGCATCGGCGAGTTGTTGCAAGCGGCGCAGGGCGAGGTCGAGTGGCCGCACGACTTTCCGATCGAGGGTGGTTTCGAGTTCGGGATCGTAGGCTGCGGCCAGGTCGGCATCGTCGCAGCGACGTTGGATGATGGTGCGAGCGCGGCTGTTGGCCGTGGCCGCTTCGGTGAGTAAGCGGGCAAAGACTGGGAACGGCTGAAAGTCGGCTTCGGCCACTTTTTGCAATTCGCTGGCCAGTTCGCTGAGGCGAATCGATTCCAGATCGGAATAGCTGGTGAGTAGCACGCGGCTCCAGCCACGTTCTTTGGCGACTTCGCCATGAATGCGGTGCGTTTCGGCCAGCGCGGCTTTCTGGCGTTCCCGGAGCGATTTCACCACATCGGCCAGTTGGCGGCGTTGTTCGTCGGAGAGTTGCCGTCCGGCCTGTTCGGCGGCCACATCGAGTTTGTCACGCCCGGTATCGAGTTGGTCGACGGCCTCGGCTTGGGCGCGGTTGGCGGGAAGGCCTTTTTCGAGGTCATCGCGGGCGGTTTCCATCTTGTCGAGGGCTGCGCGGAGGTCGCGGGTAACGTCGTCGGCGCGTTCACGGCGGAGTCGTTGGAGGAGTTCGCGGCCCCGGTCGATGAGGCGTTCTTGCTCGGCCGCTAGAGCCTTCAACGCGGCTTGGCGTTGGTCGGGGTCGGCGAGCCGACTGGCCGCTTCCGCTTTTCGCCGCAATTCGTCTTGGGCCTCGGCCAGGGCATCCAGTTCGTCGGCCCGGGCTTTGAGAGCTTGAGGCTTGGCCAATTCCGGCACCGCATCGACGGGTCGTTCGGCGAGGGCGTCCGCGAGGGCTTCCAGACGTTTGACGGTGGATTGAAGCGACGTGGTGGCCGCTGCTTGTTGGTTGCGGCGCAGTGACTCAGCGGCTTGGCGGATGTCATCGGCGAGGCCTTGCCCGTGGGCCGCCGCCAGACCTCGACGCAGAGCGCTGGCTTCGGCTTCAGCTTGACGCGCGGCGTAACGGAGGTCTGTGGCGGCGGTCTGAGCCGCATCGGCTTGCGCTTGCAGGGCGGATTTCTCGAGGGGGTTGGTGGTATCCACAGCTTGTCGGCGCAGCTGCGCGGCGGTGGCGTCGAGGGCCGTGGCTTGGGCGTGGAGGTCGGCCGCCTGCTTATCTTTCTCCACGGCCAGACGGGCGGCGCGGCCGATGAGCTGTCCGGCTTGTTCAGCCAGTTGCTCGACTTTCGTCGCAGCTCGGTTGAGATGGCTTTGTTCTTCGACTGTGGGCTTCCATTGGCCTTCAGCAACCCGTTGTTTGAGTTGTTCCTGATCGGCCAGTTGCCGCAGAAGTGTATCGCGGAGAACTCGGGCCTCACTGCGGATTTCCCCCGCTCCTCCCCATTGTGAGAGCAAGTCGAGCAGGGCGGTGGCAGTGTTTTCGATATTCTTCTGATGCCGGATGGTGCGGCGGAGGGCATCGTGGAGTAGTTCGGCATGCTCGGGGCGGGGGGGCTGACCAGCCAGTTGCCGGGCATCGGCGAGATGTTGCTCCGCGGTGGCCAGGTCCCGTTCGACCATTCGGCGGAATTCCTGGGCAACCATCTCGACGCGCTGCGTGGTCGGCGAGGGAGGCAGGTTGTTGGTGGTCACGGTGGCCTGAAGCCAGTCTGCCCGCGCCCGGAGTCCGTCGCGGGGGTCGGCGACTTTGCCGCGGAGTTGTTGCTGAATGCGCTCAGCGCTGACCAGTTGATCCCGGTCTGCCGGACGGAGTGTTCCCCCCGGTTGAACCTCAACAGGCAACACTTTCTCTTTGGCATCGCGTTGTTGGTCGCGCAGGCGGATCAACTCAGGCCGCAAAGCCGCCAGTTCCCGCTGCAGCCACGCCTCAATAACTTCGGCAGTCGCAATGCGCATGGCGACTTCGCTACTACTGCGCCCCGGCCCTTTGAGGGGTGAGACATCATCCCAATCGGTAGCCGCGACCCGCAGGATGAGCCAATCGCCCGGGCGCAGGGGCTGACCATCATCGCGGACAAAATGAGACACGGGGATAGCACGAGTGATTGCCACAATACCCCACGGTGGAATGTCGGCGACCAGTGGCCCACCGGCGAGCATCGCCAAGGCGGTCGGAGAAACGTTGGGCACTTGCGCTAACGGCAACGTTCGCAGTGGGCCTTCCGGACGGGTCCGATATTCCACAAACATCGCCCGCAGTCCGTAGAGGGAATCTTCGGCCGTGGTTTGAAGAACGATGGTGGCCGACGGTGTTAACAGCGGTGGATCGGTGCCGATGAGCGGCCGTGTTAGAACGACGGTGGGCACAGGATCGGGTGTCAGTCGGATTTCTAGCAGTTGCGTTCCCGTCAGACCGGTGGTGTCGGTCAGCTTCAACGCGTAAGTTCCCGACAAAAGCGGGGTGAACTGGGCCATCATCCGGGTGCGATCACCGGACAGCATCAGGGGAATATCGGCGGTGAATGACTGGGCCAGTTGGTGCAACCCGATTGCGGCCAAGGGGTTCCGCGGCCCCAGGGGAATGACCGCCATGCCCTGCAGGATGCTGGTGCGATCACCGATGTAGGTTAAAGTCGCGGCGGCAAGCGGTACTTCGGTGGCGGCCTGAAACTGGAGCCGTGTTCCCACGGGCACTTCGATGACTGCGGCCCCATCGGGCAGGTTGCCCGACGGCAAATTCGTGTACGTTGGTCGATAAGCGACAATTTGCGGCGAGGGGCGGCCATCGAGGGGCACCAGCCGCGGCGGGGGTACGACGGTGACTTCCTTCCAGCCCGTGTCGGCGTCGTTGGCCACAATGCGTAGGGCGCAGTGCTGGGCGAGGCGGGCGGCGTCGAGGCGCGTTTGGACCACGGCGGCGCCGGGGTACTCGGGGTCGTTGTTCAGGGCCAGGGGGAAGACGTCCTCGAATTCCCCGCCGTCATGGACCCGCACATGGACAGTCGCCGGACCGGCCAAAACCCCACGGACGGCGAATTTCAGCTCCAGCGAATCGCCCTTGGCGATCCGTATAGGAAATTCCGGGGCCAAGATTTCGACTTGGGTTTTGGTGGGCCAGGGGTGGGCGCCGAAGGGATCGGCCAGGCGAACGAGGGCTGTGGCCGCGCGGCCACTATCCCACAGGATCAAGGGCAGACATACCGACAGCACCAACAGCGCGGACCAAAACGAGCGCCAAAAAGCCCCGGTTGGCACGACGTGGTCGATGGGCAGGCGGGCGGCTTTGCGTTCTGCCAGGCGGACTGCGGTTTGCAGCAGCCGAGACGATACACCAGCAGGTTTTCGCTCCGCATCGGTTTGGAGAAACGACACCGCCGATGCCAGGGCATCGTTGAAGCTGGAAAAGCGTTCTTCCAACTCCAACGCCATCGACAGGGCATCAGTACGATAACCCAAGGACTTCGCCACGCCGCGGAGCCAAAGGATTCCGGCCGTGGTCAGAATCACGACCAACGCCAAGGCCCGGTACACGGGGGGCCAATGCCACACCGCATCGGCGACACCCGCCAATGTGGCCAGACCGAGGAGGGTGGCAGCGCAGGTGAACACACCCGTAGCGATGGCGGTGCGTTTCCGTGATCGGCCCAGTTCTGCCAGGCGGTCGATCAGGGATTCGCGCTCCAACGGTGTGGGGAGAACCCAAGGCATAAATGCTGCTCCTGCCGGCGGTGTTGCTCTAATTCATCATAATAGCCGTTCCCGTTTGCGTAAGAGCCATTCGCTCATCAAAAGGATCAGCAACAGGGCATAAACCGCGGGTTGGTTCCACAACTCAACCGGTGGGCAGGGTTGGTTGAGCGGAATTCGTTCGAGATTCTTCAGATCGTCGAAGAATTCCCGGGCGGTGGCCAGGGTGTAGAATCGGCCGCCGGAATCGTTGGCGGCGGCGATGAGATCGGCGCGGTTCATTTCGAGCCGGTCGCGTTCGTTGAGGGGGGGCAACACCCGGGCGGTGGCCCAGGGGCGTGTGCCGGTCAGATCGGGATCGATCAATTCGAAGCGATATTCGCCTTCAGCGACGCGGGCCAGCGTTCCTTCAAACTGAACGATCGGCCCGGCGACGCGATGGAGCGTCAACGTCCCGACTTCAGTCATTCCTGGCCCTGGGGTGCCATCGGGGCGCAGCAGGGGCGAGCGGGTGACGGCCACGCGCACCGGACTATCACCACCGGGGGCTGGGGCTTCAATCGGGAAACGTACCTGAACGGTGATCTTTTCGTCGCGGCGGAATTCGGCTTTCGGAGCGACGCGCAGTTCCGGGCGGCGGATGCGCGCGCGGGCCAACACCCGCATCGCTTGCATCCAGAAGCGGTCGAAATGTTCCTCATTATTGCGGAAGCGCCACCGCCAGGTGTCATCGAAACCTAGAAAGAGCACCGGCCCGGCCCCGGCAAATTGTTGAACGACCAACGGGTGATTTTCCCCGCGTGCACCGCCATCAGCCGGCAGGTGGGGATGGACGGCCAAGACGTTGGTCAGCGGTTTGCGACGGTAGCCCGTCGCAGCCCAATAGAGTGGCGGCAGTTGGTTCCAGATGCGTGCCGATTCGTTGTCGTCGGCGGCGAAACGGAACAGCGGATGCAATCGTCCGGCGGGGGTCAACTTGGGCCGATACCCCTCGGTGAGGGGTTGTTCTTCCGGAGACCGTGCCGTGGCGGGTGGGGGACTGGGCACCACTGGCAGAATTTCCGCCAAAGGGGTGTCGATGTATGCCGCCGGTGTGCCGTGCTGGCCTGACAGAAACAACAAACCCCCGCCCTTTTGTTTGACAAAGTCCACAATATCGCGCAAAATTACCGTAGAGCGATTTCCGCCGATGTCTTTGGGGTCCACGTCCCCCAAAATGATGACGTCGAAACCGAATAGCTCGGTCCGCGTGGGGAATTCACCGCGGAAAGCCGAACGATCGGTTTCGGCCCACCCTTTGGACGCATCTAATAACACTACCTGCACTTCGACGGATTTGCCGCCGATCGACTTCTCGGATTCGCGTTCCAACAAGACTTTGACGAAGCGGAAATCGTAGCGCGGATAGCCTTCCACATACAGCACGCGAATGCGTCGGGAATCGGTGACCAACACGGTGCGTTCCAAACGGTTGTTGCGGACGTTGGTTTCGCCTGGGACCGCAGGAACTTCCAGAATGAAGGTACGTTCACCGGTTTCCATCGGTGTGTGGGCCACGGAAACGTTGACCGGATGACCCGCGCGATCGGGCGTGACGGTGGTTTGGCCGCGATCTTCGATCCGGCCATCGGGGAGTTTTTCTTTGAGAAAGATCGTGACAGGAACCGGGGCAACCTCGCCCCGGGCGGTCAGCCGGGCCTCCAACACCAGCCGATCGCCACGACCGACGACATCATCGGCTTGAAGGTCGGTCAAGGCCAAATCGGGGGGTTCCCACGTATCGCCGACACCGATCAGGTACAGGGGCACTCCTTCCAGGGCCGCGGCACGGGCGGCTTTGGGAATATCGTCGCCACTGGTGGTCACACCATCGGTGAACATGACAATGCCTGCCAACGAACTGCCGCGGAAGGCCTTCAGCACCGCATGGATGCCGTCGCCCAAATGCGAGCCATCGCCTTCGGCCTGCAAGCTGGCAATCGCAGCGCGGCCATCGGGAATGAACGACTCGTCTTCCACGAGCGTGAGCATGCGCGTCTGGACATCGACGGTGTAAATGTGCACCTTCACCTGTTTTTCTCGGAGTAATTTGTCGAGCCAATCGGCTTCAGGCCGCAACAGCAGAAGCTGGGCGAGGCGCAGCCGGGTGAGTTCGGCCAGGTCGGTGGGGCCGGCCAATTCGCGGGCTTTTTGGCGAACCGCCGGGTCTCGGAAGTCATCGACTGTGGCCATACTGGCGGAAGTATCCAGCAGCAGCACCAATTCGGGTAAGCCTTCGCGGTCAAAGGCTAGCCGCAATTGGGGCAACACCACCAGTAGGGCCAAGAGAAACGTACACGATCGCAGTAGCAGCGGCAGGACGACGCGGCTCACTCCGCCAACAGCGCGCCGTTCCAGTGCGTAGATGATTACCGTTAGCGCGATAGCAGCGCCAGCGAGGGTGACGATGACGCGGCGATCGGTGACCGCATTACGAAAGAAGGCAGTCAGACCTTCCAAGCGCCATTTGGTCCCTTCGCCCGGGGCTGCCGCGGGAACACCGGCGGCGTTCTCAATGGCCATGCGAACGTTATGCGGGAGAAACCCCAATGGCTGACCTGTCGATTCCGCATGCCCAATAGTGGCCAGAAGCAATAGGCCAATCATCAACGGCACACCGGCGGCCAGGTTGCCGACGAGGCGCAACAGCCGCCGGCGGGTGGTGAGGGGCGTGTCCGGCACCATGCCGCCGGTTCGTGCAGGTCCTGATCGCCACGCTACGAGCAGTTCCGCAGCCAGGATGATCACGGCTAGGACCACGGCCATGCGGGCAATCCAGGGGCCATGCGGCTTGGGTTTGGTGGTGACGACCGCCCCACTGGCGCTAGAAGGTTGGATGTCCGCGGCCTCCGGGACGATCTGTAGGCTACTGAAGGATTTGAAGTCGTTGGCCTCGATGGTACGAAGGTCGGATTCGCTGGGCGTGCCGGGCACAATCTCGGCCACGTTGACCGCGAAAACGCGATCGCGCGATCCGCCCAAACCCATGCGGTACAAGCCACTGATGGCGGTGTTGCTGAAACGTGCCACACCGGCTTCGTCTTGCAGAAGCAGCGGCCATTCCGCGCTCAGCCCGTCGGGTCCGTTCAGCCCGACTGTCAATCCCGCCGCACTGGCCGGAAAGAACTCCTCCAGCGCCTCCCCCACGCGCACGGTGTGCCGATCGGGATTGGCGACTGAGTAGCGCACAAATTCGTGCCAGAACTGCAGGTAGCTGCGCAGAGCGGGCCAACTGGTCCAATCGCGGTTGAAGGTGCTGGTGTAGACATAGACACGACCGCGATGCCGATACCATTCGATGATGGCCGCATCGGGGCGGGCGTTCGCATCGGGCTTGGTCTCAGTTTGGCCGGTGCGGGTGAAGGTGAGAATACGGCGGCCACGACCTTCCTCCGGCAGATCGAGCTTGATGTACGATGTGAAAGGAACGTTGATCAAGCCGGGTCGGATGCGATCGTCGTTGAAAAATACCAGGGGCGGTTTGCGGTAGTCGTCGTCGTTTGCGGCCAGGCGGAAGAAGTTCTCCGGTTCCGCAGTCACGACCTCTCCCAGAGGAGCTGGGAGAATCCCGTGGCCGTCGCGGTAGAGTACAGCGTTGTATTGGTCGCGGCTGGCGGCCGCATTCGGCCCTAAGCCGATGACCACTGTTCCTCCGCGGCGCAGCACGGCTTCGAGCTTGGCCGCCATATCGGCGGTGGGATTGAGAACATCGCAGAAGAAGACACAATCGACGGCATTGCCGCGGCCATCGACATTTGCCAAATCGGCGATATTCGGATCGACAAATTCGGCGGGTGTGACGAGTCGGGGTCGGTTGGGCGTGAGGTGCGGTTGGGCTTCGGGTGGGTAGAGCGCATGATGCAGTAATGTCGCGGCGCGGCGGTCCCAGTCCGGGTGGGCTTTGCCGTCGACCAAAAGCATGTGCAGGCCTTCGCGAACTTCCACGGCCAGAGCGCGAGTGTCGTCGGCGGGTAGGGCGTCGCTGGAGGCAAGTCGCGCCTGGATCACATGCACGCCGCGGTCGCGGAACGTGTTGGGACCCGATAGCTCGAATTTCACACTGGTGCGGCCCCCGGGGGGAATGGGGTCCAACTCCTGCTGTTCGACCGCAGCTAAGGCCTCGGCCCCACTCGACGGCCGACCAAGGTACAGATCGACCCGAACCTTCTTCTTCTCCACACGCCCGAAATTGACAACCGTCACTGTCACCGTCACGGGTTGATCTACCAAGGGCATGGGGTCGGAAAGTGTCAGTTCGGCAATGGCCAGATTATCCGGATCGGTGCGGGCGGTATCAACAATGGCCACGTCGGCCCGTGCTGTTATCCGTTGCCACAATTCCGTGGTCGACGATTCAGTGCGGGGTAGGGCATTGGCCCACGAGGCCCGTTGTAGGTCCGTGAAGAACGTTACCTGCCGCCGCGGATAGGCGTAGGGGGAACGTTTGAGAATATCATCGACCACGGTCAGCACTGCCGTGTGATCCGCCGGTCCGTGGGTGGGGCGGAGTTTGCGCAGTTCGGCTCGGACTTTCTCCGGATCGTTGGAAGGCCCCGGGACGATCACTTGGGCACTGCTGCCAAGCCAGACGACTGTCAAGCCATCCCCGCGAGGGCATGATTCAATGAGGTTCTCCGCTTGGGCGATCGCCACCTCCCAGCGCGTACGGCCGTCGTCGGTCTTGGCGGTCATACTGAGGGAAGCATCGAGCACAATCACATGATGTGTCCGCGGAACGTTGGCCAGGGTGTCGGTTGCGCCGGGATGGATAGCCTGCCAGAGCCGCTCGGCCCAGGCGGTCGAAGCCACCATGGCGAAGAGCAACAGGGCCAAGGCCGCAGCTCGCAGGATAAGCAGCAACCACTGGTCAATACGGCGTTTGTGACGCCGTTCGGCGACTAATAAGAAGCGGATGGCCGCCCAGGGCACGACCTGGTACCGCTTCCGAAAGAGCAAATGGATCACCAGCGGAACGCCCACAGCAGCGACGGCGGCCCCGGCTGCCAGCCATGGTGTGAAGTCTGCAAATAAGAGGTATATCATGTGCTGTGCCGACAGATCGTATCCAACGATCAAGCCTGACAAGGGTTTCGGACAACAGGCGCATGGTGCGCGAACCGGCGAGAGGAACCGGTGTCTTCAGTATGACGGGACCACCCGCCACTGGCAACCGTCAGCTTCAGGAAACCAGCCTCTGGAAGAAACCCACGCGCAAGTTGCTCGAGACGGTTGCAAAACCCGACAAAAGCCAAACGATAAGCCGTATTCGGCAACTCCCTCGGTGTTTTGACACGTCCTCCACGCAATATTACCCTCAAACCAGCGGTTGGCGTTCCGGAGGAATTCTCCAGATCGAAGCGATTCGGCCATTCCAGTGCCAGGAATTCTCCCTGAGCTGACGGCTTTCGAACTGAGAGGCTGCCAACCGCGAACGTTGCCCATGAACTAGGCATCCGTAGAACTAGGCATCCGTAGAACTACGCATCCGTAGAAATGGGATCGAGTTCCCGAATTCCGGCCGAACCGACCTTTTCCGATGGTGAGGTCGTGACCGTTTCCCGGGCTGGTATTCACTTGGGTTGTGCGGTGTCGATAGACTCATCCCGAGCAACGGTGGGGTTGTGACCGGTTCCCAGTTGCTATTGACTCCCCCCGGCTGACCGCTACGATGACGGCACAGCGTGACGGGCTGTAGCTCAGCTTGGCTAGAGCGCTTGGTTCGGGACCAAGAGGTCGCTGGTTCAAATCCAGTCAGCCCGACTGAACGTAACCCCTGATAATTTCAGGGGTTGTGTCATTTCTCAGAACCCCGTCACCGGGGTTCCCACGGATTGGCCGACGAATGCGCAGGTTGCGAACAACCAGCGCGCCACCGCGGTCACGCCCCATCGGCGGTTGGAGGCAGTCACGCTCCATCGGCGGTTGGAGGCAGTCACGCCCCATCGGGGGTTGGAGGCGGTCACACCCCATCGGCGGTTGGAGCTTCTGCAATCATCCCGGGGGAGATGAAACTCGTTTATCAGCAATTGCTTGACCTCGTCGATGGTTGGAGCTTCTGCAATCATCATCCTGGAGGAGATGAGTTGACACCTCACAGAGCTGTTCTCTGATTTTCGGAGCTGTTCTCTGATTTGAGTCTGATCCGATATCGGAAATGATCATCATCCGATATCGGAAATGACCATCCCGGGGGAGATGAGTTGACTCTGGCTCCAGACGATGTACTTTGTGATTCCAGCCCGAGCTTTGCGCGCAACGCTTCTCCTGATGATTCGGCTTGGCCTGCGATTTGATCCCGCCTGAGCGGCGCGTGTTCGGCGTTCACCGCGGCCCGCAAAACCGCTGACCGGATACTGGTTATGAATTCACCTGTGGTTTCGTCTCGTGGTCGCCAGTTGGCGTTGATCGCGGCTCTGCTTGGTTGGATGTTCGATGGGATGGAGATGGGGCTTTTTCCGCTGGTTGGGAAAGATGCCTTGCGTGAACTCTTAGGCCAGGATGCGGCACAGAACCGCTTGGATTTGTGGTATGGGATTGTCTTAGCCTGCTTTCTCGTTGGTGCGGCGACCGGGGGGGTGCTTTTTGGCTGGCTGGGCGACAAACTGGGTCGCGTCCGCGCCATGACGCTGAGTATTCTGACTTATTCGTTGTGCAGCGGGTTGAGTGCTGCCAGTCAATCCCCGGAGCAATTGGCGATCTTACGCTTTTTGGGGGCGTTGGGCATGGGGGGGGAATGGGCATTGGGGGTGGCGCTAGTGATGGAGCTGTGGCCGGGGGCTTCACGGGCACTCATGGCCGGGCTGATTGGGGCTTTTGGCAACTTGGGTTATCTGATTTGTGGGGGTATTGCTCTGGGTTTGAACCACACTGAAGCCGGGCAGGTGGAAAGCTGGCTGCGCAGTACCGGGATGCCGCCGGCGTGGGCCACCGCCCTGACAGCCCACCGCCATTGGCGGCTGTTGTTTCTGGTCGGGGCAGTTCCCGCGTTGCTGACGATGTTCATTCGCCTGCTGGTTCCTGAATCGGACAAATGGACGCGGGAAAAAGACGCGGGTAAGGCGTCGTATTGGTCCGAACGGGACTTGCTTGGGGTGTTGGTAGGGTGTGCCGCGGCCGGGGGGGTGATCTCGCTGTGGGCTATTCCGGAAGGTGGATTGGATTTCTGGGTGCGGGTGGCGGGTTCGCTCGTGGGCTTGGTGGTAGTCGTCGCGGGGTATTTGTACCCGGCGCGGCGTTATCTGGCGCGGAGTGGATTATCGCCGGAAGTCCGCGTGCGCACACTCGGACGAATGCTGTTGGGAGCCGGCCTCAGCGGGGTTCCCCTGTTAGGAACCTGGGCGGGGTTGATGTGGATGTACCAATGGGTGGGGAAATTGCCCAGTGGCGATGTGGCCGATGCCAAACCACTGATGCAAATCGTCTCGTCGGTGGGGGCAGCGTTGGGTTGCCTGATTGGGGCATTTCTGAGTGTGCCGTTGGGCCGTCGCCCGGTTTATGCCGCGTTGTGCCTTCTGTCGATGGTGTCGATGATCGCGTTTTACCGGCTCAATACGGATTACGGCGTCGTTTTCGTGCTCTCGGCGGGCGTCTTGGGGTTGGTTTCGGCGTCGTTTTATGGCTGGTTGCCGCTGTATTTGCCCGAGTTGTTCCCCACGGCGGTGCGGGCGACCGGACAGGGTTTTGGCTTCAACTTCGGCCGCATTATCGCCGCGGCGGGGAATTTGCAAATGGCGAATCTGTTGGCACTGTTCGATAACGACTACGCCCAAGCCTGTGCCTTGGTGGCCGGGGTATATGTGGTCGGGTTGATATTGATCGCCATCGCCCCAGAAACCCAAGGACAGCCCCTGCCGGAATAGCCCAACCTCACTTGGCAATCGCAGCCCAACGACCCAGCCCTGGCCAGAATCGCCCGCTGGGACCTTCGTTGTCTACGAAAAGAGCGTCTCGATCGGCATTCCTGTGTGTTTCACCCGTCGGGAGGGTGCCGCTGGCGCTGCGGTTATTGATCCGTTGCGAAGAGACGGAGAATGTACCTCTCCTGCTGGAGATCAAGGCGGTAATGTCAGTCCTTCCATCGCTGCGCCGGTGGCTTGTGGCCGAAGTTGATCGCGATGAGAGTGCGTTAACTTCGGTACCAGTCGGCCCGCGTCAGCGGCAGGTGGGATTGGCCGTTGTCGGGTTTCGAGAACAGTATCTGATTGAGTGTGTAAATCCCGGACCGAAAACCCAGCGTCGCCCCGGCCATGTAGATGCGGAAAACACGGTAGCTGACCTCGCCTACGAGTTTCACCACCTCATCATGATGGGCTTCGAGATTGCGCACCCAATGTTGAAGGGTGTAAACATAGCTTTCGCGGAAGTTCTCCAGATCGCGGACTTCAAAGCCGACTCGCGTGGCGGCATCCAACAGCGGCAGGATGGAGTGGAGTTCTCCATTGGGGAAAACGTACTTGCGGGCAAACGCCGTCCAGATTGGGTAGGGGGTGTGCGGTTGGAGGTTGATGCTGTGGTGGAGATACACCCCGCCAGGGCGGAGGCACTCGAAAATTTTCCCGAGAAATACCGGTAAATTGGCATGGCCGATGTGTTCGGCCATGCCCACACTCGCCGCGGCATCGAATTGCCCAGGGGAGTGGAAGTGGCGGTAATCGCTGGCGACGATTTGGATACGGTCGCGCAGGCCGGCTTGGTCGATGGCGTGCTCGCACCAGCGGGCTTGTTCGCCGGCCAGCGTCACTCCGGTGGCCCGCACCCCGTAATGCCGGGCCGCGTGAATAAGCAACCCGCCCCAGCCACACCCAAAGTCCACGAAGCGGTCGCCCGGCTTCAGACGCAGTTTCCGGCAGATCCAATCGACTTTCCGCTCCTGGGCGGTCTCCAAACTTTCCTCCGGCGACTCGAAATAGCCGCAGGTGTATTGCATGTATTTGTCGAGCCACAGGGCATAGAAAGCGCTGGGCAGGTCGTAAGCGAAGGAGATGGCGTCGCGGTCGTTGGCCAGGCTGTGATCTCCTTGGACGGGTCGGCCAACCTTGCTTGGGTCGCGCGGGTGACGCTGCTTGGGCAACTTCATCAAGGCCCACAGCAAACGTAGTTTTGCGGCCAGTGTCCGCGATTGCCGCAGTTGCACCAGGTGCCGCAAAAAGCGGGTGAAGGCGAAAATGTCGCCTTCGATATCGTAGTCGTTGTAAATGTACGCTTCGCCAACTCCCATGGTGTCGAAAGGCCAGAACATCGCGCGCAAAGCGCCGGGATGCTGAAGGACGAGCGTGAAGGGGGTCGGCCCACTGTGAGGTTGCCAGGTTTCGCCATTCCACAGCCGGACGAGGAAGTTTTCCCTGTAGCCGTCACACAGAGCCGCCAATAACCGTTTCGACCGTTCTGCGTGCGGATCACGACCGGTTGTGGAAAGTGCGGTTGCCGTCGCCATGGCGGTGTCTCGGGATGGCGGGAAGAAAAGAGTTGGTGAATTGCTAAGGCGCGGTGGCAGCGGTGGCAACCGACAGGTTGGCACAATGAAGGTGCGAAAGCGGAGCTGAGTTCCCCCGGCTGGCGTGGTGGCGGCGAGGATACCCAGGGGCTTTCAGCTGTTGTCGGAACGTCGGGATGATGCAATACAACCGGTTGGCGAGGGGAGGTTTTCAGCACCGGCTGTTGTCCGGCTCGAAAGGCATGCTGAATGCCGAACCAGCTCAAAAGGCATGCTGAATGCCGAACCAGAATTGCAACGGCGTGCCGCCGATGAGCGATTGGGCGACGTCGAAACGCAACGTGGCGCGTTCGATGAAGCTGAAAATCGCGACATCGACCCGAAGGCCTATGCCGATCGCGTGCGCGACATTACCCCCCACCAGCCGTCGGTTCGCATAGACCGCGCCGACATCGTAGAACGTCGCCAGCCAGACGTTGCGTGCTCCCAGGCAGTGATCGAGGGCATCCCACAGCACGTTGGAGGCCAGTGGCCAACGCAGCTCGACATTCGCCACCCACAGAAAACTACCCTGCCGTTGGGCCAGATCGAAACCGCGATAAAGCGTCCCGCCGCCTAGGGCGAAGAATTGCCCCGGCTCTGGGGTGGCAAATTGGCTGACTCCGCGCACGGCCAACCGGACACGCTCGAACGGTCCGGCCCACTCCCCCAGCGCTTGCACGCCAGCCAATTCGAGTCGGGCTTGTGCCATCGGCTTCCACGCGTGAAATTCGGCCTGTCCACCGGCGACGACAGCATCGGCCCACAGGCCGCATTCCGGGTCCCAATACGGGGTGTAGAGGTTCAGGCGCAGGTGCCAGCCGGCCATCCAGAGGCGCTGGTAGCGATCACCGCCGAGCGTTCGCGGGAAGGGGAGGAAGTTATCTTGGTAGGTGGCGAACCATTCGTCGTAAAACATGGGCGGAAGATACAAGCTCGAACTTTCGCGGTGGATGTTACGGGCATAGATACTGCCGCGGTGGGGGCCACCGCCGCCACTCTGACCGAACCAGGGACCGCCGATGCGAGTTTCCCAATTGACCCCGAACTCCCGATGCGCAGCATACAGTCGAGCATCAGCGCCGACCACGGCGTCGCGGTAGTCCGAGCGGATGGCGGTGTACGCTCCCAGGGTGTACTTCTCCGTGCGATAGCCGCCGACACGCAGCCCGGCCATCGTGGAGCGGGTATACCAGGGGTCCTGCACCGCCGGCCCCCATACCCACGGCCCAGCGATGATATTCCACTTGTCGTAATCGGTTGTCAGATTCGTTTCATCGAGGCTGGTGTAGAGCGGTGTCAGTCGGGTTTTGACGGGGGTTTTCCAGGCATTGTTGCCCGGGTTGGCATCCAGCAAGACTCGCTCAGGATCGACTTCCACCTGCTCCGGCTCGAAGGGTAGCTCCACCTCGATGCGCCAGCGCTCCTGACCCAGGGGCGTGATGGTCGCATCGTGGTAGCGGGTCGGTTGGGTATACGACCCCACGGGGACCGACAGCTCATCGGGACCGCGGCGGAAGCGAACAAGGGTCGGTTCGGTCAACTCTCGGCTTTGCCGTACGATCGTGGTCGCTTTCCAGCGCAGCACCGGCGGCGACCAGCCGAAAAATCGCCAACCTCGCCGCCGCCACCCGAACAGACGCGGTCCCGAATCCGCAACAACGGCTTCGACGCGGACCGACTCCACCGACCAATCGGTCAATCCTTGGCCGTAAACCCACCGCGTGAAGAATTCGCTCCAGTCCCGCGCGGTGTAAGCTTCGAGTTCTGCTTGGAATTGGTTGGCGCTGAGGATGCGCCACGAGTATTTCTGCACGATCGCGGTGATGAAGTCGAAGAACGCGGCTTCCCCCAATTGGGCTTCTATCATGTGGAACACTTTGGAACCGCGGTCGTAAGCCCCGGTGAACAGGCCAAAGAGGTGTTTGTATTGGGGCAATTCTTGCGCCGCGGGCATCATCTCGTTGTTACGAATAGCATGGTACATGCTCCCATAGCGGTAGTTTTCCCGGTGAATGTTGGGTAACCACGCCAACTCCTGGGGCCACTTCAAAAACGGATTGTTCTTGCCGTGTTTGAGGTCCATCAAGCGATGGGTGAAATAGGCGGCGGCACCTTCATCGAGAAAGGGTTCGGTGTAACCGTTGGTACCAATCAGGTTGTACCACCATTGATGGCAGGTTTCGTGCGAAACCAGATATTCGACATAACCCCGTGCCAGATGCGGCATCCCAAAGACGCGCTCATCAATCATCACCAAACCCGCACACTCATTGCCATTCCAGCCGAAATAGGATTCCGCAACCGTGAAATGACCATAGGGGTAGGAGCCGAACCACTGCGAATAGACCGGGATCGCTTCACCGATGATTTTGAGAATTTCGGTGGCGTAGAACTCATGTTCCGGAAACGCAACCACACGTAGCTTGACCACCCGGCCATCGAGGAGCTGCGTTTGACCCGTGAACTCCTGATACCGTGCGGACGCTAAGACTGCGAAATCCCGACCAACAAACGGCTCACACTCCACACGCTTCTGGCCGTTGCCCAGCCGGATTTCCCGACGAATAGCGGCAGAACAAGCGACGGTTTCGTTTTCCGGTACGGTAATCGTGGCGCGGAAATGCCCCGCTTCGTTGTACCACGGCTGATGCCAGGGAACAAACGGCATCGGTTTCCAGCCGTTGTCGTCAATGACGGCCAATAGCGGAATGGCATTCGTGAGGTACGTCACACCTTCATAATGTCCCCACCGGCCTTGTTTGTTCGGCAAACGGACCTCACACACCAACTCGATGGTGGCACTCTGTCCCGGTTCGATGGCCTGGGGCAGGTCGAAGTATATGGCGGTGGGGTTTTTCGGTTCGTAGCTCCATCTGAGTGATTGGCGGTGGCCGTTGGGGGATAGCCACAGCGCGGTGCGCACTTCACCCATCCGGCCATCGCGATCGATACCCAAGGACGGTTGGAGGCGGAGCAGTTCGAGGGTTTTGGCGAAAAGTAGCGCTTCGCCCGCGGGTACCTGGAAGTGCGGGTAGAAGTTGAACACCATCTGTTGGGTGGGTTTGGTTGTGGTATTGGTCCAAGTGACCCGTTCGCGGATTTTCGCGCGGTGCGTGGTGGGGTCGAAGGTGATATCGAGATCGTAGGAGGGCAGATGAGGGGGAATAGGTGGCCGTGCCGGCGGAAGGGTTTTCCCCGGTTCGTTGGCGTTCCCCCACGTAGCGAAGCCGAGAACGATCAGTCCGGCGAGGGCGATACGTTTCGTGCCGATCGCAGGTATGTGTGCATGTTTCCCCACAAGCTTGGCCATAGCGTGAGGGGAGTTAGGATGCTAGTTCAGTTTTCGCTCAGTGCGATTCGGTGGATGGATGCTGTTGTTGTTGGCAGGGGAGTTGATGGGCGTGGCGAATGCCGGGGGGCCATTCAGCCTCATCGGTTACAAGCACGGGGAGGCCGTGTTTGATGGGAAAGCGAACCTGGCAGCGATCACAAACCAGAAATTGATCGTGTCGCGACAGTGGGGTTTGGCGGTGTGGGTCGAAGGGGCACCGGAGCAGAGCCAAGAAGGTATCGTTCATAACGGTATTGTAGGGGCGCGGAGTGTGAGCCGAGGGGGGAAGAGCATCGAAAGTGGTGGACAGGGGAGAGCACGTCGTGTTCGCTTCGTGGCTATCCTCGTGAATCTCGGGACAAGATGATCGCAAGTAGTGGAAATGAGATAGGGACGCGAAGGTTTGAAAGAGGTTGATCGAGAGTGTTGTCCAAGAGCAAGGGGAAGGCAGAGAGTGTGGAAGAGAGAAGGTAGAGACTGAAAAAGAGAGAAGGGGAAGGAGGGTGAGGAAGAGAAGGGGAGGGTAGAGAGTGAGGAAGATAGGCAGCGGGAGATAGCGTTCGCGGGCTACTTCGTAGGTGGACAGCAGGAGGGGGAAAGAGAGCGAGCAGGGAGGGGGTTATGGGTGGAGGAGAGAAGGGAGGAAAGCTTCAGGGGAGGAGAGCTGTGGGGAAAACGACAACGCTGCGGCTTCATCACTGGCAAATTTCGATCTGGCCCGGCACTGTTTCCTTCTTCCGTCGATCGGGTCCGGCACTGTTTCACGAGCACTGTTTCAGAGGTGGGAAAACGACAACGCCCCGGTTTTGTTTCCGGGGCGTTGAGCATATCTTGGCAAGTTGGTAGCGAGGCCGTCGTTGGAGGTGGGTGATATGTTAGGTCACCGCACGGCTCGGGAGTGCGGGCCTTGGTAGGTTATCCTTAGAAAGGAGGTGATCCAACCGCAGGTTCCCCTACGGTTACCTTGTTACGACTTAGTCCCAATCAGGAGTCTCGCCTTCGGCACCGGTGAAGGTGACTTCGGGCGCTCCTCCCTTTCGTGGCTTGACGGGCGGTGTGTACAAGGCTCAGGAACACATTCACCGCGGTGTTGCTGACCCGCGATTACTAGCGATTCCGGCTTCACGAAGGCGAGTTGCAGCCTTCGATCTGAACTGGGGCGTGTTTTTTGCGATTGGCTTCTCTTCGCAGAGTCGCTTCGCTTTGTACACGCCATTGTAGCACGTGTGCAGCCCTAGACATAAAGGCCATGAGGACTTGACGTCATCCCCGCCTTCCTCCGGTTTGACACCGGCAGTCCCCCTAGAGTGCCCTTGCGGTAGCAACTAAGGGTAAGGGTTTCGCTCGTTATGCGACTTAACGCGACATCTCACGACACGAGCTGACGACAGCCATGCAGCACCTGTGCCAGGTTCCGGGCTGGATACCGTTCGTTCCCGTTTCCGGGTTCTACTTCCTGGCGCTTTCGCACATGTCAAGTCTAGGTAAGGTTCTTCGCGTAGCCTCGAATTAAGCCACATGCTCCACCGCTTGTGTGAGCCCCCGTCAATTTCTTTGAGTTTCAGCCTTGCGACCATACTCCCCAGGCGGGGTACTTAGCACTTTCGCTTCGACAGTAAGCCCATATCTAGCCTACTATCTAGTACCCATCGTTTAGGGCTAGGACTACCGGGGTATCTAATCCCGTTTGCTCCCCTAGCTTTCGCGCCTCAGCGTCAGAAAAGGTCCAGCGTGTCGCCTTCGCCACCGGAGTTCCTGTGAATATCAACGCATTTCACCGCTCCACTCACAGTTCCACACGCCCCTACCTCCCTCGAGGCCGTCAGTATCTGAGGCAATTCCGCGGTTGAGCCGCGACATTTCACCCCAGACTTGACAGCCCGCCTACGCGCCCTTTAAGCCCAGTGATTCCGAACAACGTTCGCACGGTTCGTCTTACCGCGGCTGCTGGCACGAACTTAGCCCGTGCTTATTTTGGGGATAGATCAGACCTTTCGGCTTTTCTCCCCCCCTAAAGAGCTTTACAACCCGAAGGCCTTCATCGCTCACGCGGCGTCGCTCGGTCAGGGTTGCCCCCATTGCCGAAGATTCTCGACTGCAGCCACCCGTAGGTGTCTCGCCAGTGTCTCAGTGCGAGTGGCGCGGGTCGTGCTCTCACACCCGCTAGACATCTTCGCCTTGGTGAGCCATTACCTCACCAACTAGCTAATATCATGTGGGCTCCTCTTGGGGCGATAAATCTTTGGTCTCACGACATTATCCGGTATTACCCACCATTTCTGATGGCTATCCCGAACCTCAAGGTAGATACCCACACCTTACTGCCCCTTACGCCGGTTCTCTCATTGCTGAGATACCCTCGACTTGCATGCCTAATCCACGCCGCCAACGTTCGTTCTGAGCCAGAATCAAACCCTTCACAAGTTTTTTGACAAAACTGCCATGCCCTCAGGACATCAGCAGTTTCATGATCGAGTTTGATACGCCGTTGTTCGGTGATTGACTCAAAAGACTTGGCCAGTTGACTTTTCGATGCACAATCGCTTGTGCTCGCAAAGCCAACGTGGGCCGAGGTTGGTCAATACCGCGAACGGCATTAACCCACCTCATCCGACGGTTCGCTACCAACTTGTCAAAGATCGCATCAGGTATGCTCACAGCAATGCTGTGAGGTAGGCAACCGATTAGATCGGTTATCACGAGGAACGATTCATAATCTTTCGGGGTTATTGCCCCGATCGTTGCCCGCGACATTCAGAATGATAAGAGCGGCTCGTGGAAGTGTCAACCCGTGTGCAAAATTTTTTTGAAACAGCCACCTCACCCTCGTGCCACGAGGGTTTGAGCCGGGAAATGGTAGTCGCGGCTCCTCCGCGGATCGACGGTTGTTGAGGCCAACAACCGAGGCCGTCAATGATTTGTAAGACCCTTCGCCGCTGGCAGTTGGGCCACACAAACATTACAACAAGTGTGAGTTGTGACTCGAAGCGGGTCAACCCCAAAACCACGATCTTCTTGGAAATTTCGTCATGGCGACCCCGCATGCACTTATTCTCCGGGCTCCAGGAACCAATTGTGATCACGAAGTGCAAGTGGCTTTCGAGATGGTCGGTGGGTTGGCCAGTCGGGTTCACCTCAATGCTTTGCGCGACGATCCCCGACAGTTGCGTCGCTATCAGATTCTCGTTCTGCCGGGGGGCTTCTCCTACGGCGACGACATTGGCGCCGGCAAGGTGCAAGCCCTTTACATGCAACACTTTCTCACCGATGCCCTGCGGCAATTCCGCGATCAGGACAAACTCATTCTGGGCATCTGCAATGGCTTTCAGGTGCTCTTGAAAGCCGGATTGCTCCTACCGCCGGATGAAGATGGCCCGCTAGCGACTCTCGCGGCCAATGATAGCGGTCATTACGAAGATCGCTGGGTCTACTTGCAAGCTACACCGGGGAAATGTCCCTTTTTGAAGGGTATCGACCGTCTCTATGTGCCCGTCGGGCATGGTGAGGGGAAGTTCATTTGCCGCAAAGAATGGATTGCCAAGGGTTTAGAACAAGCGGGCCAAGTGGTTCTCCGCTATGTGGATGCCCACGGTCAACGGGGCGGTTATCCCGTCAATCCCAACGGTTCTCAAGACGACATCGCCGGCATTTGCGATGCCACTGGTCGCACGCTGGGGCTGATGCCGCATCCCGACCGGCATCTGTTCCCCACACAACACCCCCATTGGACTCGCAACGGCCTGAAATCGGAGGGCGACGGATTGGCAATTTTCCGCAACGCCGTCGAATTCTTCAAATACGACTAACCAAGTCAGGCACCAAGCAGTTTCAAGTCAAGTAGTGTCAAGTCAAGTTAGGAAACAAGCAGTGTAATAAGAATCAACCTCCACAGGGATCACAGGCAGATTTTGGGATCACAGGCAGATTTTGGGATCATAGGGAGATTTGGTGATCACAGGCAGATTTTGGGATCATAAGGAGATTTTCTAACAGCCGGAACAACCTATCCCCGGAATGTATTCGGACCCGTCAACTGTGGGTTCGCGTTGGTACTCCATTAATGAGAACCCCCCGGAATGTATTCTGACCCGTCAACTCTGGGTGGGCTGGACGTGATGACCAGAGCCAATCGCTGAGGCGAACAAACGCTGGCGGAAGATAAAACAACCGCTGGCGGAAGAAAAGAACCCGGATGGTAGGGGCGATGGACGTGATTCGTGGGGCGATGGACGTGGTTACGGCAGCAAATCATTAACGGGGACCGTAGCCGGTGCGGTTCCTGGCAATTGCAACGGGACTAAGTCGCCGCGTTTGTAAGTGCGGTGGGTACCGTAGATCGGGCTGAGTGAGGGGCCTGACGGTTGCTCGTAAACTTCAATTTGGTAATCAATTAAGTTAACAATCCAGTAGACGGGGATATTCTCCGCGGCATAGATCGGCAACTTATCGTCACGGTCGGACTCGAGACTGGTATTGGACACTTCGACGATCAGGGCAATGTCGGTGGCTACTGGGTGGCGATGAAGATACGTTCGCTTATCACCGCGGGCGATCACCAGGTCGGGTTCGGGTTCGCTCCGACTGAGTGTGAGGGATGATTGAATCCGCAGACACCACCCTGAAGGTAACACAGTTCGGAGTGCATCTTCGACAAGCTGGATTGTTCCATCGTGAATTGGATCGTGGGGCATTTTTTCCACCAGATAGCCATCGAGTAGTTCGAGGTGGTCGTTTTCCGTCAGAATGCCGTGTTCGATGAGTTTGTGGTATTCCGCGACGCTGAAGCGTCGGAACCCGGCCAGAGTTGCACGCAGGGGGAGTCGGTATGTGGGGAGTGGCTGATTCGCCATGACACTATCTGAATTAGGGATGGTCTGCGGGTTCTGCCCCAGGAGTGTGAGAGAGCCGCTATCTGCGGGTTCTGACCCAAGGGGTGTGAGAGCCGCAACAAGATGCTGGTGGAAGTCTACGGCAGCGATGGGTGCGATCCACCCGCGCGGCAAGTTGAGCAGGCGGGTGGAAGCGGCGGATTACGATTTCTTCGTAGCGGCTGCGGCGGCACGGGCTTTTTGGATCAGCCGCGATTTGAGCCGAGCCGCTTTATTAGGATGGATGTAGCCTTTGGACGCGGCTCGATCGAGAATGGCTTGCGTTTTTCGCAGTTCGGCGACTTTTTGGGCCTCGTCGGTGCCGGCCAGGGCGGCCAGAGCCGCCCGGCGTTGCAGTTTGATTTTTTTGGCCGCGGCGCGGTTCCGGCGGCGGCGTTTCTCGTTTTTGCGCAGACGTTTCCAAGCACTGGCGGTGTGTGGCATAGCGTGATCTCGTAGGTTCGTCGTTGCTAGTACGTTGTTTCAAATGGTTGTGTTTTGGGGTTGGGGTTGATCCCATCCGTGGTCACCGTGGCGGTTGCGAAACTCCTCAGAAACGGGTTTTCCCAACTGCGGGAGATCTTCCTTTGGGGGAGAGTTTTTCCCCTTTGGGAAATCCCGGTGGCGCGGGTGCTACAGATTAACGGCACCCACTTTGAAACGGACGAATCGGACCAGTTCGAGTCCGGCTTTCTTGAGTGCGGCTCCCACGGTGGTTTTGGGGTACTTCATTTCGTTGGCCATGGGTTGTTCGCTGAGGACCATTTCGGCGAGTTTGGTTCGCAGTTTGCCCTCCGCGACTTTTTCGAGGATGTTGGCGGGTTTGCCGGCATTTTTGGGGTCGGCATCCATCTCCGCTTTCACCAGAGCCTTTTCTTTTTCCATCACTTCTGTGGGCACGTCGGCGATGGTGATATAGGGCGGGTTGAGGGCGGCGATGTGGGCGGCGACATCGCGGAGTAGTTCGTCGTGCGGTGCGGTTCCTGTACAGGCCACCAGAACACCGACGGTACCGTCGTGGTGGATGTAACCACCGTAAAGGTGGCCGGTGAGCTTGGTGAAGCGGTGCAGCACCATCTTTTCGCGAATGACGCCGATCACATCGTTGATGAGGTCTTGGACGGTACCTGGGCCGGCACTGGTTTTTTCGGCCAAAAATCCGGCGACGTCGGTGGCCGTAGTCTGGGCAGCGTGTTTGGCCAGGTCGTTGACCAGGGCGATGAAACGATCACTTTTGGCCGATGGCGCGGTTTCGCAGCGCATCTCGACGATGCCGGCGATTCGCGCCGTATTGTCGTAATAGACGCCAATGCGGCCTTCGGCGGTTTCATTCCCTTCCCGCTTGGCCGTGACGCCTTTACTCCGTTCGCGCAGCCAATCGATGGCTTTGTCCATATCGCCGCCGGTTTCGTCGAGCGCTTGTTTACACAAGCCCATCGGCTGATCGGTGCGATCGCGGAGTTGTTTGACCATCTGCGGCGTAATGGCGGGCATAAGTTTCTCCCAAAACTTCCCAGAGCAACGTGCCGTAGTAGAAACTATCAAACCCGCCGACGGGAACCAGTGGTCCAGCATCGGCGCGGTCCGACTTTCCTCAGTCGCGGACACTTCGGGGAACTTCTTAATTGACCGTCGCCGGGGCCGCGGGGTTCGCTTCGCTAGCTGCGGCGGGGCTCGGCTTGGTGTCGGTGGAAGACGGCGTAGCCGGGGCCGGCACCGCCGGCGGGCCCGCAGCCGCTGCCGCGACCTTGGGGGATGACCGGGGCTTCAGAATGGCTTGCTGTTCGGGTGGCAATGCGGCGCGGCCTTCCAAACAGGCATCGGCCAATTTCCCCAAGACCACTTCAATCGATCGAATGCTATCGTCGTTGCCGGGGATGGGCAGGTCGATCGGGTCGGGGTCGCTGTCGGTGTCAATGAGGGCAATCGTGGTAATCCCCATGCGCTGCGCTTCTTTGACGGCGATGTGTTCTTTTTTCGGATCGACGATGACCAACGCATCGGGCAGTTTGATCATGTCGCGAATACCCATCAGGTTCCGACGAATTTTCAGCAATTCGCGGCTGAGGGTGGAAATCATCTTCTTGGAGTGGGTGCGAATGTCGGAGGTATCCGGGGCTTTGGCTGGATCGAGCTTGCCGGCTTCCGTCATCAGGCCAGCGATATAGGCGTTCAAATCGACGCGGTTGGGGTTCTCGCCCGCCGGCAGCCACATCGCTTCGAGTTCTTGTAATCGCTTCAACCGATTGCGAATCGTCCGATAGTTCGTCAGGGTTCCACCCAGCCAGCGTTCGCTGACAAAAGGCATGCCACAACGTTGCGCTTCACGTTCCACAATCTCTTTGGCTTGGCGCTTGGTGCCAACAAACATCACCAACCCGCCTTTGGCCACCACCTGCGACAGATACCGATAGGCCCGAAGTAATCCTCGGACGGTTTCTCGCAGGTCGATAATGTGAATCAGGTTGCGTTTGCCGTAGATGTACGGCCGCATTTTCGGATTCCACCGACTGGCCCGGTGCCCATAGTGGACGCCGGCCTCCAGTAATGCTTTCACATCGACTAGCGCCACGACATCTCCTTCGAGGACTTGGCATCACTCACGCGCAGGATTTGCATGATGAAGCACTTCCCCCTTATCGAGTCATGATTGGCCCCCGACACGGTTTCTGGGGCCCCCTTCGGACCGCGGCTTTGCCGGCAGCCCGGAAGCTATTAGTATAAACCGGAACCACCCTGTGGCCAACCCCCTTGGGCCTGCGGACCGCCGTCTGGCGAATCGGCGCAAGGCCGCCGGTGTCGCCTGAACGGCTGCGGCCAACCCCCTTCGGCCCGTGGAATTTCGTCTAGCAGGGCGAGGGGTACATCATTCGCAATTCGCAAAATCAAATCGTGGGCGTTGAAACGTCCAACGAGGGTGCTTTCATGGGTCTGATCGGCAGACACCCTGGGCCGCGGCCGCCCGACGATTTTTGGGAATTTCGTCTATCTTTTTTGGGGGCAGCCGGTATAGTCAAGGTAGTCGTTGGGGGCGGACCCTGACGACGAGGAAGATGGTGAACGGTCTTCGCGTACACGGTTAGTGACTCGGCGGGTCGGCTTTGAAGCCTTTTGCACATGCTCTCAAGCTCCTCAAGCGGGTACTTGCTCCAGTACGTTCCCACTGACAGTAGACACTTTGACGCGATCCAGTGCTTGTCTTCGCGTGAGTGATCCACGGCAGGCGGTCGTTCGTTCACAGCCATCTTCCCAGTCGCGCTGGCGCGGCTGGTTTTGGTGAGTTCCCGGTCGGGACTGGCCCCGCTCCGGGGAGGGATGATATGTCGACGAAGAATTTGTATGTGGGTAACCTGCCGTTTAGCACAACGCAGGCGGACCTGGAGCAATTGTTCGGCCAATACGGCACGGTCACGAAAGCCCAAGTCATCGTGGATCGCGAAACCGGCCGCAGCCGCGGCTTTGGCTTTGTGGAAATGTCCAGTGGCGCGGATGAAGCCGTGGCCGCCATGAACGGGGCCGAATACCAAGGCCGCCGCCTGACCGTCAACGAAGCCCGCCCCCGCGAAGAACGCCCCCGTGGTGGTGGCGGCGGCTATGGCGGGGGGGGCTATGGTGGCGGTGGCGGCTACGGCGGAGGCAGCCGTCGTGGCGGCGGCTACCGGGGTGACCGCTACTAAGCCGTAACCCTCAAGTTCCACCTGCGACCATCACCGACGGTGCTAACACCGTCGGGAGCCATCATTTTTTGGCCTGCAGTTTCAATATAGGACTTCCACAGGGCAGACTGCCTTATCAGAGGGCAGGACGCCTTGTAACGTTCTGCGAATCATCCCGGCGTGCCCGGAACGCACTGGTCGCGGAACGATACCATGGAGTGTGGTTTCCGTCGTTGGGGTCCTAATGCCCACGCACAAGTCCTCATGTGCACGCGCACGCACCAGTGCAGGGGTTGGTAGCCAAACAGAACCCTCTGGTGCAGGGTCACCGGGGCGACATTCAATCCGAAGTCAATAAACGCATGCAAGCTGGTAGCGAAACAGAACCCTCCGGTGCAGGGCCACCGGCTCCACTGCAGCACCGATCACGGGCAGTCATGTTGGTAGCAAACAGAACCCTCCGGTCAGAGCCCTCCGGTGCAGGGGCACCGGAGGGCTCCGCTTCAGTTCCGATTATTAGCTGATTGTTGTTGCGATTACTAGCTGATTGTTGGGTTCGTTAACCACATCCGGTCGTCTGGCCGCACGTATCACAGCGCATGCAGGCCCCACTGCGGACGAGCGTCAATTGTTGGCAATTCGGGCAGGGGTCGCCTTCATAACCTTTCTGGCGGGCTTGGCGGATACGCTCTGAGAGCGTGCCGGCGACCGGGCTGTAACTGCTACGGGCGGCGATCGCCGGGCTGACCACGGTTCCACCACCATCCCGATTCGCAGGAGCTGCGATTGTCCCACTACCGTTGCCGAGCTTCGCGTGCGACGACCGCGGATGGTCGATGGTTGTGGGCGGTTGGGCTCGGACATCCAAGGTGCGGGTGCTGACCACTTCCTCTGCGTCGTAATCGGGGCCGTCGTCGTTGTCGTGCAGGGCATCGCCGCGGAGGTCTTCGGGCAGAACGTGAGCGAGGTCTTTGCGATCTAAATAAGTGATCGCCAATTCGCGGAAGATATAGTCGATGATCGAGGTCGTCATTTTGATGTAAGGGTTGCCTTGCACGATACCATTCGGCTCAAAGCGGGTGAAGAGGAAGGCATCGACATACTCTTCCAACGGTACTCCGTGCTGCAAGCCGAGGCTGACGGCGATGGCAAAACAGTTGGTCATACTGCGGAAGGCAGCCCCTTCTTTGTGCATGTCGATGAAGATTTCACCGAGGGTGCCATCTTCATATTCACCGGTGCGGATGTACAGTTTGTGGCTGCCGATGCGAGCTTTTTGGGTGTAGCCAGCGCGACGGTCGGGCAAACGGCGGCGTTTGGCAATGTAGCGGTGAACGATCTTTTCGGTGATACGCTCAGCCACTTGTACGGGTGGTGCTTTGGGTTCGGCGTCGGGAACAATCGCCGCGAGCAGGGCGGCTTCGGGCGAATCGGCCACCGAATTGAGGGGTTGGCTCAGTTTGGAGCCGTCGCGATACAGGGCATTGGCCTTGGTCATCAACTGCCACGAGAGCATATAAGCCCGTTTGACATCTTCGACGGTGGCTTCGTTGGGCATGTTGATGGTTTTGCTGATGGCCCCGCTGATGAAGGGTTGCGCTGCGGCCATCATGCGGATATGAGATTCCCACGACAGGAACCGTTTGCCCGTTTTGCCGCACTTGTTGGCACAATCAAACACGGGCAGATGCTCGGGTTTCAAGTGCGGGGCCCCTTCGATGGTCATGGTGCCGCAAACGTAACTATTGGCCTCGGCGATCTGCTGTTTGGTGAAACCCAGATGGGTGAGCAGATCGAAGTTCGGATGGGCCAGTTGCTCGTCGGTGACTTTGAGCGTGTTTTTGACGAAATCCTCGCCCAGAGTCCACGTATTGAACACGAAGGGCAGTTCAAATGTTCCAGGGAGCTGCTGTTCAATCACCTGGAGAATCTCATCGGTGAACCCCTTGGCTTTTAAGGAAGCCGGGTTGATGTGCGGGCAGCCGTGGAGGGTGGCCGCGCCGCGGGTGTAGCGGACGATGTCGTCGATCTGCCAGGGGGCATAGCCGAGTTTGGCCAACGCGGGGGGCACACTTTGATTGATAATTTTGAAATACCCACCGCCGGCGAGCTTTTTGAACTTCACCAAGGCAAAATCAGGCTCAATACCGGTTGTGTCACAATCCATCACCAAGCCGATGGTGCCCGTCGGCGCGATCACGGTGACCTGGGCGTTGCGGTAACCGTATCGTTCGCCCAGCTCGAGCATGCGGTCGCATTCGCGACGAGCGGCGGCTAGCAACTCGGGTGGGCAGTAGCGGGCGTCGATACCCACGGGGAAGATCGTCAGACCTTCATATTCCGCGGGATCAGCGTTATAAGCCGCGCGGCGGTGATTGCGAATGACGCGTAGCATATGATCGCGGTTCGCCTGAAAGCGGGGGAACGGCCCCAACTCCGCGGCCATTTCCGCGCTGGTGGCATACGCTGCCGCATGCATGATGGCCGTCAAGGCTCCACATTGCGCCCGGCCTTCGGGCGAATCGTAAGGAATGCCTTGCACCATCAACAATGCCCCCAGATTGGCATAACCCAAGCCCAGGGTCCGGAAATCGTAGGACTTCTGCGCCACCGCGGGACTGGGGAATTGCGCCATGAAGACGCTGATTTCGAGAACGATCGTCCAAATCCGGACGGCGTGGCGGTAGGCTTCGATGTCGAACTTGCCGGCCTTGGTGTCGTAAAAGCTCAGCAGGTTCAACGACGCCAGATTGCACGCGGTGTCGTCGAGGAACATGTACTCCGAACAGTTGTGCACGACGAGGCCGTTGGCGATGAAGTGCTGCGTTTCCGGCTCGGTGAGGTCGTACACGGGCTGCTCGCCGAGGAATTCCAGCTCGGCGACCGGGTCTTCGAGCCGGTCGGCGTAAGCGGTCACCTCGCGGTTGAGGTTTCTCAACTGTTCCTGTTTCGGACTTTCGGGAAGGAAGCCGATCTCCTCCTCGAAGAGAAGCCGGGAACTGCGGCTGATGCGCAGGGAGTGCAGTTGCTGGACCGGATATTCCCGCATCCCGCCTTTGCCGTCGGGCAGCCATGCCGTGGTTTGCCCGATGGCCCGACGATTGCGGTAGAGTTTCGCCTTGATCCCGAAGCCCAGAAGCAGCAGTTGAACCGTCTGAAGCAATTCCAGGGAGCAGGATTCGAGACTGACGAACTGCGACTTCTCCCCGTAATTCGCCACCGTAGCGTCGGCGGTGAACAGGCCCCGGAGGACAGCGGCCACGGAGTGGCGGTCGAGTTCGAAGATGGCGTCGGTGAAGCGTTTCCCCGCGCTGCCTTCGTTCAGGACCGCATAGCGTTTCAGGAGATCCACGACACAGCGGGACGAGGTGCCAATTCGCAGCGTTTCCTGCGGCTGATTCACAGAACACGGCCGGGAACC